>CASGAM010000041.1 GCA_949299545.1 uncultured Prevotellaceae bacterium | reverse complement strand
CGCCTTGTAGAAGCGACAGGTTGCAAATTTTGCAGCGACAGGTCGTAAATTTCTTATAAAACAGAAACGTCATTCATACGCCTATTCCAGGTGAAATTGGAAACGCCCCCGAATTGAAAAAAATTTACTCAACACAGCAACGAAAGTGCATCCCCAATGAGGAAACACAACGGCTATTTCAAGATCTTCTTAAAGCAAGATTTGCCATTCCGGTTTTCCAACCTGACTATATACGTGCCGGTTGAGAGTTGAGAGATTCCGACCTCGCAACGCCCTTCCAAGAAGCCGGAGACGTAACAAACAGTGCCGTCACACCGATAAACATGCACCCTGTAAACCTCTTCATTCCACTCAGTAACAAGGCTGCCGGATGCCCTATCGTAATAGACACTGCCTTCGGCAGAAAGGTCGGGTGAAAGTATGCCGGTTTGCGGTCCTTGCCCTACCGGTTCAACACTGCTGTTTGTCAGCAACATCCTGTCAAGCCGGGTACCATCTTCACGATAAGCCACGACAAAGGTATGCGTTCCTGACGAAAGCGTATAAATCGTATTACTCTTGTTCCACGTCCACTGAGTGGAAAGAGGTATTCCATTCCACTGGGTAAAACTGTTGTCATCCATCTTGAACCAGAAAGAATCACCATTAGGGTCGGGACAAATGGTGCGTACCCAGAAATTGTAGTCGCCCGCCTTTTCCACGGTAAAGGTATACGTAATCCATCCATCCTCAGCGGGCACCGAATTATTGCTGTTGTAACCGTTCTTCACTTCCACATACTTGCCACCTGAAGCATTTGCATCCACCGGAACAGTCCACAACGAACCGACGTCACCGTCCTCGGCCTCCAACCAAATAGAGGAAGGACTAATGACCGTCACATTAACATCATCTTCGTATATGTTACCATCGGCATCGGTCAACTTCAACGTTATGAAATAGCTTCCTTCCGGCAGTTCCGTTTGAGCCGTCATGCCCGTTGCTATCTGTTCACCGTCGAGCATCCATACATAACTTTTAATATTTTGCGCCGGATCACATGTGCCGGAAGCATCGAGCTGCACCGTGGCATAACCCGTCTCACTGTCTGTCTCATACTCACTGTCGGATCCGGCATCAGCCGTTTTCTTCACTTTAACGACAACCATGGCACACCGCACATCTGCATCCGCCGACGGTTCGTCAAGCGTCAACGCCACCAACTCGTCATAAGCAGACATTCCCCGCCCGCTGACATATACCGTTTTTTCCGTCTCGCCCGGTTCAAAGACCAAAGAAGGCGTCTCTATCAGAAAATCTTCATCTTCACGGGCATCACCGGCCACCGGACGCAAGGTGAACGAGAAAGTTTCTGCACAAGGTTCCGAGAGCCGGACGGTAACAGGCACCCGTCCATCGCGCGGCAAAACAACCCGGTAAGCGTCAAACATGACTTGTACCGGATGGTCATCGGCCGGCTCATGCCATCCGGCAGAAACAGGGCCATACACGGCATAAGCCCCCAGGTCCACACCGCCATAGCCACGCCCTTTGGCAGGGCTCTCGGCAGACAGAGTAAAATTTTCGCTGTACGGATCGTTGCCGGCAAATTCCGGTTCCGAGGCCAAATTACCCGTTCCGCCCAAAAGCGTCTGAAATTCCTCTAAGGTGATGCCACGCCCTTCCTGAAGAATCGTCGCAGTCCTACCGGGGGTAAACACGATATTGTCAACCAGAGTATGCGGACCGGAAGCGAGCGCGCTGTCGGAAAACTCGATGGCATAAGAGGAACAGTCATAAACAATGTTGTTACGCAAACGGTCACGATGCGACTTATGAATCAGGAAACCGGTCTTGCATTGATAAGCCACGTTATTGGTCCACTGGGCGTCAACCGTCCATCCCGTCTCGTAATGTGCCGTCTGGAATGCAATACCCTCCAAACCGGCGCCAATGTTTTCCATCACGATGTTGGAGGCGCAACGCGACTCATTGAATATAAAATCGCTGCATGCTTCCGCTCTGTTCCGGAGCAAAATGTTACTGCTGCCGTCCCGGTCAAGCCAAATGCAGGTGGGGACATCTGAAAAGGAGTTGGCGTAAATCACATTGTTACCTTCCGTCATGTCCTGAATGTCTATGCAACGGGTAAAAAGATAATCGCCGCCCCAGGAACGTTTTTTGCCCGTAAAACGAAGGAATGTGTTGTTGCCAACGAAGTTAGAAGAACAGCCCTGTCCGTTGATCGACACACCGTCGCCAATGATGTCTGCAAAGTAATTGTCAACAACTGCATTCCCGACGGCATTACCCATCCATATCACGGAATTAGCGTTCCATTCCGACACATCGGCATGCCCCAACTGTTCAAAACGGTTGCCGGCCACCACACACCCCGTAGCTCCATTCAGGCTAATGGCGCTTTGAAAATACTTAAATCCCTTAAACGAAAATCCACTGACCCGAATATACTGTTTGTTGGAAAGGTCGATAACCGGCGTATAGGTTCCGGGCGACGTGTCAGGATGCCGAAGTATGACCTCGCCCGTCCCCGCTTCGGGACAAAAAACGATGAAAGCCGACCGCGTTCCGGAAGAAGCAGGAACAAGCGACGACACTTCATACGTGCCTCCCGAGACCCATACAGTGTCTCCAGGCTGCACCTTGTCGGCCGCATCCTGAATAGAACCAAAAGGCGCTTCTTTCGTTCCGGAGCCCGCACCGGCAGCCGTGGCGGACACATAATAAGAACGGCTCCACGCAACAGACGGTGGGAACATCACTATCGCACACAAGACTGTTGCGATTCTACAAAAAGGCGTGTTATTATTCATCATGGTATCAGTTTTTAGTTATTTCATTCAGGACAGGAGTCGACGATATGACAAGGCTCATAACAGCAACTCGCCTTTTCCCGTTTAAGGTATCCGGGAAAGGCGAGCCACTTCTTTTTATTATTAAAGTGTTCTATATCACTATAGTTTCAAATAACGCTTTGCGTTGTAGTAACAGATGTCTTCTACCATCTGCTCTATACGTTCCATTTCCGCCTGCGGCAACAAGCCTTCATCAAGGTCGTTAGCGATGAGGTTACACAGAATGCGACGGAAATATTCATGCCGCGGATAGGAGACAAAAGAACGTGAATCTGTAAGCATGCCAACAAAACGGCTCAACAAGCCTTGCTCTGACAGGGAATCCAGCTGACGGATGATGCCACCCCGCTGATCGTTGAACCACCAAGCCGCACCAAACTGCATCTTTCCCGGAACAGACCCGTCCTGGAAATTGGCAATCATGGCTGCCAGCATGTCGTTATCGGCCGGATTGATATTGTAAATGATGGTTTGGGCTAATCGGCCTTTAGCCTCAAGCCGGTCGAACAGACGGGCAATGGCTTCGGCCGAACGGAAATCACCGATGGTGTCGAAACCTGTATCGGGTCCCAACTCGGCAAGTTTCCGACTGTTGGTATTTCTCAAGGGCCCGTAATGAATCTGTTGCGTCCATCCGGCCTCAGCGTTCATGCAGGCAAGTATCTCCAGCATGGCCGTCTGGAACTTACCTTTCTCCTCCCGATCCGGTTCGACACCCGCGCGAACTTTGGCAAAAATGGCCTTAACCTCACTCATCGTATAGTCGGATGATGGGAATGCCATAACGCCGTGATCGGCCAAGCGACAGCCTTGTGCATGGAAGAATGTGTGACGCGCCTTCAACGTGTCTATCAAATCGTCGAAGGTTCTGATATCCATGTTCTGGACGACTCCCAAACGGTCGATATAGGCATTATAATCCGCAGCTCCTGCTATGGTCATGGCTTTATCGGGACGCCATGTCGGCAACACTTTCACGTCAAATCCGGAAGCGGCAATGCGTTCATGATATTCCAGCGTATCAGCCGGATCATCGGTCGTACAGACACTTTCAACATTATAATGTTTCATCAGCGCCCTCGCCGTAAAACCGGGTTGTGCCAACAGTTCGTTGCAACGCTCGTAAATGGCACGTGCAGTGGAAGGATTCAGCACTTCATCAATTCCAAAGGCGGTTTTCAGTTCCAGATGAGTCCAATGGTAAAGAGGATTGCGTAACGTGTACGGAACCGTCTCAGCCCATTTCTGGAACTTTTCCCAGTCGGTAGCATTACCCGTAATATAACGTTCGTCCACTCCGTTGGCACGCATGGCGCGCCATTTATAATGGTCGCCACCCAGCCACAACTCCGTGATGGAACGGAACCGATAGTCATCGGCTACCATCTTCGGGTTCAAGTGGCAGTGAAAATCTATAATAGGCAACTTTTCCGCATGCTCATGGTAAAGTTTGCCGGCCGTCTCACCTTTCAGAAGAAAATCGGCATGTATGAATGATTTCTCCATATCTTTTTATAATTCTATGAGTTTATATTTAGGAACTAGCAGCTTTATGACAATCCAGCTGAACAGATAAGCTACGGATGCGACAATGAAAACAATCATGTATCCGGCCTGCACACCTTGGAAACCGAGGAAAGACATGTCAGTCTCCTTCGCGTAAGTGAAAAGCAATCCGGAGCCTTGGTTCGACAACAAGCTACCGATACCCCCGGCCATACCGCCGATACCGGTTACCGTCGCAACAGCCGATTTCGGGAACATATCGCTTACCACCGTATAAGCATTGGCACTCCAACTCTGATGTGCCGCCCCAATGATACCGATAATGATGATGGGGAACCAACAGGAGATGTTACCCAATGGCTGCGCGAAAAGCCCCAGCAATGGGAACAAAGCAAATATCAACATGGCTCGCATACGTCCCGCAAACGGGTTCATCTTATACTTGTCTATAAAGATGGTCGGCAAATATCCTCCGATGATGGAGAGCATGGAAATGAGATAAAGCGTAAAAATAAGCAGCATACCCATTGTAGAATCGGAACGGTAGCCATAAACATCTTTCACATACGCAGGCGCCCAAAACAGGAAGAACCACCATACAGCGTCGGGCAGACAACGGCCGGCAACTACAGCCCAAGTCTGACGATAAGTAAAGCATTTCCAAAGGCTCAACCGCTTTTCAGGCTGTTCTGACGCAGCAGAAGCCGCCATGGCCCGGTCGCTTTCCTTGTCGCTCTCAATATAAGCCAGCTCGGCCTTATTCACTTTCTTATGAAGGGCCGGCGGATTGTACATCCGTATCCAGAAACCCATCCAGATAAATCCTAAAAGTCCGATGATGAAGAAAGACATTTCCCATCCCCAATAACGCGCAATGATAGGTATGGTGAAAGGAGCCAGCAAAGCGCCCAGCTGGGCACCGGCATTGAACACACTGGTGGCAAACCCACGGTCTTTCTTGGGAAAATATTCTGCTGTCACCTTGATGGCACAAGGGAAGTTACCGGCCTCGCCGACCGCTAAAATAATACGGGCCACAAGGAATAGCCAGATGCTGACTGTGGAAACACTCCAGATAACCGCTCCGGCCGTCTCGGCGGCGGCAAGCGCCTGCCGCGCTTCTTCAAAGGAGAACGTCCATGTTCCAACGGAAATACCGGCCGTGGCGATACCGCAGAAAGTGTGAAGGCAAGCACCCACCGACCAGATGCCAATAGCCCACATATAGCCTTTCTTGGTACCAATCTTGTCAATAAAACTGCCCACGAAAAGCATGGCAATAGAATAAATCAGCGAAAAACAACCGGCAATAGTGCCGTAATTGGCGTCTGTCCAGTTAAATTCCGGTGCAATAAAATCCTTCCATGTCAGTGAAAGAACCTGACGATCCATATAGTTGATGGTCGTCGCCATAAAAAGCATGAAGCAAATCATCCAACGATAGCTGGTCATTTTGCCCATGCCGGTCTGTGGATTTTGTAAATTCATGATATTAAAACAGATTTAATGTTAAAAAAAAGAATCCTGCGGCAGCCCATACCCTGTCGCAGGAACACACTAAGTTTTTTTTATTTGATGTTGATACCTCGCTTCAACTCGTCTTCAACGACGGCCATCATGCCTTGCACCTGACCCAGTGCAAGCATCCGACCATGGAATGAATAGCCGGCATTGTAGCCTTTGTCTTCATCGCCCAGCATCATGCGGCCATGGTCGACACGCATGGGAAGGCCGGGATTCTCAGTTTCAAAAATACGGATAAGATCAATCAGATGGCCACGGCCGGCAAGGTGGGTACTCTCGATAAAGTTGCCCCCCGGCATGGCTGCCGTACTACGCAAGTGTACGAAATGCGTGCGACGTGCAAATTTCTTAGCCAACTCACGGGTATCATTGTGTTCACCGGCACTCAAAGAACCGGCACAGAAAGTCAGACCATTATGCGGATTGTCGACAGCGTTCAGAAACCATTCGATGTCTTCTTCGCAAGTCACGATACGCGGCAAACCCAATATCTGGAAAGGAGGGTCATCAGGATGCACACACATATTGACCCCATACTCCTCACAAACAGGCATAATGGCCGCCAAGAAATAACGCATGTTTTCACGCAAAGCCGCCCGGTCTATACCCTCGTAAAGCGCCAACAGACGTTTGAAGATGGCTACAGGATTTTTATCTCCTTCGCGGATATTACCATTCACAAAACCTTGTGTCTTCACGATAATCGCGTCCACCAACTCATCTTTCTCTGCCTCGGTTATCACTTTGTCAAGGGCTTCCACCTTCTGGAGTTCTTCTGCCGTGTAATCAGCCTCTGCCCCCTTACGTTGCAGAATTTTCAAATCGAAATATGCGAAACGCACCCGGTCGTAATAAAGCGAGCTGGAACCATCCGGCCAAGGATGCTGCAAATCAGTACGAACCCAGTCAATCACAGGCATAAAGTTGTAACAAACCGTCTTGACACCGCATTTCCCGAGATTGGCCAAACTGATTTTATATTTTTCTATCAGTTCGTCGCGCTCAGGACCTGCATACTTGATAGCCTCACAGACCGGAAGGCTTTCAACGACAGACCATCTCAGGCCATAAGACTCAATGTATGATTTCAAGTCGTTGATCGCCTCAACGGTCCAGATTTCACCGTTTGGCACATCGTGAAGAGCCGTCACGATTCCTTCCACACCAATTTGTTTCAGCATGGAAAGCGTAATCTTGTCTTTCTTTCCAAACCAACGCCATGTATTTTCCATCATATCGCTGTTCTCCTTTTTGTTTATGGTTAAACACCGCTAAATGCGCTAAAACCGCCGTCGACAGCCAATGTAGCACCGGTAATGAAACTGGCAGCGTCACTGCATAAGAACTGGACAGCACCATTCAACTCGGAAATATCTCCAAACCGACGCATCGGCGTCTTTGCAATTACTTTCTTACTGCGTTCCGTCAGACTTCCTTCAGGATTGATAAGGATGGCACGGTTCTGATTACCGATAAAGAAACCGGGAGCAATGGCATTGACCCTGATTTTCTCACTGAACTTAATGGCCATCTCTTGCGCCATCCAACGGGTAAAATTCTCAATGGCGCTCTTTGCCATGGAATAACCCGGCACACGGGTAATAGACTCATAAGCAGCCATTGAAGACACATTGACAATGGCACCGCTTTTCTGTTCAGCCATTACCCGGCCAAAAACCAAAGAAGGATAAACCGAACCGTTGAGATTCAAATCCACAACCTTGTTCAAATCCTCAACCTTCATGTCGAAAATGTTTTGAGCTTCCGTCAAGGTTCCACCGGGGATATTGCCACCAGCTGCATTCACTAAGATATCAATGCGCCCCCATTTGGAAAGCACTTCGGACTTTACTGACTCCAAGCTGTCCATATCAAGGACATTGCAAGCCACTCCGTACACATCCGGACTAACAGCTCTCAGCCGTTCGACAGCCGCATCCACACGCTCTTGGTGCGCACCAATTATAATTACTTTCACTCCGGCCTGTAAAAAACCTTCAGCAATATTGCTGCCCAATACACCTGAACCGCCGGTAATGACAGCGACTCTTCCGGAAATATCAAACTTGTTATTCATAATACTTGTATTAAAATGATTATCATTGCAAAAATAGTGCAGAAAGAAATTATTGAATATACTGAATTTTGCAGATTATTTGTCTATATTTGCAAAGTATCATCCCGAAACGATATTACCATGAAAAAGATACTGAACGAACAACTGTATATTACGGACTCCAATCCTATCAAAGCGCGACACTACGACTATGCTTGCTTTACTTACCCTTGGCATTTCCACAAAGAGTTTGAACTGTTATATGCAGAACACGGAGGCGGAGACTGTTTAGTCGGCGACAACATCATACGTTATTCCAATGAGCATCTGTTCCTTTTTGGGCCAGAATTACCTCACTGCATCCATAATGATAAAAAAGACAAAAATGGCAACCTGTTAAGGGTCAACGGTTCCATTATTCAGTTTGAAAAGGATTTCATGCAATACTCTTTCTCCCATTACTTACAATTCTCTCAAATCAACCGTCTGTTACAGGAAGCGGAACGAGGCATTCTTTTTTCACTGAAGAAACGGCCGGCCATTCAGGAAATGCTGATAAGTTTGCCTCAAACAGAAGGTGTAAAACAAATCATCCTTTTCATAGAACTGTTACACGAGTTATCCACAGTCCACACACGCACCCTGGTAGCCTCCCCCAACTATTACAAAAACCCTTCCGTTTTCAAAAACAATAAAATAGAAAAAGTATTGACCTATCTCAACAAACAATATACGCATCCAATCACTTTAGAAGAGGTTTCCTCCTTTGCCGCAATGAACCCTACGGCTTTTTGCCGTTTTTTCAAGGAAAGCACAGGCAAAACGTTTAAACAGTATATCTTAGAGATGAGGATAGGATACGCCTGCAAACTACTGATGAACAGCCGTCTGTCCATTACGGACGTCAGTATGGAATGTGGCTTTGAAAGTATCGTTCACTTCAATCGCTCATTTAAA
Source organism: uncultured Prevotellaceae bacterium (assembly GCA_949299545.1). Taxonomy (GTDB): domain Bacteria; phylum Bacteroidota; class Bacteroidia; order Bacteroidales; family Bacteroidaceae; genus Paraprevotella. The sequence continues at coordinate 169,993 of CASGAM010000041.1, read as the reverse complement.
AGGTTTACCGGCTTGACACCCACTCTATATAAAAACAAAACCATATAGACTTCAGATTCAACGGTACGAACTTTCTGCAAGTCAAAAATTAATCGTTTCTTCTCGTTATTTGCTTTATTTTTTGTTAAAGCGACATCTAACATTAGAAAATTAACTATATTTGCTTACAAAATGTACAATCTGAATTAAAACATCAAAAACCATGGAAAAGATAGATAGTCTTGATAAAAAAATCTTAGAAATCATTTCATGCAACGCTCGAATTCCATTTAAAGACGTTGCCAACGAATGTGGCGTGTCTCGGGCTGCCATCCATCAGCGCGTACAACGTCTCATTGACATGGGGGTAATTGTAGGATCAGGCTATGACGTAAACCCCAAAAGCCTTGGTTACAGCACCTGTACATACGTCGGCGTCATCCTTGAAAAAGGTTCAATGTACAAACGCGTCGTAGAAGAACTGAACCATATACCCGAAGTCGTGGAATGTCATTTCACCACCGGTCCTTATACCATGCTCATCAAGTTGTATGCGCGAGACAACGCCCATCTGATGGAACTTCTTAATAACCGCCTCCAGGAAATTCCCGGAGTCATCTCCACAGAAACACTGATATCTTTAGAACAAAGCATCAAGAAAGAAATTCCTGTCGGCTTAGAATAATCTTTTCTTCCTCACATGAATACGGACTATTTTGATTGGAATGCCCAATATGAAAAAACACATGACCGGTTTCCAGGCTATACGCCTCAACCGATCATTGGTATAACCGGCAATTTCGGCGAAAAAGGTTGCGAGTTGGCAGAGGGATATTTCAAATCAGTCCTGAAAGCCGGCGGGACACCCGTCATCATCCCCCCGTTTGAGGAACGCGACGCATTAGCCAACATCCTCGACCACATTGACGGATTGATACTTTCGGGAGGCGGCGACATGAACCCGCTGTTTGTCAATGAAGAACCATTACCCTCGCTGCACGGCATCAACCACCGGCGCGACTTGGCAGAGTTGCTCATTACCCGATTAGCTTTCGACCGACAAATTCCCATACTGGGCATCTGTAGAGGCATACAGATCATGGCTGCCGCTCTTGGTGGAACCGTCTACCAAGACATTTACAGCCAATGCGACGGGAATTTGATAAAACACAGTCAGGATTTGGACCGCTCACAAGCGTCCCATACAGTAACAATCAGTCCGGACAGCCTGCTCTGCAAGATTTTCAGGAAACAAGCCATCCATGTCAACTCGTTCCACCATCAGGCCGTAAAATCTCCCGGAAAACACCTTAAAGTCTGTGCAACATCGTCCGACGGCATCATTGAAGCCATAGAATCTTCGGAATACAAGTCATTACTCGGTGTGCAATGGCATCCGGAATGTTTTATCCTGAACGAAGACGAAAGTATGCTGCCGATTTTCGCATGGCTCGTTCAAGAGTCAACTTTCTTCAAGGAAGCCAAAAACCTGCATGACCGGATACTGACATTAGACAGCCATTGCGACACTCCGATGTTTTTTCATGAAAACATCTGTTTCGACAAACGCGATTCTCGCATCCTCACCGACCTGCACAAAATGCAGGAAGGTCATCTTGACGCAACCATCATGGTTGCCTACCTGGAACAGAAAGAAAGAACTGAAGAGGCACTCCTGGCTGCCACGGCCAAAGCAGACCGCATTCTGACGCAAATAGAAAAGATGGTCGCAGCCAACGCTTCGGCGGTAGAAATAGCCTATACCCCTGCCGATCTCAATAGGCTGAAAGCCGCAGGAAAGAAAGCGGTCATGCTTGGCATAGAAAACGGCTATGCTATCGGAAAGGAACTCAGCCTCCTGAAACATTTCCGCGATCGGGGTATTGTCTATATGACACTTTGCCACAACGGCGACAACGACATATGCGATTCTGCACGCGGCGTCAATGAACATGGTGGTTTGAGCCAGTTCGGCCAGGAAGTTGTTAAGGAAATGAACAGACTTGGTCTGATGGTAGACTTATCACATGCCGCAGAAAGCAGTTTCTATGATGCGCTGCAAACCAGCAACACGCCCATCGTCTGCTCACATTCTTCAGCCAAAGCCCTTTGCGACGTCCCACGCAACCTCAGCGACGAACAACTCAAAGCATTAGCAAGAAACGGTGGTGTAGCGCAAGTAACACTCTACAAAGGATTCCTGAAAAAAGACGGCGAAGCCTGCATACTCGATGCTGTGGAGCACCTGAACCACATGGTCAACGTCATGGGAGTGGAACATGTGGGAATCGGCACTGACTTCGATGGCGACGGCGGCATACCCGGTTGCGCATCGGCAGCCGAAATCATCAACTTCACACGCCGGCTGCTAGCAGAACGGTACAGCAAAGAGGACATTCGGAAAATATGGGGTGGAAACTTCCTGCGCATTATGCAATATGTACAATCACATAAAGAATATTAACCAGCCATAACAAAAAGAATGAACAGGACCATGCACATATTACGCAACAGTCTGATGATACTGTCAGTAGTTGCCTCACTCACTTCCTGCGGGCAGAAAACTGCTGGAACAACAGGACAAAACGACACAATAGCCATGACGCCAGCACCGGATTTCAACGCCGACAGCGCCTACAGCTTCATCGCGGCCCAATGTGCATTCGGGCCGCGAGTTCCCAATACGGAAGCACATCGCAAATGCGGTAACTACATAGCTGAAAAATTCAGGAGCTACGGCGCTGTCGTTACTGACCAATATGCCGACCTGGCGGCATTCGACGGAACCATACTGAAAGCCAGGAACATCATAGCATCATTCCTTCCCGACGCGGAAACACGTCTGCTGATTTGCGGACATTGGGACTGCCGCCCATGGGCCGACAACGACCCGGATTCGGCCAACTGGCACAAGCCGGTACCCGGTGCCAACGATGCGGCCAGCGAAATAGGCGTCATGCTCGAAATGGCCAGGCTTATATCTCAAAAACCACTCGGCATCGGCATTGACTTTATCTGTTTTGACGCCGAAGACTATGGTACACCACAATGGTCTGACGAAAGGAACGAAGATTCATGGTGTCTCGGCTCACAGCATTGGGCTGCACAACCCCACAAATTCGGCTACCGTGCACGCTTCGGCATCCTGCTGGACATGGTGGGCGGATCCGGCAGCACGTTCGCACAAGAGGGCTTTTCGAAACGTTATGCCGCACAGGTCGTTGAACGTGTTTGGAATACGGCCGACCAACTCGGCTATGGGCAATTCTTCCCAAAGGAAGAGGGCGGTTATATTACTGACGATCATATTCCCGTCAACCGCATCGCTGGCATCCCATGTATAGATATCGTACCATATTTCAAGAATGCATCATCCGGCTTCGGACCCACATGGCACACAATCAACGACAACATGGAACATATCGACAAAGCTGTCCTTAAAGCTGTCGGACAAACTGTCATACAAGTTATTTACAACGAAAACGAAGAAAAATGAAAACTATCAACGAACTGCAAGATGAAATCATCGAAGAATTTTCCGACTTCGACGACTGGATGGACAAATACCAACTACTCATTGACATCGGAAGCGAACAACCCGCGCTGCCCGATGAATACAAAACAGAACAGAATCTGATTGACGGTTGCCAAAGCAGGGTCTGGCTCCAGGCCGACCTTAAGGACGGCACCATCACATTCCAGGCAGAAAGTGACGCATTGATTGTGAAAGGTATCGTCGCATTACTCATCAGGGTTTTGAGCGGACACACTCCACAAGAGATAATGGAAGCAGACCTTTATTTCATTGAACGCATAGGTCTCAAAGAACACCTCTCGCCTACACGCAGCAATGGTTTGGTAGCGATGCTCAAACAGATGAAAATGTATGCATTGGCATTCAGCACAAAAGCATAAAAAGGAATGAGTCTATTCAAAATAGGGTTATTAAAACAAGAATTTTACTGATTGAAACTTAAACATAAAAATCTCCTACCTTTATATATACTATGCTAAAGACGGAGATTTTTATGTTTTAGCCTATAGTTTGTAAGCAAAGCTACTTCCATTTCTTATTTTGAAACAGTCTTATTCTCTTTTACGCTTAACAACAACCGTCTAATGAGTCTGTCTACTCCAGACCTTTCAACATTTCCCGAGCCTGTTCCATAATGCCGAACAGTTCTTCCACCGTTTCTGCACGCAACATTGCAATCCGCGTATCACGGAAATTCGGAATTCCTTTGAAAACTGGTGAAGCAGCCAAATGGCGACGACTGTGCAGAATCCCTCTATACTCATCTATTCGTCTGACGCTGGTTAGCACCTGAGCCTTTAAAACATCTATCTTCCAATCCGTACTCATAACAGGATAGTGACTTTCCACATAACATGCTGTTCCAGCCAAATCATTCGGATTCAGTTCAGCCATTATTTCCCTGAAGATCCAAGGGCGGCCAAATGTCGCCCGCCCAACCATTATTGCATCCACACCGTAACGTTCAAAACATTCACGGGCACGAGCCGGTGTCGTTATATCCCCATTGCCTATAATGGGAATCCGCATACGCGGATTATTCTTTACGGCGCCAATTAGCGTCCAATCCGCTTCGCCAGTATACATCTGAGCCCGCGTACGTCCGTGTATTGTCAAGGCCCGTATACCACAATCCTGCAAACGTTCTGCCAACTCAACAATAATTTTATGGTCAGCATCCCACCCAAGACGGGTTTTAACCGTCACCGGCACTTTCACAGCATCCACAACGGCACGCGTCATTGCCACCATCTTATCAGGATTCTGCAACATACCAGCACCAGCACCTTTCCCAGCGACACGCTTTACTGGACAACCAAAATTCAAATCCAACACATCGGGACAAGCCTTTTCTTCCACAATACGAGCCGCTTCAACAACGGGTTCCACTTCCTTGCCGTAAATCTGTATAGCCACTGGACGTTCTTCATCGCATACAGTCAATTTCTCAATGCTTCGATTAACCATCCTCACTAATGCATCAGCTGCAACAAATTCTGAATAGACCATCGCCGCCCCCATTTGTTTACACAAAAGGCGGAAACCAATATCTGTCACATCTTCCATCGGCGCAAGGAATACAGGATAAGCTCCAAACTCGATATTTCCTATTTTCATGTGACAAAAGTACATAAAAAAAACATGGATGACAATGCCACAAGAAATATTAACAGAACACCCGACAGAAGCATACCGATAAACTATTTAACACGGTTTATACCACCAATATTATAAATGCCAGACAGACATCTTTCGCCGCCCACGCACATCGTTTATCTTTTAAAGGTTTAGAAAAAGAATAACGGCCTACTAACAAGCTATTTGGAAATATTATTCTCTATTTGAGAATAAAATGCTTATCTTTGCAACTCAAAAACAAGCCACAATGAATAGAAAAGATTTTGAGATAATGGCACCGGTTGGATCGCGAGAGTCACTTGCAGCGGCTCTGAAAGCAGGTGCTGATTCCATCTATTTCGGCATAGAGAACCTTAACATGCGTGCGCATTCCGCCAGCACGTTTACCATAAACGATCTGAAACAGATGGCACAGATCTGCAAGGAACATGGCGTAAAAAGCTACCTCACCGTCAATACCATCATTTACGGAGAGGATATACCGCTGATGCACACTATTATAGACGCGGCCAAAGAAGCCGGCATCTCAGCCGTCATCGCCTCAGATGTGGCTGTCATGATTTATTGCCAACAAATAGGGCAGGATGTACATTTATCCACACAACTGAACATCAGCAACATTGAAGCTCTGAAATTTTATGCACAGTTTGCAGACGTAGTTGTATTGGCTCGCGAACTAAACATGAGCCAGGTTGCTGACATCTATCGGCAAATCGAAGAGCAACACATTTGTGGCCCAACCGGCAGCCTCATACAAATTGAAATGTTCTGCCACGGTGCACTTTGCATGGCTGTAAGCGGCAAATGTTACCTGAGCCTTGACAATACGGGACGTTCCGCCAATCGAGGTGCTTGTATGCAGATTTGTCGCCGGGGATACATCGTGAAAGACCGTGAAACGGACATCGAATTAGAGATAGACAACAAATACATAATGAGCCCGAAAGACTTGAAAACCATCCGTTTCATCGACAAAATGATGAAAGCCGGTGTGCGTGTTTTCAAAATAGAAGGCCGCGCACGCGGCCCCGAATATGTATACACGGTGGTAAGCTGCTACCGTGAAGCGATAGAGAGCGTAATCAACGGGACATTTACGGAAGAGAAAAAAGACGTATGGGATGAACGACTGAAACGCGTCTTCAACCGCGGATTTTGGGACGGTTACTATCAAGGACAACGGCTGGGCGAATGGACAAAAAGTTATGGGTCAGCAGCAACGGAAAAGAAAGTGTACGTAGGCAAAGCAATCAAATATTTTTCCAATTTGTGTGTCGGTGAGTTCCAAATTGAGGCTGCAGAAATGAATGTCGGCGACCGGCTTCTAATAACCGGCCCCACCACCGGTGCGCTGTTCATGACATTAGAAGAAGTACGGTACGACCTCAAGCCAGTCGAAACGGTACGGAAAGGCATGAGGGTTTCATTTAAAGTGCCGGAAAAGATACGTCCCAGCGACAAACTCTATAAATTAATAAAAGTGGAAGCCAAAGAATAAGGAAGCCTCAAAGATAAGGATATATAAAGAAATGGCATTTTTTTTCATACAAAACGCCATTTCTTTATATATCTTTTCTTATCTTTGCAAAATATGTTAGATTCTTAATGTACAAATGAGTCAGTCAAACTTCACTCATCTTTTGACACAAACAGTTACTGAATTATCAGAAAGCGCATCGCTAAAAGGACTGTTTCACGAACACCGGGACGGTGACCCTCTTCCTTCAGGAAAAGACCTGCACGAAATCATTCAACTTTGCCGTTCTATCCTCTTTCCCGGTTTTTACGGGAAATCTACTGTCAATCATCATACCATTTCCTATCATATCGGCGTCAATCTTGAACGACTGCACGGTTTACTCATCGAACAGATTGTAGCTGGTCTGTGTTTCTCTTCCGCATCTCTCACCGACAAAACGGAGGATATGTCTAGTTGTGACTTTTTCAGAGAAAAAGCGTCTGAAATTGCAGGCAAGTTTATACAAAAACTTCCTACATTACGTAAAATACTGGCAACCGACGTTGAAGCGGCTTACAACGGAGATCCGGCAGCAGAAAGCTATGGTGAGATCATCAGTTGCTACCCCATCATCAAGGCTTTGAGCAACTACCGAATTGCACATGAACTGCTGCTGCTCAATGTTCCTCTTATTCCACGTATCATCACTGAGATGGCTCATTCAGAAACAGGTATTGACATTCATCCCGGCGCACAAATCGGACATCATTTCACCATCGACCACGGAACTGGTGTTGTAATAGGTGCTACTTGCATCATCGGGAACCATGTCAAATTATACCAAGGCGTCACCTTAGGAGCCAAAAGTTTCCCATTGGATGAAAATGGCAATCCCATCAAAGGCATTCCCCGTCACCCCATCCTCGAAGACGAAGTTATCGTTTATGCCAACTCAACCATTCTCGGGCGCATCACCGTCGGAAAAGGAGCTACCATAGGAGGTAACATCTGGGTAACAGAAGATGTGCCTGCCGGTGCTCGCCTTGTACAGAAAAAATACAAATAAAACTCACATATCAATTTTACACTTAGCTATCCATACAACAGACAAAATGGAAACTGAATTTGAACTCATCGCCAAAACATTTCAGGGACTTGAGAATGTATTGGCCAAAGAGCTGACAGACCTCGGCGCAAACAATATCCAAATCGGGCGCCGGATGGTTTCATTCACAGGCGACAAAGCCATGATGTATCGTGCCAACTTCGCATTGCGCACCGCTATCCGCATCTTAAAGCCTATCAAACATTTTAAGGCAGCATCCGCGGATGAAGTTTATGACGCTATCAAATCCATTGACTGGCAACAATACCTTGATAATGAAACAAGTTTTGCCGTAGATGCCGTGGTCTTTTCAAAAGAATTCCGCCACAGTAAATTTGTAGCTTACAAAGTTAAAGATGCCATTGTAGACTATTTCAGAGAAAAAACGGGTTCACGTCCCAATATTTGTGTCACCAACCCGAACCTTCAGCTAAACATACACATTGCAGAAGAGGACTGCACCTTGTCATTAGACAGTTCCGGAGAATCTCTTCATCGTCGCGGTTACAGGCAAGAAGCCGTCGAAGCTCCACTCAACGAAGTACTAGCAGCAGGTTTGATCATGATGACCGGATGGAACGGTGAATGCGACTTGATAGACCCTATGTGTGGCTCCGGAACTATTGCCATCGAAGCGGCACTCATTGCACGCAATATCGCCCCCGGTGTGTTCCGCAAACAGTATGCCTTTGAGAAATGGAACGATTTCGACCAGCAACTATTTGATACGATTTATAACGATGATTCCAACGAGCGGGAATTTAACCATAAAATTTATGCTTATGACATCAACCGCAATGCCATCGACATTGCCACAATGAACGTCAAAGCGGCCGGTCTGACAAAAGACATAGAACTTGCGGTCCAAGACTTTCACAAGTTCACTCAGCCCGCAGAAAAAAGCATCATCATTACCAATCCGCCATACGGCGAACGCATCTCCACGCCTGACTTGTTAGGACTTTACAAAATGATAGGCGAACGCCTCAAACATCAATTCATGGACAATGATGCATGGATTTTAAGTTACCGTGAAGAATGTTTCGACCAAATTGGTTTGAAACCATCTATCAAGATTCCCCTTTTCAACGGTTCTTTAGAATGTGAATTCAGGAAATATCAGATTTTCAGCGGTAAATATAAAGAACTTCGCGCCGAAGGCGGCGAAATCAAGAATGCCGAAGAACGGCGACAGATGGCCGAAAAGAAACGCTTCAAAGCCCACAGAGAATTCAAGAAAGCCATAGACGAAGACGACAACAATCACGAATTCCGGATAAAAAACCGTTCCCCACGTTTCGACAACCGCGAAGAACGCGACCATCGTTCCGCTTATGAAGGTAAACGCTCCTTCAAGCGCGACAACCGCACATTCGACAAAGGAAAGAAACCTTACGGAAAAAACTGGAAAAACAATCGTTATGAAGAAGATTAAACTGTTCCTGCTTTTGTTTCTCTTACACTTGTCTATCATCGGTATGGCACAGGAAAAGAAAACATTCACACTGAACGATTTGCTCCCGGGAGGGAACACTTATCGCACATCAACACCCCAAACTATTTTTACAACGTGGTGGGGCGAGATTTGCGTGGAAACAGATGTCGAACAATGTGCTACCATCGACCCTCGCTCCGGCAAAAGAAAGACCTTATTTACCTTAGACCAGTTGAACGAATGGCTGGATTCCGGTGATAAGCCGACCGTCAGAAGTTGCCTCTATACGGAATTTCCCTATGCAGACAAACCTTTGGCCGTTATTAGTGTAGCATCAAGACGCTACATGGTCGATTTCAAAGAGGGCAAAATGTTATGGAAGCAAGAAATACCTTCAAACTCGTCACACGTTGACTGGTGCCCAGCGTCCAAGTCTGTCGCCTACAACAAAGACAACAACCTGTACGTGATGGACGCCGACGGTCACGAAACAGCCATTACGAACGACGGCAGTAACGATATAGTCTACGGACAAAGTGTCCACCGGGATGAATTTGGCATCTATAAAGGAACTTTTTGGAGCCCGGACGGTAACCGTTTAGCCTTTTATCGCATGGACCAGTCCATGGTACCGGATTATCCGCAGGTAGACATCACCACCCGCATCGCAACGACCTATTCCTGTAAATACCCCATGGCCGGCGAAGCCATGCATAAGGTGACTGTCGGCATATTCTGCCCGGCAACAAAAGAGACCGTCTGGCTCAAAGCCGGTGACCCCACCGACCGTTACTTCACCAATATTTCATGGAGTCCCGACAGCAAGAAGGTGTACATGATAGAAGTCAACCGCGAACAAAACGAAGCCCGTCTGATGCGTTATGACGCGCTGACAGGCGAATTGGAAGCATGTCTTTACACCGAACGTCATCCCAAATACGTGGAACCCTTGCATCCGATACAATTCCTTCCTTGGGACGGACAGAAATTCATCTACCAAAGTCAGCGTGACGGCTACAACCATCTCTATCTCTTCGATCTCTCCAAAGCGGGTAAAGACGGTTGGCAACACATCGAAGGCCGTGACGGCGAATGGCAGGAGAATGTAAAAGTGACGCAACTGACCTCCGGCCAATGGGTTGTCAGGGACATGGCCGGTTTTGACGTAAAAAACAAATCTGTCATCATCACCGCGAATACACTCAGCCCGATTCAGGCCAATATTTTCAGCGTAAAAGTTTCCAACGGCAAACGAAACCTCATCGGAAATGACGAAGGTGTTCATTACGTCAGGCTGAGTTCCAAAGGCAGTTATCTGACAGACACTTACAGTTCCCCTTCAGTAGCCCGCAGCATCAATATACTGAAAGCATCAGACGGACGCGGCATCAACCTGATTACAGCCGACGACCCATGGAAAGATTACGACGTTCCCGAGATAACCTGCGGCAGCATCAAGGCGGCCGACGGCGTCACCGATCTTTATTATCGCATGGTAAAACCTGTCGGTTTCGACCCGTCAAAAAAATATCCCACCATCGTTTACGTTTACGGCGGGCCGCATGCCCACAACGTTGAAGCCAGCCGCAACTACCTGTCCCGCGGCTGGGAAATCTACATGGCTCAAAAAGGCTACCTTCTCTTTATCCTCGACAATCGCGGTTCCGAGCTGCGAGGCGCCGACTTTGAAAATGTAACTTTCAGACATTTAGGCATCGAAGAGATGAAAGACCAGATGGAAGGCGTCAAGTTCCTGCATTCACTGCCCTATGTTGACAAAGACAGAATGGGAGTACATGGCTGGTCTTTCGGCGGTTTTATGACCATCAATCTGATGTTGACCTACCCCGACGTATTCAAGGTAGGCGTAGCCGGCGGACCGGTCGTCGACTGGAAATACTATGAAGTCATGTATGGCGAACGTTACATGGACCGCCCTCAAGACAACCCCGAAGGGTATCAAGGCAGCAGTCTTTTACCAAAAGTCGGCAATCTGAAAGGGAAGCTGCAAATCATCAACGGCTACAATGATCCCGTATGCGTACCACAGCACACCCTTTCATTCCTGCGTGCCTGCATTGATGCCGGCAAACAAGTAGACTATTTCACCTACCCCGGCGACGGGCACAACATGTTCGGACAAGACCAGGTACACTTGCACGAACGGATTACACAGTATTTTGAAGATTACTTAAAATAAAGGAGACACCTATATGAAACTTTTACTTTTGGGCAGCGGCGGACGTGAGCATGCGCTGGCATGGAAGATAGCCCAAAGTCCGCAAGTGGAAAAACTATACATTGCACCGGGCAATGCCGGCACTGCCGGCGTGGGCGAAAACGTATCCATTAAAGCCGACGATTTTGAAGCCATCAAGACATTTGTAATTGACAACGCGGTCGACATGGTGGTTGTAGGCCCCGAAGACCCGTTGGTAAAAGGAGTCTATGACTTTTTCAAGGCCGACAGCCGCCTTTCCTCCATTCCTGTCATCGGCCCTTCAAGACAAGGCGCCGTGCTGGAAGGCAGCAAAGATTTTGCGAAGGCATTCATGCAAAGACACCACATCCCGACAGCCGCTTACAAGACATTCACGGCGGATACCCTGCAGGATGGGCTGGCTTTTCTGGAGACCCTGAAAGCACCTTACGTTCTCAAGGCCGACGGCCTCTGTGCAGGAAAAGGCGTACTGATTGTCCCCACCCTGGACGAGGCGCGCCGTGAACTCAAGGAAATGCTTGGCGGCATGTTTGGCCAGGCTTCGGCCTCAGTCGTCATAGAAGAGTTTCTCAGCGGCATAGAATGTTCCGTATTTATCCTCACTGATGGCAAACATTACAAGATACTGCCCGAAGCCAAAGACTACAAACGTATCGGCGAACACGATACGGGGCTGAACACAGGCGGCATGGGCAGCGTCTCTCCCGTCCCCTTTGCGACTAAAGACTGGATGAAGAAAGTTGAAGAACGCATCATCAGACCGACGGTCGACGGCTTAGCAAAAGAAGGTATCGACTATAAAGGCTTCATCTTCTTTGGCCTGATCAATGTCGAAGGCGAACCGATGGTCATTGAATACAACGTGCGCATGGGCGACCCGGAAACGGAAACCGTCATGTTGCGAATCAAAAGCGACCTTGTGGAATTGTTCAAGGGCGTTGCCGAAGGCAACCTTAATGAAAAGGAACTGGAAACGGACAACCGGAGTGCCGTTTGCGTCATGTTAGTGTCCGGCGGCTATCCCGAAGCCTACGAGAAAGGATTCCCTATCACCGGCATCGACGAGGTGCAGGACAGCATTGTTTTCCATGCAGGTACAGCCATGAAAGGCAACCAGGTGGTAACAGCCGGTGGCCGTGTCATCGCTGTCAGCTCTTACGGGAAAGACAAAGAAGAAGCACTGCGGCAATCATTCAGCCAGGCACAGAAAATCAAATTTGAAAAAAAATATTTCCGTTCCGACATCGGCCGAGACTTGTAATACGCGAGTTCTCGAGAAGTGATAGGCAGAATACCGTCACAACGGCAAAGTCCGGAGATAAGGCACATGAAAAAAATCAGGCTACAACATAAAGTGGCGGCGAGCGGTTTCACACTGCCCGTCGTTGCTGTTTTGGCCACCTTGCTTTGGGTGGCCAAAGAATCCTATGATTGGGTATTGTTGTCCGGGTGGATAGCCTGTGCTTTCTGCTGTTACCTGTGGATAGAGACCAATAACAGCTATGCCCTCATGCGCATCCGCAGCATGCTGACAGCCGCCTGCTATTTGGCGTTGGTAGGTGTCGCAAGCTTTCTACATTCAGAACCGCAGGCTCTGTTCGTTTCCTGCTGTTTTCTGCTTTCTTACAACAGTATGTTCAGAAGTTACCAGTCATCCTACGACACAGTTGCACCGTTCCACACATTTCTTTGGCTCAGCATCGGAAGCCTGACATTCAAGCCATTGCTGGCATTCATACCCATCTACGTGTTTTACACGTACGCATACCTGCGCGCACTCAACATCCGAACCTTCTCCGCCATGTTAACAGGCCTTTTGCTGCCTTACTGGTTCTTGGTAGCCTACGACTTAACGCAGGGAGAATTAGCATTTTTCCCTGAAAGGTTTGCACAACTGACGTCTTTCACGTGGCCACAAATCGGGCAATATACCTCTTTGGGGGAGCAACGCATCATCTCATTTGCGACTATATTTATCGTCAGCCTGATAAGCGGTATCCATTATCTGATGACCTGTCTGAATGACAAGATAAAGATACGCATGCTGTTTTACCTCCTGCTCACCCAACAAGTCGTGATATTCCTCTTTATGGCGTTCTGCCCTCAATATTTCGACACACTTTATGGGTTATGCATCATTAACTGCGCACCTTTATGGTCCCACTATTTCGCTTTTGCTACTTCGCGTTTCAGCGACATATTGTTCAAATTGCTGCTGGCCGGTCTCGCTGCCATGGCCATTTTCAACATTTTATCCATGTGGATATAAACTCAAAAGGCTACCACCCAATAAAATCAATTAATAATATATGGACGCATTTGTAGAATTTCTGATCCAATATGGCAACTGGGGCATGTTCATTGCCGCTTTCATCGCCGGCAGCGTATTCCCCTTCAGTTCCGAAGCCGTCATGGCCGGCTTGCAGATTGCAGGTGTCAGCCCTCTCGATTTACTTATTTGGGGCACAACAGGTAATGTAGCCGGCAGCATGTTCAACTACGGCATCGGCCGCCTCGGACGTATGGAATGGATTGAAAAATACCTCCATGTCAAACGGGAAAAAGTCGAGGAAACACAAAAATGGATGGAACACCGCGGTGCATGGATGGGTGTCCTCTGTTTTCTGCCCATCCTGGGCAGTGTGATTGCCGTCACCATGGGGTTCATGCGTGCCAACCCCCTGATTAGCCTCATATCCATATTTATCGGAAAATTCATCCGCTACGCCATCCTCATCTATGCCGTTTCATTTATCTGAATCCCGAAAATATGACAAATCCGACAACACACTCTTTTTCATTTCTGCGCGACACATTCCGCTTACCGGCAGTGTGCCTCGTCCTTTCCTGCCTGTCTTTATGCTTGCTGGCGTCAGGATGCAAACCTGCTCCATCCGGAGAAGAGGCCAAACCACAAGTCACCGTTTCCATCGAACCGCTACGCTTTTTCACCGAACAAATCGCAGGTAACTATTTTGAGGTCAGCTCTATGGTCACAAAAGGTAACAGCCCCGAAACCTACGAACCCACGCCGCAACAAATCATCGACCTGGAAAACAGTCTGCTCTACATCGGCATCGGCGGATTGGGCTTTGAAGCGAACAGACTTGGCAGTCTCAAGGCTGCCGCACCCGACACGCGGTTTGTCGACGTCGAAAAAGAACTTACAGACAACAGGCTTCCCGCCCATGCCGGCGGAATCTGTTCCCACCACGGCACATCCGACCCTCACGTATGGACTTCGCCCCGCAACATGCGCATCATAGCCGCCGCCATCTGCAACGCCCTCAGCCAGACGGACAGCACCCATGCGGATGACTTCCGCGCCCGCTTGGACAGCGTATTGATTGAAATAGACGAAACAGACCGTTACATACACCAACGCACGGAACATCTGTCGCGCAGAAGTTTTCTTATCTACCATCCCACCCTCACCTATTTCGCCAAAGACTACGGACTCAAGCAAATAGCAATTGAAGAAGACGGCAAAGCGCCTACTGCCAAACAGATGTCCGCCCTCGTCAAAACAAGCCGCAGCGAACGACCGAACGTCATATTCGTCCAAAAGGAATTCGACCGCAGCAATGCCGAGCTGGTCGCCCGGGAAACCGGAACCAGGATCGTCGAAATCAATCCGCTCTCATACGACTGGCATCAGGAGATGAGAGCGATTGCCGACGCTCTCAGCGACACCACATCTGCCAACTGAAAAAACACCATATATCATGTCGCCACAACCCGTCATATCTCTTGAACACATCAGCGTCAGTTACGGAACGAAGCGCGTGCTCACCGACGTCTGCCTGACGGTAGGCGAGAAAGACTTCCTGGGCATCATCGGCCCGAACGGTGGTGGCAAGACAACGCTTATCAAAACGATACTCGGCCTGAAAAAAGCCGATACCGGCAACATCACCTATTTTAAAGACGGCAAACAGGTTCCGCAGATCAGTATAGGCTATTTGCCACAATATAACAAAATCGACAAAAATTTCCCCATTTCCACGGAAGAAGTCATCCTCTCGGGTATCCGGAAAGGACTGTTCAGCCGATACACGACAGACGACCGCGAAGCCGCCCGGCAAGTCTTGCAGCAAATGGGGATTGAAGACCTTGCAACCCGCCCCATCGGTACCCTCAGTGGCGGACAGGTACAACGCGCGTTGTTAGGACGGGCGGTCATTTCCAAACCGTCGGTTGTCATCCTGGACGAACCGAACACCTATATCGACAAACGTTTCGAAGGACAGCTTTATCATCTGCTGGAAGACATCAACCGTGAAAGCGCCGTCATATTGGTCAGCCACGACATCGGCGCTGTCCTACAAAACGTACGTACCATCGCGTGTGTCAACGAAACACTGGATTACCATCCCGACACCGAACTGCCCGACGGATGGATTGAAGCCCGCTTCAACTGCCCCATCGACCTCATCGGTCATGGCGATATGCCGCACAGGATACTAAAATCACATAAACATCGTTAATTTAAAAAGAGGAATCTTTCATTTTTAGGCAAATACTGTAAACTAAATAAAGATAAAGTACTAATTTTGCAAATCAAATAAAAATTATCAACCATTAAAACATGAAACAACTAAAACTTGCAGACAATGTTCTGGGGTGGTTGACATTTGCGATTGCCGCTTTCGTATATTGCTCCACCATAGAACCAACGGCCAGTTTCTGGGACTGTCCGGAGTTTATCACAACAGCCTATAAACTTGAAATAGGCCATCCGCCCGGCAACCCGTTCTTCATGCTGACGGCCAACTTGTTCTCCCAGTTCACTGACGACCCTGCCAATGTAGCCAAAATGGTCAATATCATGTCTGCATTGTTCAGCGCGGCTTGTATCATGTTGCTGTTCTGGAGCATCACCCATTTGGCCAGAAAACTGATCCTTACAAAAGAAGAAACCGACACCGGAACAGTCTCCATCGGAAAACTCATCGCCATCGAAGCCAGCGGTTTGGCCGGCGCCTTGGTATACACTTTCAGCGACACTTTCTGGTTCAGTGCCGTCGAAGGCGAAGTCTATGCCTATTCATCCCTCTTCACTGCTATCGTATTTTGGCTGATATTGAAGTGGGAAGACCATGCTGACGAGCCGCACAGCGACCGTTGGTTAGTCTTGATAGCTTATCTCACGGGACTTTCCATCGGTGTCCACCTGCTGAACCTGCTCTGTCTGCCGGCCATTGTCCTGGTATTCTATTATAAGAAACATCCCGATGCCAAGTTGAAAGGTTCATTGGGAGCCTTGATATGTTCCTTCATCCTCGTTGCCGCCGTGCTTTACGGCATTGTGCCCGGCATCGTGAAAGTAGGTGGCTGGTTTGAACTGTTCTTCACCAACACGTTGAAACTGCCGTTCAACACGGGACTTATTGTCTACATCTTCTGCCTGATAGCCGTCGTTTTGTGGGCCATCTGGGAGACACAGGCCCAGCGCAGCCGCAAGCGCATGAACATCACCTACCTGCTGGCCATCGCCATGCTCGGCATACCGTTCTACGGCTACGGCTGGAGCAGCTTGGTCATCGGCGCGGTTATCCTTGCCTGCATCGGCTGGCTGCTCACCCGCTACATCAACGGACAACCGCTCTTCAGCGCACGCATCATGAACACCTCGCTCCTTTGCATGCTTATGATCATGATTGGCTATTCCACATACGCCGTCATCGTTATCCGTTCCAGCTCCAATCCCCCGATGGATCAGAACTCTCCCGAGGATGTCTTCACGCTGGGACAATACCTCAACCGCGAGCAGTACGGCTCCCGCCCACTGTTCTACGGCCAGGCCTACACCTCACGCATGGAACTGGAGAACACCGGCGAAGGCTACTGCATCCCCAAATCCAAAAAAGGGGCGCCCGTCTACCAGCGCGTGGAAAAGCACTCTGCCGACGAGAAAGACGCTTACAGAGTGTTACGCTATGACATGGAATATATCTATGCCCAAAACATGCTCTTCCCGAGAATGTATTCCGACCGCCATGCACAGGCATATGAAGACTGGATGGGCGGCGTCAAGGGGAAAACAGTATCCTGCGAGCAGTGTGGAGAAATTGTCAATGTCAAGGTTCCCACACAAATGGAAAACCTGCGTTTCTTCTTCAGCTATCAGCTCAACTTCATGTACTGGCGCTATTTCATGTGGAATTTTGCCGGGCGACAGAACGACATTCAGGGACATGGCGAACTGGAACACGGCAACTGGATCACCGGCATACCGTTTATCGACAACGCACGCCTCGGCGATCAGGACAAACTGCCTACCGAGCTGAAAGAAAACAAAGGACACAACGTGTTCTACTGCCTGCCGCTGCTGTTAGGTCTCATCGGCCTCTTCTGGCAAGCCTACAAGAACCAGGAAGGTGTCAGACAGTTCTGGGTAGTGTTCTTCCTGTTCTTCATGACGGGTATCGCCATCGTCATCTACCTCAACCAGACACCGCTGCAACCGCGCGAACGCGACTATGCCTATGCAGGTTCGTTCTATGCCTTCGCCATCTGGGTCGGCCTCGGCATTGCCGCCCTTGTCGACGGTCTGAAACGGCTCAAACTGAACGAGACGGCCGCCGCCGTCATCTCAGCTGTCATCGGACTGCTCGTCCCCATACAGATGGCTGGACAGACATGGGACGACCACGACCGCAGCGGGCGTTACACTTGCCGCGACTTCGGACAGAATTACCTCAACTCCATGGATGAGGAGGGTTATCCCGTCATCTTCACCAATGGCGACAACGATACCTTCCCTCTCTGGTACAATCAGGAAACGGAGGGATTCCGTACCGACGCACGTGTCTGCAACCTGAGCTACCTGCAGACAGACTGTTACATCGACCAAATGAAACGGCCGGCCTACGAATCACCCTCACTGCCCATCAGCTGGACACGTCTGCAATACGTTGCCGGCACCCGCGAAGGCATACAGGTACACCCGACAGCCCTACGGCAAGTCATGGAATACTATAAAGACCAACCGGAAGCCATGAAGGAGGCCTTAGGCGAGAACCCTTACGAATTGAAGAACATCATCAAATACTGGATTCTCAACGACAACCCCGACCTGCAGATTATCCCGACCGACAGCATGGTCGTAACCATCGACAAGGAGGCCGTACTCCGTTCAGGCATGATGATGGCAGCCGATTCCATCCCCGATGTCATGCACATCTCGCTCAAAGGCAAACGCGCCGTCTACAAGAGCGAACTCATGATGCTGGAAATGATTTCACAAGCCAACTGGACACGGCCATTGTATATCGCCATGACCGTCGGAGCAGACAACTACGGCAACCTCGGTGACAACTTCGTACAGGAAGGACTCGTTTACCGCATCACGCCGTTCGACACGAAACAGAGTGGCAAGCGGATAGACACCGAACGCATGTACAACAACCTGATGAACAAATTCAAGTTCGGCGGACTCGACAATCCGGATATCTACCTCGACGAAACCGTCTACCGCATGTGCCTCACCCACCGCAGGCTCTTCGCCGACCTCGCCAACGAACTGTTGAGAGAAGGAAAGGC
This sequence comes from uncultured Prevotellaceae bacterium, assembly GCA_949299545.1. Lineage (GTDB taxonomy): Bacteria > Bacteroidota > Bacteroidia > Bacteroidales > Bacteroidaceae > Paraprevotella. Next base: position 151,076 of record CASGAM010000041.1, on the reverse strand, counting down.
CGACAAAGCACTCAAGGTGCTGCAGGCCGCCGAAAAGGCTGTTCCGGAAACAACCGTGCCTCATAACATGCAAGGCGGCTCGCTCGACATGGCAAGAGCATGGGCTGCCGTCGGTAAAAGTGCCGAGGCCGCACACATCGCGGCGTCTGTCGGAAAGACAGCTGATGAATACCTTACCTGGTATCTGAGTCTGAATACACGCAGGCTGCTCCAGTCCACACGCGAGTGTATGCTGCATCTCTACGTGCTTGACGATGCCTGCAAAATTATGGAGGCAGCCAAAGCACCCGAAGCAGGAACCTACCGAACAGCACTGCAGAACCACATGCAGCAGTGCATGGCGCGCGGCGTAAATTTCTAATATTCGGAAAATGTTTATCGAGCAACCATACGTTTTCTTGCGCTGGCTCTATCCCCACGCCCTGTGGCGGATGAGCCGCAAAAAGAAAGCCGTCTTTCTCACATTCGACGACGGTCCTATACCGGAAGCCACGCCTTACATATTGGACATATTAGACCGCTACGGTGTAAAAGCCACTTTCTTCATGGTGGGCGACAACGTGCGGAAATATCCGGATCTGTACGAAATGGTCGTCAGCCGCGGCCACCGCGTCGGCAACCACACGTTCAACCACATCAGCGGCTTCAGGCACTCCAACGATGAGTATATCGCCAATGCGGAAAAGGCCAACCGCCTGCTCAAGACCAATCTCTTCAGACCGCCACACGGCTGGATGCGCCTGTTACAGTTCAGGTTGTTGAGCAAACACTACCGCGTAGTCATGTGGGACGTCGTCACGCGCGACTACAGCCGCCACGTCTCCGCCGAACAGGTCGTCAGGAACGTCAGGAAATATACCCGCAACGGGTCTATCATCACGTTCCATGACTCGCTGAAGAGCATCAGGAAATTAGAAACGGCACTCCCTGAGTCCATCGAGTGGCTCAAGGCACAAGGTTACGAGTTCAAACTACTGGAATGAAGCCCGCTACGGACAACATACCGCATACCATCAACGCCGCAGGCGTGAAAGAAGAGGCCAGACGCCTCGGCTTTCACGCCTGCGGCCTGTCGTCTGCATCCGAAGTCGACGGAAGCCACACGGCCTTCTTCGACCGCTGGCTGGATTCCGGGCGGCATGCCGGCATGCAATACATGGAGCGTTACCGCGAAATCAGACACGACCCGCGGCTGTTGATGGAAAACACACGCACCATCGTCAGCGTGGCCATGGCCTACCGCCCGCAAAAGGAACTGGCGCCGCACAACCCCCAAATAGCCTGGTACGCCTACGGCAAGGATTATCACCTGCTGGTGGGACAACGCCTGCGCGAACTGCTCGTCCGCCTGCAGGCACGCTACGGCACACAACTGCACGGACGCGCCATCTGCGACACGGCACCGTTGCTCGAACGTTACTGGGCATGGCACGCAGGATTGGGGTGGATCGGGAAACACACCCAGTTAGTCATCCCGCATGCCGGCAGCGCCTTTTTCCTCGGCGAACTGTTGCTGGATGCCGAAGCCGACACCTACGACACCCCCCTCCCGAACCAATGCGGACAGTGCAACCGCTGCATCGAGGCCTGCCCTGCCCAAGCCATCGACGGCCGAAACGGACTCAACGCCAACACATGCCTCAGCTACCTGACCATCGAAAACCGCGAAACGACCCTTTCCCCACAGATCGCCGGACAACTCCGACCTTACATTTACGGCTGCGACCGCTGTCTCAAGGCTTGCCCTCACCTGAAAGGCGCTCCCGCAACAACCGAAACATGGTTCGCCCCGGCAGAAGAACTGTTCGGCATGACCGGCGAACGGTGGCAGCAGCTCTCGCCGGAAGACTATCGCAGACTGTTCAAGGATTCGGCCGTGAAACGTGCAAAATACGAAGGCCTCATGCGCAACATCGCCACCCTGTCATCATCCGAAGACAGCTGAAACAAAAAAAATATTCATAACATACTGTTAATAAATGGAATAGATCTTATCTCCAGGCCGCTGCGCAATGCATGGAATTTGCAAGCGCTTCCAACGAAATTTGCGACCTGTCGCTTCTGCAACACGACCTGTCGCTGTTATTGAAGCGACAGGTCGCAATTTTAAGGCCTCTTTTTCCCTTTACGCGCGCCGTTGTCCATGGAGTCGATACACGCTTCAGGTATAGATATATACAACATCCCATTTGTAAAGCGAACGAACCTGAAAAAAACATCAAAATGTCAGTTAATATTTCTATTAGTAGCTGTATATTACGGTACTTTCCTTACAAGCGTAGAGCCAAATCTATGTTAAATATTGTACAACGCTTACTACACAGTTCCAAACGACCCTTATAACTAATATCTAATTCATTAAAAGCATATTATCCTATATTACTGTATGTACCGTTTCTTTTATAGAAATGGGACTAAGCATTAAAATCCATTTTTTTATATGATTATCAACCCTTTGCAAAAGGCCAATTTTAAAATATTCTTTAAAATTCATATACAACTATAAAAATAAGTGTAGAAAGTTTTTCTACACTACTTGTTTAAAAAAATGCAAACCAATATCTTTGTGCCCTGTAGTTCCCATTTCTATAAAAGAGATAATAAAAGTTATAACAAGTTCTAAAGTAAGTTATCCCATTTCTATAAAAGAAACAGGAGACTGCAGTTTAACACTTTCGATAGTATTTTCGATGAAGGTAATGAGAAAATGGTACTTAACTGTCTGTTTTTTAATGATAAGCGGTTGTATTCTCGCGCAAGCCCCGGCAAAAGGAGACTCGCTGTCGTGGAAAAACAGAGTATCTTTCCATACCAACGTAGTCGAATGGGTAATGACAACGCCCAATGCAACGGTAGAATGGGATTTGAGTCCCCATACCTCAAACCGATTCTCCGTATTGCTGGGCGGCTATTATAATTGGAACACATCACACAACATCAATCCGCGTGTAGTCTACAACGTGGGGGGCGTCATGGTGGAAGGTCGGAAATATTGGCGCACGAGCGATGCCGAGAAAAAGTTGGGCGGCAGCAGAGAAGAAGATGAGAGCTGGTTCCAATGGAAGTTCGGAAAGGCAAACAGGGACACCACCCTGTCATGGCCTGTTTCCGTCTTCAGAAAAATCCGCCGCAACACGCTGTCCGGTCAGACAATGCGTAACCCGCGCACCTGGCGCGCCTATTACATCGGCGCCTATGCAGGATGGGAAAAATTCACGTGGTGTCTGGGGCGAGACGGACGGCAAGGCGACAGCTACAATGCCGGACTGACAGCCGGATGGAGCATTCCCCTCTACGGATTCAAACGAGGATTTTTGGACCTCGACCTCGGCTGTGCCGTTGGACTCCGCATATCGGAATATGACACCTTCCGCTATATCGAAGACGGCAGTTGCTACAGTTACACAGGTCATAAGGCGCGTCACGTCGTGCCTTATCCTGTCATACAAGACCTGCGCGTATCGTTGGTTTACCGCTTCAGGTCCATCCGCGAAAAGGTTCAGGGTGGCCGCGAGCGCTACAAACGCAAGATAGAGATACAAGACTCGCTCACGGTGGTACGCCGCCAGACACAAGAGCGTGAAGACATACTCCGCGAAACGATGCGCGACTCTATCGCCGCAGCGAAGGCCATACAGGAAAAGAAAGACTCGCTCCTGAGGTTGCTGGAAAAGAAGATGAAGAAAGAGCGCAAGGATGGCGTCATCGACACCGTACAGGACATTCAGGTGAGACATTACAGAAACACGCCGGAAGAGAAAGTTCTGAAGTACTACCGCGAAATGGCGATAAACACCGCGACCGGCAAAAAGCAGGGAAAGGAGGCAACATGGTGAAGTTGATTTGCAGGCTGCTGTTGCCGTTGTGGCTGCTGTGTTACGCATGTTCTACCGAGGTGGAGCTGTGCTACGAGCCCCTCCACCCGCATCACACGCTCCTGGACTTCCGATTCCAATGGGACGATGAATATGCCGGAACGATTCCCGACAGCATGCGCGTGACCGCCATACGATGGTCGAACATCGTCAGGTACGATTACCAGGTAACCTCTGGCGCATCGGACAACAAAGGCACACTCCTCTATCCGGCAGACGAAGCCGTCGACCTGACAGGACAAAAAAACATCGCACCCATGACACGCAACGGTGAAACCGGCGACAGCGAGGTGACCGACGAAGGAAACGGCGGTAACGAAGAAACAGACAGTGGCAACGGCGAGAATACCGGAAGCGACGAAGGCAACGGCAATGACGAAGCAACGCCGGGCGAAGAGACGCCCGATGAAAACACGCCGTCTGCCGCCATGCCGCAACACAAGCTGTGGGCACGGGCAGGCGACTACAACATCCTGACTTACGCCTGGGACAGCAATGTCTTTGAGGATGCCATCGAAGAAGACGTGAACAACATCGTCACCGGCGAAAACGGCGAAGGACTTTACTCCGAAATCAACTTAGTGTACAAACACTACCCGGCAAGCAGTCCTTACATCAAGAGCTATGCCGGAACATGGACGGATTATAACCCCTATGCCGATTACATCCTGGGATATTTTGCACCCATCTATTCCGATGTAGTAGACCTGATAGAAGTTCCTCTCAGCAACAGCGGCTCGCCGCAGACCGTGACCGTAAACTTCCACCCGACCCCCGTGACGCAAAGGCTGACGTTCACATTCGACGTGGACAAGGCCGAAGGCGTGGTCATCGACAGCATGATAGCCGAAGTGTCGGGCGTTCCCGCACGCATGGAACTGAACACGGGTTATGTCGATGCCGACAAGACCTACAAAGTGCTGTTCAAGCCTAACTACGACAACGCCGGCTACACGACAAAGGCCGACAGCATGGCGGCAGCCGTCATCCGCTGCACCGGCGTCGTACAGGTCATCGGCATCATACAGAGCTACAACCCCGAGTGGAGTACCGGACCGGGCGTGATGCACTTAGCCATCTACACCCACACCGAAGACGACGAAGGCGCACAGCGCACAAAGCTCCACAGGGTGTGCATCAACCTGTACAACACGCTCGAACAGGCGGGACTCATGGAATGGGACAAAGATAAAAAGAAATATAAACAGGCTGTCAAGGAAGCCATACTGCCCATAGAGGCCGTACTGGAAGTCAAGAAAGACCAGGCGGCCGGCGGCGAAGACACCGAAAGCGGTATCGACAACTGGGAAACAGCCGGAAGAATCGATTTGTAGGCACGAACAAATGAAAAGGATGAAAATATTGTCAGACATAAACATAAAAGGAGTGGCGAGAAGCATTCTGCTGTCGCTGACGGCTGCCGCCTGCTGCAATAACTCCTACCCCGACATGTTCCTCGAAGACTTCAGGGCCGACCGCCCCGAAGCCAACTACTCGCAGGACAAGGTTCCCGTACTCATCTCCATGGACAACCCCGACTACACCATCATTTCGAGAGGAGGCGGCGCGTTCGACAAATTCGAAGAGGACCGCGACCATTGGATCGGCACCGAGCTGGAAGTCTATGCTTACCTCTCCGCCAACCACGACTATGTGGGAGCCCCCGACTACCGCATCACGGAAGAGAACCCTGAGACCGGCGCCGTGCCCTATTGTCTCATCAACGGCCGCAAGGCCGTCATCACCGACGGGCCCGGCCTGACCTGGAAAATCGAAGGGGCGGAGACAGCCGGCGAAGACACCGAAAACAACGTGCCTTACTACAACTCCATGTACCCCGACCACCGTTTCAACTTCTTTGCCTACTATGCTGACGATGCCATTCTCATCAATGAGCAGCGCGATTTCGACCGCATCGTCCGTACCATCGAAATCGACGGCACGCAGGATGTCATCGTCGCCTACGCTTTCCCCACCAAAGAACAGATAGAAAACCTGGAAACAGGCGAGGACTTCAAATACCTGGCTACCAACTGGAACAACCTGGTTTACAGTACCCGCACGGGCAAGTATAACATCATGCCCGTCTTCTCGCTCGAACACGCCTTCCTGAAAATGCAGTTCCACGTGCAGGGCGTCCATAAGGATGCCGAGAAGGTTGTCATCGACGCCATCCGCGTCTTTGCACCGCGGCGCTGCGACGTGATGCTGGCGCAGGACTTCGCGCCCGGCGGCACACCGGCTCTGGGCGTGGTGAGTGTCGACGATACCGTCATCGAAGACGGTCCCGCGGCCGACGACAATGCCGGCACCGTCAACGTGCCGGACTGCTCGTCCCTCTTCGTGCCGCCCGTGGAACGGCCGGACGCGCCTTACGGCTCCACCAACCGGTGGGCTGACAACCAGATGGGGCTCAACGTCCTTCTCGACGAAACCCAGCCGGCCGGTGTCCCCATCCTTCTGCCGCCGACCGAAAGCTACGGCGTATGGGTCTATTATCACCTGCAAGAAATGCCCGAGAATATCCGCACGCTGCGTTACAACAAGATAGAAATTGTGAATGGTTTTGAAGCCGGCAGGACGTATGACATCAACCTCAATATTCAGGCAGACCAGCAGGTGGAAATCGCCGTAAACGACTCTACCTTGGGATGGATCGATGGTGGCGACATCAGCGTGGGCGAAGACGATTGGGTGGTCGGTGGAAGAGCCGTCCGCGCCATCGGGCAACAGTTCCGGAACACAACGAAATGATCAATGACGAAATAGAGATATAACTAACAGTGTTTTATTAACTATATGTTTAATTAAAAATTAAGTATTATGAAAAAAGCGTATTTTTTAGCTTCTATGCTGGCAGTGGGCGCTTTGTGCAGCTGCTCTAACGACACAGAGGTGACGGCCAACATGCCGCAAACCGAAGAAGATGCCATGCAACCTGTCACCCTGTCATTGGGTTCACCTTCAATCAGTGTCCGTGGTACGGGTACGGTTGGCGGTATTCAAGACGCCCCGGAAAATGTGTGGGCCGGTGAAACCCTGCATTTAGTAATGATGAACATGGATGATGCAGATTGGGCACCAACAACATGGGGATATTCTGATGCAGAGGTTAGTAATCCTTTAACTGACATTGAAGACGTTGTCAACTTCAACCATCTGCAGGTAACAGCACCTACAGGAGCAACCGGTGATATCACCTGGGAAAAATCAGCCGGTACTGACAATGTAAAACAAGACCTGAAGTTCTATCCGCAAGACGGCAGCACACACAAATTCTTTGCTTACCGCATAGACGATGCTGCCGCTACTTATACTCCGGGTGTGGGTCAAACCGGAATGGATGCAGACGGTACATGGGCTGCTGATGCAAATTATACAACCAATAAATATCCTACAGTTTATACTGAAGACGGAAAGGCTTTCTTTGATGATATGGCAACAGGTGAAAAATCTGCTGACGCCGACGGAAAACAAACACAATATGTTTACTTCACCATTGATGGTACACAGGATTTGATGGCAGGTATGGCAGACAATACAGGTGAGGGTTACTCCAGCAAAACAGCCCGTGCAGGTGTAAAACCAAGCATCAGCATGGACCACTTGCTGACCCGTCTTACCTTCTCCGTTACGGGCGGATCTGAGTCTGCAAAGAATCTCGAAGTTTACAAAGTGGAAGTAACATCCAAGTGCGACGGTAGAATGTGTGTAGCTTATGCAGATGCAGCCCCCGGTTCATTAATTGAATTCGCAGATAAAACTGCTACATTCGAGTTGAAAGAACGTGCAGGTGCAAATCAGACAATGACAGATTTGACCTCAACCGCTATCACCAATACAGATGGCGCAACATTCCAGACAATCGGTGATGCCATCATGGTAGCTCCGGGCGAAACGGCATACGAGCTGAAAGTTTATGTAAAAGAAAATCTGGATGGTGATAACGGTACAAACTATGGTGACAACTATGGCGAGCCGTTGGTAGGTACCATCAAACTGACAGGAGACGCTCCTCTGCAGACAGGTACCAGCTACGAAGTGAAGATGACACTCTACGGCAGCGAGGCCATCAGCGTAGCAGTTGAATTGACCGGCTGGACAGAAGGTGAAAAAATACCGGTATTCGGAGATGACGACGTATAACCGTAATCTTATATCTACCAATAAATTTCGATATTAGAATTGAATGCAAAAATCCGGTATGAGGAAACAAAAATCATATCTTATGGCTGTGGCGGCATCTCTGCTGATGCTGCCCGGCTGTACTTCCGACGACCTGTCAGAGAACTTTGTACCGTTCCTGCCGGGTGACAGCGAAGTGCCCATCTCATTGTCTTCCGGCGTTACCGGCGGCGTCAGCGTCATCAAGGACAAACCTTCCACACGCGCGGCGATAGAGGATATTACCGATATAACAGATCTCTACATCTATTGTCTTGCTACATCCAAACAAAACGGTGGTGAAGGTATTCCCGATATTAATTGGGGATTGACTTCCGGATTGTCTTGCCTTATGCGCAATGTCAAAGCAACATGTGCTGACGGTAATGTAACATGGGACGGAGTGTACTATTATCCGTTAACGCAATACTATTGTTACAGTTTCTTCGCGTACACTCCTACTGTCCCGTATGACAATAATCAGGCTGTTATACAAAACTCTACTGACGTAGCATCAGTGGATGTTGACTTTGCAACAGCCGGTGGTTCTGTTCTCTTGGCAAGATACACTTTGGATGGTTCACAAGACCTGATTTGGGGATGCGCTGAAGGTGATACCAATAACAAATACAGTGCCGATTATTTCCGCAAGGAAGAAGGAGCGACAACTCCGACTTTGGAACTTAAACATCTGTTGACACGACTGACCTTCACTGTCACCGCGACAGAAGATCTTAAAAACAAAGAAGGACAGGAGATTGAAATTGTAGGTATTACCATCAAGGACGCAATACGAGATGTCGGTATTTGTGTCGCCCACACAGGTTATACGACCTCAAAACAAGGACAGCTTTATCAGCGGAACACCAGTGTTGCAGACTTCAAGCTGAAAGACAGCGAAGGTACAGAGATCAGTGCAACCAATGCTGTGCAGGTTCAAAAGCTTGCTGACAAGACTCCTGTTGGAGAAAGTATCATGCTTTATCCACAAACATCCTATACGCTGTCGGTTGACTTGCGCGCAGCAGGAAGCGATAAGATTGTAACTCCGAGTCCTGTCACCTTGACCTTGGCAGGTGGTGGCAATTTCGAGGCCAGCAAAAAATACTCCGTCGACTTGCAGATTAACAGTCTGGAAGATGTAAAGCTGAAAGCCACCTTAAATGAATGGACTGAAGGTGGTGCAGTTACAATGGAACCTGGAGAAATTCCCTAATCACTTTTTATACATCCTCCGGCCGTGTCCCCCTAAGCGGTCGGGGATGTTTCTTTAAAAACACAATATTCTAAAAAACGCAAAGCAGATGAAGCGGCAAAGTTTGTTGTTGGTCTTATTGATGTTGTTGTGCGGCATGCGGATGCAGGCCCAGTTGCTGTCAGTGAAGACCGATGCATTGTGGGATGTCGCGATGACGCCCAACCTCGGGCTCGAAATCGTGACAGGCGAAAAGACAAGTGTCAATGCGTCGGTGTTCGGTAACAGCCACCCTTGGGGCCTGAAAGTAAAGATGCTGGGCGTGATGCCCGAGTTCCGCTACTGGTTCAACGGCCGCCCGATGACCCGTACCTTCGTGGGCGTGTCGGCCGTCGGCCTGAGCTATGACGTCACATGGGGTCATGAGAACTACGACGGCGATGCCTACGGCCTCGGCCTCACCTTCGGCTATGCGTTCAGCTTAGGACTCCGCTGGGTGCTGGAATGCCACGCCGGCCTGGGCGCGGTGTATTACAACCACCGGCAATATTACACCTACGACCGTTTCACCGACCGACGCAACGCCACCGGCTATGCGTTGCTGCCCTACAAACTCGGCGTGACGTTCGCTTACATCATCAAATAGCAGCAAATCATGAAAACCATACGTCTCTTATTGCTCATCCTCGGCCTCAGCCTCTTCATGCCGACAGAGCTGCACGCACAGTTCAAGAAGATAACGGTAACGGTGATGATGCAGAATGCCGACGGGTCGAAACGCCCTCTCGACGGTATTCCCGTCAACGGTTTCTACAATGCCGGTAAAGCCGCAAACGTTCACGGACAAATCAAAAAGGACATGGCGCTCATCGAAAAGCTGATGCGCGGTGCGGAAGTGGTGGTCAAAACCAATTCCGAAGGTTTCTGCGAGATGGAATTGACTGCAAATGGCGCTATTATCGTGGTTCCGAGAACAGGAGACCCTATACTTGAACCCGTCAGGAACCGTCTTGATATAACAATCACTATCAAAGATGATGGTTTTACTCTCGGCACCACAACCGTTATAGGTAAAGCAAAAAATCGTTCTGTCCCGCCTCCGGTGCGCACAGGCAATCAAAAAACACTTGGCCCGTTGCAATACTATTTATCGGAGAATGAAACACGCAACGACGCACGCTTTGTCATGGCACCTGTCATTATTGAATTGGAAACAGGAGACACTTTTGCCATAGCACGGCCTTTCATAAAGGATGGTATTGAATACCAGGAAACACAGAAGCGACGCATGGGTTTCAATGAAAATAACGACCCGTTGATAGCTTACCGCGATGAGGGTTTCATGCGTGAACGCGAAGAATCCTCCGTCTCGATTTTCTTGCGACTGTACCCCATCAAGATGAAACGTCATTATAAGATAGTGGCCAAACGTTGGTTCGAGGATTACAATCGCGTGTACCAAATGGACAGTATATGCTTGGATGAGGGCTATGACAGAGAACCCATGCGTTTCTTGGAATACAACACCATGACCCTGCCCATCGAGATGGAACGTTACGAGCGTATCGGCAAAAGCGAACGTCTCGACGACAAACGGCAGCTGAACCTGAACTTTAAAGTGGGCGAGGCCGTACTCGACCCGACCGACTCGCTCAACATGGTGCAGATGAACCAGCTGATTAACGACGTAAAACGTTATGCCTTCAGCACCGACGCCGGCATCACGGGCATCGAGATACACGGACAATCGTCGCCCGACGGCGGTATCGCCACCAATGAACGGCTCTGCCTGCAACGCGCACAGTTCCTGCGAACAGAAATAGGGCGCAACTTCCCCCAGTTCGCGCCTGGGCTCTACACCGTCAGCGCCGATGTGGCATCATGGAGCGACGTGGCCGACCTGCTGGAGAAAGACTCGCTGACGGCACAGGCCGAAGAGGTGAGGGACATCATCGCCGCCAACACCAATACGACTGTTCAGGAAACAAAAATCAGGGCGCTGCCCTATTATGAGATGATTAAAGAGAAAATCCTGCCGCGCCTGCGTGTGGTGGACTTCAAGTTCTCTTATTATACCAACCGCGTGAAAACGCCCGATGAAATCTACGAACAATACCTAAGAGATCCCGACTACCATGCCGGCAAGAAGCAAATGCCTTATGAGTTCTACGAACTGTTCAAGGTCGTCAAGGACCCGAAAGAATTGGAAGTATTGGCGCGCGAGGCTTACAAATCGGTACGCGATGCCAGTGCCAACAACCGTCCTTGGGCCTTAGCGGCTTACCTGCTGGCACAATGCTACCTGGCACGCGACACGTTCGACACCAAACTGTTGGAACCTTATTTAGACTGGAGCTTGGCCGGCACTAAATTAATAGAGAGAGAGAAGACACATTTTGACGGCTCCACTTTCGGTTGGGTGAACGACGCAGCCATCGTAACGACCCACATCACGATGTTATGTAAAGCCGGCGACTTCTATATGGCGGATTCAGTGGCTTACAATCTGTTGGCCAACCAACCGCGCTTCGACAAAATGAAACGCTTCCTCGACTGTCTCAACGGCGGATGGAACGACCCGGTGGTACGCGACACCGTAGCGAACTCGTCACCCTGGAACCGGGTTGTCGTTTATGCTGCACAAGACCACGAAGGAGCAAGTTTTTTCCACGAACAGGCTCTCTACTTGCTGAGCGACACCAGTCAATTTGACCCTGAAGACCCAAAGGTACTCTACACACAAGCCACATTACGTTTTCAATTACTGGGTAACAACAAAAATACAACATTAGAACTTTACCCGGCCATGCACTTCATGTATGACGATTTCTTCATTCCGTCTGAAAACGACCCTAATGTGGACGATCAAGGCTACCAACGCGGGGACTGGGGCTACCCGATGGTGAAATGCTGCCTGAATGACCCGAAATACCTGGAATACCTGCGCTACGACGGCAACTTCACGGAGAAATACCGAAAATCGTTCCAGGCATACTGGGAGAAAAACGAACAATCGTTGAGAGAAGAGATGGCGGCCAAACGGGCGGCGGAAAAAGCGGCAGCCGAGGCCGCTGCCGCACAAGCCGACGGCATGGCAACGGATGGCGGTGGAGAAACGGACACGGACACAGATAACCTTTCGGACCCCCCTGCCGACGAAGACGGCCTGCAGGCCGGCCGGTAAACAAAACATAAAAGAAGAAGCATGACAGCAAGAGCGATGAGAGATATAAAACGTTGTTTGGCAGTATTGGCTCTGACATTCTGTAGCATGACGAATGTCTTTGCCACCGACGCAATACGCCCGACGACGTCGGCCTGCAGCATGACAGCCGTACCGGCAGACAGCTTACAGGCGACAGCCGACAGCACAGGAAACGTGAACGCGGAGAAGAAAACGGCTGTTCCAAAGGATACGACCGCCAACGTCAACACCAACGTGGACTTCAATCCGCAGCTCTACAAGATGCAGAAACGTCACCTCGAGAAGAATGACTCGCTGAGTACCGACCTTTTGGAACGTTTCAGTGTCGCCATTCATACCGGCGCACGCAAAATCAAGCCCCAGGGAGCCCGCGACGTGAAGGTCGGTGTTCCCATCGGCCTCTCCGCCACCTATCAGATACACCCATACCACCAGGCACGTCTGTCGATGGATTACGTGCAATATCAAGTGCCGGACGAACTCTACAGCCTCCATCATACGTCCGTACGCGCCGACTATCTTTTCGACCTGATGTCGTATATCAACGGTTACAAGCGCTACCGCCTCTTCAACGTGTCGCCGGCCATCGGTGCCGGGGTGACCTTCTCATCTTTCGGACACGAGGTGAAGAGCATCATGCAGGCGCAGGCTGGACTGCGCTTCGGTGTCCGTCTCGGCTATATGGCCGAAGCCTTTGTCGAACCGTATGCCGCGCTCACGGGTGACGGCATCGATCACAGCAACAACACCGACCTTTCGGGCTATGACGTTCTGTTCGGACTCCATGCCGGCATCTCCATGCCCCTGTACCGCCGCACACCGGTTCCTCTGAAAACAGCCGGTCATAACGGACATCTGTTCTTTGAAATCTCCCAAGGTTTCAATTTCTTCCACAACAACAGCCTGCCCTTGATGCCTTCAACGGGCACGGCGTTGCAGATAGCTGTCGGCAAGTGGTTCGACCCTTCTTTCGGACTGCGCCTTTCGGGCAACTTCACAGACAACTACTGGGGCAGTTCGACCACCGCCGCCACCGAATCTCAACCGGCTTACGAAACCCATTACAAAGAGTCGACAGCCGCCCTGCGCTTAGAAGCTGTTTTCAACCCCTTGGCCTACGTGCGCAAGCTGAAAGACAGTCCGTTCGCACTTAACATCGCAGTGGGTGGCGAAATAGGGCGGATCATCAAGAGCATGCCCGAGAACATGACGCACCTGCACTGCGGCTACACCGGCCTGACGGCCTCACTTCAGGCTCTGTACAACATCGGCGGCTCCACATGGCTCTTTATAGACCCGCGTTACCTGATGGCGTCTTATACGATTCCTTATTCCAACGTCTACGGCGAACGCAACTTCAAGGACAAATCGATGTCAATCAATATAGGCGTGCGCCTGCAGAAAGGGAACCATACACCGGAAGAGCAGGACCTCACGGCCGAAAATCCGAAATGGACGGCCGGCGTCTACGGCGGCGGTCTGAAGTTCGTACGCGCCGACAGACCGGCGGGCGACCGCTCGCCGCAGTTTCAGGCCGGCGCGGAGGGCGGCTACCGCTTTACACCGCTGCACGGCGTATCCGTACGAATCGGCTGGCAACGGCTGAGCGTACAGGACCATCTGTCCTACAGCGCCGACTACGAATCGGGAACGCATGTGTTCACGTCGTTGTGGCGTAACAATTATGACCTGCTGAATGCCCGCATCGCCTACAGCTTTAACTTCTCCAACTGGTACCAACGGCAGGATACCGGACGGCGGTTGGACGTTTACCTGCTTTGCGGTCCTTCGTTCAGCGCCATCCTGCGGCGCAGCAGCACGCTTTACAGCAAAGAGATTCAGGCCGGCGACAACAAGAAGATTGTGACGAAAGAACGTTCGGGCACAAGCAGTCTCGGTTGCTTTGCCGCCGTGCGTACCGGGTATGCCCTTACAAAGAATATCAGCGTCTTTGCGGAACCGTCCTTCAACCTTTATTTCAAGAAAGATTTCCTCGGAGTAAAGAAAAACCTGATGAAGAACACGGACGGTCTGATGGAACTGTCGGCCGGCGTCAGCTACTCTTTCTGAGTGAGCCTGCCGTCTACCGTCCGGTAACGGCTTACCCCCCCTTCCCTATACAACGATTTCTCAAAAAAAGCCTTCACTCCTTCATCTCGGCTGTAAATATCTGCATTATAATTATTTACGGGTGAAGGACTTCCCGCATTTTCCCTTCACCGGATTTTAATGACCGTTTACTATCTACCATTCTGTTGCTTTTCTTCACGCCTTGCCAAAGCGTGCGGTTGCCGTCATTACAGCGACCGCTCGCCTCTGCAAGGCGACAGGTCGCAACCACAACGGCGACAGGTCGCTGTACAACCGTTTCCGCTACGGGCCTTCCGGGCTAACGCAGGGGTCTGTCAAGGTCAAAAACCAAAGTTGCCGGCACCGACGAGACATTGCGAAACACAAGATTTTTCGCATCCGGATTCAGACGTCAACCCGTTCCGGATGTAACAATGGTGAAGGCACGGTGAAAGACAACAACAAAAAAGTCCTTCACCCGTAAACCATTGTTTTATAACACTATACGGACAGGGTGAAGGAGTGAAGGCTTTTTAAAGAAAAAACAGTGTAGGTAGAAATGGCAGGAAAACCGCCAATGTGGCGTATCGTGCAGGAGATCCGGAAGGATAAAATGTAAAAATAGATTTCCAAAGTTTAAAACGACCGGCAGCAGGATTAAAATTCATTTCACAAACTTAAAAGTTCAATGCCGCAATATGACAAATTGTCGCACGGCACGGCTTTTGCAGATAACAGAGTGAGCGCGGTTGAAAAACAGCCCGCCGACAAACAGAAGTTTAACTAAAAAAATAGGAGATAAGATTATGTCACAGATTAGAAAGTATTACAATCAGAACTGGTTACCAAGTATCTTTAATGATTTCTTTGACAATGACTGGATGGTAAAGGCAAACGCTACCGCACCGGCAATCAACGTCATCGAAAACGACAAAGAATACAGCGTGGAAGTAGCCGCACCCGGCATGACGAAAGACGATTTCAAAATCCAGTTAGGTGATAACAATGAATTGGTCATCAGCATGGAGAAGAAAAACGAAGTAAAAGAAGGAGACGAAAAGAAATACCTGCGTCGTGAGTTCTCTTACTCTAAGTTTGAACAAGCTCTCGTATTGCCTGACAACGTGGATGCCAGCAAGATTGGCGCCAATGTTAAAGACGGTGTGCTGACCATTACATTGCCTAAACTGACTCCGGAAGAAAAAGCGAAAGTAAACCGTATGATTGAAATACATTAACGGATGCTTGCATGCCTTAACGGGCCGTGCCGAAACACAAAGTTTCGGCACGGCCTTTTTTTATTGTGAAAAGACAAGCCACGTTTTGGCCAGACAGACAAAATTCGTAACTTTACGATGTAAAAACATAAAATAAGCACTTCATGCCAGATCAACAGCAAACCGTGTCAACAAAAATATTGGGAGTCAGCCGTGCACCGCAGTTCTCGCCCAATTCGGTAAAGCGGGATGCCGAGATATTGCAAGGCGTGGGTCACGAATTGGCAAACCGGTACGGATTCGGGGTACGCCTCATTGACGAGCGTTTCCTTATCCCGGACGACCTGGAAGGAATAGTCTGTGCCTTCTCGATGGGCCGTGCCAAAGAGACGCTGTCCATATTGTCCGAAGCGGAGTCACAGGGCCTTTACATGCCCAACAGCGCCAAGAGCCTGCTGCTACTGCGCCGCAAGAGCATCCGGGCTCTTTGCCTGTCAGCAAGCATCGCCACTCCTCCCGGACATGACGAGACAAACATTCCCGACGACCTTACCTCACTCCACTACCCATGCTGGCTGAAGCGCGACGACAATTGGACGCAAGGTGCCGACGACGTGCAATTCATCAGCGACGCGACTTCGATGCGCGCCGCGCTCGACGGATTCAGTGCGCGCGGCATCACGCATTTCGTGACGGAGCGGCATCTCGAAGGTGATGTATTGAAATTCTACGGCGTGGCCGGTACCGGATTTTTCTATTGTTGCCATCCTTCAAGCACACCACAACCCTTCAGCAAATTCGGTTGCGAAGCGCTCAATGGCGTCACACAAGGCTACTGCTTCGACAGCGCACAGCTGCAAAGGTGGGTCGAAACCATCGCCGGACAAACCGGCGTGGCCGTCTATGGCGGCGACGCCATTGTCAGTCCGTCGGGCGAGGTATCCATCATCGACTTCAACGACTGGCCGAGTTTCTCTGCCTGCCGGGAGGCCGCCGCGACAGCCATTGCGCAACTGATTGCCAAACATATCCAACCCACAATACCGACATTATGAAAAAAGAAAAGATAGCGTTACAGTCAACCTTCAAGTCACAGGATACGGAAGAGTGGATAGACGTTTACTTCACACGGCCCTTAGGACTGCTATGGGCAAAGTTCTTCATGCGCCTGAACGTGCATCCCAACGTCGTGACCATCCTCTCGATGGTGTTGGGCGCGGTTGCCGGTGTCATGTTCTATTTCCCCGACTGGCAACATACGGTGGCAGGCATTCTGCTGCTGACATGGGCCAACCTGTATGACAGTGCCGACGGACAACTGGCACGCATGACGGGCAAGAAAACACTTTGGGGACGTATTCTCGACGGCTTTGCCGGTGATGTATGGTTTCTGTTCATTTACGTCGCCATCGCACTGCGCATCACTCCCGAATGGGGTATCTGGATATGGATCATCGGTTCCGTGAACGGTTTTGTCTGCCACGTGAAACAATGCCAGATGGCAGACTATTACCGCAACGTACACTTATATTTCATAAAAGGCAAGGAAGGCAGCGAAATGGACAGTTACGAAAAAGTGAAAGAGGACTTCCGCAACACGCCCTGGAAAAGTCAGTGGTTCTGGAAACTGTTCCTTTTTTTCTACTGCAACCACACACGGGCTCAGGAACAACTCAGTCCGCAGTTCCAACGGTTGAAAAAGGCCATCAAGGAACGTTTCGGTGACGACATCCCGCAACGCCTGCGGGACGACTTCCGTGCCGGCAGCCTACCGCTGATGAAATACACGAACATCCTGACGTTCAACACGCGTGCCATCGCACTTTATATTTCGCTCTTTATCAACCGGCCGGGCTGGTATATCCTGTTCGAGTTAGTGGTACTGACAGGCATCCTGCTCTACATGCGCAACCGGCATGAACGTCTCAGCCGGCAGCTTTACCTGAAAATAGACTCTTATGAAAAAGATTAAAGGCATCAGGGCACTCATATTCGACTATGGGGGAACACTCGACACGCGCGGACGTCACTGGTCGCACATCCTTTGGGAAGGATTTGTCGCAGCCGGTGTCCCCATAGACAAGGAAACGTTCCTCGACGCTTACGTGCAAGCGGAACGGACATTGGCGCGAACACCCATCATCGCCCCGGAGGATAATTTTCACGCGCTGTTGCTCAAGAAAGCAGACATTGAAACTAAAGCCGTCTGCGACAGCGGACGCTGGGAAGTGAACGAACCGGTGCGACGCAAGGCCGCCGAATGCATCGCCGCCTACGGCTACGGCTACGCACAGCAGGAGACGGAACGGTCGCGGCACGTACTGGAACAGCTGCAACCGCATTTCGGTATGGTGCTGGTATCGAACTTCTATGGCAATATACATACCATACTGAAAGACTTTAAGTTGGACGTTTTCCAGGCTGTCATAGAATCGGCTGTCGTAGGCGTAAGGAAACCCGATCCCGCCATTTACCGTTTAGGCGTGCAAGCCACCGGTGTCCGGGCAGAAGAGACGGTAGTCGTCGGTGATTCGTTAAGCAAAGACATGCTGCCGGCAAAAGCCGTAGGTTGCCACACCGTATGGTTGAAAGGCGAAGGCTGGGGCGCCGAACCGGAAGACGGCAGTTGTGCCGACGTCACCATCGCAGACTTGGAAGAGCTGCCCCGGCTGTTGTTATGACAAAGGGTGATGACCGTTTCATTCCCCTGCAAGGAAACATTCAGCCTTACGGATATCATCGGCGTGATCCACATCCATGATTTTTGAAAAGGGACAGGCACGCAAACACAAGCCGTCGGCCACCAGCCCCCGCTGAAAATTGCGCATGCGGCTCTGACCTTCGCGCATACAGCGCTCGAGTGTGTCCAATGCACGCGGACGCAAACAGTAAATACCCCCCGAAACGAAGCGGTCGCCCTCGCATCGGTCATGAAAACCGGTAATACGCCAATCTGCATCGACAGCCACATACAAAGGTTTTTCATCATCCACATAATCTGTCACGGCCATCAGACCATCCAACTGCCCGTTCTGGCAGAAGGTACGGATATAGGCTTCAAACTCGTCCTCACAAAAAACCGTGTCGACCGTTGTCAGGCAAAAGGGTCCGCCATCGAGAAAAGGTTTCAACTCATAGAAACTGTGCATCGAGCTGGGGGTTGTCTTCACCACCAACCGGACATTGGCAAAACGTCCTGTTCGGATGGCCTCACGCATATATGCTTCTGTCTGCGGATGAATATCGTTCACGATGACCACAATCTCTTCTGCCCCGTTGCAGTTGAAAATGCGTATGAGCCGGTCGATTAACGGCTCACCCAACAACCTGACAAGCGGTTTCGGCTCACTTATGCCTTCGGCCGCCAACCTTGACCCCTCACCGGCGGCAATCACAGCAAATTTCATATCGTTTTTCTATAAATAAAAGAGAATAAAAACATTTTCCAAATAACACCGGTGCAATGCCTACCTGCCATCCTTATGCCGGGGCAGGTAACCTTTCCTCATACGCCAGAAGTAATGCCAGATTTTAAACAACGGCGACCACAGGACCTCGCCGGGATAGTCGGTAAGGAAAGTGACGTTACGGCTGACCTTGCGCCAGAACTTCTGAATCGGCCGCTCATTGCGCTTGCGATGAATACGCTCGTCAAACTGTCCGAAGTTACCCGCCCGCATCACCTCGGACAAGAGCCGCCGGCCATAACGCTCCGACGGGGGCAGCAGCAAATGTTCGTTTTCCAATCCGAAAACCACTTGCTCGACATACATGACGGCACGGGCAAAACGCAACATGCCGAGCCGCCGGAGAATGGCTACCGTCCGGGCACGCTCGTCAGGGGTGCAGGGAGAACGCAACACATAGAAATAGTCCAATAACTGTCTGAGTCCTATCCCCTCATCGAACAAATGCCTGTAGATGTGGAGCAATACATAGACCCTGTTCATTTCCGGCGTGGGAACCGCTACGGAACCTTCAGTAACCGGCAAGTCTACAAGATGTTCCATCGAAGGACGCCACCAGTGTCTGAAGAGTTTCTGCACCTTGCGGTTGACAAAGTAGTTATTCATCCACGAAGGTGTGAAATGCAGTTCTATTTCAAAATCTTTCAACACGGGGAAATCGACGTGATGGTAAACCACTTCCTCGCCGGGACAGCGTGCCCAAACGTAACTGACCACGTCGCTCCGTCGCATGCCGCCGATCCAGAGATCGATGTCGCCCGACATTCTGTGGAGCGGATTGGGATAAAGCATGGCCAGTCCCTGCCCTTTGAGCAAGACTGTGTCAATACCTTCGCGGGCAAATTTTTCACAGACTTTCAGGGCCATAAGATTCATGCGCCGGTTCTGGATTTCTATCTTCTGCACCATACCAATCCACTGCAACATCAGTGAAACCGGCGGCTTACACTCCCGGGGCAACATCGCCACACCGTCGAGAACAACGGCCACAAGCGCCTGTTTACGGGCAGTAGCCAGCACGTTTTCCCAACCTTCGGCATCCAACGTAACGAGTGTTTCGCCATCGGTACCGACGGCCAGACGCACCAACTTGAAAAAGGCATTTTCTATAATATCATTCCGCATATCCGGTAGAAATACAGCCGGTTTCGGTACCGGCAAATGGGTGAACAAAGATAATATTTTTTCTGTATAAAACGTAATAATTATGAAAAGGCATACCAAGTTCCTGCCGGAATGTGTACCTTTGCAGGTGAAAACTTATATCAAGAAACAAATGAAAAAAACAATCATGATGGCCGCTGCACTTGCAGGAACGGCATTCTTTTTAAGTTGTAAAAGCAGCAAGGACGCATTGGCTACAAGCGCCCTGGAAGGTGAATGGAACATCACGGCCGTGGACGGCCAGAAAGCGGAAGCCGAGAAAGAGGTTTTCATAGGGTTTGACCTGCAAAAGAAGAGCATCTACGGATGCGCCGGCTGTAACCGTATCATGGGCAGCCTTGAAGCCGACACGCTGAAACCCGGCACCATTGCCTTCCGTAAATTAGGCAGTACGCGGATGATATGCCAGGACATGGCAACGGAAACAGCCGTGATGGCCGCCCTGAAAGAGGTGACAGGTTATAGCGGTACTCCGGAAGAAATAACCCTTACGGGCAAACACGGCAAAGCGCTCCTGACATTAGAGAAACGCACCGCTTCACGCATCGAATCGCTCAACGGTGAGTGGCTGATAACGGAAGTGGAGGGAACACCTATCGCCACATTGGGCAAAACAGAAAAAGCGCCTTTCCTGAACTTTAACGCAAACGAAAAACAGGTTCACGGTTTTGCCGGATGCAACATTGTCAACGGCAGTTTCTCACAGGAAGAAGGCCAGCCGGCTTCGCTCAAGTTCAAACAAATGATCAGCACCATGATGGCCGGTCCGGGTCTTGAAGTGGAACGCAAAGTACTTGGCGCTCTGAACAGCGTGCATTGCTTTGAAGCGGTTTCAGAAACACAAATTGTCCTGAAAGATGCGAACGGCAAGGCCGTCATAACGCTGACCAGAAAATAAAACGCGGCGCTATTCGCGACGCAGCATATATCCGGCAGACAGGCTCACCCGAAAGGGAAAGCCCGCCTGCCGTCGTTTTATCATAAGAGGAGCTCGCCTTTTCCCTGACGCACAACTTCAAAAACATCGTCCACACAGTTGACAACAGTAGACGCCTCGACACCGCCATAGCCGCCGTCAACAACCAACCCTACCACCCCCACATATTTCTCGTGGATGAGTTCCGGATCGGTCGTGTATTCCACGACCTCGTCTTCGTCACGTACAGACATGGTCAGGATGGGATTGCCAAGTTCTCGGACGATGGAACGGACTATCTCATTGTCGGGGATGCGAATGCCCACTTCCTTGCGATTCCTGTACACCTTCGGAAGGCGGCTACTGGTAGGAAGAATAAAGGTAAACGGCCCCGGCAGGTTGCGCTTGAGTAACTTGAAAGCGGCATTGCTGACTTGCGCGTATTCACTGATATTCGACAAGTCATAACAAATGATGGACAGATTACTTTTTTGCGGATTCACACCCTTGAGATCGCAAATGCGTTCAACAGCACGCACGTTGAGCGCGTCGCAGCCGACGGCATACACCGTATCGGTCGGATAAACAACCAACCCGCCGTCCCTCAGTACTTTGACAACCTTTGCCACCTCGCGCGGATTGGGATTCTCCGGATAAATCTTTATCAGCATGGTTTTGTTTCCTTAGAATTAGAACAGGTACACAAAGATAAAACTTAACACGCATAAAACCAACGCTCCGAAAGGGATTTCATAAAAAATACGTCAACGAAAAAACAAATGCACGAACGGGAGAAGCCCTATGCACAGAAATTAAAAAAGGAAACATGCACCAGATAAAAAGTAAATCTCTTATATTTTAACGCAAAAAAGGCTTTTTTGCTCTCATTTTATCATAAAAAGGTGTACAATATACATCAAAATATATTTTTTTGTTATCTTTGCAGGCACATCTGTTTTAACAAATCCATTTTATAACACAAACAATATGGCAAAAATCACAAAGGAAATGGCTTTGCTCTACCACTCACAGGGCAAGCCGGGAAAAATCGAGGTGGTTCCGACCAAACCTTACACCACCCAAACCGACCTTTCATTGGCTTATTCACCGGGTGTGGCCGAGCCATGTTTAGAAATAGAAAAGAATCCACACGACGCATACAATTATACCGCCAAAGGCAACCTTGTAGCCGTCATCTCTAATGGTACGGCTGTTTTGGGACTGGGCGACATAGGCGCCCTGGCCGGCAAACCGGTCATGGAGGGCAAAGGCTTGCTTTTCAAGATCTACGCCGGTATCGACGTATTTGACATCGAAGTGAACGAAAAAGACCCCGAAAAGTTCATCCAGGCAGTCAAAGCCATAGCACCGACATTCGGCGGCATCAATTTGGAAGACATCAAAGCACCGGAATGTTTTGAAATAGAACGCCGCTTGAAAGAAGAGCTTGACATACCTGTAATGCACGATGACCAGCACGGAACTGCCATTATCTCAAGCGCAGGATTGCTCAACGCACTGGAAGTGGCAGGCAAGAAAATAGAAGACGTAAAAATCGTTGTCAACGGTGCCGGCGCATCCGCCGTATCCTGCACCAAACTGTATGTGTCACTCGGCGCACAGTTGAAAAACATCGTGATGTTAGACAGTAAAGGCGTCATCTCGAAAGCCCGCACCGACCTGAACGAACAAAAAAAATATTTCGCTACAGACCGTACGGACATCCACACTCTGGAAGAAGCCATCAAAGGGGCAGACGTATTCCTCGGCCTTTCTCGCGGTAACGTCCTTTCTCAGGATATGGTACGCAGCATGGCTCCTTCACCTATCGTATTCGCGCTGGCCAACCCCGTACCGGAAATTTCTTACGAAGACGCTATGGCTTCGCGTCCGGACGTCTTGATGGCAACAGGTCGGTCCGACTATCCTAACCAGATAAACAATGTCATCGGCTTCCCTTACATTTTCCGCGGTGCGCTGGACACGAATGCAACCGCCATTAACGAGGAAATGAAACTGGCAGCTGTCCGTGCTATCGCCGGATTGGCAAAACAACCGGTTCCGGATGTTGTCAACGAAGCATATCATGTGAACAACCTGACATTCGGCTCTAGCTACTTCATCCCAAAACCGGTAGACCCACGTCTCATTACAGAAGTATCCATCGCTGTAGCCAAAGCAGCCATGGACTCTGGTGTCGCCCGCAAGCAGATTGAAGATTGGGATGCTTACCGCCAACACCTGAAAGAACTGATGGGTTATGAGTCGCAACTTACAAGGCAGTTGATGGATACTGCCCGCCACGACCCACAACGCGTCGTATTTGCCGAAGGCATCCATCCCAACATGCTTAAAGCAGCCGTAGAAGCCAAGGCTGAAGGTATCTGCTACCCTATCCTCTTAGGTAATGACGAGCGTATCAGAAAACTGGCCAAAGAGCTTGACCTGAGTCTTGACGGCATAGAAATCATCAACCTGCGCCATGACCGCGAAGCCGAACGTCGCGAACGTTATGCAAAGATTCTTTCCGAGAAAAAAGCTCGTGAAGGTTACACTTTTGAGGAAGCAAACGACAAAATGTTTGAACGTAACTACTTCGGTATGATGATGGTGGAAACAGGTGAAGCCGACGCATTCATCACCGGAATTTACACAAAATATTCAAATACCATCAAGGTAGCAAAAGAGACCATTGGCATCCGTCCGGAATACAACCATTTTGGCACAATGCACATTCTGAACTCCAAGAAGGGTACATACTTCCTGGCTGACACACTCATCAACCGTCACCCCGACACTGAGACACTCATCGACATTGCCCGCTTGTCGGAACAAACGGTGCGTTTCTTCAATCACGAACCGGTAATGGCGATGTTGTCTTACTCCAATTTAGGTTCAGACACAACGGGCAGCCCCGCCAGCGTACACAAAGCCGTAGAATATATGCAGACAAACTATCCCGACCTGTCTATCGACGGAGAGATGCAGGTGAACTTTGCCATCAACGACAAGTTACGTGACAAGAAATACCCATTCACACGCCTTTTCGGCAAGGAAGTCAACACATTGGTATTCCCCAACCTGAGTTCGGCCAACGCCGGCTATCAGCTGTTGCAAGCCATGAACGGCGACGACATGGAAATCATCGGCCCTATCCAGATGGGATTGAACAAACCTATCCACTTCACTGACTTTGAAAGTTCTGTACGTGACATCGTGAACATTACGGCCGTAGCAGTCATCGATGCCATCGTTATGAAGAAAAAGGCTAACAAATAAAGATACGAAAAGGATTACCGCAAATATACCTTAAAGGGGCTGCTGTCCAGATGGACACAGCCCCTTTTTAATTCACACAAACGGAACAAATGACCGCCGTCAGGGAAACGTTCCCACGAGCACGGCTACTCAACCGGAATACTTCTACCACCAAAAAAGATGTCATAGAACCAGCCACTCAAATAGAATATCAACACGGAAAAGACAACACCGGCAATGGCATCCACCAGATAGTGTGCCTGAATGTAGACCGTAGCCAATGATAACAGTACCACGAAAGGCATCAACAGGCAAAAGAAACGGCGGCTTTGTGCAAAGACGAGGTACAACAGGATAAGAGAAACACCGATGTGCGAACTGGGGAACGCCGCTGTCGGGAACTCACCGCTGTCTTGCGCCCAACGCACAAGTCCGTAAAAGAAGCCGTCGGAATAACCGGGAGCGACAAGTATGTCGGTATGAGTGGCAAAATAGGTTCCCAAAGCGGGAAAACAACCGGCCTCAATCTGCCCAACGCCCACTGCCGGAAAATAGAACTGCGGTCCGGCAACAGGAAGAAATATATATATCATATAGAAAATGAAAAACGAACACATGACCACAAAAGAAGCACGCTCGTATTTCTCATACCGGCAGAAAGCAAAAAATATCATCACAAAAAGTATCATGGGATAATAAGAAAAATACCCCATGTTGACCGCCTCACTGAACCATCCCCAAGGACAAAGACGACTGAATTCCAATGAGGGCTGACAACCGAATAGCACAGCATCCCAACGGGCAAATACATGGTCGAAATTTCCTCTGATGCTACTGAACGCATAAGTCTCTGGATACCAGAGATTAAGCATCGACATCTGGGTAGAAATCCGCACGAAAGCCATCAAACGGGTGGGCCACAAACGGTAAAGCCCCCACATGAGAAACATCGCAGCAAAAATAAACGCCCTGTGGCTGACCAACTCCCACGGGTCGGCCATTTTCTGCCATACAGGTATGGCAAAACCCAAAGTCAGCATCGCATAAGCAATGATAAGAAGCTCTATCGGCCACAAACCTGACCCCATGCCGGCCGGAACCATCGCAAGCTTCAGGCGAGCAATCCATTTTTCGGTGTTCAGGCTCATAACCATCCCTCCTTTTTATACCATGCAATCGTTTCTTTCACTCCTTGCGGCAACAGATAGCAAGGTTTGTAACCCAACTCGCGGCGGGCAGGTTCTATATCGCATTGCCAGTTGCGCTGACGCAGTATGTGAAATTTGTCGTTGTTAAGCGTCGACGGGTGTTTAAACCAGGCACTGAAGGTGCCGCTGACCGCACAGATTCCGCGGAGCAACCATACCGGCGCCTTTATCCTGACAAAAAAAGGATGCCCTAGTTCAGCAGCAATAAGGTCACTGAAAGCAGTGCTGTGATAGACCTGTCCGTCACTGATAAAATAGGACTTGCCGACAACGGGCTTTTCCATGGCAAGGAAAACGGCGTTGACAAGATCTTTTACATATACAAAGGTTATCTCCTGCGGACGAAATCCGACCGTGAAGTCTACATGGCGGCTGATGCTTTGCGCCATCATGAAATAATCCTTTTCCCTCGGACCATAAACGCCGGTCGGTCTGAGTATGACGTAAGGAAAGTTTTCCACTCCTCTCAAAAAACGCTCCGCCGCGAGTTTACTCGCACCGTAAGCCGTATTGGGCGCAGGGACGTCTTCTTCGCAAATGGGTTCGTAAACCCATGGCTGGGAGGAAGTCGGCCTGCGGACTGGTTTTTCCTTGATGGCGCCGTAAACACCAAGCGAACTGATGAAAACAAAACGGCGAGGCACCATCTCAAGATCACGAAGAGCCTCTACAATATGACGGGTACCGTCGGTGTTCACCCGAAAGAAATCACGCTTGTCGATACATTTTGTAGCACCGGCAGCATGCACTATGACATCCCAACCTCCAAACTGTTCCTTACATTCGGCCAACTGACGTCGCAGTATGTCCGGGTGAGCCAGATCCAAATTCACAAAGGACACAGCAGATTCATCTAAATACCGGTGACTACTCGTCGGGCGCATACCGGCCCACATCTCATGTCCTCGTTCCAGCCCTTCTTCAACAATAAAACTGCCAATGAAACCACTGGCACCTGTAACCAATATCTTCATAAGGAATCCCTTTCGTCGTTAATTTTCGTATTTACCATCTGCATTTTTGACCGGCTCCACATGAATCCCGATATGTGTCTGTTGGCCAAAAGAATTCCTGAGCCTCTGCTCTATTTGCGAAGCTTTAGCATGCGCCTCGTTCAACGTAAGATGTCCGTCCATACGCACATGCATTTCGATGGCATAATGATTGCCGATACGCCGCGTGCGCAAATTATGCAGTTCGCTGACCCCGGGCGTTTCGTTGGCAATTTTCTCTATCTGCATCTCTACATCATCAGGTAACGAACGTTCCGTCAAATCATCAATACAGGGTTTAAGCAACGTTACGGAAACTTTCATGATAAAAAAGCTCACTACAACAGCCGCCAATGGGTCTAAGATCCGCCATGACGGCCCCAGCATAATAGCACCGCCAATACCGACAGCCGTACCGATAGACGACAAGGCATCACTGCGGTGATGCCATGCATTGGCAACCACCGCTGCAGAATTTGTCTTCCGACCTACCACGACAGTATAACGGAACAATATTTCCTTTGACACGATAGACACAATGGCCGCTACAAAAGCTAGCCAGCCGGGTGCTTCAAGCATCTCGCCGTCACACACCGCCTTGATAGACAAAAGACCATCCCAACAAATACCGGCACCGACGGCCAACAATGCGATACCGATAATGGCCGTTGCCAGCGTCTCATATTTGCCATGCCCGTAATCGTGATCCTTATCTTGCGGCTTATTCGACAACCTAACAAAAAGAATCACCACCACATCCGTGATAAAATCAGACAAAGAATGTACGGCATCCGCTATCATTGCCGCACTTCCGGCCAATATGCCGGCAAGAAACTTAAAAGCCAACAACAGCAAATTCACGACACTGCCTATCCATGTCACTTTATATATTGCCCTTGTACAACCATCAGAATTTGTCATAAGTTTGTTTTATTAAGTTAAACAAATCGCAAAGATACAATATTTCAGAAAAAATGTGAGATAAAAAAACAAAGAATCAATAAAATTAGCTAACTTGCAACATTATAAAGACTGCATTAAACATTTAAAACGACTCGTCATGGGAAAGACTGGTAAGAAAGCCGGTAAACGGCTGAAGAAAAAAGATTTGTCGAATATGCTCATCGACCTCTTTCAAAGTAACCCGGAACAGCTCTACAGTTTAAAAGAAATCTTTAAACTTCTGAAGCTTAACACGCATCCTGCAAAAATGCTCTGCATTGACATGCTGGAAGACTTGGCTCTTGACGATTATATCAAAGACAACGGCAAACAACAATATTGCCTGAACACGAAAGGACAGGTATTTGAAGCCATCTTCAACCGTAAAGCCAATGGTAAAAACACGGTCACGCCAACTGATGGCGGAGAACCGGTTTTCGTGGCGGAGCGCAACGCCCTGCATGCCATGAACGGAGACAAAGTAAAAGTAACGTTACTGGCACGGCGAAAACACCACCTGCGTGAAGCACAAGTCATAGAAATTCTCAAACGTAATGACAAATCCTTCGTCGGGACTCTCGAAGTGAGAAAAGATTTTGCTTTCCTGCAGACAGAAGACCGCACGTTAGCCAACGACATTTTCATTCCTAAGAAAGCGCTCAAAGGCGGCAAAACGGGCGACAAAGCTGTCGTAAAAATTACCGAATGGCCCACTAATGCCAAAAATCCTATCGGGAAAGTCATTGACATACTGGGTAAAAGCGGTGACAATACAACCGAGATGCACGCCATACTTGCTGAATTCGGGTTGCCGTACGTTTACCCCAAAGCAGTAGAAGAAGAAGCGGAAAAAATAGAACCGGGCATAACCGAAGAAGAGATTGCCGCCCGCGAAGACATGCGGCAAGTGACAACTTTCACCATCGACCCACGTGATGCTAAGGACTTTGACGATGCCCTTTCCATTCGTAAAGCTGAAAACGGCCTATGGGAGATCGGCGTTCATATTGCCGACGTGTCGCATTATGTCAAGGAAGGCAGTATCATTGACAAAGAAGCCATCAAACGCGCCACCAGTGTATACCTTGTAGACCGCACCATCCCAATGTTACCGGAAAAACTGTGCAACTTTATCTGTTCGCTCCGGCCAAACGAGGAAAAACTGGCGTACAGCGTCATCTTCATGATGGATGACAATGCGACGGTCAAAAGTTGGCATCTCGCCCACACGGTCATCAAAAGTGACCGCAGGTTTACTTATGAGGAAGTGCAAGCTTTACTCGAAAAATATCACGAAGCCTCTGAAGAAGACTACAACGCGCCAGGCGACCATGCCGCCGATCCTGCATTCAGTGGAAAAGATGCTCTCCCGACAGAACATTTCAAAGAAGAACTCATTACCTTAAACAGATTGGCCAAACTGTTGCGCGCCAAAAGATTTGAAAAAGGTGCGATTAACTTTGACCGTAACGAAGTACGCTTTGAAATTGACGAGCAAGGACGTCCCGTCAGCGTCTATTTCAAAACAGCCAAAGACGCCAACAAACTGGTTGAGGAGTTTATGCTCTTAGCCAACCGGACTGTAGCAGAAAGTATCGGTAAAGTGCCTAAGAACAAAAAGGCAAAGACATTTCCTTACCGTATACATGACCTGCCCGACCCCAACAAGCTGATAAACCTGAGCGAGTTTATCGTCAAATTCGGCTATAAGCTCAAAACCACCGGTTCAAAAGACGAGGTTAGCAAAGGACTGAACAAGCTATTGGCCGATGTGAGAGGCAAAAAGGAACAGGAACTGATAGAAACCGTCTCACTACGTGCCATGATGAAAGCCCGCTACAGCACCCATAACATCGGACATTACGGTCTGGCTTTTGATTACTATACTCATTTCACTTCGCCCATCCGCCGATATCCGGACATCATGGTACACCGGTTGCTCACACGCTACGCAGCAGGAGGCAGAAGTGTCAGCCAAGACAAATACGAGGAACTCTGCGAACAAAGCAGCGCCATGGAACAGTTGGCAGCCTCGGCAGAACGCGCCAGCATCAAATACAAGCAGGTTGAGTTTATGAGCGAACGTTTAGGGCAAGTCTTCGACGGAACTATCAGCGGTGTCACGGAATTCGGACTTTACGTGGAAGTCAACGAGAACAAATGCGAAGGCATGATTCCCCTGCGCGACCTTGACGACGATTACTATGAATTTGATGAACGCAACTATTGTCTTTGGGGACGCAAATACCATCACCGATATTCGTTGGGCGATGCCGTAAAAATAAAAGTAGCAAAAGCCAACCTTGAAAAGAAGCAACTTGACTATGCCTTAGTAAGGAATTGAGATACTTAGGAGAAAAAGTATATCCAAAATGGGGAAGGCCCGAACAAAAACAATTTTTTATGAGGAAACGCCCCTGTCTGCAACGTTCAGGAACACCATGTTACTGAAAAAATATGTATCTTTGCGGCAGTCTTTTTAACAGGGATGAGATTATGGCACAAAAAATCATACAGACACAGGCTTTGCAGCAGACTCAAACGCTTTCACCACAACAGGTGCTTCAAGTCAAGCTACTCGAAATGCCGATTGCGGAATTGGAACAACGTGTAAAGAATGAGTTGATGGAAAACGGAGCGTTGGAAGAGAGTGTTTCCCCTGCCGATGATGAGCATGATGAAATAACAGACAGCAATCCCTCTGAGGACGAAAGCGAACCTGACTTTTTCAGCGAAAGTGAACCCACCGGCATGCTCAAACAAATCCTTGACGACTATCGCAATGAAGACGATGTGCCGGATTATCTAACCAAGGCTTACGAAAAGGAATCTCCTGCACAAAGGATGGAATATGGAGCCACAACATCGTTTTATGAACTGATGCGGGAACAGATGAACGAAGCGGAACTTTCTGAACGGGAGAAAACGCTGATGGACTACCTGATCGGTTCCTTGGAAAGTGACGGCATGCTGAAAAAAGACCTGTCGCTAATGGCTGACGAACTGGAGATTTACCACAATATACAGACTAATGCAGATGAGCTGGCGGCCGTTCTCCAGAAGATACAATCGTTCGATCCCCCAGGTGTCGGCGCACGGAACTTGCGCGAGTGCCTGATGATACAAATCAAACGCGACAGCAAATTCAGAACCCCCATCAAACAGGCTGAACTGAAAGTCATAGAACGCTATTTTGACGATTTTACCCACAAACGTTGGGATAAGATAGCAGAAAAAATGAAGCTGTCGGCTACTGACATGCGCATCATCCAACAAGACCTGGCAAAACTAAACCCCAAACCAGGCAGCGCCATGGGTGAAATAGAAGGCCACAACTTCCGGCAGGTCGTACCCGATTTCTTCGTAACAAGTGACGACGACGGCAACCTTGAACTCAGCCTCAACAGCGGCGACATACCGAAACTGCGCATCAGTTCTTCTTTTCAATCCATCATTGAACATGCCGCCACCAACAAGGAGCAGGCAAGCAGAGCAGAAAAAGAAGCACTGACATATACGCGTCAAAAAATAGAACAGGCACAAGGCTTTATCGATGCCATCGCTCAGCGTAAACAAACCATGACAACCGTCATGACCTGCATCGTGGAACTCCAGAAAGAATTTTTTGAAGAAGGTGATGAAATGAAACTGCGTCCGCTGAAGCTCAAAGATGTAGCAGACCGAACAGGGTATGACATCTCCACAGTATCACGTGTGACCAACAGTAAATATGTGGAAACACGGTTTGGTATTTATCCCCTTAAATGGTTCTTTACCGACAAAGTCACGACCGTCGGTGGAGAAGAATTTACCGTCAGGAAGATAAAAAGCATGTTACAATCCATCATAGAAGAAGAAGACAAGAGTATGCCACTCAGCGATGAAGCGCTAACTGAGAAACTGCGGGAAGCCGGGTTTCCGCTTGCACGGCGCACCGTGGCAAAATACCGGGAGCAATTAGGAATTCCGGTGGCTCGTCTGAGAAGGTAATCAACGGTTCTTACGATAAAAACCGGGCATTTTTCAATGCCACCAGCCGTTTCAATTAAGAATATGACAATAAAGACAAGACATATCACCTACGCCGCACGACTTCTGTCGTGGATATTCCGTCCCTACTATTTGCCGTTAGTAGGGTTCATCAGTTTGTTCAGCCTCACTTACCTTAGACTGCTCCCCATTGGCTACAAACTCTATGTCTTGGCCACGGTATATGTTTTCACCATCTTTTTCCCGGTTGCGGGAGCATGGGTCTATCGCAAAATCAACGGCTGGGCAGCCCATCACCTGCGTATGCGGGAGAATCGCGGTGTCCCCTACATGTGGTCCATCATTTCTTATGCGGCCTGCCTCTACATAATGCAGCAGTTGCATCTGCCACACTATATGCAAGGCATCATCATTTCCGCCCTTTTCATCCAGCTTCTTTGTGCAGCCATCAATATCTGGTGGAAAATCAGCACACACGCTGCCGGCGCCGGCGGCATCATCGGTGCATTGGTAGCCTACTCTTTAATGTTCATGTTCAACCCCGTCAAATGGCTTTGCATACTCATCATATTAGCCGGCTTGGTAGGTTCGAGCCGCATGTGGCTCAGGCAACATACGCTGGCACAAATTGTCGTGGGAACGCTCATCGGCGTTGTCTGCGGCTTCTTCGGTATCATTTTTTAAACGATAATATTCATTGATAAAAAACTGAAATATGAAACCAATTGTTAGCATCATCATGGGCAGCACATCTGACCTGCCCGTCATGGAAAAAGCAGCCAAGTTTTTCGACGAAATGGAAATCCCATTTGAGATCAACGCACTATCAGCACACAGGACTCCGGCTGAGGTCGAGACGTTCGCCCGCGAAGCCGAAGGCCGCGGCATACAAGCTATCATTGCCGGTGCCGGCATGGCAGCCGCGTTGCCGGGTGTCATTGCCGCCAACACGACCATTCCCGTTATCGGTGTCCCCATCAAAGGCATGCTCGACGGGCTTGACGCTCTTCTTTCCATCGTACAGATGCCTCCCGGCATTCCGGTAGCAACGGTAGGCGTCAACGGAGCGCTCAATGCCGCCATCCTCGCCGCACAGGTCATTGCTGCCGGCGATCCCACCATAGCCGGAAAGTTGGCAAACTATAAAGAAAGCCTGAAAGAAAAAATTGTAAAGGCCAACAAGGATCTGGCAGAAGTCAAATACACCTTTAAATGCAATTAAGCGAACAGGGAGGACTGTAAACATGGGATTCTTCATCTATAACCGGCGTACGACCAACGTAGTGAATATCGGCGGCACTCCTCTCGGCGGAGACAACCCTATCCGCATCCAGAGCATGACCAATACGTCCACGCTTGACACGGAAGGAAGCGCCGCCCAGACGCTGCGCATCGCCGCTGCCGGTGGCGAATATGTGCGGCTTACGACTCAAGGCATACGTGAAGCCGAGAACCTGCGAAACATTAATGCAGCCGTTCGCTCAGCCGGTTGTAATGTACCGCTTGTAGCCGATGTACATTTCAACCCGAAGGTGGCTGAAGTAGCCGCTCTTTATGCCGAAAAAGTGCGTATCAATCCGGGAAACTACACTGACGCCGCCCGCACCTTCAAACATTTGGAGTACACGGATGAAGAATATGCCGCCGAACTCAAAAAAATAGAAGAGCGATTCATTCCGTTGTTAAACATCTGCCGTGAAAACCATACGGCTTTGCGTATCGGTGTCAACCACGGTTCTCTGAGCGACCGCATCATGAGCCGATACGGCGACACGCCGGCCGGTATTGTGGAAAGTTGCATGGAATTCCTTCGCATCTGCAAACGTGAAGCATTCAACGATGTCGTCATTTCCATCAAAGCCAGCAACACCGTCGTCATGGTACGCAGCGTCAGACTGTTGGTAGACGTGATGGAACGTGAAGACATGCACTATCCCATCCATTTGGGCGTTACCGAAGCCGGTGACGGAGAAGACGGGCGTATCAAAAGCGCCGTCGGCATAGGCGCGCTGTTAGCCGACGGCATAGGCGACACCATCCGTGTGTCACTCAGCGAAGCCCCCGAGGCGGAAATACCCGTGGCACGCAAATTAGCAGACTACGTTCTACGGCGCGCCGGACACGCTCCGGTTCCCGGCCTGACGGCGGATGACTTCAACTATCTATCTCCCGAACGCCGGCAGACACAGCCGGTAGGCAACATCGGCGGTGACCAGGTTCCCGTCGTCATTGCAGACAGAATGGGTAAACCGACAGAAACAGTTTTACCAGGAGAAGGAAAGAATCCCGACTTACAACCTGATTATATCTATTGCGGACAGGAACTGCCGGAAAAGGCAGAGCGCGAAGCCTCTGACTACATCATCGATGCTGACGCATGGACAGGAGAACCAAACACTTGGCCGGCCTTCACGCCGGAAATGCTGCCTTTCGCAGGTGCCTGCCCGGCAGAACGCAAATTCCTGTTCATCACCTACGGCATGCTGACGGAAGAAGTGCGTGCCTGCCTGAGGATTCATCCGGAAATGGTACTCATCATACAAAGCGGACACCAAAACCGGCTGGCCGAACAGCGGGCTTTAATTCATGAACTGACACGCTGCGGACTCCGCAATCCGGCTGTCATCTTCCAGCAATACGCACACGATGAAGAAGAACGTGAGGACTTCCAGATAGAAAGTGCAGCCGATATGGGTGCTTTACTCTTCGACGGACTATGCGACGGCATTTATCTGCACAACAACGGAACGCTTAATGCGGAAACAATAGACAGCACTGCTTTCGGCATTCTGCAGGCCGCCCGTCTGCGAACCACCCGCACGGAATACATTTCCTGTCCCGGCTGCGGACGCACACTTTACGACCTGCAAGAAACCATTGCCCGCATCAAAGCTGCAACGGCTCATCTCAAAGGACTGAAAATCGGCATCATGGGTTGCATCGTCAACGGCCCGGGCGAAATGGCCGACGCCGATTACGGTTACGTGGGCGCTGCACGGGGAAAAGTAAGCCTTTACAAAAAACAAATCTGCGTCGAGAAAAACATACCGACCGAAGAGGCTGTTGAAAAATTACTCGAACTCATCCGCGCCAACGGTGACGATCCGACGATAAAATAGAAACTCCTAAACTAATATAATCAACAACAAAATGGAACAAAAGCTAATCATATACAACACACTTTCCAGAAAGAAAGAAGAATTCAAGCCCATCACACCCGGACGCGTGGGCATGTACGTCTGCGGCCCGACCGTCTACGGCGACGCCCATTTGGGGCATGCACGTCCGGCCATCACCTTCGACCTGCTGTTCCGTTATCTGACACACATCGGCTACAAAGTCCGCTACGTGCGCAACATTACCGATGTGGGACATCTGGAACACGATGCCGACGAGGGTGAAGACAAAATTGCAAAGAAGGCACGCATCGAACAACTGGAACCCATGGAAGTGGCACAATACTACACCAACCGTTTCCATCAGGCGATGGATGCGCTCAACGTGCTGCCTCCGAGCATAGAACCGCACGCCACCGGCCATATCATAGAACAAATTGAACTTGTCAAGGAGATTCTCGACAACGGCTATGCTTATGAAAGCCAGGGCAGCGTTTATTTCGACGTGAACAAATATAACCACGACCATCACTACGGCAAGCTGTCAGGCCGCAACCTGGAAGATGTCATCAACAACTCCCGCGAACTGGACGGTACCGGAGAAAAGCATCATCAGGTAGACTTTGCTCTCTGGAAATGCGCACAACCGCAACATATCATGCGCTGGCCGAGCCCGTGGAGCGACGGATTCCCCGGCTGGCACTGCGAATGTACAGCCATGGGACGCAAATATCTCGGTAATCATTTCGACATTCACGGCGGCGGCATGGACCTCATCTTCCCGCATCACGAATGTGAGATAGCACAGGCCGTAGCCAGTCAAGGCAGCGACATGGTGAACTACTGGATGCACAACAACATGATTACCATCAACGGCCAGAAGATGGGTAAGAGTCTGAACAACTTCATCACCCTGCCGCAATTCTTCAGCGGCGAACATGAAGCGCTGACACAGGCCTACTCGCCGATGACCATCCGCTTCTTCATCCTGCAGGCACACTACCGCAGTACCGTGGACTTCAGTAACGAAGCGCTGCAAGCCAGCGAAAAGGGCCTGTCACGGCTGATGGACGGCATGAAAACCATCGACCAAATCACGGCCGCAGAAAAAGGAACCGGCGAACACTTCGACCTGCCGTACGTGGACGAGTTGCGTACCAAATGTTACGAGGCTATGAACGATGACCTGAACTCTCCCATCCTCATCAGTCACCTGTTTGACGCCTGCCGCGTGCTGAACACCGTGGCCGACCACAAGGCCACTATCTCGGCTGCCGCTCTCGATGCGTTGCGCGAACTGTTCCACACCTTTGTCCTCGACATTTTGGGACTGCGTCCTGAAGCCGGCAGTAATTCCGCACGCGAAGAAGCGTTCGGCAAAGTCGTTGACATGCTTCTCGAACAGCGCATGGCAGCCAAAGCCGCCAAGGACTGGACTACCAGCGACCGCATCCGTGACAGTTTGGCAGCCCTCGGTTTTGAAGTAAAAGACACGAAAGACGGTTTCAGCTGGAAACTGAACAAATGACCTTCACGCCGGCGTCTTCTCCCCAAAGATGCCGGCCGATTAAAAACTGTTTAATAGGCCGATATATGAGAACTTTGCGCTATTTTTGCGCAAGAATCCAAGTGAATGTAACAGACACATGAACAAGACAAAAATCGTAAAGGCATTCTACAGCAGACGCCTTAAAGAAATAGACCGCTACGCACATCATGCGGAAGAACTCCAGCAAAAAGTCATGATGCGGCTCGTCAGCGAAGCACGACACACCGAATGGGGGCTCGCGCATGGTTTCAAAACCGTGAAAGATTACAGCACTTACGCCAGAACATCCGGCATCAACAGCTACGAAGAACTGAAAGACGCCATCGAACGCATGCGCCACGGCGAGCGCGACATCCTATGGAAAGGCGCCGTCAAATGGTATGCCAAGTCATCCGGCACGACCAATGACAAGAGCAAATTTATACCTGTCAGCAACGATATCCTGCGCGACACTCACTACCGCGGCGGCACGGACAGCGTCATCACCTACCTGCAAAACAATCCGAAAAGCCGGTTTTTCGACGGCCGTGCCCTGATACTGGGTGGCAGCCATGCTCCGAACTATAACCTGCCACACAGCCTCGTAGGTGACCTGAGCGCGATCCTGATAGAAAACGTCAGCCCCTTTGTAAACCATTTCCGCACTCCGACCAAAGAAGTAGCCCTGACCAGCGATTTCGAGGTCAAACGTGAAAAAATTGCACAAATGACGCTGCACCAGAACATTACGAATATCAGCGGCGTCCCGTCTTGGATGCTGTCCGTCCTGCGCCGTGTATTGGAACTGAGCGGCAAAGAAAGCCTTGATGAGGTATGGCCGGGATTGGAAGTATTCTTCCATGGCGGTGTGGCATTCACGCCGTATCGTGAACAATACCAACGACTGATACGTCGTCCCGACATGCATTATGTAGAAACGTACAACGCCAGTGAGGGATTTTTCGGTCTGCAAACCGATCCGACGGACAGCGCCATGACTCTGATGGTGGACTACGGTGTATTTTACGAGTTTATCCCACTGGAAGAGCTTGACAAACCTTCACCCAACGTCGTGCCGCTCTGGGGCGTAGAGACCGGGCGCAACTATGCCATGGTCATCTCCACGTCGGGCGGTCTTTGGCGTTACCTCATCGGCGACACCGTACGCTTCACAAGCACTTCGCCCTACCGCTTCGTCATCACCGGACGTACCAAATTCTTCATCAATGCCTTTGGCGAAGAATTAATCGTCGATAACGCGGAAAAAGGTCTGAAAGCAGCCTGCGAAGCCACCGGCGCACAGATAAAGGATTACACGGCAGCGCCCGTTTTCATGAATGCCGAAGGAAAATGCCGGCACCAATGGGTCATCGAATTCGTCCAGAAGCCCAATGATATGGCCACATTCGCCCTGACGCTCGACCGCACACTGCAACAGGTCAACTCAGACTACGAGGCCAAACGCTATAAGAACATCACGCTGCAACCTCTGGAAATCGTAGAAGCGCGCCCCGGACTCTTCGACGACTGGCTCAAAAGCAAAGGCAAACTGGGCGGCCAGCACAAAGTGCCGCGGCTGAGCAACACGCGCCAACATATCGACGAAATCCTATCTCTGAACCATTAAACAGCTCCGACAACGCAATGAACATACGACCCGGAAAAACAACCCTGCCAATGCTTATAGCCATCTGGACGGTGGCTCACATTGCTGCTTGCGCCAGCATCGGCTCGCCCGACGGCGGCCCTTATGACGAAACACCGCCAAAGGTCGTAAAATGCACGCCGGCTAACGGCGCCAAAAACAATAAGAACAAGAAAATCCGTCTCACCTTCGACGAATTCATCGTTCTTGAAAACGCGTCGGAAAAAGTCGTCGTCTCACCACCACAAATCGAGATGCCGGAAATCAGCACCAGCGGTAAAAGCATCAATGTAACCCTGTTCGATTCGCTGAAAACCAATACAACTTACACCATCGACTTCGCCGATGCCATTGTGGACAACAACGAGGGAAACCCGATGGGAAAGTTCACCTATTCGTTCTCTACCGGCAGCACCATCGACACCATGGAAGTGTCGGGCACGCTGCTTGAGGCCGAAAACCTCGAACCCATCAAGGGATTACTGGTCGGCCTGCATTCCGATCTCAGCGATACGGCTTTCACTACCCGTCCTTTCGACCGCGTGTCGAGGACCGACAGCCGCGGCCAGTTCACCATCAAAGGCGTCGCTCCCGGCAAATACCGTATCTTTGCGCTCGAAGACGCTGACGGCAATTTCCTTTTCAACCAGAAAAGTGAAAAGATTGCCTTCGACACCACCGTCATCGTGCCGACCTGTGCCCCCGACCTGCGGCAAGACACCGTATGGATAGACAGTGTACATATTGACACCATCAGGGCCGTACCCTTCACCCACTATTATCCTGACAACATTGTGCTGCGTGCTTTTAAGGAAGAGTTCAACAACCTCCACCTGCTCAAAACGGAACGTCCCGACCCCTACAGTTTCAAAATCTATTTCACAGCTCCGTCGGACACTATCCCCACCATCAAAGGTCTGAACTTCAACAGCGACAACGCTTTTGTCCTCGAACGTTCGTACAATAACGACACACTCACCTACTGGATTCCCGACACACTCCTCGCCTACCAAGACACACTCAGCATGAGTCTGACTTACTTAGACACCGATACGGCTTACAATTTGGTGTGGCGCACCGATACCCTTGACATCGTAGCCAAACAAACCCGCTCGCGCATGGTAAAGGCCTTGCAAGAACGTATCGAGAAGTGGGAAAAAGAACAGGAGCGACTCAAAAAACGGCAAAAGGAGCGCTACGTGGAAACACCGCCGCCCACCGACATAAAACCGTTGGGATACAAACAGGCGCCGGCAGGCAGCCTTGCGCCCAACCAGAACATCAAATTCACCTTTGACGAGCCTTTGGCACAACTCGACACCGCCGCCCTGCATTTCTTCAAACAGGTCGATACGCTATGGGTACAGGAGCCGTTCCTCTTCCTGCCGGTCGAACACGAGATGCGCAGCTACATGCTTTATGCCGAATGGCAACCCGACATGAAATACAAATTTGAAGCCGACACCTGCGCGTTCACCAGCGTGCTGGGGAAAGTCAGCGACCCTATCAAGAAAGAAATTTCCGTATCGCCGATGGATGCTTTCAGCGCCCTGTACATCCAACTCATCCTGCCCGACACCGGCGCAGTGGTGCAACTGATGGACAAGAGCGACAAGGTGGTACGCAGCCAACGTGCAATAGACAACCGCGCCGACTTCTACTATCTCAAGCCGGGTGACTACTATCTGCGCCTTTTCATCGACCGCAACGGCGATGGCGTGTGGAACACCGGCGACTATGCGAAGGGCATCCAGCCCGAAGAGGTCTTCTACTTCCCAAAACCCATCGCTGCCAAGGCGAAATGGGAAATCGAGCAGGACTGGAATGTGCGGGCCATCCCCCTCGTGAAACAAAAAGCCATTGAAATCACCAAACAGAAGCCCGACAAGGAAAAAGAGATCAAGAACCGCAACGCGGAAAGAGAACGAAATAAACGATAAGCCATGAAAAAAACATGCTGCGCGCTCATCCTCTGCGCCATCCTCGCGGGAGCAGCCTCCACACGGGCAAAAGCCCAATGCACCTCCCCCAACACCGCCTTCAGCGCCGGCGAGACGCTCTCGTACAAACTGTACTTCAACTGGAAGTTTATCTGGATTACAGTCGGCTATGCGCTGATGGACGTCTCCAACACGACCTGGAACGATCAGGACGCCTACCGCTGCCATCTCATCACGTGGGGCAACAAACGTGCCGATCGTCTGTTTGTGCTGCGCGATACTCTCGAGAGTGTGGTCAGCAAACAGCTCACTCCCCTCTACTACCGCAAGGGCGCCCTCGAAGGCGACCGCTACACCGTGGACGAGGCGTGGTACAGCTACCCCGGCGGGGTGAGCCACGTTTCGCAACGCTTCAAGAACCACCGTGGCGAAATCAAAGAAGCCATGCACAAGAGCAACACCTGCATCTACGACATGATGAGCATGCTCCTGCGGGCCCGCTCCTTCGATGCTTCCTCCTACAAGGTGGGCGAAAAGATTCTGTTCCCCATGGCCGACGGCGGCAAGGTGGAAGAGCAGACTCTCATCTACCGCGGCAAAGACACTTTCAAGATGGAAGAGACCGGCACGCGCTACAACTGTCTGGTTTTTTCATTCGTAGAATATAAGAACGGCAAAGAAAAAGAGGTCGTCACCTTCTACGTCACCGACGATGCCAACCACCTGCCCGTGCGCCTCGACATGTACCTCCGTTTCGGAAGCGCCAAAGCGTTCCTTACAGAAGCCAAAGGCATACGGAATCCACAAACCTCTATCATCAAATAAGAACTCAACAATATCAGTTACAATACACCAACCGGCGGACTCCAGAATACCCGC
Source organism: uncultured Prevotellaceae bacterium (assembly GCA_949299545.1). Classification (GTDB taxonomy): domain Bacteria; phylum Bacteroidota; class Bacteroidia; order Bacteroidales; family Bacteroidaceae; genus Paraprevotella. The sequence continues at coordinate 110,305 of CASGAM010000041.1, read as the reverse complement.
CGGTTTTTCTTTTATATAATTTCTCGCGCGCACGCGCGCGTCATACAATCTTACAAAAAACACCTTCATCTCTTCACCAGATATCATAAGCGTCATATAAACAACATATTACGGGTGAATGTTTCTTCTTCTGCCATTCATCATCCTTTCATATCTCTTCCATTCACAACAGCCCGTACAATAAACTTCTATCTTATCTCTAACCTCATAAAAAGCGAGCGCACGCAGCAAAATTTGCGACCGCTCGCTTCTACAATGCGACCGCTTGCTTTTTCTGAAGCGTGCGGTCGCAGCAAAAAGGACAAACGAACAGAGAAAAAACAACTGTGAAAGTGGAGGAAAAGAGGTCCTTCACCTGTAACTCACTGTATTCTTTTTCATTAGATATACTGGTGAAGGAGTGAAGGATATTTTCAAAAATATTGCTGTATTGGGTATAGGGACAGTATTATAAGAAGAGGATTATTTTTATATTGTTACACTGGAACAAGCCTGATGTATCATATTTTTTTGATGATGTAACAGACTGACGACGTTCATTGTTTGTAAAATTTTTATTTAGTAAATTTGAGAGTTAACTGATTTGTATAACTCTGTTATACGTTTTCTTGGCATATAAGTACCGGTAAATAAAAACACATATCCGAACCGAAAGCGACTATGAAAAACCGAAAGGACAGATTGCACGACCAATCCATTAAACAGCAAAAGGCTACAGATGTTTTTAAACTATTCTTGTCAGTTGTCGTTGCTGTCCTCGGACTGAACATCCATGCCTCACCGTCCGATACATCCTCATTCACCGTCCCAACAGTTGACGGACAACAGGAAATAAACACGGCTACCGGGGAGCTGAAAAACTTCGTCCGGAACATCAACATCTTCAACACCATCTTCCCACAGGAAAAAGTGTACCTGCACCTCGACAATACGGGATATTTCGTCGGGGAGAGCATCTATTTCAAAGCTTATGTGACACGGACTGACAAAGGAACACCGTCGGACATCAGCAGGGTTCTTTACGTCGAACTCCTTAACACCGGAGGGGAGGTCATTGAAAAAAGAACGCTCAAAATAGAAAACGGACAGGCACACGGGGACATCAAACTGGAAACGGAAAAAGTCAGGCTGCCGGGATTCTACGAAATCAGAGCCTACACAAGGTATATGACCAACTGGGACTACAGGGGCGTGTTCTCACGTACCGTCCCTGTATTCGGAATGCCGGAACGGGAAGGGGACTATTCCGGAAGGAAACTCTTCAGACCGACATATACCTACAGGCTGCCGGATTACAGGGAGAAAGAACAGCCGGACAATGAGGGACTGAATGTCACTTTCTATCCGGAAGGGGGCAGACTCGTAAAGGGGATTGAAAGCAGGGTGGCTTTCAGGGTGACGAACGAAAAAGGAATGCCCGTCGATACCGTGGCTTATATCACCGGAACGGATGGGAACATCGTCGGAACGGTCGGAACGGTCAGGGATGGTTGCGGATGGTTTGCCATCACACCGGACTCTGTGCCGTACGCCTTCGCGTTTTCCACCCAAAAGAAAGCTGAACGGTTCCGATTGCCTCAGGCCTTACCTGAGGGGTGGGCAATGAACGTGGACATGCTTTACAGGACCGATTCTATCAGAATCGGTGTCCGGACTTCACGGCCGGGACTGGCCGGCGACTCGCTCGGACTCTCGCTCATGAACAACGGTAGGGTCGTGCGCTTCCATGCCCTGCCTGCCGAGGAAAACGACATGGAAATGATATGGCCGTTGCAGTGGCTTCCGGGTGGTGTCAGCCAACTCACACTCTTCGACAGGGGTGGAAGAATCATGGCGGAAAGGATGGTTTTCAAGCATCCCGGAAACAATGCAGGGGAAAAAATCAACATCAAACCGGAAACGGAACAACTTAACTTGTGCGGGAAGGTCAGGTTCGCCGTGAAGACAGAACCGAACACGACGTTCTCTGTATCCGCCATCGATGTGAACACGCAGGCCGGAAGTTTCAAAGGGAACATCCTGACTTACATGCTGCTGGCATCGGAACTGAAAGGGTATGTACACAAACCGGAATTTTATTTTGAAGCGGACGACCGGCAGCACAGGGCTGCGGCGGACCTGCTCATGATGGTACAGGGATGGAGAAGGTATGACTGGGAAACCATGAGCGGAAACAAGCCTTTCCTTGTCAGACAGCCCGTAGAGGACGGACTTTACCTTACGGGTAAGCTGAACCGGGTCTGGAAATGGAACAAGACGCAGGACGTGGAAGTCGCTGCGTACCTCTACAACGACAAGGGGCAAAGTTTCTCCGGAAAGACTATGACGGACAGCGTAGGGAGATATTCGTTCAGCCTGCCAGAAATTGAAGGCCGCTGGGACATGGTGCTGAAAACAAGGAAGGATGGGGAACTGAAAAGTTTCTATGTGGCCATAAACAGGCATTTCTCACCGAAGAAAAGGCAGCTGAACCCTTATGAGACGGACGACACGGTCTATGCAAGGCTCAAACAGAACGTTGCACTCAGATTCAACGAACGGCCGGCGGACACTCTTATTCGGAAATATTCGGCCCTGGACAAACTCTTGCCGGAAGTGGAGGTGAAGGAAAAAAGAATTTACGAGAATGCAAGGGCCGCATGGGAAAACGAGAAAAACGGTTCGTACCGGTCGAACATCTATTATGACTGTGTCCAGGCGAGCGAGGACATACTTGACTGGGGGGTGGAAATACCGGACTACAGGACCTGGCTGAAAATCAGGAATCCTTTCTTCGGGAACAACAAACTGTACAAACAGAATTACGGGGAACTGCTGGGCGGGGAAAACCTGGAGGATTCCGCAAACAACAACGGAGACAGACGTGCATATGAATATGATGACATTTATCCGATAATATGGGAATACAAAAGCAGACCGATTCTTGAGGTTTTGAATAACTTTGTACCCAACAGTAGTTTAAGACCTACCAATCAGGAAATGCCGGTATTTTTAGATGAAATAAAATCTATCTATATCTGTGAAGATTTGGAACGCTACAGAGGCTATCAGGTTAGCAAAAGTTTTCTAAGCAACCCTCCTGTCATGTTGTTTATTTATACACACCAGACTCCGCCCCTCAGAGATAAGGGGGTCAGACGCACCTATTTCCAGGGGTATAACATCCCGAACACATTTGAGATGAACGACTACAGTATCATGCCACCGATGGAGGACTTCAGAAGGACTCTCTACTGGAACCCGGAGGTCAAAACAGATGAGAAAGGGGAAGCCTTCATCGAGTTCTATAACAACTCATCATGCCGGGAGATTTATCTGTCGGCGGAAGGGATGACTAAAGAGGGGAAATATATCTTTTATTAAAAGATTGACAAACGACTATACGTGATAAATCAAGAAAAGGGCTGTCGCCAATCTTCTGGCGGAACAGCCCTTTTTTATCTTTTTACCTGAATTGCTTAATTAACAAATTAAAAACCATTACCTGAAAAGCAAGGGGGACATGATTGGTTAATGTTTGGTCTTTCAGGTTACCCAATCCATTCAACAGGCCACCTGCACAAATTTATTTCTTCAAAAGTTTCTTTCCTCCACGAATATAAATGCCTTCATGGGGTACCACAGCCGGAAGTTTACGGCCTGAAAGGTCATAAACGGTTGTATCTGCTTCTGCTGATGGGTCATTATTCATCTCCGCAATGCCGGTAGGGTCATCTATCGTTAAACTGAAGGATTTCGTATCGGAAGCCTGTTCCATTGCCACCCATGCCGTAAAAGGAGCAACGGAAGCGCTTTCTGTTGCGACTTCTATTTTATCACCTGCATGCACATAGTCGATACCATCCTGCGAAGGAGCCGTCTTTTCGTAGGCGCCTTTCAAAGTCGCTGCCGGACAAGCCGGGTTGATTAACGGAACATTGGAGCGCAAAGTTACGTCGTGTGCAGTCAACACCGCAAGAGACGTGGAAGACTTGCAGAAATAAGGCATGTCGGCAACAATATTTTGACTGACTTCCTTCAAAACCAAAGCGGTTTGCGTCAATGCCGATGGCTGGTAAAAGTCAATGTCTTCTTCGGGCACGAACGGCAGACACACGCTTGCCCATTGGCCGGCAGGCAACGTACGATGGAGCGTAACGCTGTCGGCCGTTGCATCCACCGGCAAATAAGCGTAACCATCGAACAGCACCATACAGGCTATCCGTCCGTCTACAAGATTATTGTTCATAAGTGTCCCTGCTGCGGTCATAACGGCCTCTTCGCTCTCGATGACAACGTTCGGGTTGCTTACACGGATGTCTGCGGTCACGGTCTTGCCGGCATTTGCAAGCAGGCCGTCTTCTCCCACCGTTACGACCTGTCCGCCATCCATATAATACAGATAAACATTGCTTACCTGACCTTCGCCGGCATTTGACGTAACAGCCAAGGTAAGGTCGCCGGGTTGTTCAAGGACTGTCTCGGTCGTAGCCCAGCACCAGCCTTTACAGTTGTAACCGGTGTTATAACCGGTATCTCCCGCAGCTGCCACCATCTGCACACCGTTGGTATTAATAATAGGAGCAGCCCCTACCTCATCGAGATTCCATCCGGGAAGAATGACGGCCTCACCGGCCTCACCGTTAAGTTCGGCCGTAATACGGAAATTTTTTGTTCCGCGTACAGCAGCCACCATGCGATAGGTGCCGGCAGGCATGCCGGACAATGTGGTTGAAACCGTTCCGGAAGTAACTTTTACCAACCCCACAGGACTGCCTTTCAGGCCGTCCCAATTCTCGTCCGTTACTTCATTGCGTACAACCGTTACGGCTTCAGCCGTCCAAGCCGTTATCTTAGGCAACAAGAAAGAGGCATCGCCATTATGCTCGTTGATAGCGTCCATGACGCTGCCTGAGTCTTGCGCTTTGCCAAATGCTTCGATGGCGTCTTCAAGCGCAAAGATAGCTTCCTGGCTTACAGACCATGAAGGCTGGTCGTTATACACCCTGCGGGCGGCATCGATAGCCTCAGAGAACACCTCTTTGCCGGTAGGATTAGACGTCCCTTCGAGTAAAGCTGTAGCTTCCGTCAGTTTGGCATCCAGTTTTTCAAGATATGTCATGTTCATTGTGGCATCGTCTGCATAAGGGTAATATGTGATGCGCAGGCGGTCGAACGCCATCCAGCTATCGGCATCCGAAGCCGGTTTCTTAAACCCGATACGCAACTTACCGTCTTTAACGGTTGTGCGCACGGCAGTGCGGGCGTAATTGCCACGAGTCAGATAGTAAACGGCTGCAACCGCGTCGTCGGGTGCATACCATCCGGCAGCTCCGGCTACCTCGATTTCATTCCCCTGCCCTATTTTGCCTTCGTTACGGCCTGAAGCCCATGCAGGCAGCGTGGCGGTGAGAGGTGCTTCGCCGTCGGCAGCAACATAAATGCAAGCCGAACCGGTCGCATCACTCGCTGCTTCGCCGGACAACTCCTCAGCACTGCGGCAGAAACCTGCAACAGAAAACTCGTAAACCCCGGCCGGCAAATGGTTCAGATCCAGATAAGCGTCTGTTTCGGCATTTCCGCTGTATTCGCCTATATATTCGCGATAGGGGTCGGCCGAAACACCGGGAGTAGCCGGTGCGGGATTCCACAGGTCGTCTCCGTCATGCAGACGATTGAAATCAGGATTCTTCAGACAAGCGAAAGTGACATCCGCGGGCTGGTCGGCTGTCGCCTCACGCGCCTCTGCCCAGCGTTCTTCCCTTGTAACCAGTTTCCAAAGGCAACCGTCAATCTCATTCACGTTATCACCGTCCTTGATTTCCTGTCCGTACCCCAACTCGCCGCCGTTCAACTCTCCAATGGAAAGCGATGTCTTGTAAGTCAGATAATGGCCGTATATGCCGATGGCATAAACATTGTTCTCATCTGAAGGATAGAAGGTCAGACGCTCTTTGGCACCGGCATTGTCCATGAAATACTTCTGCTCCAAGCCAAGGCCGCTGCCTACCTCCAAGAATCCCAGATAGGTATTTACGCCGTAGGGTGTTGACAAATAATAGTCATCGCCCGTATCGCTGTATTCCAATACATACTCGCAACCGATGTCATCCAATACAGGGCGCGTACCAAAGCGTCCGCCGGCATTGAGATATTTCCCTTCTTTTACATTATAAAGATAGTATTTCTGTGTAGGGTCGATGTAAACGCTATGTGTGTTGGTAGGCGGGTACTCTGTTTCGCCTTCTTTCATGCCTTCTTCGACGGCAAGCGTATTGATCTGTTCTTCTGTTCCGACAACAAATGTATTCATGGAACGGGCAGGCACGTTGACATCGATGCAATGGCCGTCGATGTCAAGTTTCAAAGAACGTTCGTAACCGGACTCATTACCTACCACCGCCACATACAGGCCATCGGGACGACGGGCCACAAGCAACAGCTCTTTTGAAACAGACTTGTTCAGAATATCCGTACCCTGGCACAGGAAGTGACTGTAGTGCTTGTACGCATAATACTCAGGCGTATAATAAGCCGTACAGGTGCCGTTGGCGCGCGGCAGCTGTTCGTTGATATGCACAAGCGCATTCTGCCACCAGTTCATGAACGGGCCGCGGCCGTTACCTCCAAGAATGGAATTCCAGTTGGTGTAGTCCACGCAACCATTGTTCAGATAATGATGAATCAGTTCAAAGGTGTGGACGCCTGCCGCCCAGTCAAAAGTACCACCGCCGCACTCGCTTTCCGTCTGTATCATTTCCAATCCGGGATAGTCCTTGCGGATGGTAGCGATGGCATCGCGGCCTTCCCACTGGAATCCGGCGCCGGCCACCATCTCGGAAAGGCGCTTGCCTTCATATCCCTCGGCCGTACTCACGGTGTTCAGGATGGTCTCTATGTTGTTGACATCGGCCGTATTCAAGGTTCCGAGCCATACTTTCACTCCGGGATTATGCTCATTGAGATAAGGAATAAGATAGTCGGCGTTGAACCGGCCGGCATCCTCGGCGCTCCATGACGTGTTGGGGTAATAGTTGACCGTATAGGCCTCGTTCTGGTAACAACAACCTATGATGGGTATACCTTCCTTTCCATATTCCGTGATAAAACGGCTGAAATACATGGCATGAGCTTTCAATATGGGGTCTTCCATCTTGAATTGCGTAGTATAACGCGGATAGGTGACATCCAGACCATTCCCATAACCGGCACGGTTGCTGTAATGTTCGCTTTTCTTCATCCACTGCGGAGGACTCCAGGGTGAACACCAGAAAGTCATATCCGGATTCTCTTCCATCGCCCTTTTGATAAAGGGGATAATGGCTTTCCGGTCGCGCTCCAATGTGAAATGCTCCATGTTAAGGTCCTGTTCGCCTTTAGGCATCTCGTCAGGACTATACCAGGCATTCCAAATATCTATGCCCTCGTTACGCTCATGGTAAAGTTCTGTATAGAAATTGGCCGGCGCAGCATAATCACTGGCACCCATCGGGATACGTCCCAATGTGAAACGCAGGTCGCCTTCCGGATCAAAAACATTATGGAAGAATCTGTCCTGCTCTTCCTGCGGGAGAAGTTGCAGGGCATACCAATCCAATTCATTAAAACAAGTACCGAAACTGCGGAAAGTGCAGTTTACATCCGCTGCCGTGAATTTCAACCGCTGCGGATTACCGTCATCCGCCACCACAGCGGCGGGATAGACATGCCATGTGTCAGCTTCTGTCGTAGATATCTGCAAGGCCTTCATGGTCTGAGCCTGTACGCCGATCTGAGCCGACAACGCTAAAACAGTAAACAAAGTTTTTTTCATATAATACAGTATTTTATAAGGGGTAAATCTGTAAGGCAAGGGCGAAGGCTGATGCTTTCCGCGCCTTGTTCAATATTTATTAGACATATTTGGTTCTGCTTCCGGAGTAAGCAGTCTACCGTCAACGCACCAGAAACGTATTATAGGAATGAGCCGGCAGCTGGGTTTTCAATGTTTTTCCATCCAATGTTACAACCAATTCCTGCTCTCCATCAGTAAAGTTGCCGGCCACCACAACGTATTTATTTTCTGTTGTAAGATAAACCAGTACAGGTTTCAAATCCTGGCCTGCCCCTTTGTAACCGACCATCCGGGCGCCCGGACGGATAAAATTGGCATAATGCTTCACGGCATAATACTCCGGTGTAAAAACAAACTCACGTGTCTGACTATTGACCCGTATCAGGGCATTCTGCTTCCAGCCCCACGGACTCTCTCCATTATCTTTCAGGATGAAATTCCAGAAAGTATATTCATTGCATCCATTGCCTAAATAATGGTTGATTAATTCAAACGTATGCTCACCGGCTTTCCAGTCGAAACTGCCCCATCCGCACTCGCTCTCGGAACACATATATGCCCACTCGGGATGCTCTTCACGCAGAACGGGCAGCGCCTCGCGGCCTTCCCACTGAAAGGCCATTCCGCTCACATACTCCTGCAACTTTTTGTCAGCCGCAATTTTCTGCACATAATCGACACGGTTGGTATTGAACGTACCCAAATAAAGTCTCACGTCCGGATGTTCGCGCTTCAGTGTGGGACCAAGATAATCGCGGTTGAACCGGATCGTTCCTTCAGCTGTCCACGCACATCCCGGATACGGCGTATAACTGTAAGCCTCGTTCTGATAAATCACCATATCGATGGGAATGCCCTGCTCGGCATAAGCCGTAATGAATTTGCAGAAATAATTGGCATAAGCCTGCAGATAACGGGGATCTTGTATAAAATAATCCGTTGTTGCCAACTGACGCGGAAATTTGCCTTTGCGCTCTCCGGTCAGTTTCATCTCGTCCGGGTCGGTCTTGCCACCGACATTACCATACAGAAGATAATCCAACATGGGAGACATCTTGTTATAACGACTGCTTAATACGGGATAGTCGTTATTGATCTTCATCCAGCTGGGCGGACTCCAGGGCGATACCCAGAACGTCAGACCTGGATTATACTTTTGTGCGGCGCGGATAAAGGGAATAATGGCCTGTTTGTCGCGTTCAATATTGAAATGCCGCAACTCAAGATCACCGTTTACCTCATCGCAACTATACCACGAACGCGCATAGTCGTTGGCACCAATGGATATACGTCCGCGGGAAATACCCAAATCACCCTCCGGCGAAAACACGCGGTGGAGGATCTCGTCCTGTTCGTCACGCGTCAAGACGCCCAACGCATCCCAATCCAGCTCATTAAACGTTGCGCCCCACGCCCTAAACTCTACGCCGTTTCCGTCAACAGCCTCGACCTTTACATCCGCCGCGTCTGAAACCCGACCCATTTTGAGCGAGGAGGTTTTCCACTCATCGCCCTCTGTACTACAATACCATGTAACACGCTGCGCTTGGGCATTAACAGCATAAAAAGCCATACACACGCCTGCAACAAACATTCTTGAAAATATCTTCACCATGATTTTTTTAATAATTGGGTTATTACTACCGGCAAAATTACCTTCTCAACTTTTTATTCTTTTGCAGAAATGTTGAAATCCCTATCAAAAATGTTGCAAACATCACTATACCACAAGCTTTATACAAGCCGGATGAACACCTTGCAGGTTTATCAGGCTTCCATCTCCAACGGCCTCATCACGATTCACGGATAACAGCCGACTGGAATCCCCCTTACCCATACAACAACTTTATCGCAAAAAGCCTTCACTCCTTCACCGAATATATAAACGATTGTGAATCTATAGATTACAGGTGAAGGACTTTGTTACTGAAGGTTTCACCAGCATTTCATCCAAACCGGAATGAGACGTTCGCAACGCGACCTGTCGCTTCTACAACACGACCTGTCGCCTTGCAGAAGCGACAGGTCGCAATTTTTGCTGCAACCGCTTGCATTTCCGGCAAAGAACTTTGATGGCAAATCCCACACAGGTATTCATCCATAGTGCTCAGATTCACAATCGTTTACACATCCGGTGAAGGAGTGAATACTTTTTTATGGAAACTATATGTTGTATATATCGGCAGTCGAAAACGTCACCATAAACAGGTTCCTCTCTCAGTCCGAATCAAACAAACAAGTTGCATAAGGTAATCAGAAAGACTTGACATCACTTATTCTCTTTCTGATAATCGCCGGGCGTTTTTCCGAACATCTTTTTAAAACAACTGGTAAAATAACTCGGTGTGGAGAAGCCGCATAGGTCGGCTATCTCAGAAATGCTGTAGTTACTGGACTGAAGGAGTTGTGCCGCACGTTTGAGTCTGATCGTGCGGATAAATTCAGTAGGTTTCTGCCCCGTTAAAGTCTGTAATTTGCGGTAGAGGTTTGTACGGTCGGTATGCAAATCACCCGCAAACGTCTCAACACTATACTCTGTGTTCATCATATTAGCCTCAACCAACTCCACGGCGCGAGTGATAAACCGGCGGTCCAAATCATTTCCTGCCAGATCTTCACTTTTCAGTTCCACACTTTGCAGGAATATCTGGTGGCGCTTCTGCCCCTGGACGAGGAGATGCCGGATGCGATTCTGAAGAATGGCAATACTGAACGGTTTAGTAAGATAAAGATCTGCTCCGGCGTCATAACCCTCCAGAACATTCTCATCGCCGGTACGCGCCGTCAGCAGGATGACAGGTATGTGCGACGTTTTGATGTCTGTCTTCAGCTTGTTGCAGAGTTCCACGCCGTTCATGCGCGGCATCATGATATCACTGATAATAATATCTACATTCGGATGAGACTGTAATTTTTCCAAAGCCTCCACGCCGTCGGCTGCCATCAGCACACGATAGCCTTCTGCCTTCAATTCGCCTGCAAGAAGTTCTCGGAACGCCATGTTATCTTCCACTAAAAGAAGCAATACTCCACCGGATTCTTCCGGTTCATTAACTGACGGCAAAGTGTCCTCAACCTGCATTGCACAAAGGGGTAGCTTCATGGTAAACGTGCTACCCTCTCCCTCGACGCTCTCCACCGTCAGTTCGCCTCCGTGCAGGCGTACGAACTCGTAGGTCATGTTCAGCCCGATACCGGTGCCCGTTTCGTTCGCACGATTGCCGGCCTGATAGAAGCGGTCAAAGATATGTGCCAAATCGGCCTTCGGTATGCCTATCCCTGTATCCCGGACAGCCAATAACAACGTACGGTCGTTTTGAACATCAACCTTTACATATACATCCCCATCCCGGCAATTATACTTGACAGCATTACTGATAAGATTACTCAGTATATGGTGCATCTTCTCATGATCGAATGAACAGTAAACATCTTTCTCCGGCACTTCTACATGCAACGAAAGATGTTTGCTTTCTGCCAAAGGCCTGAACGCATCTGCCTCCATACGGATAAACTCCGTCAGATTGCCGGTACGCGGTTGCAGATGTTCGTTTCCGGTCTCCATTTTTCTGAAATCGAGCAGACGGTTTATCAAATCCAGCAAATGTTCTGCCTGACGCAATATGGGCTGCAGGGCATCGTTCCCACCTTTTCTTATCATACTGTCCAAAGGCGTGATGATAAGCGAAAGCGGCGCGCGTAATTCATGACTGACGTTCGTAAAAAAACGGAATTTAAGTTCTGTGAGTTTTTCCTGCATCTGTTGCTCATGTAATTTTTTCTGCCTTGCAATCAAACGGCGGACAAGCAGCCAAAGGAACAACAGACCTGCAAGAGCATACATGGTGTAAGCCCAACGGGTCTGCCACCAGGCCGGCAATTTATGCAGTACAAGCAACACATCCGGGTTGCTCCATACGCCGAACCGGTCAGTCGCTTTTGCTTCCAAAGTATATTTTCCGGCGGAGGGTAACAACAAACGTAAAGTATTTTGTCCGATGGGCAAAGTTACCCATTCATCGCTTAGTTCACGAATGCGGTAAGCAAACCGGATATTTCCGGCATATGGGATATCGAGCGTTGTCATACGCACCTCCACCACCCGGGTTGCGTAAGAGATGTCTACAGATGACGACGCAGGCATCTGCAGTGTATTGTCGCATAAAATGGTGCTGACGACCGGCGGGCGGACCTCTGAAGGATGATCCAAAGCAACAGAAGACACCATACAAAGCACGTTACCCGCACAACCAACAAACACACTATCCTCAACAACACAAATGCTACGGAAAAAATCTACCCCCCACCTTTTGTCTGTCGCGCTGAAAACCCGCTGCGCGGAGGTCTGCGGATTGTATTCGCTGAGGGTCTGGTCGGACAATGCCCAGACGTGACCGCGACTGTCGCAACAAATGCGGTTGATGGTCTCACCGGCCGCTGCACAATATGCCACACGGGGAGCGGCATCGTTACGCCCCTGCCTGTAGATATATCCATCGGAATCGCCCCACCACAACGTACCGTCAGCCCCGCGCCCCAAAGCCGTATAAACAGACATCATATCTTCCGTCAGCCAATGTGGGCTGCCCGAAGCATCCGTAACGAGGAAAAGTACGGCAGAACCGGTATGCGCCACCCGCTCGGCACGTCTCTCCCGCAGCTCGTAACGGAAAACACTGCGCTCCGTCCCTATCCACAAAAAGCCGTCTGCTGTTTCAAATATCGAAAACACCTCCTCATTATCGGGCATACGGACAATTTCTTCCAGACGCAACTCCGCCCCCTCGCGCCAGGCATGATAAAGCCCGGCTCCCTGAGCAAGCCACACCCCGCCCTGCTCCACACATTTTTCCATCCGGCTCAGATGATGAGGTCCCCGAATACCGGGACATTGCTGCACACCATAAGCTGGACTGTAATTAACCAGCCCGACACGCCCCTGCCACAACCACAAATCATCGCCGTCTGCGATAATATTATGCGGCAACAGACGCATGCCGGTTTGCAGCAACATCTGACGATTGAGTTCCGGCAATGTAGAAACTGCTTCCTGCGACCGTGTCTGAGACAAAATAAACGTATGGGGCATATAGCTGGCCACCCAGATATTGCCCTCGCGGTCCAGATTCAGTTTATCCAATATATTTATGCCCGGCGGCAGCTGATTACGGATTGCCGTATCCTCTTCCAACGTGCCATCCGGCAAAATATGCCACTGACGCAAAGAACTCATGTCAGTGGTAAAAAGCGTATGGCCATCTTCACTGAGACAAATATCCAATGAATTAAAAGGAGGTGTAGCCACAAATAAAGTACCATCAGACAACCGTCCGTCAGCTATCGCCATGTCATAACGTATAATACCCCGGTCCCACGTACAAATCCAGTAACAATCATGCAATGTGTCTTCTACCATTTCAATGGGATCACTCCCATTCCAAGGCATTCGCATAAATGTGTCTGCTTCTGCCACATAGCGTGATAAACCGTTTCTACTCTCCAATACCCACAAACGCCCCTTGCTGTCCTCGTAAAAACTGTTGACCCATTTACCAGAATTGTTCACGTTCCGGTTCCTGTAAGTGCCGAGACATTGCCCACGGACATCAAAACGTACCACAACCTTGCCCGATGCTACCCACACATCGCCAATCCTCGTACCCACTATCGCATTAATGACCTCAGATGAGAACGGTTCCTCGGTAAAACGATGAATCCGGAACTGCTCCTTCCTGTCTATACGACACAATCCATTAAGCGTACCCACCCAGATGTTTCCCGCTGTATCTTCTGCAATCTGTGACAATTGTAAAGAAGGCAATCCCTCACGCAAGACATCTATCTGATAGCCGTTGTCACGACAAAGTCCCCCTCCGTCTGTAGCATACCAGATATAGCCTGAACGGTCTTGCATAACCTGATGTACATTGCCCACCGGCATCTGCCGCTGATTGGGCAAAGTAATCAGTTCCCACTGAGCCAACACCCGATGGGGAAACAGAAGAAGCACAAACAACCAAAGCCACATTAGGTTAACCCTATTCATAACGGCACATTTCACACCACAAAGTTAAAAAACAAAAGCGGAAAACAAAAACTTGTTTTCACACAGGCTGTCATGCGTTTTATTCCGATATGTTGAGTTTTTCTTTTTTAGCCGCGTTTGATACACTCGTCCGAACACGACTTAACGATTCAGGAGTCATCAAAAGATAAGAAGCCATGTCATTGACCGACGCGCGATTGGCTATTGTCGGAAACTCTCTCAAGAAACGTTCATAACGTTCTCTCGCCGACTCAAAGCGCCAGGAATCGGCCTTTACCTGGTGGAGTATCAAATTGTTCTCCAAAAAATGACGCAACCACTCGGCAATACCCTTGTAGCGCAGAGACAATTCTACCAAACCGGCATAAGGAATCATGCAAAGTTCACACGGCTCCAGGGCCTGCATCATCAAGTGTGATGGTTTATTCTTGAAAATACTTTCTATGCAGTAAGCTATATTGCCCTCGCAGGTAAAATGTTCTGTAATCTCCCTGCCTCCCTTGTAATAGTATTGCCGCAACAACCCCTTACACACGTACACCATATAAAGACAAATCTGTCCGTCGCGTACAACCATCTCGTTCTTATGCACTTTACGCATAATTAATATGGCGGACAACGCTTCTTTTTCTTCATCGGACAACCCGGTAAAGGAGGGGATCTTGTCCGCCAGTGTTTTAGAATCTGTTTCCATCGCCATCTACTTTTTAATAAAGCGAATATACATAAATCCGACTAAAAAACCTTAGCTGAAAGCTGTTTTTTCTGATATAAATCAGAAAAAACGGTTCACAATCTAAAAAGCCTTGTTTTAAGGTACACAAAATAACCTTCATATCAGAACAACAACTATATTTGCAGGGAACACTAAAGAAATAATACTATTAATTCACACTCATTCAAAAGCGCTATGTATTTAATTGGATATGACATTGGCAGTTCTTCCGTAAAAGCATGTATCGTTGATGCTCAAAACGGCAAGACATTGAGTAACGCTTTCTTTCCAAAACAGGAAGCACCCATCACAAGCCTCAAAGCCGGATGGGCAGAACAAGACCCGGAAGCATGGTGGGGGTATCTGAAACAGGCTACTGCAGAGGCCATGCAGACTGCCGCAACCAAAGCCGGTTGCAGCGTAGCTGACATCAAAGACGGTTTGGCGGCCATCGGTATCAGTTACCAAATGCACGGTTTGGTATGTGTTGACAAAGATGGAAAAGTCTTACGACCCGCCATCATTTGGTGCGACTCACGTGCAGTACCATACGGACAAAAAGCCATGCAAACATTGGGCAGTGACTTCTGTCTGAGCCATTTGCTTAATTCTCCGGGAAACTTTACCGCCGCAAAACTCGCATGGGTAAAAGAGAACGAACCTGAGGTTTATGAAAAGATAGACAAGATTCTGCTACCGGGCGACTACATCGCGTTGCGTCTGACCGGAACAGCTACAACAACTGTTTCAGGACTATCAGAAGGCATCTTCTGGGATTTCAAGGAGAATCGCGTATGCAAAGAACTAATGGAACATTTCGGCTTCAGCGAAAGTTTCATTCCTGAAATCCGTCCGACGTTCAGCGAACAAGGACGCGTCACAGCAGCCATTGCCGAAGAATTGGGCATCAAAGCAGGCATACCCGTAACTTACCGTGCCGGCGACCAGCCTAACAACGCGCTGTCGCTCAACGTGTTCAACCCCGGCGAAATTGCCTCAACAGCCGGTACATCCGGCGTTGTATACGGTGTTAACGGACAAGTCAATTATGACCCTCGTTCACGCGTCAATACTTTTGCCCACGTCAACCATCTCATGGACGGACAAACCCGACTCGGCGTGTTGCTCTGCATCAACGGAACAGGAATCCTCAATTCATGGATTCACCGCCACATCGTACAAGAAGGATGCAGCTATGAAGACATGAACCGCATGGCCGAACAAGTACCAGTCGGCAGCGAAGGCATCAGCATCATTCCTTTCGGCAACGGCGCTGAAAGAGTCATGGAAAACCGGGAAACAGGTTGCGCCATCGAAGGTATCAACTTCAATATCCACCGCCGCGAACACCTCGTACGCGCCGCTCAGGAAGGTATCGTCTTCTCATTCAAATATGGTATTGACGTCATGCGGGAAATGGGCATGGACATCAACCGCATCCACGCCGGACGTGCCAACATGTTCCTCAGTCCGCTGTTCCGCGACACGCTGGCCGGTGTAACAGGCGCTACCATCGAATTATATGAAACTGACGGATCAGTAGGTGCCGCCAAAGGCGCAGGTATCGGAGCCGGCATCTACAAAAACACCCAGGAAGCCTTTGCTTCACTTGAAAGATTGGCCGTCATCGAACCAGATACCAAACTGCAACCTCAATACATGGAGGCCTATGAGCGCTGGCTTAACGTGCTCAAACGCCTCGATTCAAACAAATAACTAAAATTACTAACTTAAAAACAAAAGTACTATGGCACAAAAAGAGTATTTTCCTGGTATAGGAAAGATTAAGTTTGAAGGAAAAGAAAGCAAGAACCCGATGGCTTACCACTACTATGACGCTGAGAAAGTCATCATGGGCAAAAAAATGAAAGACTGGCTCAAATTCGCCATGGCTTGGTGGCACACACTCTGCGCTGAAGGCGGCGACCAGTTCGGTGGCGGTACAAAGACTTTCCCCTGGAACGAAGGTTCTGACGCCATGGCTATTGCCAAACAAAAAGTTGACGCCGGATTTGAAATCATGCAGAAGTTGGGCGTTGAATACTTCTGCTTCCACGATGTTGACCTCGTTTCTGAAGGCAACTCCATCGAAGAGTATGAAGCCAACATGAAAGAAATCGTTGCTTACCTGAAAGAGAAAATGGCTGCTACAGGCATCAAGAATTTGTGGGGAACAGCTAACGTGTTCGGCCACAAACGTTACATGAACGGAGCTGCTACCAATCCTGATTTTGACGTTGTTGCACGCGCAGCCGTACAAATCAAGAACGCTATCGACGCCACTATCGCATTGGGTGGTACAAACTATGTATTCTGGGGTGGCCGCGAAGGTTACATGAGCCTGCTCAACACTGACATGAAACGTGAGAAAGAACACCTCGCACAAATGTTGAAAGCCGCTCGCGACTATGCACGCGCCAATGGTTTCACCGGTACATTCCTTATCGAGCCGAAACCAATGGAACCGTCAAAACATCAGTACGATGTAGACACTGAAACCGTTATCGGCTTCTTGAAAGCTCACGGCCTCGACAAAGACTTCAAGGTAAACATCGAAGTAAACCACGCCACTTTGGCCGGCCACACATTTGAACACGAACTGGCTTGCGCCGTAGACGCCGGCATGCTCGGTTCTATCGATGCCAACCGTGGTGACTACCAGAACGGTTGGGATACTGACCAGTTCCCTATCGACAACTTCGAGCTGATTCAAGCTATGATGCAAATCATCCGCAACGGTGGTCTCGGCAACGGCGGTACCAACTTCGACGCCAAGACACGCCGCAACTCTACCGACCTTGAAGACATCTTCATTGCTCACATCGCCGGTATGGACGCTATGGCACGCGCATTGGAAAACGCAGCCGAACTGCTCGAAAAGTCTCCTATCAAGAAGATGGTTGCTGACCGTTATGCCAGCTTCGATGCAGGAAAAGGCAAGGAGTTTGAAGAAGGCAAACTGTCATTGGAAGACATCGTGGCTTATGCCAAGAAGAACGGCGAGCCGAAACAAACCAGCGGCAAGCAGGAACTTTACGAAGCTATCGTCAACATGTACTGCTAATAAAACGACACCATTATTTATTTATCTCAATAAGGGCTGCGCCATCATCAGATGGCGCGGCTTTTCTTTTTCTGTACCCCAGGCATACAGTGACCAAGTAAGCAATCAGATAAAATCCTCAAAAAGCCTCGGTTCAAAAGAATTTGAGGATTTTTCATCCGGTCATACAAGGTATCTTTGCCTATCTTAAAGGTTTTGGCTATCTTTGCCATGAAAATAAAGACTTACAGAAAGAACAAATGAGGACAAAATCCATAAAAAACTGTATCGCAACACTGTTCACCACCCTCGCCGTCTGCAATGCAACAGCCAACGACAGTATTTGCTACCGCCTGGAAGCGGCATGGGCACTCTCGGAAGGAAACTATGCACCGACATGGCTGACAGCGAACCGTTACGGCATGAGCAGCGAACATACCAGCAGCGGTTATCTGAGAGCCGGAGGTTCCTGGAGCCACGACCTGAAACGAGGATGGCGTATCGGTGCGGGAATAGACATTGCAGGCGGCATAAACATGGCCTCAAAAGTATGGATACAGCAGGCATACGCTGATATTACCTGGCGGATGCTGAACCTGAGTATCGGCAGCAAAGAGCGTTCCGGATTCCCATTGGACAAGAATGAGGCTCTGACCAGTGGTTGGATGGTAGAAGGCATTAATGCCCGACCAATACCTCAGATACGTGCCGAAATGAAAGATTTCTGGACCATACCCGGCACCAAGGGCTGGTTAGCTTTCAAAGGACACGTTGCTTACGGATATTTTACTGACGGTTGCTGGCAACAGGACTTTGTAGCTCCCGGCAAGCAATTTACACGCAACGTTTTACTGCATAGCAAGTCCCTCATGGCACGTGTCGGAAACAGGCAGATATTTCCTTTGGAGTTTGAAGTATCACTGACAGATGCCGCACAATTTGCCGGTGACAGGATGAAAAAGAATGATGACGGTAGCATTTCCTTAATAAGAGATATGCCCGACGGCTTCAGATCTCTGTTAAAGGCCTTCATCCCAAAACAAAGCAGCACACTGCAAAACATCGAAGGTAACCACTGCGGTAGCTGGAGCGGCGCCATTACAGCCTATCCAGGCGATTGGCGCGTCAGAGTTTATTTAGAGCATTATTTCGAGGATCATTCCCAAATGTTTTTCCAGTACGGACGCTGGAAAGACGGACATATCGGTTTTGAAATCAATCCGCCAAAAAACCGTTGGATCAGCGCGTTCGTATGGGAAGGCATGAGTACACATGACCAAACAGGACCGGTCTTATACGACGGAGTAGCGGGTTCTTTCAATGACCTGCAAATGAGTGGCAACGACCATTATTACAATAACTGGGAATACCTTGGCTGGCAAAACTACGGCGCAACGTTGGGGCATCCGTTTCTGTACGGCCCACAATATAGCCCGGATAATGCAAATGAAATACGAAGCAGCAGGGTAAAACTACAACATATCGGTATCAGCGGTGAACCAACCGCAGAATGGAAATGGCGGTTACTGTTCACTTACAGCAGACAGTGGGGAACTTATTACACACCATTGGACAAAGTGAGATGCCAGGCTGCCGGACTGGCTGAAGCGACCTACAGCCCGAAGAAAGCAAAAGGTTGGAGTTTGACGGGGAGTTTCGGGCTTGATCGTGGAAACTATTTAGGAAACAGTGTGGGAGGCATGATTACCATACGCAAAACCGGTATCATCAAATTATGAAAACATTAACATTGAAATTAGGAATCATCTGTATGCTGGCCTTATCAGCCGGATGTACTAAAGGGCCAATTAACGAAGATATTGAAGGTTTCTGGATGTTGAAATCCTTCACTACATTGGCTGATGGCGAAACACACCATTGTGAACGGTTGTTTTTCGGTATCACCCGCATGGTGACAGAGATCTCTGAAAAACAAGGAGAGCAAGGCCTTCAGGATTGTGTGGCACGTACGGAATACAATGACGACCAAACGCAACTGATACTACGAGATTTTAAACAACGTGGTGGCACATACGACAACGGAAAAAATGCGACTCCAGAACAACTACAACCATTCGGTATCAACAACCAAGTGATAACTGTATTCGAAATAATCCATTGCAACGGGTGTAAAATGACATTACAATCGGACTACGCACGATTAGAACTGGAGAAATTCTGAGAATCAAGCAAAAAAAGTCCAATAAACATGGGTAAAACAACGAATATTCGTTATATTTACACGGTGCTATCAAAAAGAAAACCATGAGAGAATTCAGTGAAATAAAAATAGCCGTAGCCGGTACAGGATACGTGGGCCTATCCATCGCCACATTACTGGCACAACATCATGAAGTATATGCCGTAGATGTCATACCGGAAAAAGTAGAAAAGCTAAACAGGCAAATCAGCCCGATTCAGGACACTTACATCGAACAATATTTAACAGGAAAACCACTGAAACTCATTGCGACATTAGACGGAAAGGCTGCATATAAGGAAGCAGATTTTGTCGTGATTGCCGCACCGACAAACTACGACCCCGTAAGAAACTACTTCGACACAAGTCATGTAGAGGAAGTGATAGAACTCGTCAGATCTGTCAACCCCCAGGCTGTCATGGTCATCAAAAGCACGATACCTGTAGGATACTGCGAAAGTCTGTATAAGAAATACGGCAAAGGACTGCGCCTGTTGTTTTTCCCTGAGTTTCTGCGTGAGAGCAAGGCCTTATATGACAACCTATATCCGAGCCGTATCATCGGTGGTGTTCCTTCTGCAGCCATTGCCGACGAAGCAGTTCAACTGAACGAAGCAGCCCGGACTTTTGCCAATCTTTTGCAGGAAGGCGCCATCAAAGAAAATATTGACACCCTCTTCATGGGTTTGACTGAGGCTGAAGCAGTAAAGCTCTTCGCAAACACTTATTTGGCATTACGGGTCAGCTATTTCAATGAGTTGGACACTTATGCTGAAATGAAAGGTTTAAATACCCAAGACATCATCAACGGCGTATGTTTAGACC
Organism: uncultured Prevotellaceae bacterium; assembly: GCA_949299545.1. Lineage (GTDB taxonomy): Bacteria > Bacteroidota > Bacteroidia > Bacteroidales > Bacteroidaceae > Paraprevotella. Next base: position 89,663 of record CASGAM010000041.1, on the reverse strand, counting down.
CGCGTATCGGCACACATTATAATAATCCGTCATTCGGTTACGGTGGCTACTGTCTGCCAAAAGACACGAAGCAACTGTTAGCTAATTATGCGGATGTGCCGGAAAACCTCATTGAAGCCATCGTAGAATCAAACCGTACCCGAAAGGATTTTATTGCGGACAGGGTACTGAAAATGGCTGGTTACTATGATTATTATAACCGGGGCGACTACAGACCGGAAGAAGAAAAGAACTGTGTGGTGGGTGTCTACCGACTGACGATGAAGTCTAACAGCGACAATTTCCGCCAAAGTTCCATACAAGGTATCATGAAACGTATCAAGGCAAAAGGCGCCGTAGTAGTGATTTATGAACCAACCTTGCAGGACGGCACCACATTCTTCGGTTCAAAAGTGGTCAACGACCTTGTAGCTTTCAAGAAGCAAAGTGATGCCATCATCGCCAACCGCTATGACAGCAGTTTGGATGATGTGAAAGATAAGGTTTACACCCGCGACATTTTCCGTAGAGACTAAACAAAGAATTATAAAAACAAAAAACAAACATTACTAAATCAATATGGACAGGCATGTAGCATTGATTACCGGAATTACCGGTCAGGACGGTTCTTATTTGGCCGAATTTTTATTGGAAAAAGGCTATGAGGTACACGGCACCATCCGTCGTTCTTCAGTAGACTTCCGCGAACGAATCGCCCATTTGGAAGGACTACCCCATTTCCATCTGCACTATGCAGATTTAGGCGACTCCATGAGTATGATACAAGTAGTCAACAAAGTAAAACCTACCGAAATATACAATCTAGCAGCGCAAAGTCACGTACAGGTAAGTTTCGACTCTCCGGAATTTACGGCCGACGTTGACGCCGTCGGCGTACTGCGCGTTTTAGAAGCCGTACGGCAGTGCGGCCTGACAGAAACCTGTCGCATATACCAGGCATCCACGTCGGAACTTTATGGAAAAGTAGAAGAAGTCCCTCAAAACGAGAACACGCCATTCCATCCTTACAGTCCTTATGCGGTAGCCAAGCTGTACGGGTTCTGGATTGTCAAGGAATACCGCGAAGCTTACAACATGTTTTGCTGTTCCGGTATTCTGTTCAACCACGAAAGCGAACGACGCGGAGAAACTTTTGTAACCCGTAAAATTACATTGGCTGCAGCACGCATCGCGCAAGGCAAACAGGACAAACTCTATTTAGGCAATTTGTCTTCATTGCGTGACTGGGGATATGCCAAAGACTATGTGGAATGTATGTGGCTGATTCTGCAAAACAAGACTCCCGAAGATTTCGTTATCGCCACCGGAGAACAACACAGCGTACGTGAATTCTGCCAGTTAGCATTTAAATTCGTAGGTATCGAATTGGAGTTCAAAGGCGAAGGTATCGACGAGAAAGGCTATGATAAAGCGACCGGTCGTTGCTTGGTAGAAGTTTCACCGGACTTTTACCGGCCAACTGATGTGGTAAACTTATGGGGCGATCCGACAAAAGCCAAAAAAGAATTAGGCTGGAACCCATCAAAAACACCTTTCGAACAATTAGTCAAACTAATGGTAGAATCAGACATGGCAAAAGTCGCCGTCGAACGTGCAGGCGAACAAGTAAAAATGAATCTGGCAGAATATCTTGAGAAAGGTATCGTTAAATAAAAGGCATTATGTTAGACAAACAGGCAAAAATATATGTGGCGGGACATCACGGTTTGGTGGGTTCCGCCATTTGGAATAACCTGAAGGACAGAGGTTATGAGAACTTGATTGGCCGCAGCCATAAAGAACTGGACTTGTTAGACGGTCAGGCCGTAAAACGTTTCTTTGACGAGGAAAAGCCGGACGCTGTGGTATTGGCAGCAGCCCACGTAGGCGGAATCATGGCTAATCTGCAGTACCGTGCAGATTTTATTTATGAGAACCTGCAAATTCAACAAAACGTCATCGGCGAGAGCTTCCGCCACGGAGTGAAGAAACTTTTGTTTCTGGGTAGTACCTGCATCTATCCACGCGAAGCCCCCCAGCCAATGAAAGAGGAATGTCTGCTGACTTCACCTTTGGAATATACCAACGAACCATATGCGATTGCCAAGATAGCCGGTCTGAAAATGTGCGAAAGTTTCAACCTGCAATACGGTACTAACTATATCGCCGTCATGCCGACAAACCTGTATGGCCCCAATGACAATTTCCATTTAGAAAACAGTCACGTATTACCGGCAATGATTCGCAAAATCCATTTGGCCAAATGTCTTAATGAAGACGATTGGGACGCTGTACGGAAAGACATCGGCCTGCGTCCGGTAAGCATGGAAAAAGATGGAAGGAAAACAGTCGTTAACGAGTCATCTGAAGAAAACGACATTCTGAACGTACTGGCACATTATGGTATTACACCTGAAGCCGTCACGCTTTGGGGAACCGGCAAGCCAATGCGCGAGTTTTTGTGGAGTGAAGAGATGGCAGATGCGAGCGTACATGTACTGCTAAACGTCGATTTCAAGGATACCTACAAAACCGGCGACAAGGAAATCCGTAACTGTCACATTAATGTAGGCACCGGCAAGGAAGTCAGTATCCGCGAAGTGGCAGAAAAGATTATGGCGGAAATCGGCTTCAAAGGAGAACTGCGATGGGATGCAACAAAACCGGATGGCACACTCCGCAAACTGACAGACGTGACAAAGCTACACGAATTGGGATGGCACCACAAAATAGAAATTGACGAGGGTATTCACCGTTTGTATGCTTGGTATTTAGAGGGAATCTGTATCAACCACCAAACGGTTTAAACAGATACGCACGGTGAACGACATCACCTGAAAAAATGGTGTCGGTAATATTTTTGTATACCACCGGCGAACAAATCGGGTTGTCCGTAGTGTCTGAAAGCACAACGGACACCGTTTTTTTTGAAACGTATTTATCATATACAAAATTATGGAACTGATAGAAGGAATCAACCGTTTACTCACCGACTGGGGCATCAAACAGACGACAGCAGATCTCTTAGACCAATATATGGCCATAGCCATCGCTTTACTTACTGCCTTTGCTGCCGATATTTTCTGCCGTAAGATTATATTAAAAACCATCTCACGCATAGTACAACGTACAAAAGCCACTTGGGATGATATACTTTTCGACCATAACGTCACCCTTCATCTGAGCAGGTTGGCAGCTCCTATCGTTATCTACCTGTTTATTCCCTTCATCTTCGCAGAATCCGGCGCCATTGACTTTATCCAACGGTTATGCCAAATATATATTACCATCACTTCACTGGCTTTCGTGAATGCGTTTCTCAAAGCGGCATATTCCATTTACAGTGTAAAAGACAACCTGCGCGACCGGCCTCTAAAAGGTTTACTGCAAACTTTGCAGGTGCTACTTTGGACTGTCGGCAGCATTGTCGTAATCGCCATACTAATTGACAAATCACCCGGCGCGTTACTGACAGGTTTAGGAGCATCTGCCGCCGTACTGATGCTGGTTTTCAAGGACAGTATCATGGGATTTGTCAGTGGCGTGCAACTTTCTGCCAATGACATGCTGAAAGTAGGTGACTGGATCACCATGCCGAAATACGGTGCGGACGGTACGGTCATAGAAGTGACCCTAAACACCGTAAAGGTTCGTAATTTCGATAATACCATCACGACTATCCCACCCTATCTGTTAGTCAGCGACTCTTTCCAGAACTGGCGTGGGATGAAAGAAAGCGGTGGGCGTCGCATAAAACGCAGTATTAACATCGACATGACAAGCATCCGTTTTTGTACACCGGAAATGCTTGAAAAATACCGCAAAATAGACCTTCTGAAAGACTATATCGAACAAACCGAGGAAATAGTTCGTACCTATAACGAAGAACACGGCATTGACAATGCCATTTTGGTAAACGGCCGCAGACAAACCAATTTAGGAGTCTTCCGCGCTTATCTGACCGCCTACCTAAAAAGTTTGCCGGTTGTTAATAAAGAACTAAACTGTATGGTACGCCATCTTCAGCCCACCGACCGCGGTTTGCCGGTAGAACTGTACTTTTTCTCTACCATCAAAGATTGGATACCTTATGAAGGAGTACAAGCCGATGTCTTCGATCATGTGCTAGCCATCATTCCGGAATTTGATCTGCGCGTATTCCAATCGGCTATGGCAACACCAATTGAATAAGTCTCCAGATACCAACGTTGAAAGGACCTGTATAACTACGTTTTGCCATTTCGTTCTACAAAACAGGAGAATATCAAACCCGTCAAAAAACACTGAATAGAAAAAACGTACGACAAATACTTGAAACGCCCTCATACATATCCTCTGCAAAATTTTTCCTCATAAAATGAGCCCTAAAAATCATCTGTCCGACTTTTAGGGCTCATTGCATTTCAAGAACGTTACCGTATATTTATCTCTAATTTTCCACGAAAAGCATTATTTCTGCTCATCCGCATGCTTGATTGTTCTACCCATTGCAAGGTAAGCCACTGGAGCTGCCAAGAAAATAGAAGAACATGTTCCAATAACCACACCAAGAACCATGGCGAATGCGAAACTGCGGATACTTTCACCTCCAAGGAAGAGGATACATAGCAACACTAAAAGTGTTGTCAAAGAGGTATTCAACGTACGTGTAAGCGTTGTGTTGATAGACTCATTGAAAAGGCGCTGCATCTCACGATTCGGATAAAGATGGAAGAATTCACGGATTCTATCAAATACCACCACCTTATCGTTAATAGAATAACCTATTGCCGTCAGAATAGCACCAATGAATGCCTGGTCTATTTCCAATGAGAATGGCATCCAACCCCATCCTGCAGAATAAGCGCCAAGAATCAACAGCGTATCAACTGTTAGTGCTACAACTGCACCCACTGAGAATGCTATGTTACGGAAGCGCAGTAAAATATACAAGAAGATAGCCACCAATGCCAATATAACGGATGCGATTGCACCATATGTTATATCTTCAGCTACTGATGGTCCTACCTTTTGCGAACTGATAATAGAACCTCCCGCACGGTCATCGCGGTCGATAAACGTTTGCAAGTCAAGATCAGATGACAAAAGGTTGCCTGATTTAAGAGCATCAAAGAGCGTTGCTTCGATTTCAGCATCAACTTCCGTCCCTTCCTCCATTATACGGTAGTTAGTGGAAATTCGGATAGTCTTGTGATCCGTACCCAAAGCTATGGCCTGCACAGTCGCTCCCTCAAATTTATTCTCCAAAAGCGTTCTTACCGTTTCCGGTTCAACCTGATTCTCAAACAAGACCACGAAATTACGTCCTCCCGTGAAATCAATACTCTTGCTCAAACCGCGCACAGACAACAAAGCGATGCTGGCAACTAACAAAATACCAAATATCGTGAATGACTTCTTATAAGCACTCATGAATTTGTATTGCGGGTTCTTGAGGAACTTCTGCGACAAAGCAGTAGTGAATGTCAAGTTGTGCCACTTATCCTTATTAAGGAAATATTCGTATACAATACGCGTAAGATATACAGCTGTAAAGAATGACACCAAGATACCAATAATCAACGTAGTAGCAAAACCGCGAATCGGACCTGTACCGAAATTATAAAGAATGATACCAGTAATGATAGAAGTAAGGTTTGAGTCAAAAATAGCCGAGAAGGCATTTGAATAACCGTCAGCCAATGCCTCACGCAGACTTTTACCTGCACGTAATTCTTCTTTCGTACGCTCATAAATAAGCACATTGGCATCGACAGCCATACCAAGTGACAACACCATACCGGCAATACCGGACATGGTAAGCGCCGCCTGAAAAGAAGATAAAATACCGAGTGTAAAGAAGAAATTAAGTACCATCGCCAAATTTGCCACCATACCCGGAATCAGACCATACATGCCGCACATGAAAATCATCAACAGGATGAAAGCGATAACAAATGATGTGAAACCTTGGTTGATGGACTCTTGTCCGAGTGTCGGACCTACCACTTCCTCTGAAACGATATGTGCAGGTGCCGGCATCTTACCTGTATTGAGTACGTTGGCAAGGTCACGTGTATCTTCTATGGTAAACTGTCCGGTAATAGATGAAACACCTCCGGTAATCTCATTCTCTACATTCGGGGCGCTATACACATAGTCATCAAGCACAATCGCTATGGCACGGCCTACATTCGCCTTTGTCAGAACAGCCCAACGGCGTGCGCCGTCAGAATTCATCGTCATGCTCACACACGGACGGTTATGCTGGTCGAAATCGTCTTTTGCTTCAGTCACGACGTCACCTTCCAACGGTGCGCGTCCGTTACGTTCTGTCACTTTAATGGCATATAATTCAAAAATATCGCCGCTACCACCTCGACCTATCGGTTTAACGCCCCACTTCAGACGAAGGTCTGAAGGCAATACGGCTTTTGCAATATCTGAACGGATATAAGCATTGACAGCAGCTGTATCTCGCCAATTTACATAGCCTACGACACAACCTGACGCACCCTGTGCAAACTGCATAATGGATGCCAACGGATGGTCTTTTCGGAATTGTTCGTCTGTTTGTGATGACGTTTTGGCCGCAACACCTGTGGTTTGGGCTTTCATGGCTGCAGCCAAATCCGTTGTTGAAGCTACAGTATCTGCCTGATTTTCCATCTCTGAAACAGCGACTGTATCAGTTACTTCTGAGCCCGCACCGGCCTCAGCCAAACGGCTGTCAAGGGTTGCCAAATAAGGAACGATTTCCTGAGTATTGTAAGTTTCCCAAAATTCAAGGTTGGCACTTCCCTGAAGCAATTTACGCACACGCTCCGGTTCTTTAATACCCGGCATTTCCACCATGATACGTCCCTGTTGACCTTCAAGAGCCTGGATATTGGGTTGCACGACACCAAAGCGGTCAATACGTGTACGCAACACATTATAAGAATTGCTGATAGCTGCCTCCACTTCCTGACGGATAACTTTTTCAACTTCCGCATCCGTACTCTTGGTAGTCACTTTCCCTTTGAGTTGTTGCGTAGCAAACAACTCTGCAAGGCTGCCATCAGGCTTTTCCTGCTTGTAATATTTTACAAAAAGGGTAATAAAATCACTTTGGCTGTTGACAGCCTCTTTCGCAGCCTGCGCCACCGCGTTGTTGAACGCTGGATCGGTTTTGTGGTCAGCAAGCGCCTTTACCACTTCGGGTACGGAAACCTCAAGGATGACGTTCATACCACCTTTCAGGTCAAGTCCCAAACCGATTTCCATTTCGCGACACTCCTTAAGGGTATAAACCCCCAACCAAACAGGGTTGTTCAGCGCAGAATCCAAATAATGGAAACCGGCTTCCTCGCCTTGGGTTGCAGTAATCTCATCTACCTTGTTCATATGGTAACGGGTCACCAATGAAAAAGAAAGATAAAACAGACATACAAGGGTGAGCATCAATGCGAAAAACTTTACAAATCCTTTGTTTTGCATTTTACTTGAAAATTATTAATTAATGTTTTAGTAATTCTTTTTAAGCTACAAAGGTGCAAATATAACGTTTTTTTCACATTCTCCCAGCAAGAGAGATAATTTATTTATGATTTTCTTTATTTTTTGCGTTTGGACAGATAGGTCACCAAAGGATAGTGATCAGAAGCATGAATGCTCCTATCCACATACGTTTCATATGTCCGCCAATCATCGGAGACATAAACATGGTCGATACGGAAATAAAAGCCCCTCTGCACATACGAAAACCCCGGGCCGTTACCTGATTGGCTATAAGCGTCGGTAAAACGAGAAGAAAAGCGATTACATGGATAAGAAATCGGCGAATCATTGAAATCCCCACAAAGCACAACCGAAGGTATGCCAGCACGTTCCACATACGACAAAACAGAATCAGCCTGAGGGCCACGCGCTCTGACAGCTTTCTCCATCTTCTGCACCAATGCACGCGAATAATCCTCCGTTTCGGGGTTCTCGGGATCCGTTATGATATGTTTGTAATGCTGCTTGTCTTCCTGTGTGAGCCTGTAAGACTCCAAATGATTATTAACTACAAGCAACGTATCCCCTTCATACAACACGCGTACAGCCACGCTACTATTGCCAAGCGACTCATAACGAATACGTTCGACATCTATCACTGGTAAACGGGTACAAACAAGAAGCCTTTTCTCACCATCCGCCAAAGCCATTTGGTAACCTGCCTTCCGAAAAGCATCCTCCATATATTTTTTAGTCTTTGTCCCTGAAACAGATGCTTCCTGCAAACAAATGATATCAGCGTCGCTCGCCAGCAAATAATCAAAAATCGCATTGCCTCCTTTTTCATCGTCCGGTGACAATACAAACGAGGCCACATTATATGAAACAAGCTTCAATGCTCCATCCGGATGTTTTGAAGGCCAGTTTAAAGGACAGTACTTATAAATGAAAGTAATGGAACAAAACAATCCGACCAACGGCAACCATACCCTTCGAGGTTTGAAAATCAACCAAAAGAAAACAAAGGCAATATTTAACCCCAACAACAAGGGGAAGCCAAGGCAAAACAGCACCAAACGGGGATAATCCGCCGGATTGACATGCGACGTCAGCCCACAAAGCAACAACAAGAGGGCTGCCATGACATTGGCACCGGCCAAAAGCTGGAAAATTATATTCTTCAGAACCCCTAACATAGCCTACCGTTGGCTCGCATCAAACAACTTCTTCTTTTCCTCGTCGGAAAGGCTCGAATAACCCGATTTTTTCACCTTTTCAAGAATGGCATTTATCGCATCTTCATCCGCCTTCTTTCGTGCATTGTATTCATAATCGTCCTTCCTGCGGCCACCCATGTGTACACGCATTTTAGGACGCTTGGGGGCAGAGAAACGGTCGAACTTGTCTGTAAACCATCTTTTTAATTTTTCCGCGGCATTTCCGTCATAGCCATACCCGCCACCATTGTTCCGCCGCCAATACAAAATCAACAACAGGCCGAATATCATACCGCCCAAATGCGCAAAATGAGCCACGCCGTCATTTGAGTTACCAAGCGCAGACATCAGTTCTATAACGGCATAACCGATTACAAAATATTTCGCACGGATGGGAACCGGTAACGGAAAGACAAACATGCGTTCGTTGGGAAACGTCATGCCGAAAGCCAAAAGAATACCATATACGGCTCCGGACGCGCCGACAGTCGTCCACAGATTCAGATATTGATCTATCGTAAGCATTGCATAACCAACTTTTACCAACTCATAATTATCATAATTATACAAACCTTGCGACAAGTAAGAAAGATACTGCACGGTTTCTTGCGCCAAGCCCGCACCAATCCCGCAAACCATATAATATATAAGGAAGCGTTTCGGCCCCCAAACCGTTTCCATGACACGCCCGAACATCCAAACGGCAAACATATTAAAAAAGATATGCGTTAAACCGCCGTGCATGAACATATAGGAAATGAGCTGGAACAGTCTGAAATCTGAAGCCATGAAAAAGTGGAGCCCCAACACGTCATTAAGGTCGATACCATAACGCTGCGCCACAATCTTGGCTAAAAAGAACAGAAGATTTATAATAATCAGATTTTTAGTTATGGGAGGCATATTCATCATAAGCAATCCTTTTCATGTTTGTTAATAACGGCACAAAAATACACAATTTATTCCATTCGGGGAAAGTATGGCGGCACCGGAGGGCTTTTTTTCAGAAAAAAAGAATATTTTTCAGAAAAAAATTTGTTTTCATTTACAGTTTGCATATATTTGCAACCAAGGAAATAGATTATTCTCAAGTTAATACTATTAGAAAATGAACAAAACAGACCTTATCAATGCCATTGCCGAAGGTGCAGGCTTGAGCAAAGCAGATTCAAAGAAAGCATTGGACGCCACACTTGACGCCATTGCCAACGCAGTCAAGAACGGTGACAAAGTCGCATTAATCGGCTTCGGTACATTCTCAGTTAGCGAAAGACCGGCTCGCACAGGTATCAATCCGAGAACAAAGGAACAGATTACCATAGCAGCCAAGAAAGTTGTCAAATTCAAAGCCGGTGCCGAAATCAACAACGCTCTTTAAGAATCACTTCTATAAGAAAATGCTACAAGACAAAAAGGGAGATGCAAAATTTTGCATCTCCCTTTTATATATGTATCTTTGCACCATAAAAACACAGACGTCATGGAAATAGAAAAGAGCATTACGACCGCAGTCATTGAGGCCATCAGCCATCTTTACGGACAAGCAGTTTCTGAAAAAGAGATACAGTTACAAAAAACAAAAAAAGAATTTGAAGGCCATCTCACACTGGTCGTATTCCCTTTCCTGAAAATCTCCCGAAAGAAACCGGAAGAAACAGCCCAGGAAATAGGAGCCTATCTGAAAAGCGCCGTCCCCGACATCATTGCGGGATTCAACGTCATCAAAGGGTTCCTGAACCTGACGGTGGCTTCCGGCAGCTGGATAAAACTCTTGGAGAACATACATGGAAACGAACATTACGGTCTGACCGCAGCTACCGATGCTTCACCGTTGGTGATGATAGAATACTCCTCACCCAACACCAACAAACCGTTGCACTTAGGCCATGTACGCAACAACCTGTTGGGCGCTGCACTTGCCAATGTCATGGCCGCCAACGGCAACCGTGTGGTGAAAACAAACATTGTGAACGACCGTGGCATCCACATCTGCAAAAGCATGCTGGCCTGGTTAAAATACGGTAACGGTGCCACACCCGAAAGTACCGGCATAAAAGGGGACCACCTGATTGGCGACTACTACGTGGCATTCGACAAACACTACAAAGAGGAAATAAAAGCCCTGATGGAAAAGGGCATGAGCGAAGAAGAGGCCAAAAACGAAGCACCGCTCATCAAGGAAGCACGCGAGATGTTAGTGAAGTGGGAACAGAACGACCCGGAAGTACGCGCGCTCTGGCGTAAGATGAACGAATGGGTATATGCCGGCTTTGACGTCACCTACAAGGCATTGGGCGTAAGTTTCGACAAGATCTACTACGAGTCCGACACATATCTGGAAGGCAAGGAGAAAGTCATGGAAGGACTCGAAAAGGGTTTCTTTTTCCGCAAGGAAGACGGTTCCGTATGGGCTGACCTGACCAAAGAAGGATTAGACGAAAAACTGTTGCTCCGTTCAGACGGAACCTCTGTTTACATGACCCAGGACATCGGTACGGCCAAACTTCGCTTTCAGGACTACCCCATCGACAAAATGATTTACGTTGTGGGCAATGAGCAAAACTACCATTTCCAGGTATTGTCCATCTTGCTTGACAAGCTCGGTTTTGAATGGGGAAAAGATTTGGTACATTTCTCATACGGGATGGTTGAGCTGCCTAACGGCAAGATGAAGAGCCGCGAAGGAACGGTTGTCGACGCCGATGACCTGATAGAAGAAATGATCAGTACCGCCCGCAAGATGTCTGAGGACAAGATAAACAAGCTGACCGACCTGACCGAAGATGAAGCCAACGAGATAGCACGCATCGTCGGCTTAGGCGCGCTGAAATATTTCATCCTGAAAGTGGACGCACGGAAAAACATGTTGTTCAACCCGGCTGAAAGTATCGATTTCAACGGCAACACCGGCCCATTCATACAGTACACTTACGCCCGTATCCGCTCCATCCTGCGCAAAGCGGCCGAAGCCGGCATCAACATTCCCGCACAGCTGCCGCACGACACAGAACTGAGCGAAAAGGAAATCAGCCTCATCCAGTTAATGACAGACTTTGCGAGCGTCGTCAAACAAGCCGGCAACGACTATAACCCGAGCTGCATCGCCAACTACTGCTATGACCTGGTAAAAGAATACAACCAGTTCTACCATGACTTCAGCATCCTGCACGAAGAGGATGAAAACAAGAAGCTGGTACGTTTGGCGTTGTCGGCCAATGTGGGCAAAATCGTACGCACCGGCATGGGGCTGTTAGGCATCGAAGTGCCGGAGCGCATGTAATCTACCATCCGGATGGAGAAAAGGAAATATTATGTGGTTTGGAACGGCGTCAATCCGGGTATTTATGATACCTGGGCCGATTGCCAGCAACAAATAAAAGGCTTCAAAGGCGCCATTTACAAATCATTTGCAACAAGAGAAGCTGCAGAAGAGGCCTATTCCGAACCGCCCGGCAACCTCCTCGATAGCCGCTGTCGACAAACAACTGAGACTGTCACAGCCGAAAATCCGGCAGAACAGCATGACATGACAGTCTCTTTACCCGCAGAAGTTATTGCCGAGGCCATAGCCGTAGATGCTGCCTGCAGCGGCAATCCCGGACCAATGGAATACCGCGGCGTATATCTGCGCACCGGAAAGGAAATTTTCCACTACGGACCGGTCTACGGCACAAACAACATCGGGGAATTCTTAGCCATCGTGCATGCTCTGGCGCTGCTCAAACAGAAAGGAATAGACTTGCCCGTTTACAGCGACAGCCGCAACGCCATCGGGTGGGTAAAACAGAAGTGCTGTAAAACGAAACTGGAACGTTCCGAAAAGACCGCTCCTCTGTTTGACACCATCCAACGCGCGGAAAACTGGTTAAGAAACAACCAATATGCTTCTCCCCTGCTAAAATGGGAAACAAACCTCTGGGGTGAGGTTCCGGCCGACTTCGGACGGAAATAACAGTGGCCTCGAAACAAAACAACACCAACAAAAAAAAGGAAGGCATTATGAGAACCCGTTTACTCTACCTGCTCAAACTTTCGGGCATACTTGTATTTTTCTTTGCCCTCCAAAAAATAATCTTTGCCATAGCTTATGCAAGCTCAGCCCAGTCTGCACTGACAGTCGGAGACTGTTTCCGGATATGGTGGAACGGCCTTGGTCTGGACCTTTCCACGACTGGTTACCTGATAACCATACCGTTCCTACTCACATGGGCAAGCACATGGTTTTCCATTAAACATCTACGTCGGCTGCTCGCCCCGTATTTCGCCATCATCGGCCTGACAGTCGCCGTCATAAGTGTCGCAGATCTTTCATTATACGAATTCTGGAAATTCAAGATCGACGCCACCATTTTCAACTACATCGATGCTCCGAAACAGGCATTAGCCAGTGTTTCACCGGCTTATGTAATCGGGCATGTGTTACTCGCCATTGTTTTTGCCGCCCTTTTGGTTTACGGCCTGATCCGCGTTACCCCGAAACAATTGGTGCGACTCGACTACAAACGCATCATGTTCCTACACCAAACCGTCATCATCCTTACCGGCGGAATCATTTTCCTGATGATACGGGGCGGTATCGGACGGTCGACCATGAACATCGGCAGCGCCTATTTCAGCGAAGACCCGTTCCTGAACCATGCGGCCGTCAACCCATCGTTCAACCTGCTATACTCATGGTTGAAAACAGAAGATTTCGGAAGCAAATACAATTATTTGGAAGAAACAGAACTTGCACAACGCATGGAGCATCTCTATCCGGCCGACACCAACGACTGCACTCTCTCGCTCCTGAACAACCGGCGCCCGCAAATCCTGTTCATCATCTTAGAAGGCTTCGGACGTGATTATGTGGGTATGTTAGGCGGCAATGCAGACGTATCACCCAATATGGACCGGCTGGCCAAAGAGGGTGTTTTCTTCGACCAAGTCTATGCCAACAGTTTCAGGACTGACCGAGGGTTAGTCAGCGCACTAAGCGGACATATCAGCTACCCCACGACTTCCATCATGAAAATCCCGGCCAAGTCGCAACTTCTGCCCGGCATCGCGGCAAGCCTCAAGAAAGAAGGCTACGAAACGACATTCATGTATGGCGGTGACATCAATTTCACCAACATGCGCAGCTACTTTACCAGTACGGGATACCAGCACATCATTTCCGATACGGACTTCAGCCTGCAAGAACGCACCTCCAGTTCATGGGGCGCACACGACGAATATGCCTTTGAAAAGCTTTATGAGATGGTGGTCGAGCAACCTCTCGACAAACCGTGGCACATCGGTCTGCTGACCCTGAGCAGCCACGAACCATTCATTGTTCCCTACAAACGATTAGACGACATCCGCCAAAATGCGTTTGCCTACACAGACCACTGTCTGGGAAACTTTATTGACCGGCTGAAAGAACTGCCCGTATGGGACAATCTGCTGATTGTCTGCCTCCCCGACCACGGCAGCTCTTCGTCGCTCAACGTCACCTCGCCGGACTTCTACCATATTCCCATGTTATGGCTGGGAGGTGCCATCAAGGCTCCCCAACGGATACACACCCTCATGAACCAAAGCGACCTGGCAGCAACCCTGCTGGGACAGTTGAACATCGACCATACGGACTTCACCTACAGCCGCAACATTTTCTCGGAAAACTACACTTACCCGTTTGCCTACTCCACCTTCAGCGACGGCTTCGCGATGAGAGACAGCACAGGCGTCACCGTCTTTGACAATGTGGCGGCCAAAGCGGTAGTAAACATTCCCTCAAGCAATGCCGAACGCGAACGGAACGGCAAAGCCATCCTGCAACATTCGTACGATGAATTAGGCAGCCCGGGAAACTAATAAAAGGAGACACTATGAACACTGATACGCTTGCACAAGAGGCAGCAGAACTGCTCAGGAAGATGATAGCCATCCCGTCAGTCAGCCGTGAAGAACAGGCAGTGGCAGACATGCTGGAACAACAAATGGCGGAATGGCAACTCAAACCGCTCAGACACGGACACAACCTGTGGTGTATGGACCCGCATTTCGATAAGGAAAAACCAACCATCCTGCTGAACGCACATACCGATACGGTACGTCCCGTTGCCGGATGGACACGCGACCCGTTTACCCCCATCGAAGAAAACGGACGGCTTTACGGCCTGGGCACCAACGACGACGGTGCAAGCGTAGTGTCGCTCCTGCAAACATTCCGGTATCTCACCGCCAGCCAACAGTCCTACAACCTGATTTTTCTCGCCTCATGCGAAGAAGAAGTGTCCGGAAAAAACGGCATCGAGAGTGTCTTACCGCTACTCCCCCCCATCAATGTTGCAATCGTGGGCGAACCTACCGGCATGCAACCCGCCATCGCTGAAAAAGGACTGATGGTACTCGACATGACCGCACACGGACGTGCCGGACACGCGGCACGTGGCGAAGGTATCAACGCCATCTATAAAGCCCTGACGGACATCGAATGGCTGCGCACCTGCAGTTTTGAAAAGGAATCCACCCTGCTCGGCCCTGTCAGACTGAGCGTCACCATCATCCAGGCCGGTACGCAACATAATGTTATCCCTGACACCTGTACCTTCACGGTAGACGTGCGCAGCAACGAATTTTACTCAAACGAGGAACTCTACAAAATTATCGACGTACATACTGCCAGCGATGTAAAGGCGCGCTCTTTCAGGTTGAACTCATCGCGCATCGACGTTGCCCATCCCCTTGTGAAACGCGCCACAGCCCTCGGCCGGACACCTTTCGGATCGCCGACCCTTTCCGACCAGGCGCTCATGCCGTTCCCGTCTCTGAAGATGGGGCCGGGAGACTCCTCACGCTCTCATACCGCCAACGAATATATTGAACTGACCGAAATCGGGGAAGCCATCAATCTGTATATCAAATTGCTGGACGGCCTGTCTTTAACATATTAACCGCTCCTCCAGATACACAGTCTGTCAACGGCCAAGCAACACAAACCGGATACAAACCTGTCTCCCTACAGTCAATTTGTTCCAAATTGCCTTCACTCCTTCACCTCACTCACAACAGACATAAAACCAGACGATTACAGGTGAAGGACTTGTAATGTTTTTCCTTCACGGAGTACTTCACCAATATCTCTGCATGCGACAGAAATTACAAAGCCTGAAACAAAATTTCCAACCTGTCGCTTTGCAGACACGACAGGTTGGAAATTTTGCCCGAACCGCTCGCTGCCGGAAAAACCTTGTGAAGGCAATCCGAAAGCAAGGCATAATAAAGTCCTTCACCCGTAACTCATTGAGAACATAGCTCTTATGAGCAAGGTGAAGGATTGAATATATTTTCGTCCAAACTGTGTGTAGGAGGATACGGCAAAACCGACTTACTTTATCGGCTTTTCGCTTTCCTGCCCGTTTTTCCTACGGCGCACGACATCGCGTCCCACGAGAACGAGGAAGAGAAGCATCAGCAGCACAATAGACGTATTCGCTATGGCTTCAGTAGTGTGCAGACTTTGCGGATCGAAACTGAATGCCACGGTATGGCGGCCTGAGGCTATCCGGATAGCGCGCAGGATATAGTCGGCGCGAACCACTTCTACCGGTTGCCCGTCAACGGTAGCCGTCCAACCGGGGTAATAAACCTCGGAGAAAACAATCACACCGCCGGTAGGCGAATAGACATCATAGGTAAGCGCATTGGCATCGTAAGCTGTCAGTTTCACGCTGCTCGTGGAATCTTGCACCTTGGCAGCATCACCGAGCGCAGACTCGAATCGTCGGTCCACAACGGCCGTTTTCTTCAGATCCGTCTTTTTAAGACTGAAGATTTCTTCATCGGCATTGGCCACGTATTGCACCTTGTCGACATACCAGCCGTTACCATAAGCATGCGGGTTCGGCACAGGAACTGTTTGCCCGCCTTGTTGCCCCATGATGGCGTATTTAACGTTGAGCATGTTCAGAACAGGGAAAATGGTGTCACCATCCACCTGCCGCAGGTCACCCATTGTGCGTGCGGCAACTTGCGCAAAGGCAGACATCTCGGGCGCAATATGCACCTCAATCATCTCCTGGTAACGACGCAGTTTGGCCGGATGATAACCTCCGATACTCTTATGGTAATACGAGGTGTTGTTTTCATTGAATGTATTGGTCGTGAAATTCACCACGCGGTAATCTTTGTCCGGGTCTTGCAGGATGGCTTCGTCAGCCGGTGTCTTGGCAATGGCACTGGCAGTTTTCGGTGTCGGTTTGCTGAACATCGAGTCGTTCAGATAACGCTTGTTGACTTGCCACATGTCGAAAAGACAAAGTACCAGCAATGCGCCGGTAAGAACCTGCCCGCTGACTTTCTTGATGTTGAATGCCAAAAGACAAAGCAACCCGATTGTGACGATTATGAAGCTGCGCCATGCGTCAGCTACAAATACGGCACGCCGCATCTCATGCAGGTTGTCAAGAATGCCGCCCAGCATGTCAGACGGAATGTAACCGGCCGCGGAAGCATTCTGGAGCATATTCATCTCGGACGAAGACACATAGTTGCCGAAAAATACATCGGGCATGACTGCAAAAAGGAAAGCGACACCACCCGTCAGCGCATAGCTGATATAGACCTGTTTCAACTTGCCTGAAAGCAGTTCAGGATGGTCAATAATTTCTTTCAGACCCAAAACAGCCAGAAGCGGTATGGTGAACTCCGCAATGACCAGAATGGATGCTACGGTGCGGAACTTGTCATACATGGGTACGTAGTCAAGGAAGAAGTTTGTAAAGCCCATGAAGTTATGCCCCCACGAGAGGAGAATCGAAAGGACAGTGGCCGCAAGCAGACACCATTTCATCGGACCTTTCACAATAAACAGGCTCAACACGAAAAGCATCAGCACGAAAGCACCCACATAGACGGGACCGCTCGTGCCCGGCTGTTCACCCCAATATTGTCCTAATGCCTGGTAAACGGGCATGTATTGCATGTTCGCCTTTTTCATGGCTGTCTTGCTGGCAGACAATGGAACGGACGCACCTCCCTTGACATTCGGCACCAACAGCGACCACGTTTCGCCGATACCGTAGCTCCACTGCGTGATATAATCCCGCTCTAATCCGCTGCTGGTCTGGTTCGCAGGATCTTTCACTCCCTGATGGGTCAGCTCGCTTTTGCTGCGCATGCTTTCCTTGCTGTACTGATATGTGTGGTACAGATTGGACAGATTGATGCTCAAGCCGATAATGGCGGCCACGATAAGAGTAGCAGTCGCCTTGAGCCACTGCCCCATCTGTTTTTCTTTCACTGCCGTGATAAGATAAGCCAAAGCCATGAAAAACATCACGAACAGGAAATAATAACTCATCTGAACATGGTTGGAAAGAATCTGCAACGCCAAAAAGAATGCCGTCACCAAACCGCCCCACAGGTATTTCCCGCGATAGCACAGCACCAAACCGGCAATGGTCGGCGGAATATAGGCCAACGCCATAAGCTTCCAGATATGGCCTGCACCGATAATGATGAAGAAATAAGAAGAGAAAGCCCACAAGACGGCACCCAAGGCGGCCATCCACACTTTAAAATTAAAAGCCCGCAGCAGAATATAAAATCCTAACAGCATGATAAATACATACATGGCAAAAGTAGGCAAGCCTAACTGGTACACCCGTTGCAAACCTACCAACGTGTCCGTGGAATCATAGCTCGGTGCCATCTGATAGGTTGGCATTCCGGAAAACAGGACATTCGTCCAGCGAGTACGCTCGCCCGTGCGTTGCTGATACTCCTGCATTTCGACACCGGCACCTACACCACCCGTGTGATCATGTCCCTGGATAACTAAGCCTTTGGTCACCGGCGTGAAGAAGTAGGTCATGCCGACCGCAATAAAGAAAATGATTGCCAACGCATCCGGCAAGAAACTTTTCAGTTTATTCATAATTTATGTGTTATAATAAATATTCGCATGTTTACATGCGTGCAAAAATAATAAAAAAACCGCCTTCCGTTGCAGGAAAGCGGTTAAATCTTCAGCATAGGCTGCGAAATTACTTACGCAAGCCGAGAGCCTTAATGATGGCGCGGTATCTTTCGATGTCGCGGCTCTTCAGGTAGTTCAGCAATGCACGACGCTTACCTACCAGACGTGTCAAAGCTCTTTCAGTACTATAATCTTTACGGTTCTGCTTCATGTGCTCCGTCAGATGGGAAATACGGTATGAAAACAATGCAATCTGGCTCTCAGATGAACCAGTATCAGTGTTAGACTTCCCGTACTGTCCAAAGATTTCTTGTTTTTTTGCTGCGTCTAAATACATAACGTTGTTTTTAATGTAGTTATTAATTCACTTAGCGGATGCAAAGGTACGGTTATTTTTTTGATACCGCAAGTTTTCATAGCCATTTTTTGCATTTTAACGCCAGTCAATTTTGTATAAACCAACGGTTTTCCATATCTTTGGCGTCAAAACGAAAGGACGACGGCAATTAAATCGCCCCGTTGCCGAACGGTTCCGAAATGTATCATAAGGGGGCAAAGGATAGATTATAAAAATGAAAAAACTGTTTTCTTTGATGGCATTGGCGAGTATCCTTTTCGCGCTGTCAGGTTGCGAAGAGCTGGAAGGCAATGGTGATGGTAATGGTAACGGTACCGGCAGTGCGGCACAATATTATTCGCTAACTTACGAAATCAATTTCGCAAAGGATGTGTTGCGCTATGCTGACGTAGCCATAACATTTAAGAACCCTCTGACCTTGGAAATGGTGCGTGATACATTGTGCAGTGCAGATGATCTCACCAGCAGTATTTGTGAAGTTCGACCTTTCACTTATTCTGATGTCAACTTTATTAAATGTACGACGAGTTTTTCAGGTATAGAGGATGTTGTTTATTACGAAATAGGCTGTCAATACCTTTTGAATGAAGAGAAAGCTGCGGCCATACCTTCCACGGAAACGTTACAATATGGCAGGCCCGGATTGAATATCAGCTGCTACTCTGAAAGCGGTGACCAGTTTAACGGAAGCGGTTCAATTTCAGTGCAAACGGCAACCATTTCAAATATTAAACTAATATTTGCAAACAGCCCGGGCAGATTCTCAAGCAACCAAAGTGGCCAATATCCGGAAGCCGGTACTTCCCCAACATTAAAGAACGTTATTTGGTATTAAGCAAACATGACGAAAGCGCTTCAAGACGGTTGCAAATGCCCCCTTGAAGCGCTTTTTTTCATGCCTTTACTTGGCATTCTCCCTTTTTGGTTGTAAGTTTGGAAAAGCAATCGCTTGCATAACCGCATACAATAATTATAATAATAAGGTATTAAGGAAAAATGATAAACAACATGGCAAAAAGGGGATTCTTAGCATTCATCCTGTCTGTGACCGTATTTGCCGCCTACGCCGGCAGTGCCAAATATGTTTTCTTTTTTATAGGAGATGGAATGGGACTCAACCAGGTTCTGGGAACAGAAATGTTCCGCGCCGCAATAACCGGACAGACAGGCATAAAACCGTTACTGTTCACACAGTTCCCTGTCACAACAGTCGCCACGACCTATTCGGCAACAAACGGCGTGACAGATTCGGCAGCAGCCGGTACGGCGTTGGCAACCGGACATAAAACAAAGAATGGCGCAGTCGGTGTACTCGAAGACTTGCAGACGCCGGTAAACAGCGTGGCAGTATGGGCAAAAAACAGAGGTTGCCGCGTCGGCATCGCCACGTCTGTCAGCATTGACCACGCCACACCGGCAGCTTTTTATGCACACGAAAGCGGGCGTAACAACTATCACGCCATTGGGTGCGACCTTTATGAAGCCGGTTTCGACTTCTATGCCGGCTCTGATTTCCTTGAACCGGTCAGCAAGGACAACACAAGCAAGCCAAATCTCTACGACCAGGCTGAAGAGTACGGCTACACGCTGGCACGCGGCTATGACGACTACCTGAGGAAAAGCAAAGAAGCAGACAAGATGATTCTTTTCCAGCCTGAAGCTGCCTCAAAAACCGACCGTAACACCATCCCTTATGCCATTGATCGCGGAAAAGATGACTTGACACTGCCGCAAATGACCCGCTCGGCAATCGATTTTCTTTCAAAAGACTTGTCGAAAGGATTTTTCCTGATGGTAGAAGGCGGTAAGATAGATATGGCCTGCCATAGCAACGACGCCGCAACGGCCTTTCGGGAAGTGGAGGATTTTGACGAAGCCATCAAGATAGCATACGACTTTTATCTCCTTTATCCGGAAGAGACTTTAATAGTAGTGACAGCCGACCATGAAACAGGCGGACTGGCGTTAGGAACAGGCGCATACACGTTGCACCTGCAAGTATTGGAGAACCAACGCGTCAGCGAAAACAAATTCACACGCGTGGTCAATGAATTGCGTAAAGAGACCGGCAACCGTGTGGAATGGGATACCATCCGCCAGGCACTGAGAGAAAATTTTGGCTTCTGGGATACCCTACAACTGACGCAACGGCAAGAGAAACGTTTGAAGGATGTTTATGAGAAAACCATGAAAGGACAAAACACCCGGCTCGAAAAAAGCGAGTATGCGCAAAATGAGCCGATAGCGGCCGAAGCCAAACGCATCATCAATGAAATAGCAACACTGGGTTGGACCAGCGGGGGCCATTCCGCCGGCTATGTGCCGGTATATGCCATCGGCGCAGGAGCCACCCTGTTTACAGGCAGACTTGACAATACGCAAATCCCGTTGAAAATAGCAGAAGCGGCTGAATACAAAAAAACGCCTACAGAATAAAATACATTATTTTATCGTTCTGTTTAAGCCGGCGTTTGTCGGGCAAGCGCACAAGCCATATCCTTGCAGGCCCGGCGGTCAATCTTTCCGTTTCCGGTGAGCGGGACTTGCCCGACCGCAAAGATATGGCGGGGCCGGTGATAAACAGACAATTCTCGCGACATCAACCGTTTCAGATGTTCAAGGTCGCAAGAGCCGTCCTGCACTAGCAGCACAAGCGCCTCGCCCAAACGTTCGTCAGGAACGGACGTCAGGGCAAACGGCACTTTGATATACCGGCGCAGGATAGCCTCATCCTCTTCAATCTGTATCTTGATGCCACCACTGTTGACAGTGTTGTCCTTACGGCCGAGTATGACAAAAGAGCCATCGGGAGATAGCTGCGCCACATCGTTGGTGACCAAAGTTTTCCCGCAGACGGCCGGCGCGTGTATGACAAGCGTCTGATCCTTCGACAGCGACAAGCTGACACCTTCCATCGGACGATAACGGCCATCAGCCTGTTGCCCGTTCAGACGGCACAAGGCTATGTGCGACAATGTTTCGGTCATACCATAAGTGGAGTAAACCTTACAGGGCAGTGGTTGAAGCAAACGACATAAGTTGTCGTCCACGGCGCCGCCACCGACAAGAATCATACGGCACTCCGACAGGCGTGTCTTTTCACGGTCGGTTTGCAGACTGTTGTAAAGCTGCAGGGGAACAATAGCCGTAAAGTCGACCGGCCGGTCGATGAGCGTCATCGGATGCCCCGTAGCCGGGCGTACCAACAGTTTCATACCTGCCACCAACGCCCTTACGACCATCATCTTGGCGCCGATGTACTTCATATCCATGCACAATAACGCCGTGTCGCCGGCTTTCAGACCGAGAGCGGCACACGTGAGACAGGCGCTGTTCACCATGCGCTGTTTCTCGACAGCCATCTGTTTGGGCTGACCGGTAGAACCGGAGGTCTGCACTTGCATGCAGGGGCCGGATGCGAACCATTCGGACAAGAAGACATAGACATCGCGCAGGGCGTTGTCAGCCTCCGTACGACTGAGCGTCTCCAATGCAGGCCGGTCGGCAGCGCACCATAGACGGCCTTCCACTTCAATCTGCTGTTTCTCAATCTCCCTTTGCCACATACCACAAACAGTCTTTTCGTATCTCAAGCGGCATGGGAATGTTGTCCGTAAAGAGCTGTCCCGTACCTAATCCTTGCGGCATGGTCGGCTGCAAAGTGGCGCACCATTGTGCGATAGCGTTCAGTCCGATATTCGACTCCAAAGCCGATGTCACCCACCATCCGATTTGTCGTTCCTCGGCCAACTTTATCCATTTAAGGCAACCGGCCATCCCGCCATGCAAGGAAGGCTTCAGCACAATATACTGCGGATGCAGACGATCGAGCAGTTCGGCCTTCCCCTCATCTGTATTCACCCCTATCAGTTCCTCGTCAAAGGCTATGGGAAGCGGTGAGGTAGCTGTCAGCGTGGCCATTGCCTCAGGCTGTCCGGCACGGATGGGCTGCTCGATGGAATGCAAATCCAGCTTGGCCAGTTCTTCCAGCCTGCGGGGAGCGTCGGCAGGTGTAAAGGCGCCATTCGCATCTACCCGCAACTCGACATCACGTACGGAAAAATGACGTCGGATAAATTTCAGCAAATCCAGTTCACGGTCGAAATCGATGGCGCCGATTTTCAGTTTAATACACCGGTAGCCGGCCGCCAGCTTCGTCTCTATCTGCCGGAACATGGCATCATAATCGCCCATCCAAATCAGTCCGTTGATGCAAATACCCTCCTCGCCTCTTGAAAATGGCGTATCCCACAACGCGAAGCTGCCTGTTTCCCAGTGGCGCAAGACAGTTTCCATCCCGAACACCATCGACGGAAAGGCATGCCAACGTCCACGACAGATGAAGCCTTCGCTTTCCACTTCATCACAGAACTTCCGTAAAACAGCCGCATAGTCCGGCCGGTCATCGCAACTGAGGGCAGGCAACGGCGCACATTCACCCCAAGCCTCCTTACCGGGAACGGCCGGCGAGGTGATGCGCAAAAGCCAGCTTTGCCGCGTGGTGTACACGCCACGTGAGGTGCCGGCCGGCTGCTTGAAATGGAACAGCCGTGGCAGAATGTCGATTTTCAGTCCTTTATCCATGATTTTCGTATCGCAGTTTTTATGTGCTGACAAATTTACAAAAAAACAGGCTGCCTGTAGCCAAAAGCCTGCTAAAAGTATCATTCTTTACGTCCTTAAACTCGCTCCCGCAACGGTTGTCCGCATCACGTCGCCTGCTAAAAAAATCGTTATTATATGGCATATCTTTCGGTTTTTTCCATGTTTTGTTGTAACTTTGCACCCGATATTTTAGGTATTGAGTATGCAGAATATAAGAAACATTGCGATTATTGCCCACGTAGACCACGGAAAAACGACGTTGGTGGACAAGATGCTGTTGGCGGGGAACCTGTTCCGCGACAACCAGCAAACAGGTGAGCTGATGCTGGATAACAACGAGTTGGAACGTGAACGTGGTATTACCATTCTCTCAAAGAACGTTTCTATCAACTATAAGGACACGAAAATCAATATCATTGACACACCGGGACACTCCGATTTCGGCGGTGAAGTGGAGCGCGTCCTTAACATGGCGGACGGCTGCATTCTGTTGGTCGACGCTTTCGAGGGTCCGATGCCGCAGACACGTTTCGTATTGCAGAAAGCATTGGAAATAGGCCTGAAGCCTATCGTGGTGGTTAACAAAGTTGACAAGCCCAACTGCCGCCCCGAGGAAGTTTACGAAATGGTGTTTGACTTGATGTGCGACCTCAATGCCACAGAAGACCAGTTGGATTTCCCCGTCATCTACGGTTCGGCAAAGAACAACTGGATGGGTGAAGACTGGAAAACACCGACTGACAATATTTATTATCTTCTGGACCAGATACTGGAACATATTCCGGCACCTGAGCAACTTGAAGGAACACCGCAGATGCTCATCACTTCCCTCGACTATTCCAATTATACCGGGCGTATCGCCGTAGGGCGTGTACACCGCGGAACCCTGAAAGAGGGCATGAACATCACCATCAGCCATCGCGACGGTTCAAAGGAAAAAACCAAGATAAAGGAACTGCATACTTTCACCGGCATGGGGCGCCAGCGTACGACGGAAGTGTCTTCGGGCGACATCTGCGCCATCGTCGGCCTTGAGAACTTTGAAATCGGTGATACCATTTGCGACTACGAAAATCCGGAACCGCTGCCGACCATCACCATCGACGAGCCTACGATGAGTATGCTCTTTACCATCAACGACTCACCGTTTTTCGGCAAGGAAGGCAAATACTGCACGAGCCGCCATATCAACGACCGCCTGGAAAAAGAGTTGGAAAAGAACCTGGCTCTGCGCGTCGCCTTCCAGGAAGGCTATACCGACCGCTGGATTGTTTCAGGCCGTGGCGTGTTGCATCTGTCTGTCCTCATCGAAACCATGCGCCGCGAAGGATATGAGTTGCAGGTGGGACAGCCGCAGGTGATTTTCAAGGAAATCGACGGCGTGAAGTGCGAACCCATAGAGGAACTGACCATTAACGTGCCGGAGGAATTCTCCAGCAAGATGATAGATATGGTGACACGCCGCAAAGGCGAGATGGTTTCAATGGAAACACAGGGCGACCGCGTCAACATCGAGTTCAACATCCCGTCGCGCGGTATCATCGGCCTGCGTACCAATGTGTTGACAGCCAGTCAGGGCGAGGCCATTATGGCACACCGTTACAAGGAATACCAGCCATATAAGGGGGAAATCTCCCGCCGCAGCAACGGTGTGATGATTGCCTTGGAAAGCGGAACGGCTTTTGCCTATGCCATCAATAACCTGCAAGACCGCGGCAAATTCTTCATCGAACCGCAGGATTCGGTTTATGCCGGACAGATTGTAGGCGAACATATTCATGAGAACGACCTTGTAGTCAACGTCACCAAGAGCAAACAGCTGACCAACATGCGCGCTTCCGGTTCTGACGAAAAAGCACGTATCGTACCGGCCACCATCTTCTCGCTCGAAGAGGCGCTCGAATATATCCGCGAGGATGAGTATGTGGAAGTGACGCCAAAGAGCATGCGCATGCGCAAAATCATCCTCGACCATACGGAGCGCAAGCGTGCCAACCGCGACTGATAAAATGCTGTTTTGCAGACCTCACCACGGGGTAAGCAAACACACATCAATAAACTGAACCGATAAAAAAGAAACGGAGCAACTGACGCCGCAGGGCGCATGTCTGCTCCGTTTCTTTTTTTATACCTGTTCCATACTTTCTTTGAAAAATCCTGAATGTTATCACAAAGCTTGTTTTATATAAAACAAGACTTTATTTATCTATCATAAACCTTTGTTTATATAAAATAAGGTTTAATATATAGAATCCTTGCTGTACGAGCTAAGAATCTTACTGTTTCGACAGATTTTTATAACATTGGACGGATTATAGGGATTGCGTTTACCATAACCGACAACTTTTTTATGCTTCTCTTCAAAACAGTTATCCTAAAAAAATCATCTTCTCATTCTTTACCGAATTACTTTGTACAGAAAGTTTATCTATTGAGGAATCAAGCAGATAAGCCGGCAAATCCGTCTACTTTGCTTTGACAGGCAATCCTATTGCAGGAAGAAACAGAGAAAAATAATCTTGTAAATGTCACCCGCAGACTTGTCCGGAATGACGGAAAAAACTATCTTTGCAACATAACAGGTGTCCGTGACGTGCCGTCCGGCCGCACGGATGAAAAGGGAACCGGGTGAAAGTCCCGGACAGTACCCGCTGCTGTAATCTTGTTTGTTTACGCCTGGCAAACCACTGTTCCACTGATGATTAAATGATTCGGGAAGGACGCCGGGCGCGAGAAAGTCAGAAGACCTGCCTGTAAAACCGCATCGTGTCTCTTCGGGATTTAGGGGACAACGCAGGAAATGAACCATCGGAAAAGTCTGATTCAGGCAACAACGTCGGCAAAAAAGGACGACCGGCGTCGGGGCACATCTGTGGAATGTCGGTTGTGAAAAGCATCTGTGCGAACGCATGGCGCCCTTTATCGTGTTTTTCACATTTCACATTGTCCTGAAATAATACTTTCTGTTTGTCACATTTCCGGGAACTGTAAGGATAAGTAATTTCATAAAAAGGAAACGAATATGATACAGACAGTTGTAAAAAGAGACGGCCGTATTGTCGGTTTTAATGAACAGAAGATCATCACCGCCGTACGCAAAGCCATGTTACACACGGAACGGGGCGAAGACATGGATCTCGTACACCAGATTGCCGACCACGTGACGGTCAAAGGCAAGTCACAAATGACCGTGGAAGAAATTCAAGACGCCGTAGAAGTAGAGCTGATGGACAGCGCCCGCAAGGATGTGGCCCAAAAGTATATCGCCTATCGCAACCAGCGCAGCATTGCCCGTAAGGCAAAGACGCGTGCGATGTTTCTTGAAATCATCAACATCAAGTCGAATGACGTGACACGCGAAAATGCCAATATGAACGCTGACACGCCGGCAGGCATGATGATGAAGTTTGCCAGCGAGACAACCAAACCGTTCGTGGACGATTATCTGCTGAGCGAGGACGTGAAAGAGGCTGTCCGCAACAACTACCTGCATATTCACGACAAGGATTATTATCCGACGAAAAGCCTGACATGCGTGCAGCATCCGCTCGACCGCATCTTGCGTGAAGGTTTTTCGGCCGGACACGGAGCGTCACGGCCGGCCAAACGCATCGAGACGGCCAGCATACTCGGCTGTATTTCTTTGGAAACGGCACAGAACGAGATGCACGGCGGACAGGCCATCCCGGCTTTTGACTTTTATTTAGCGCCTTACGTCAGAGACAGTTTCATAGAAGAGGTGAAAGTATTGGAAGAATTGTACGGACAGGACTTTTCCCACCTGTATCATTGTAAAATAACGGACTACATGTCACGCCCGCTTGAAGGGCTTCAAGGGGATGCACGCATCCTGCAACATGCAGTCAACAAGACGGTCGCCCGTGTACACCAGTCGATGGAAGCCTTTATCCACAACATGAACACCATCCATTCGCGCGGCGGCAATCAGGTGGTTTTCAGCTCCATCAACTACGGGACCGATACCTCGGCCGAGGGGCGGTGCATCATCCGCGAAGTGTTGCGCAGCACTTACGAGGGCGTAGGCAACGGCGAGACGGCCATCTTCCCCATACAGATATGGAAGAAGAAACGGGGCGTCAATTATTTGCCCGAAGACCGGAACTACGACCTTTACCGCTACGCCTGCAAGGTGACAGCACGCCGTTTCTTCCCGAATTTCATCAACCTTGACGCAACGTTCAACCGTCATGAAGCCTGGTGCGCGGACGACCCTGAGCGTTACCGCTACGAGACGGCCACGATGGGATGCCGCACCCGTGTCTTCGAGAACCGTTTCGGGCCGAAGACGTCCATTGGCCGGGGCAATATTTCGTTCTCCACCATCAACATCGTGCGTTTGGCCATCGAATGCCGTTCCATCGAGAGTGAAGAAGAGCGCATAGCCGCTTTCTTTGCCAGCCTGGACGCCATGCTGGAGGTGACGGCAAAGCAGTTGCATGAACGGTTAGAGTTCCAGAAAACAGCATTTGCCAAGCAGTTCCCGCTCGTAATGGGTGCGCTTTGGTTAGGCAGCGAGTCGCTAAAGCCGGACGACACCATTGCTCCGATCATCAACCAAGGTACTTTGGGCATCGGGTTTATCGGTTTGGCGGAATGTCTGGTCGCACTGACCGGCAAACACCATGGCGAATCGGCCGAAGCGCAGGAACTGGGTTTGCGCATCGTGACGTATATGCGCGACCGCGCCAACGATTTCTCGGAACGCTACCAGCACAATTACAGCGTACTGGCCACACCGGCCGAAGGTCTGTCGGGGAAATTCACGCGAGGCGACCGCAAAAAATACGGAGTGATTGCCGGTGTGACCGACCGCGACTATTACACGAACTCCAACCACGTGCCGGTATATTACCAGTGCAGCGCGCGCCACAAGGCCGAGGTGGAAGCGCCGTACCACGAACTGACGCGCGGCGGCCATATCTTTTACGTGGAAATTGACGGCGATGCGACGCATAACCCGGAAGTCATCATGCGGGTAGTGGATATGATGGACCGCTACAACATGGGATACGGCTCGGTGAACCATAACCGGAACCGCTGCATGGATTGCGGCTATGAAAACGCGGCCGACCGTTTGGATGTCTGCCCCAAATGCGGCAGTACGCGCATCGACCGCCTCCAGCGCATCACCGGCTATTTGGTGGGAACGACAGACCGGTGGAACAATGCAAAGCTGGCCGAATTAAATGACCGTGTAATACATTCTGAGAAATGATTTCGCTCATCAAGATAATAGAAGACACAACGGTGGACGGCCCCGGCTTCCGTACGGCAGTTTATGCCGCGGGCTGTCCCAACGCTTGTCCGGGCTGCCATAATCCCCGGTCATGGTCTATTGAGTCAGGCCGGCTGACGCCGGTTGCGGACATCTTTGACGTCATCCGTGCCGACGAGTTTGCCGACGTCACTTTCAGCGGTGGCGACCCGATGTTCCAACCGGCCGGATTTGCCAAACTGGCACGTATGATTAAGGAACAGACACACAAGAATATCTGGTGCTACACGGGCTACACGTTTGAGCGCCTGCTGCGCAACGAGTCCCAGCGTGCGTTGCTGGAATGGATAGACGTGCTGGTGGACGGCCCTTATGTAGAAGCCCAACGCGACCCCGACCTGCTGTTCCGCGGGAGCCGCAACCAACGGCTTATAGACGTCCCGGCCTCGCTGCGGAGCGGACAAGTGACACTTTTTCATACGGAATTGTAACCTCCTTACTCTGTATGTGACAGCTGTTTTATGACAACCCTTTACAAAAAGAATTTGAAACAAAGCAATACTGTCATGACATACATGGGGATTGAAATCTTCTGCGTTTTGCCGCAAAGCAGGTTGATGACGACATAGCTGATAAACCCGATGATAATGCCGTCGGCAATGCTATAGGTCAATGGCATGAGTATCATGCACAAGAAAGCCGGCAAGGTTTCCGTATAATCGTTGAACGGAATAGCAGCCACGGAGCTTAACATCATCATACCGACAATAATCAGAACCGCCGATGTGGCCGCAGCCGGGATGGAGAGGAACAAGGGCGAGAGGAACAAGGCCAACACGAAACAGACAGCCGTCGTGAAAGCCGTCAGCCCCGTACGGCCGCCCTCGTTCACGCCGGAAGCGCTTTCGAGGTAAGTGACAACAGTACTGGTACCCAACAGACCGGCGGCAGTGGTACCGATGGCATCCGACATGAATGCTTCTTTGGCTCTCGGCAGTTGTCCGTTCTTCATCATGCCGGCTTTCGAGGCCACGCCAATGAAAGCACCGATGGTGTCGAACAGGTCCATAAACAACAACGTGGAGATGACTATCAGCATGTCATGACTCCAGATATGCTCAAAGTCGAGTTGGCAAAACACCGGCGCAATGGAAGGCGGCAGATTGAAAAATCCCTGGAACGTGGTGATACCCATCGGGATGCCAATGAGCGTTGTGATGAGGATACCGGCAAGCATCGCGCCGCGTATCTTAAAGACAAGCAGCATGATGGTGACGAGCAACCCTACAAGGGTCAGAAGCGGCATGCCGGCAGTGATGTCGCCCAACGAAATAATGGTACCGGGGTTGGAAACGATGATGCCTGAGTTCTGGAATCCGATAAATGCAATGAGCAGTCCGATGCCGACGGTCGTAGCGACTTTCAATGATTCGGGAATAGCACTCACAATAATGTTGCGCAGGTTGCTCACCGTAAGCAATATGAAAAGCAATCCTTCGATGAAAACAGCCGTGAGTGCGAACTGCCAGGAATATCCCATGCTGAGACAGACGGTATAGGCAAAAAAAGCATTCAAGCCCATGCCGGGAGCCTGAGCGAAAGGCAGTTTGGCCCAAACGGCCATGATGACGGTCGCCAGAATGGAAGCCAAGGCCGTGGAAGTGAATACGGCTTCCCGATCCATTCCCGTAGAACTTAATATCTCAGGGTTGACCGCCAGGATATAGGCCATAGTCAGAAAGGTGGTAATGCCGGCAACAATTTCCGTTCTTACGGAATGAATCTCAGGATTAAAACCGAACAAAGTATGCAATAATCTCATATATGTTATAAAATAAGTTGTCAACAGAGCCCTGCAAAGGTAACAATTTTCCTTGTAAACCTTCATGCATGTAAAACGTTTTGTTTCGGGGAATTACAGGAATTCTCGGGACGTTGCAGGAACTTACAGTTCCTTAAAAAAGTGAAACAATACGACAAAAACATTCGCGATATTGAGGGGTGCAAATGTTTTTTGCTATTTTTGTAACATAACCCCTAAAAGGTACAGCTATGAAATATAAGATGCTTGTTTTGGATGTTGACGGAACATTATTAAACGACAACAAGGAGATCAGCAAGCGCACGCTGGCAACGCTGCGCAAGGTGCAACAAATGGGTGTACGCATCATACTGGCATCGGGACGCCCCACTTACGGACTGTTGCCTCTCGCAAAAGAACTTGAGTTGGGAACATATAACGGTTATGTATTATCGTACAACGGCGGTCAGGTGATCAACGCCTCCAACGGTGAGGTTATTTTTGAGCGTCGTATCAATCCCGAACTGATTCCCTACCTTGAGAAAAAGGCGAACAAAAATGGGTTCGGCATACTGACTTATGACGGTGACACCATAGTAACCAACATGCCTGACAACCCGCATATACAGGCAGAAGCCGCCTTGAACGGCATGAAAATCAACTATCAGGAAAACTTCTCCATCGCCATAGACTATTCGCCATGCAAATGTATGCTGGTGAGCGATGATGAGAAAGCCTTGATAGGGCTTGAAGAACACTGGAAACGTCGGCTCGACGGCGTACTGGATGTATTCCGTTCCGAACCTTTCTTCCTCGAAGTAGTGGGTTGCCGGGTCGATAAGGCCAACACGTTAGGCGCCGTTATGGAAATGCAAGGTATCAAGCCTGACGAGATTGTCGTGTTTGGCGACGGCGTAGCCGATGTGACCATGCTCCAGTTGGCGGAACTCGGCATAGCGATGGGCAATGCGCCCGATTCCGTAAAGCGGTGTGCCGATTATGTGACGCTTTCCAATAACGAAGACGGAGTGGCAGTTGCCGTGGAAAAGGCATTCATCGCCGAAGCTCGTGAAAACGAGATACCGCTGGACGCCATTAATGCGCAAGCCAAATCAACGCTCATGGGCAACCTCGGCATTCAATACACTTATGCTTCGCGCGACCGCATAGAGGCAACGATGCCGGTTGACCATCGTAACCGCCAGCCATTCGGCATTCTGCACGGCGGCGCCACGCTGGCATTAGCCGAGACAGTGGCCGGTTTCGGTTCAATGGTAATCTGTAACCCTGACGAGTTTGTCGTGGGAATGCAGGTCAGCGGTAACCACATATCTTCTGCCCATGAGGGTGACACCGTGCGTGCTGTGGGAACCATTGTACACAAAGGACGTTCTTCTCACGTATGGAATGTCGACGTATTTACTTCCACGGGCAAGTTGGTGTCTTCCATCCGAGTGGTGAACAGTGTGATGAAACGCAAATGACCAAAGCCGGTACCGAGTATGATGGCTGATGACCTGTCTGATATTTCATTGATAGAAGCGTGGCTTAAAGACGGACGTCCGTTTGCCTTTTATCGCTTGCCCGGAGAGGATACATGTCGTGGAATACGGCAGTTCGGCAAGCAGGTGCAGACGTTTGACCGTATCGCTTCGCTCGATGGCCGCAATGGTTTTGTCTTTGTTCCTTTCCGGCCAGGGAAGGAACATTTGCTGTATTTATTGGCGCCGGACGAATCGGTGTCGCTGTCTTTTTCTCCTTCACCGGATATCCCGCCGTCTCCCTCACCGGTCGAGATGCCCGTCAGATTGCCGGATGTTCCATCGGCAGAGTATGCCGGTACTTTCTCGGATTTTGCAGCCGCCCTGACGTGTGGCAGTATGCGTAAGATTGTGCTTTCCCGCCGGCAGGTGACAGCCCGTCCGGAGAACTTTTCGGTGGCACGGGCATTCAGGATTGCTTGTTTGCGTTATGTCCATTCTTGCGTCTATCTTTTTTATACGCCCGACACTGGGATTTGGATGGGCGCCACGCCCGAGATTCTTCTGTCCGGCCAGCAAGGACGTTATGTCACGGTCGCATTAGCCGGTACGCAGGCTTTGGCCGGTGGCAAGATACCGGACAGCTGGAGTGACAAGGACCGGCAAGAGCAACAGTTCGTGACGGAATATTTAGTGGGTTTGCTTCGTGAACGAAGTATTGAGCCTCAGTTAAACGGCCCATACACGGTGACAGCCGGTTCGTTGGCTCATTTAAAAACGGAGATTCGTTTTGAATTATCCGATGAAGAAACTTTAGGGACGCTTTTGGAAAACTTGCATCCTACACCGGCTGTTTGCGGCTTGCCTAAAGAGATGGCATACCGGTTTATTTGCGACCACGAGCCGTTCGACAGAAGCTATTACTCCGGATTCCTCGGTTTTTTGTCTCCCCACGAACGTACAGATCTCTATGTAAACCTGCGCTGCATGCAAATTACGAACAACCGTATCGCCTGTTTTGCCGGTGGCGGGTTGTTACCCTCGTCAGTCATGACGGATGAATGGTTGGAAACGGAAAAGAAAATGCAGACGATGGGCTATGTTATAGAAAAAGCAATAAAATAAAGACGATGTATTCAGATAAAAAGAATCTTTTGCAGACCGTGGCGTTGTTGCGTGCGCACGGTATTTCGGAAGTGGTAGTTTGTCCGGGTAGCCGTAACGCACCTTTTGCCAAAACGTTTGCGGACAGCCCCGACTTTAACTGTTACGCCGTGACAGATGAGCGAAGCGCCGGTTTCTTTGCGATTGGCCGTGCCTTGCAGACAGGACGGCCGGCAGTGGTATGTTGCACGTCCGGGTCTGCATTGTTGAATCTTCATCCGGCCGTTTGCGAGGCTTATTATCAACGCATACCGCTTGTAGTCGTCTCGGCAGACCGGCCGGCTGCATGGATAGGACAGATGGACGGACAGACATTGCCGCAACCCGGAGTGTTCGGGACATTGGTGAAGAAAAGCGTGAACCTGCCGGAAATT
This sequence comes from uncultured Prevotellaceae bacterium, assembly GCA_949299545.1. GTDB lineage: Bacteria > Bacteroidota > Bacteroidia > Bacteroidales > Bacteroidaceae > Paraprevotella. Next base: position 56,044 of record CASGAM010000041.1, on the reverse strand, counting down.
CATACGGAAGAGGATGAATGGTTTGTCAACAGGTTAGTGAACGAAGCCTTGTTGGAACTTGATCATCACGGCTGCGGTCCAGTACACATCAACGTGCCGTTATCTGAACCGCTTTTCAACTTTACGACAGAAACATTGCCGGAAGTACGGCGTATGATACGTTTTGACGGGATGGCGGATAGCGGTCGCGAGCTGAAAGGCTTTTTGGCGTCCGAACTACCCCGTTTCCATCGTTGTATGGTCATATCGGGACAAATGAGACCTGACGAAGCCGCTTGCCTGGCCGCAGCCATTCCGAGCAAATGCGTGGCCTGGCTGACGGAAATCATCGGTAATGCTTCCGGTTTTCCAAAAGCCGTGAGGGGATTTGACACGTTGTTGTATGCGGCTGACGAAGATCTGTTACAACGTTTGCGGCCCGATTTGGTGATTACATTGGGCGGCCATATTGTTTCAAAGCGTTTGAAACAGTTCCTGCGGCATACACAACCTTTAGTGCATTGGCATGTGTCACCTGACGGAGCGCCGGCAGATTTATTCGGATGTCTGACGGCCGTTTTCGAATCTCCGGCGGATGATTTCTGCCGGGCTCTTTCGCAGGTCGTAAAATCAGAAGTGTCGGATTATGCTGCTGCCTGGAGTTCGGCTTGTGCTGCATTGCCCTCTCCTGAAGTAGACTACTCCGAGCTAACGGCTGTACGTCGCGTATTAGAGGCTTTGCCGGTACCCGCCGTATTGCATTTGGCCAACAGTTCGTCCGTCCGTTTGGCAGAATTGTGTCCTCTACCGGCCGGTATAGAGGTACATTGCAACCGAGGGGTCAACGGCATAGAAGGTTCCATGTCAACATCAGTGGGATATGCGGCATTTTCCAGTCGAATGAATGTATTTCTGGTTGGCGACCTGAGTTTCTTTTACGATATGAATGCCTTGTGGAACAGCTATGTGCAGCCGAATCTGCGCATAGTCGTGTTTAACAACGGTGCAGGCGCTATTTTTCATGCTTTGCCGGGACTGAAGATAGACGAACCGATTAACCGTATCGTGACAGCCCGCCATGAAACTTCGGCCGAAGGATGGGCACGTGAACGCGGCTTTATTTATCTCCGAGCCGACAATGCACATTCTTTGCAGGACGCTTTACCTGCTTTTTATGACAACCAAGCCGCAGCTCCATGTATTCTCGAAATTTTTACAGAAGCGATGACTGATGCTGTTGAGTTACGAAACTATTATCACCATCTAAAAAACTGGAGTAACTCATCTACACAATAATCTGTGTAGATATGAACAGCGCTGTAAACAGAAATATTAACTTAAAAAAAGATATATGACAGAAAGAACGTGGATTATTTTGAAAACTTACAAAGATATTATCTTTGATTACTACAACGGCATAGCCCGTATTACAATCAATCGCCCACAAGTACGCAACGCTTTTACACCGCAAACGGTGTCGGAGATGAGCGACGCCCTTTACGAATGTCGGGAACGGCGCGATGTAAAAGTTGTAGTACTGACTGGTGCTGGCGACAAGGCTTTTTGTTCGGGAGGTGACATGCATGTGAAAGGACATGGCGGATATGTCGGTCACGACGGTGTGCCGCGTCTGAACGTGTTAGAAGTACAAAAACAGATCCGCTCGCTGCCGAAACCTGTCATTGCGGCTGTCAATGGTTTTGCCATCGGTGGCGGACATGTACTTCATGTGGTTTGTGACCTGACGATAGCGTCAGATAATGCAATTTTCGGACAAACAGGGCCACGGGTGGGTAGTTTCGATGCCGGTTTCGGTGCGTCCTATTTAGCACGCGTCGTAGGTCAAAAGAAAGCCCGCGAAATATGGTTCCTCTGTCGTAAATACAATGCACAAGAGGCGCTTGACATGGGATTGGTGAACAAAGTCGTTCCGTTGTCTCAACTTGAAGAAGAGTATGTAGCTTGGGCCGAAGAGATGATGGAACTCAGTCCGCTTGCCTTGCGCATGATTAAAGTGGGACTCAATGCCGAACTCGATGGGCAAGCTGGTATTCAAGAATTGGCCGGTGATGCCACAATGCTTTATTACATGACCGATGAAGCACAGGAAGGTGGACGTGCTTTTTTGGAAAAGCGTAAACCCAAATGGGAATAAATAAAAAACCACGCAGATCGTATTAAAAGGCTCTGTTGAATAGTCTATACAACCTGCGTGGTTTTTCCCTTTAAAATCTACTCACTAAAGCTATTATCGCTGCAACAAATCCCTGACACAGGATTATTGATTCTTTAATTCAGGATAACTGATACGAGTGTGATAAATCGTCTTTAGTTTCTCCTTAAAGACTTCTTTGGCGAGATAGATGTCATGAAACGTAATAGGGCAATCCTTGAAAAAGCCTTCTTGTATCTGTGCGTCGATTATTTTCTCAACGAGTGCGCTGATGCTTTCCTCGGTATATTCATTTAAACTGCGGGACGCTGCCTCAACGGCATCAGCCATCATTAATATGGCCTGCTCAAGAGTAAAGGGATTAGGTCCCGGATACGTGAAGACTTCTTCGCTTATTTCCTCATTCGGATATTTATTCTTATATGAAATAAAGAAGTATTTTGTTATGCCTTTACCATGGTGGGTCGCGATAAAATCTTTAATGATTTTCGGCAAATTATATTTCTCTGCCAATTTCAGCCCGTCTTTAACATGATTGATAACAATTTTTGCGCTATCCTCAAGTGAAAGTTTCTCATGTGGATTAACACTCGTCTGATTCTCCGTAAAGAATACAGGATTACACGTTTTGCCGATATCATGATATAGCGCACCTGTTCGTACAAGTTGGCTTTTAGCTCCAATACGATTTGCCACTTCTGCGGCCAAATTTGCTACCTGCATGGAATGTTGGAATGTACCGGGTGCCACTTCCGACATTTTGCGTAATATCTCATTATTGATGTTGGACAATTCTACGAGAGTTACATTGGACGTGAAGCCAAACGCTTTCTCTAACAAAAAGAGCAAAGGATAAGCAAACAAAAGCAAAATACCATTAATAGCGATATACACATACATCCGATATTCCAATGCAGAAAAATCCTTCGCGTGAATTAATTCCATTCCGAGATAAAAAGCCATTGAAGCCAATGTTACATAAAAGGCTGAACGCACTAACTGTGAGCGTTGGGAGAGTTCTCTCAGACTGTAAATAGCGACCATACCGGCCACAAGTTGAGTAGCAATAAATTCAAAAGGCGATTTCATCTGAATGGCACAGAGCAAGATCGTCGCCACATGGGTAACAAAGGCAGTGCGCGAATCCATGAAAACCCGTATGAAAATAGGCGCCATGGCAAAAGGCACAATATATACCATCAAACTCTGTTTAATCATAAAGGACGTCACTAATGGGAAAATAACCGGCATGGAGGCCAACATAAGGATGCGCCTGGTATTTGACAGATAATCTCGACGAAACAGATTAAAATACAACATCAGGCAAAGCGTGATGATAGCCACATACAATAACTGTCCTATAAACATGACTCTGATCTGTTTCGTAGAATCATTACGTTTAGCCATTTCCTTCTCAAAAGAAACCAAAATATCATACGTATTCTGGTTTACAATTTCACCCCTATCGATAATTTTCTGCCCGCTCATCACCATACCTTGTGCATACGAAAGAGAAGACAACAAATCCTTACGGAATGCATCCGACTTATTCTTGTCATAAGACATATTAGGTTGCAGGAATTCTCCTATATCACATCTTAACAGTATTTTCCTATCATAAATTGCCGTATCTGTTCCTATATTAGTGATATATTCATATGCAGACTTGATAGAATAAATATCTTGAATCTTATGAGATACTGCCTCATTTTGAGTAAAGATACGTACACCTGTAATGCTGTCTTCACGTAACGTACTGTAATCCTCCATACTCAAAATGCCTTTGGCATAGACTGTCTTCATCCGTTCTACAATATATTTGCAATAGTGTTGTGGGACTACATTACGATATTCTTGTTCAAATACCTGTTCAAAATGAGCGGTCTGCTCATCACCAACCGCACTATTATAAGCAAAATAAGGTTCATATTCCCTCATGATGCTATCTTGTTCCCGACGTACAACCTCAGCATTTTTATATATAGGGAAATCAAATGTTGCTATCAACTGACTGTAACGCCACGGTTTGCCAATATCAAAAAGATAGCTGGAACTGGTATCCCTTGGCATATAAAACGTTACGGCAAGCACTGCCACCAATGCGATAGCGATACGGTAGATCAAGGCTTTTGGCGATAATTTGCTTTGTTGGTTGTATCTGCTCATTTCCTACATTTCTTTGTATGGGGCGAAAATACGAAAAAAATACGGCTCTTTAAATAAAAAATAGTATTTTTGCACAAAATTTACAGACACACTATGACTGAAAGAAAAGTAAGAGTCCGCTTTGCGCCCAGCCCTACCGGCGCATTACATATCGGAGGCGTCCGCACCGCTTTATACAATTACCTTTTTGCACGCCAGCATGGTGGAGAATTGATTTTCCGCATAGAAGACACAGACTCCACCCGTTTCGTACCAGGAGCTGAAGAATATATCATTGAGTCATTCAAGTGGTTAGGCATTCATTTTGATGAAGGCGTCAGTTTTGGAGGTAATTATGGCCCTTACCGTCAATCGGAACGGCGCGACATTTACAAAAAATATGTCCAACAGTTGCTGGACAACGGGAAAGCGTATATCGCTTTTGATACTCAAGAGGAGCTTGAAAGCAAAAGGCAAGAAATCAAAAACTTCCAATACGATGCTGCAACCCGTGGCATGATGCGTAACTCACTTACCCTGCCAAAGGAAGAAACGAGACGCCTGATAGACGAAGGACACCAGTATGTAGTACGTTTCAAGGTTGAACCAAACGAAGACATACATGTCAACGACATGATTCGCGGTGACGTGGTCATCAACTCATCCATTCTTGATGATAAGGTCCTATACAAAAGTGCCGATGAATTACCGACTTATCATTTAGCCAACATTGTTGACGACCATTTGATGGAAGTATCGCATGTCATCCGTGGAGAAGAATGGCTACCGTCAGCACCGTTGCATGTACTTTTATACCGGGCTTTCGGATGGGAAACCACAATGCCGGCATTCGCACATCTGCCCCTGCTGCTGAAACCGGATGGAAAAGGCAAGTTAAGCAAGCGCGACGGAGACCGTTTGGGCTTTCCCGTTTTCCCACTTGAATGGCATGACCCCAAAACCGGTGAAGTATCCTCCGGATACCGGGAAAGCGGTTATCTTCCGGAAGCTGTCATCAATTTCCTGGCATTGTTAGGATGGAATCCCGGTACAGACCAAGAAATCATGACCATGGAAGAAATGGTTAAGTTGTTCGACATCACGAAATGCAGCAAGTCCGGTGCAAAATTCGATTATGTGAAAGGTATGTGGTTCAACCGTGAATACTTACTGATGAAGGACAATAAGGAATTGGCACCTGACTTTGACAAGATTCTGCGTGCCAATGGTATTGAGGTACCAATGGACCGTGTGGAAGCAGTCATAGGCATGATGAAAATGAAGAAAATTAATTTCATCAAGGACTTATGGCCATTATGCGACTTCTTCTTCATAGCTCCCACGTCATACAGTATGGAAGACAAATTCACGAAAAAGAACTGGGGAGAAACATCAGCGTCAGACATGACAGAATTGGCCGATATTTTAGAGGAATTAGACGATTTCAGTGTCGAAGGCCAACAAACTGCGGTCGAAAAGTGGGTGGAAGTAACTGGTAAAAAACCATGGAACCCGTGGCGAGTCGCACTTGTGGGAACAGGAAAAGGTCCCGACATGTACGAACTTTCTGCTTTTTTAGGCAAAGAAGAGACACTAAGAAGAATCAGAAAAGCCATTGACATCCTGAAATGATTTATTCACTTGCACTCTACCTTTATGCCCTGGCTGTAATGCTCGTTTCACCTTTCCACAAGAAAGCCAGGCTCATGGTCAAAGGACAACGGAACACGTTCCGCATACTGAAATCAAATATATGTAAAGACGACAAATACATATGGTTTCATGCAGCATCGCTCGGAGAGTTTGAACAGGGACGTCCTCTAATGGAACGATTGAGGATACAATATCCCCAATATAAAATCCTGCTGACTTTCTTTTCGCCATCAGGTTACGAAGTGAGAAAAAACTTTGAAGGGGCAGATATTATCTGTTATCTGCCGTTCGACACTCCAGGTAACGTACGCAGTTTCATACGGCTCGCACGACCTGTCATGGCGTTCTTCATCAAATACGAGTTCTGGAACAATTATTTACATGCCTGCAAGAAACGTAATATACCTGTATATAGCGTTAGCAGCATTTTCAGAGAAAACCAAATTTTCTTCCGCTGGTATGGCCATATCTATCGGGATGTGTTGAAATGTGTTACGTATTTCTTCCTGCAAAACGAACATTCACGCCAACTGCTAAAAGACATCGGCATCACCAATACTACCGTTGTTGGCGACACGCGGTTTGATCGTGTGATTGACATCCGCAAACAAGCCAAATCGTTACCATTGGTAGAGACTTTCAAGGACGGACGCACTGTCATGGTGGCAGGTAGTTCGTGGGCTCCTGATGAAGACTTAATCATCAGCTACTTTAATAACCATCCGACAATGAAATTGATCCTTGCTCCTCACGTAGTCAACGAGTCACACCTCAAGGAAATCGAATCAAAACTGAAACGGCCGCACCTGCGTTATTCAAAGGCTGAGGATTTAAAATCGGCGACGGCAGATTGTCTGATTATAGACTGTTACGGTTTGCTCTCTTCCATTTACCGGTATGGTGAAGTTGCTTATGTCGGCGGCGGTTTTGGTGTTGGCATCCATAATGTACCCGAAGCGGCTGTATATGGTATTCCTGTTATTATAGGTCCCAACAACAAGAAATTCCGCGAAGCGCAGGCTTTGCTTGAAAAAGGCGGATGTATTGAGATCAATGACGAAAAAACATACAGTCAAGCCATGGACAGACTTCTCGCAGACGAAGCATTCCGCCGAAAAAGCGGACAAGTCTGCCACGACTTCATTTATAACAATGCCGGTGCTTCCGACATCATATTTAAAAGCGTGCCGTTCTGACCGGCACGTTTTTTTATTCCTCGTGGTTTTTATCTCATGCGGTCGTGCCTAGGAGTCTAAAATAATTTTTTCTCCCACGTTTCACTTGTCCCTTCCTTCCGGCCGTTCAAAACCACCCAACAAAGTTCCAAGCATCTCCAATGCACGGCAGACACTTTCTTTGTTTGCGACAGGAATTTCTATCACCATGCGTCCCGTTTGCGGATTTTTTTTAACCAGACTGTCCACAAGCCTCGCTGTTTTCTGCGGTGAACAGAGCATCTCCGACAAGCGGTTTATGAAAGACAATCCGTCAGCCACGAGCTGCTCCTCGGGGGATACAGGTGTCCCGACTTCCTCTTGATACGAAGGCAAGACCACGGACGACGTTTCCCTGTCTTGTTTTGACGACGGAACCGGTTGTTCATCATCGTTGCCAAACGAGAAATGAAGTTGTTCCTCCGTTTTCTGTATCACATGCGAATCGTCATGCGACAGTTCTTTCTTTTCGGCAGGTTTCTCCAATACAGTTTTGACACTACCCACAACCTCCTGCGGCTGTTCCATCATCTCCTGAAGTTGCCCCAAAAGAAGTTCAAATTTGGCATGGTTTCCTTTGACCATATCCTCTCCCTCATCAAGAATACCCATGGCCAAATCCGATTTGAAACGGAGTGTTCCGAGCATCCGCGACTCGATACTCTGTTCAGCAATGAAATTGATGACTTGTATCTTGCGTTCCTGGCCAATACGATAAACACGAGCCACACGCTGTTCCAATACCGCAGGATTCCATGGCAAGTCCAGGTTTACCACGACCGAACCGGCTTGCAGATTCAAGCCTGTACTACCAGCATCGGTCGATACAAAGACCCTGCATGACGTTTCTTTCGTAAAACACGCTATCAGTTCTTTCCGTTGGGACGCAACTACATCCCCACACAGACGTACAAAACCTATCCGTCTGCGTTCCAATTCCTGGCACACCAGACGCGTCATACGCTCCCACTGACTGAAAACGACCATTTTCTCATCACCGTTTTCAATCATATCCTCTATGATTTGAACCAACTCACCGATTTTTGTATCATAGCGGGTTTGGCGATCAAGAATAAAGGTGCTGTCACAAACCATACGCATTTGATTGAGAAGCAACAAAACACGCTTTCGCTCCCCTTCAGTCAGAAAATGCGTCCTCTTCCACTTACTAACCAAAACAGACAGTTGCTGGCGAAAATCGTCATGTAATCGACGTTGCTCTTTAGTCATCACGACAAAAAGATGTTTATCGGTACGTGGCGGTAACTCCAGCGCCACATCTTTCTTCCTGCGCCGTAAAAGCACAGGTGCCAACATCCGCCTTACGAGATGCAGGTTTTTATAACCGATTATCTGCCCATTTTCGTCATAAGTCGTCGTCAGTTCATTGAAACTGTAATAAGGCCCCAAACAATACTGGTCCACAAACTGGATAATGGAATACAACTCCTGCAATTTATTTTCAAGGGGAGTACCAGAGAGTACAAGGACATAAGGTGAATCAATATGCCGGGCTGCACGGGCTATCTGCGTGTTCCAGTTCTTCAGCCGTTGAGCCTCATCCATTACCAACAAATCTGTTTTCAGACAGCCGGTCTGCCGTATGTCATTGGCCGCACTGTTATATGAAACTATCTTATATCGACAAGACGATTGATATTGCGACATGCGCAACGCATGGTTTCCTTCAACGACCTGTGCCTCCGTACCGGTAAAACGTTCAATTTCGTGTTTCCACTGATATTTCAGCGAAGTAGGGCACAACACCAGCACATTGCCAATCAAATGCTGCTTCAGCATCCATTCGGCAACGGCAATGGCCTGTATGGTTTTCCCGAGTCCCATCTCGTCTGCTATCATGCAGCGACCGGTTTTCAGGGCAAACCGTACGCCTTCTTTCTGGTATGGATACAATGCCGTCCCCAAAAGACGGTCCAACGCCTCATCAGTACACTCAGCCTCAACCATGGCGACCCGCCGCTCACGTTCTCTCATATCTTTGACATATCGCAGTGCGTCCGGAAAACATCTGAACGAAGGAGCGATGGTCTCCGCTTCTGCAAGGAAATCCTCGAAATGCCTCATGCCCTCCGGGGTCAACACCAGCTCGTCGTCAAAATACCGTCCTGCCAATTCCCTGAAAGCAGCTTCACATTCCCGGCCAATGCGAATACGCACCTGCCGCTCGTCCTTATACGAAATATAAACCGCCGTATAGCCGGGCAGCTCATCCGTCGTTTCCACATGACGGTTGTCCATCCATAATTTCAGGGCTTCCATGTGCTTGCACGTCCCCAACCGATTCACCTTAAAATCCAAGCACGAACAAAAGTTCCACATACTGCCAGCCCCTCTGTACACCACCTTATAACGCCGTCCCGATACGGAATTTTCCACCATATAGGCTCCAGGCTCATCTTGACGGTCATAAGCTGTTACCGAGAAACGCTCCGTCACGGCCGCCTGTTTGCGCAACATCACTTGCCACTGAACTATATCCATGCCATCAGGTGGCAATACGAAAGACATCTTCTCTTCCATTCTCACGTCGTCTGTTCACTGTTTTCCGTTGATTTTTCTGCCATCATACCGGTCCATCTTTTATTCTTTTACAGTCAGTTCTAATTCTGCCGGTTTAAGTCCCTTTGAACGCACTTTTATCTGAATGTGCCCGGCACATCCCGATTCAGCAATGATACCCGTCATCTTTCCACTGAAAAGATGCATCCGCGGCTCGTGGAAAGATTCCAGACAGACAGGGTTACCATTCGCCCCGGCTTTGTAGTAGCCATTCCCCTTAACCGTCCATTCCACCAAATTCGTAGCTGCCGGGCAAGGGACACCCTGACGATCTACCACCTCTACGGTCACAAAAGCCAAATCCTCATCCCTTTGTCCTGCGTCAAGCGTATCTTTGTCTACCGACAGCTTCAACCGGTATGGTTCTCCTGCCGTATGCATTTCCTTTTCAGCACACTTCCGGCCGGCCAAGTCGTACGCCACCACCATCAGTGTACCCGGTTCATAACGTGTCTCCATCCACATGAAACGATAACGTTTTTGCCTTTCCAGATTGACACGTGACGAATCATTATCCGTAGCGTCCATGTCAACGGAAGCATTCTTTGAGAGACGTCCCTGACTTTTTCCGTTAATAAACAATTCCACTGTCGGATAACTGCTGTAAACAAAAACAGGCGTCACTTTCCCTTCCCTACCCGGCCACGTCCAATGCGGCAGGACATGCAAGGTCGCTTCTTTCCGGTTCCAGAAACTGCGATACAAATAATAACGGTCTTTCGGCAAGTAAGCCAAATCAATTATGCCGAACAGTGAAGAATGACTAGGCCAGTCACTGTAATAAGGGGTCGGTTCTCCTAAATAGTCAAAACCCGTCCATACGAACTCTCCCATGTCGTAAGGCAAACTCTCGTACATGATGAAATTGTCTTCAGGCAAATCGCTCCACGAACAATGTTCCAAATCGTATGATGACGCCTGATGGTCGTCATATTTAGCCATGGAACGACGTTCAACCGGAAATTTGTAAATACCCCGCGAACTGACAGTCGAAGCCGTTTCCGTACCGAGTATGACTTGTTGTGGCAGCTTGTCGTACGCCATGGTATATTTATGCGGCCGATAATTGAAACCCGGTATGTCTATTACGGCTGCCATATGCGAACCGATAGCTGCTTCTACGCGATCCATCCCTACTGTACAAGGCCGTGTAGGATCTTCACGATGGACAATGTCCTGGAGTAAGGCACACAGTTTTCCCCCGATAGCCGTTCCCTGATCCGGCACTTCATTCCCGAGACACCACATCACCACACTCGGTGAATTCCGGTAACGCCGCACCACATTTACAAGGTCTTTTTCAACCCACGCGTCAAAATCCTTGTTATAGCCGTTTGCCATCTTCTTCGTTTTCCACTCATCGAAAGTTTCCACCATAAGAAGCATTCCCATCTCGTCACAAGCCTTTACCAGTTCCGGCGACGGCATGTTATGCGACGTACGATAAGCATTGCAGCCCATATCCTTCAATAATCCCAAACGATATCGAATGGCCGATTCATTGACAGCAGTCCCAAGAGGTCCGAGATCGTGATGGTTGCAAGTGCCATGAAACACTAACTTTTTACCATTCAGGAAGAAACCCTCACCCCGCCTGACTTCTATGGTACGAATGCCAAACACAGTCTCCGAAACATCTGTCAATACCCCTTTATCATAAACGGATGTTTCTGCCCGGTAAAGAAATGGAGTATCCACACTCCACAGGTTGGGGTTATCTACATACAGCGTTTGGCTTATCTTGCCATCATCATAAACCGTCATTGGACGACGCTGTTCAGCAATGATCTCCCCGTCGGGCGTTTTTATGACAGTCCGCACTTCCACGTCGCTGGGTGACGTGGAGGCAGGGCATTCGATTTCCGTCCGTACACATACCTCGGCAAAATGGTCTTTCACAACCGGTGTTGTAACCGTTGTTCCCCAGGTATTCACTTTTACAGCTCCAGTCACGACCAAATGCACATTGCGGTAGAGTCCGGCGCCGGGATACCACCGCGACGATTCAGGCTCATTCTCCAATCGTACTGCCAAAATATTCTTTTTGCCTTCACGCAAATAATCTGTCACGTCAAAATGGAATGAACTGTAACCGTAAGGCCACTCCCCCACATAAGCACCGTTAAGATATACACGGGCATGGCTCATGGCGCCATCAAAAATAATCACGGCACGCTTCCCTTTCTTGAAATCGGGGACCTCAAAAACTTTCCGGTACCACCCAACTCCTACAAAAGGTAAGCCGCCGGTACGTCCTGACTGGTTTTGCGCTTCCTTTTGCCCGTCCTGCTCAATGGCCATAAACTGCCGGTCATTGTTGGCGTCAAACGGGCCTTCAATAGCCCAGTCATGAGGTACGCATACTTGTTCCCAATGACTGGCATCTATATCGGTGTTGGCATATTCCGCATCATCTGTCCGCGTAAAGCGCCATCCATCCCTCAACAAATAAGTCGTCCTGGGACTTGCCATGAGATGAAAAGCCAAAGACAAAAACACTGTCAAGCCGGCAAAGAACTTACTGTACCTCATAATCTTTGTTTTTTAATAAAAAAGTACAGGAAGAGTATTCTTCTTACACGTCTGTACCTTACAGCCGGATATCAATGTACAATCCCGTACACCACATCCATTATTTTTTTCCCGATTTCATCTGCCTCCTGTACCGTCCGCGCTTCAGAATAAACCCTGATGATTGGCTCCGTATTACTCTTGCGCAAATGCACCCAGCTGTCTTCAAAATCAATCTTCACACCGTCAATATCATTCACTTCTTCGTCCTTATACAACTCTTTTACCTTATTCAGGATGGCGTCCACGTCCGTCCCCGGTGTCAGGTCTATGCGGTTTTTCGCCATATAATACTGCGGATAAGTAGCTCGAAGTGCAGACAGCGTTTTACCGGACTTTGCCATATAGGTCAACACCAGTGCGATACCAACTAAGGCGTCGCGCCCGTAATGTGCCTCGGGATAAATCACACCGCCATTGCCTTCACCACCAATCACCGCCTGCGTCTCTTTCATCTTTTCCACAACATTAACTTCTCCGACAGCAGCCGCGTTATATTCATATCCATACCGCCACGTAACATCCCGCAAAGCCCGCGTGGAACTTAAATTGGAAACAGTATTTCCCGGTGTGTGCTGCAAAATATAGTCCGCCACCGTCACTAAAGTATATTCCTCGCCGTACATCGTACCGTCCTCACAGAACATGGCCAGCCGGTCTACATCCGGATCTACCACAAATCCCACGTCATGCTTCCCTTCCTGCATCAATGCTTTCATTTCAGCCAGGTTCTTTTCCAGCGGTTCGGGATTATGGCCAAAGTTCCCCGTGGGTTCAGTGAAAAGTCCCGATACGCATGTCACGCCCAGCTGTTCCAGCAACTTTGGCAAGACTATTCCACCCACCGAGTTGACCGTATCAATGGCGACTCGGAAATTGGCCTTACGAATGGCATCTGCATCCACCAACTTCAGCCGTTTAACCAAATCGATATGTTTTTGGTCGTAAGTATCGTCTTCCCGGTATGTCCCGAGATGATCCACGTCAGCATATTCAAACGCTTCTGCTTCAGCCAACCGCAACACTTCGTTGCCCTCTTCTTTATTGAGGAACTCCCCATGTTCATTCAGCAGTTTCAGCGCATTCCACATTTTCGGATTATGTGAAGCGGTAATGATGATACCGCCGCAAGCCTCTTCCATTGTCACGGCCAGCTCGGTGGTCGGGGTTGAAGCCAACCCGATGTTTACTACATCAAAACCCATACCCATCAATGTGCCACACACCACATTCTTCACCATCTCACCCGAGATACGGGCATCACGTCCCACTACAATCTTATTGCTTTTCACTCCGGAACGCCGGCGTACCAACATTGCATAAGCTGATGTAAACTTCACTATATCCAAAGGGTTCAACGTATCCCCTGTTTTTCCACCGATAGTACCGCGTATTCCGGAAATTGATTTGATTAATGTCATATAGCCTTATATAATGTTTATTAAAAATACGATGTATAAAGCAAAGATAAGATAAAAAAAACAAATGACAAACATTCGTAATGAAAATCCTCATCGGATTCATGGGAACAATAATAATCCTGTACGTTTGATCAATAAATAGCACGGCCAAATTAATTCAATTAAAAAAACTGCATTTTCATTTGTCAAAACCTTCAGTCTTTAAGTTTATTATTAATATGAGAATGGTTCGAAAAATCCAAACAGAAAAATGAGATTTCATTTGTCTCTGCACACGTCTTTCATTATATTTGCAAAAAACGAACCAAAGATCTGCCATATGAGAAACTATATATTTTTAAGCATGTTCAAGAAATATGTAAACTCAAGCCTCATCTTGATTGTTGTAACAATTCTTGCCATCATTGTTGCCAATTCTGCCTGGGGAGACGTCTACCGTTCTTTATGGGAAAAACCGGTCAGTTTCTCTATCGGAGAATTCAACTTGTTCAGTCATGGCAACACTAGCCTGAGTTTGATGGATTTTATCAATGATTTTCTCATGGCACTGTTTTTCTTTTCCGTCGGCTTAGAAATTAAGCGAGAAATACTCGTGGGCGAACTTTCAACTCTGAAAAAAGCCTTGCTTCCCATCATCGGTGCATGCGGCGGAATGGCCATACCCGTGCTGATATTTTTCCTTACCACACCTGTAGACCCAACCTTGCTCCGTGGAGCAGCCATCCCTATGGCGACTGACATTGCCTTTTCTTTAGGAGTGTTATCCATCTTCGGCAAGCGTGTCCCCATCGGCCTGAAAGTCTTTTTGGCCACGTTGGCTGTTGCCGATGATTTGGGAGGCATTTTGGTCATTGCCCTCTGTTACTCTTCCAGCATCCATTGGGAATCCTTGTTTTTCGCTTTTTTGCTCGTGAGTTTGCTGGCCATCGCAAACTACCGCCAAGTGAAATCCAAGATGTATTACATCACCGTGGGTATCTTCGTGTGGTATTTCCTGCTGAACTCAGGCATACACGCCACCATCGCCGGAGTCATTGTCGCATTTTTCATCCCTGCCCGCCCCGGAGTAAGCGCCCTGCATTTTGTGAAACATATTCAGAACAAAATCAACCGTTTCCCGGTTAACGAAGCGACAACAAACGCTAAAGGCACAACCATTCTTTCAAACGACCAAATCACATTGCTTAAAAACATAGAGCATGCCTCCGACCGCACCATCAGTCCGTTGCAAGACATGGAAGACACGCTGCAAAACCCCATCAACTATTTTGTCATTCCTATTTTTGCATTTGCTAATGCCGGCATTGATTTACAAGGTTTCGGAATCGAAAGCCTCCTCAGCGGAGTCGGGCTATCCATCTTTTTAGGACTGTTTATCGGAAAATTCATCGGTGTATTCTCTTTCTCATGGATTGCCGTCAGACTGGGATTGGTACAACTTCCCGAAAACTGTAATTGGAAGAGTTTCGCCAGCGTCTGTATGCTGACAGGCATCGGCTTCACGGTATCCATGTTCATCGCCGACCTTTCCTATTATAACATAGGCGATGGGAACTGTCTCCTCAACGATGCAAAAATAGGTATCCTTTGCGGTTCAGTCATGGCCGGCCTTGTCGGTTGGTTGTTGCTCAACATCAACTTACCTAAACGTTATCTTAAAGACGAATAGAATATCGACAGGCGGTCGTTGCTTGCTATCCTCCTCATTTTTTTGTACATTCCCCAAAAAAAACTGTACCTTTGCTGCAACTAACCTTACATCCATTTTATATGAAAAACAGTTTATTGTTCTCGCTATGTCTTCTGACAGGATTACAAAGCATGGCACAAGAAGACATTTCATCCTACTTTCTGGAGAATAACGGATTCGACCTGCAAGTCAACTATGAAGAGAACCTGCGGGGCAACATCGCAGGCGATATAATCAACGAAGTCTACGGATGGACAAACGAAACGACATCGACCTACACCATTGCCGGTACATTCGCTTACAACGGAGAACTGACGTTCAATAACAGTTCTCCGCTTCCGACAGCCGGATATAACGGTTCCGACGGCGGCGCACTGGGACTTACCACCGGTTGGGGAATGCAACTTGCCTATTCACAGGCCGTCACACTCCCTGCCGGCACATACCGCTTGTGCGCCGCCTATTACAACGCTGGAACTGCTACCGCGGGCAACAGTCTGTTGGCATGGGAACCCGACAATGGAACAGGAAAAACATCTGCCGTGGCATCATACCCTATAGAGACATGGCTGACCGACACCATCACATTCACTCTATCAGCAAAAACATCCGGAAAGATACGCATCGGGTTTGCAGCTATCGAAAACACAGGCTCGGCCAACCAGGCAAAAGTTTTGGTGGACTATGTGAAACTGTTTTGCGACAACATAGGGAAAGACAATCTGTCTGAAGCCATTGACGATGCCAACAGCGCCTATGGCGAAGGCGGCGGTGTTTATGCTGCAGAACTGAAACAAGCCATTGACGCGGCAAAAAACGTCTTCGATGACGAATACGCACTACCATCCGACATTCTCTCCGTCACGCAACAGCTAACCGAAGCGACACAGACATACCTGTACAGGAACGCTTCAGCCGACAATCCGCTTGACGTAACAAGTTTCATCACAAACCCCAACTTTGAAAACGGCACAACCGGATGGGAAAACAACGGTCTGTTTACCCAGACCAACTCCGTTTTCCCGGGTAAATCGGGTTCCACTTACCTTGAGCGTTGGGTCGAGATTGGTTCCAGTGTACCGGACGCCGGCATCTCACAGACATTGAAAAACATCCCCGACGGCAAGTACAGGCTATGCGCAGCAGTCGGCAATATCCAGCAAAGCGGGAACAACAGTACGGTAAACAAAGGTCAGAAACAGACAGGTGCCTGCCTGTTTGCAGGACTCTACAACGTACCTGCCGACACCATGAAAAAAGCAAAGGAATTAGATTTCACGGTCGTCGACCGGCAAGTAACCATCGGCTTCAAGGCCGAAAACGCTACCGGCAACTGGATTTGCGTAGACAACTTCACCCTGGCATATTTAGGGGAAAACTCCCCGGAAGATTATGCCGGATATTTAGAGAACTACATCTCCCATATCCGTACCAATTTGCTTGTCAAGCACATACAGGCCGCAGTCCGACAAACAGTCGATGAAGCCATCGGAACTGCTGAAGCTGCCATCGCTGCCCGGCCGCTGGACGAGGGCTCGCTAAAAACAGCAAAAACGGGACTTGACGAATCGGTTGCCTTAATCGAGACGTCTGCCGCTGCATATCAGACCTTGGCCGAAACGATAGACTACGCCACGAAAGTGAAAAGTTGGTACAAAGACGACGAAGAGAAAAACACGACCATGGAAAGCGCCATCCTGGCCGCACAAGAAGCCTACGATGACCTGCAACTCACCGATGAGCAAATCGAGGCGGCAACGGTCGCCCTGCAACAAGCCACTGCGAATGTCGATAAAAAAATCTACACCGCACAATGGTCCATGGGCGACATCAATGACCCGGACAACAACTATTACATCGGCCGCACAAGGCAATCAAAGAACTGGATACTGTTCTGGGAAAAAGGCTATGGCGACAATCCGGAAGTCTTCACATGTGGCAATTATACGATTGACGTGGACGAAGTGCTGAACAATGCGGAAAAAGCGTTCAAGTTCTATACAGACTCGCTGAAATTCATCAAACCCGGACATTCAAAGACAGATACCTATAAAATGGTCATACGGCTCCGTTACGATGCAACGGCATGGGAAGCCTCCGGATCAGGCGTCGACAACCTGATCGGCCTACTCACACTCACGCCATGGGCAGCACCGTCACGCAACTGGCAGACGCTGTACCACGAGATAGGACACTGTTTCCAGTACCAGGTGCATTGCGACAACGGCGACCAGAACGGATGGATGTACGCCCCCGGGAACGGACTCGGATGTGCTTTCTGGGAACAATGCGCGCAGTGGCAGGCATACAAAATCATGCCCGCCGACCAGTTTAGCAACGAATGGTTCGACGGTTACCTGCAAAACGTACATAAACATATTCTCCACGAATCTCCGCGCTACAACAACTATTTCGTACAGGACTACTGGTGTTATAAGCACGGCATCGACTTCATCGGACGTCTTTGGAACGAAAGCCGTAATCCCGAAGACGCCATCGAAGCCTACATGCGTCTGACAGGCATCACCGACAGTGAGTTCAACGACGAAATGTACGACTGCGCCGCACGCTTTGCCACATGGGACATACCGGCACTGGAAAGTTACGGCGCCGCAAAGATCGATGCACGCCCCCAACCGGCCATGACCAGAAACAGCGACAACTACTGGCGCATTAACGCGGCGGTAACGCCCGAAAACACAGGGCATAACATCATCAAACTGAACGTGCCCTCTACAGCTAAAACCGTTACGGCCTGTTTCGAGGGACTTAACAGAGCCGATGGCTACCGTGTCAAGAATCCTACTTATGCTGAATGGCGATACGGTTTTGTGGCCCAACTCAAAGACGGCAGTCGCATATATGGCGATATGGGAAAATCCACCTACCGTAACCCCAAAGATACCATCCGTTTCGACTGCCCGGCCAACTGTAAACGGCTGTATTTCGTAGTAAGCGGAGGCGCCAAGACTTATTGGAGGCAAGTGTGGGATGACAACGATGCCAACGATGAACAATGGCCGTATCAGGTGAAATTCGGTAACACGAACCGCTATGGCAGCGCCAACCTGCCCGACGAAACAACGGTCATCACCACTGTCGAAGACATGCTGCCTGCCGTCACCATCGCAGGCAACACGCTACAGATAGGACCATCCGCGGCAGTTGCCTGCGTACGCGTCATCTCTCCGGCAGGTATTTGTGTCAAGAGCTGCCCGGCCGGGACATCCGCAGTCAACCTTACACTGCCGTCAGGACTTTACCTCGTGCAGTTGCAGGATGCAGACGGTAAATGTCTCATGTCAAAGAAAATAAATATAAGATAACAGGGAATAAAATCTCAAACAAGCGCGGGGGCTGGCCGAAAGGCAGCCCCCGCGCGTTTTTATTAACCGTTAGCTCACCGACCTATCCACTGTTCGGGGTTGAGTTTAGCTGTTTCTTTACGCAGTTGAAAATGCAGGACGCAGTTGTCGGCACCGTCATTATCCACCGTTCCGATAATGTCACGCGCCTTCAGGTGCTGCCCTTTCCTGACAATGACTGAAGAAAGGTTACAGTAAACAGAGATATAACTGCCATGACGCACCAGCACGTTGGTCGTACCGCCAAACTGGAAAATGGCCGACACCTCACCATCGAAAACCACCCTTGCCTTCGCTCCGGGCTTGCCAATATAGTTCGTGCCTTTGTTGTCCAACCGTACGTTTTTCAGTCCCGGCACATTATACGTGCCAAAACGACTGCCAACCATATAACTCCCGGTGATGGGTACGGGCAGGCGACCTTTATTGCGCTCAAAACTACCCTCTAACTCTCGGTCTTGCGCCGTAAGCCATTGTCCGGCCGGTTTCTGCTGAGTCGCTGGTTTCCCCGTTTTCGACTTCCCAGTCTGCTTGCCGCGCTGGGGCTCTGCCTTCTGACGAGCCTCACGTTCGGCCTTGAGCCGTGCCTGCTCCATTTCCCACTCGATAAGCTCGTCTATCTTCTTGTCCAACGCCGCTAATTGCTTTTTCTGCCGTTCCACTTCCTCAGCCAATGCTTTCTGTCTTTTCCGCAGTCCCGCCACGTTGCGTTCTTCTTCCTCCTGCTGTTGTTGCAAGGCGGCCCGTTGTACCTCACACTCGGCCGCCAACCGGTGTTTCTCCGCTTTTTCCTTCAGCAACTCGTTTTTTTCTTTCAACAACTGTTCCTGCTTATCCAATATCTGTTCTGCCAACGAACGCTCATAGTTGGCATATTCGCGCGCATAGCGGGAACGGCGGTACATTTGTGTCACGGAACGTGTCGACAGTACGAAAAGCAGCGGACTGCTGACCGTTTTGCTGGCACGTGCAAAGCGCAACGCCCTGACATAATCCTCCTTTTTGGCTTTCAACTCACGCTCGCTCTTTGCGATCTGCTCTTGCCGGCGTGCGATACGCGCCTCCACCGCGGCGATCTGGCGTTCCATCTCCTCGATATAACGCTGCCGGTTTTCTATCCGATTGGTCAACAACAAAATGTCGCGCATCTTTTCCTCCACGTCCTTGCGGGTCGAAGCCAGTTCCGTCTGTTTCCGCTTCAATCCTTTTTGGATTTCTTTCTTCTGCGACTCCAAAGCCTTTATTTTCTTGTTCGTTTGGGCTCCGACCGACGTCATGCAGCCCGCTACAAGCCAACAAAAGAGAGCAAACGTAGAGAATTTCATTTTATCAGAGTATTTAAAATATCTTTTACTTCTACCTTCTTATAACGCCCGCCGGGTTCATCGGTCAGACGGATATCCTTGTCACCTGCCTTCAGATTACTGAGCGAAAAGACGGCACGAAGTGCCTTCCCGTCGTGTGCGACGGACAGTTGCATGTTGTCGGGGAAACTCTTTTGTCCCACTTCCGCAAAATGCGTGTAACTCCACTCCAATGCAGGCAAGTCCGGTCGACTGTTGGCTCGCAACAGCGTGTTACGTATCAGTCCCGTCGCTAAATCAACCACGAAAGCTGCCTCCACGAGACGCCCGGAATCGGTGCTGACAAAAGCCTCATTATCTCTGCGGCTGACCATAAACTCGTCAGCTGACCACCGGCCACCATTTCCGGGCACAAACAGATCATTCCAAAACAACGCCTGAAAAGTATAAAAATCAATACCGGCCTCTCTCAGCCATACCAGTTCGTCATAACCGGCTCTCACATACTGTCGCCCCATACGGTCCACCATCATGATATATTGTGGGGTCAGTTCAATACGCCCCACCTCCATGATACCCATCGCCACCAGTGAAAGTTGTATCACCTCGTCACGTTTCAGATTACAGCTGCCGCCTACCGAAACGCCTTTATTGCCGTCCGACAGTTGCAGGTTCAACTTTGCGCTCACTGTTCCTTGTTTCAATGCGGCCGCGGTAAAGCTATCCGCCCATTCGGTCCCGGTACCGCCCCCCTCGACAGCCTGTTTTGAAGAACGGCAACCGGCCAACAGGCACATGGCCGCCAGCAGGCTCCAACAGACGATTGTCTTTTTCATTCCTTGATATATTTCTGTAGTTTTATTTTCTTTGATAACAACGGCGTCACGTCACCACCCTTCGCCTGTGCCCGGCGCCAATATGCCAGCGCCTGCTCCAGGTCGCCGCACATGGCGTAAATGTCGCCAGCATGTTCCAAGACACCCGCCGTTACTTCCTCGTCGTCGTCAGACGCATCCTTCACCACTTTCTCCATATAAATCTTAGCCTCACCGTAACGGCCTTTCATGAAAAGAATCCATGCGTACGTATCCAAATAGGTTTTGTTATCGGGTTCGGCTTTGATGGCGCGATAGCTCATTTCCTCTGCCTCGTCGAGGCGCTCGTTGTCAAGCGACAGGAAATAAGCGTAATTGTTCAGACACATGATATTATCCGCCTTGTAGACAAGGCTCGAGTCATAGGCCGCATAAGCCGCGTCCTTCTTTCCCTCTTTATAAAGCAAGTCACCCATAATGGAATACATGTCCGACACAAGACTCGGATCAGTCTCAGGCGTTGCCTGTTCCACACCTACCCGGAATGCCTCCAACGCCTCACCGTTAAGCCCAAGCTGATAAGAGGAGAAACCTAAATAGAAATAAAACGGCAGTTCCTCAGGATAGTGGTTGATTCCCTTACGGCATATCTCTACGGCTTTTGCATAATCATTCATCCGAAAAGCATGTTCCATCAGATTGAACAGTGCCGCTCGGTTATCCGGCTCAATGGCCAAGATACGCTCCATGACATCAGCCACCACTTGCGGGTCCATCTTTTTCATGTTGAGATATGAGGCATAAAGTGCCAGCATCGGGACACTTTCCGGCGTGTTATCCAACACACGGGCAAACACATCCAGCACCACCGTGCTGTCGGCATGTGCATTCTCCTGTTCCAACACGAAGTTGCGCATTAACATAACCCGTATCTGCTCATCCGTACGGGAACCATACAGCAGGCTGTCGAGCAACGCATTGTAAAGCGAGTCCTGCCCCATTTGCCGGTAATAATCCAACAGCGACAGTTTCAGCGCCTGGTTGTCGGGTTCCTTCCGCTGCACTTCCATATAGATTTCGTAAGCCTTTTCCGGTTTTTGCACCAAAAGGTAGTGGTCACCGACCAACACTTTGTAGGCCATGTCATTGGGATTCTCCGCCGCCAACGAATCGAGTTCGGCAAAAGCTTCCTCTTCACGTCCCAGTTCACGGTAGAGCTTGAACTTCTCCAGGCTGACGCCTACGTTTTTGCCTTCAATGGTCTCTATGGCATCAAGCGATTTGATAGCCTTCATTTCCTCACCGGCATCCATATAGAGCGACACCAGCTGACTCAGCACATCCGTCCGTGCAGGATTGCAACGCGCCATGTCTTCAAGTACGGGAACAGCTTTCGCAGCATCCCGCTTGCGAAGGTAATAGGACGCCAAAGCCTCTTTATAATGAATATTGTCCGGCTCGGACAACACCGCCCCGCGAAGATAACTTTCCCCGATGGAGTCTTCGCGCAAACCGAGATAATATAGTCCCAACTCATACATCGCCTCTCCGGCATGCGGATCTGCCTCTAAGCAATGCTGAAACAGGACAAAAGCTTCGGCATGTTCTGAAGCCAACTTCTTCTTTACGGCCTCCATGTAATAATAGTCAAACCGGCGCTGGGCCTCGGCCGACATCATTTGTGGGGCAGCTGAACGACAGGACGACAGGAAACAGGTCGCTACAATGACCGGAACGGCCAGAAAACTTTTTACCGGCAACACGTTATTTCTCTCCCGAATGTCCGAAACCTCCGGCACCGCGCTCCGTGTCGTCGAGTTTCTCCGTTAAACTCCAATTCACACGCTCATAGCGGGCTATCACCATTTGGGCAATGCGCTCGCCGTCTGAAATCACAAAATCCTCCTGCGAAAGATTCACAAGGATGACACAAACCTCGCCCCGATAGTCGGCATCGATCGTGCCGGGCGAGTTCAACACCGTGATACCCTTTTTCAGCGCCAGGCCGCTACGGGGACGTACTTGGGCCTCCGTACCGGGCGGCAATGCCAGATAAAGGCCCGTCGGCACGAGGCAACGCTCTAAAGGTTTCAAAACGATAGGACGGTCAAGGTTGGCGCGCAGATCCATTCCTGCGGAATCCGCCGTGGCATACTGCGGAAGCGGATGGTGCGACTTGTTGACGATAAGGACTTCAAGCATAAATAAAAATCTTCATTTTAACGTACAAAAGTAACCATTTCTCACCACACCGCCATTCAATTTATCATAAAAAGACAGTTTATCAAGGTTTTTAATTACTTTTGTGAAAAAATTGCAGACGCATGAATTGGGAACAACTTATATCCAACAAACGCTTCGGTTTAGAGGAACTGCACCTGAAACGGAAAGACGACAGGACGGAATTCCAGCGCGACTATGACCGGCTGATTTTCTCTGCACCCTTCAGAAGATTGCAAAACAAAACACAGGTATTCCCATTGCCGGGCAGTATCTTCGTACACAACAGGCTCACGCACAGCCTCGAAGTGTCGAGCGTGGGACGGTCGCTGGGCAATGACGTGGCACGCGAACTGATCAAGAAACACGGATGGGACGAACGCTCGCCGCTCACGGAAGCCGGCGCCATCGTATCGGCCGCATGCCTGGCGCACGACCTCGGCAACCCGCCGTTCGGGCATTCCGGAGAAAGAGCCATCGGCACCTTTTTCAGCGAAGGACGCGGCGAATGGCTGCGCACCTATACCGAACCGGGAACGAACGAGCGTCTGACCGACGCGGAATGGAATGACCTGATACATTTTGAAGGAAACGCCAACGCATTCAGGCTGCTCACACACCACTTCAACGGGCGTCGCAAAGGCGGATTCGTCATGACCTACTCCACTTTAGCCTCTATCGTCAAATACCCGTTTTCTTCCACCCTCGCGGGAGAACATGCCAAATTCGGTTTCTTCCAAAGCGAAGCGGGCGACTACGCGCGCATTGCGGAAGAACTCGGCATACCGCGCATCGACAGTCCCAAAGGTACCGCAAAATATGCCCGGCACCCGTTCGTCTATCTTGTAGAAGCCGCCGACGACATCTGCTATGAAATCATGGACATCGAAGACGCCCACAAACTCAAGATACTCAATACCGCTGATACCCGGGAACTGCTGCTGGCTTTTTTCGCCCCCGAAAGACAAGCCTCCATCAGACGAAACATGCAACTGGTGAGCGATGTCAACGAACAAGTCGTCTATCTCCGCTCCTGCGTCATCGGCTGCCTCGAAAGCGAATGCGTGAGAGTCTTCACCGAACATGAAGACGAATTGCTGGACGGCACTTTCAAGGGAACACTCATCGACCACATCAGCGAAGTGCCGCGCAAGGCATTCCGGCAATGCGAGGAAAGGGCTTTTGACAGCATTTACAGGAGTAAAGACGTTGTCGACATCGAACTGGCCGGTTTCAAAGTCATCAGTACACTGTTGGATCTGATGACAGAAGCCGTCTGCCATCCGGAAAAGGCCTACTCACAGTTGCTCATCAACAGGGTATCGACACAGTATGACATCCGCGCGGAGAAACTTTACGACCGCATCATGGCCGTGCTTGATTATATTTCGGGTATGACCGACGTTTATGCGCTGGATCTCTACCGGAAAATAAACGGGATGAGCCTGCCCATTGTCTGACCTCATCTGACAACCATACCCCCATGAAAAAGCGACAGGTCGCAGCAAAAATTGCAACCTGTCGCTTCTACGAAGCGACCTGTCGCCTTGCAGAGGCGACAGGTCGCTGTAAAAAGGTATCCATAAGACTTATTTCAGCACCGCTTTCACAGTAGCCGTTTCCGCTCCGCGACGGACACGGAAGAAGAATACACCGGCCTGCAACTGCAGGTTCACTGTTGAACCGGATGCCACTTCGGCTGCCGCTTCCATACCGGCCGTGTTGTAGGCCGTCACGATGTCGCCCGGTTCGGTTCCGCTCACCACAGCCCGTCCGCCGCCCGTGGCTTTCACCTGCACCGCCCATCCGGCAGCCGGGCTGTCGGCCGGAGTGAATGTAATGGTGAAGCGTCCGCTTGTTTCGCCTGCATTCTCTGCCGCAAAGTCATAGTTGCCGTTCAGCAGGTCAGTTGTGCGTCCCGTCAGTGCGTCTTTCAGCACCACGGCACTGTAACCTTCCGTGTCCGCCGTTGCCGGGATGCCGATCGTGTACCGGCCCGCTGCGGGCAATGCCACACCGACAGCCACTTCGGCCTCACGGTTTACTGCCGACAACATCGAATAACGTCCGCCGGCACGTTCGGCATAAATCAGCGGCAGGCTGTCGCCTGCAACGGTCCATTTCACGCCGTCGGAGGCGAAGTCAAAGTCACTGCGCGCCGCTGACGGTTCCACGGCGCCAAGCTGCAAGACATCGGCCGTTTCGCCCGTCTCGTCTGCATTGCGTGTCGCAGTATTCCCCCACAGACTGATGGTTAACCGGTTGACAGATGCAAATGCCGCCCCGTCCTTATCGTCTGCAGGTTGCGCCACGGTAAAGGTTTCCGTGTCTTTCAGCGTGGCCGTCTGGGTAAACACGGCACTGCCCGCCGGAATATGGCCTTCGACAGCCGTTCCGTCATCGCTGTAATAAGTCTTGATGGTCTTGAAAGCGCCATTCTCATAACCGTACAGAACCCGCCCGTATGCCAGGTCGCTGTAATTCATCGCACAGAGATAAGGTGAGCCGAACAAGTTCCAGCTCATGTTCTCCTTATGCGTAAACCGGTTGCTGCCGGCCGGCACGATGTTGCCGTCGGCATCGGTTGTCCACGCCTCGTTGAAGTTGTACTTTTTCAAATCTATGCTCTTGTCCGTGCCGTCTTCTATATAAGGCGCCGTACTTTTGCCGCAGAAACGGAGTGTCACGCCGCCGGCTTCTTTGTTCTCAAAAAGCAATCCCTCATAAAGTCCTGCCTGGTCGATATTTTGTGAGGTCCAGGCCGTACTGTTGCCGCCATCATATTTGTATTCGTAAGCGGCACGCAGGTTGCCGTCATAACGTAGCGGTTTGATGTTCGCCAAAGAGCTGGTCACGGAATTGACGTCGAACGGCATGGCAATCAGGTCGGCACCGCCGGCCGGTATCTCGCGCTCCACGGCGAAATTGGTCAGACGTATGTGGTTGCCGTTGCCACGCAAACCGGCCTGATGCTCCAGAAGCAGGAACCCGGGTGTAAAGGCGGAAGCTTCGTCCCCATAGACAAGCGTGCCGGTCGCCGCATCATTCTCAATCTTCAGTTCCAATCCCTTACGGACATAAACCACCGACGTATCTGCCGGACAGTCCGTGGCCGTGATGATGTTATCCACCGTCATTCCTTCACAAATGTTCCACGTCTCGAAACAGCCGTTGTCCACATTGTACCGCAGGCGTTTGTTACCGGCGATATCGCGGTCGTGACCGGCCTTGCCGATAGCTGCCTGTGTGACACCTTTGTCTGTTCCGCCGTCAATATCCGCCGAAGTCTCCATCAGCTGGTAGTTCCAGTATTTGTATGGCACATACGTATTGTCAGCCGTTGCGCCGCTACGGTTGTTGGCGCTGCCGGCTACATTCTCGATGCGGCCTGTGGCTGTCACATTCACGGCCTTAACGTCCGAAACATAGCCCGAAGTTGTCCCGTCGCCCGTCACCAATGTGTTGTAGAGCCATCCTTCAGACGTTCCCGTCACAGCCTCTTCTACAATAGAAGTCGAGAGCATACCTTTGTTCACGTTGGTTGTTCCCGTCACCAGGAAACCGTCCACAACGTTGTCGGCTGCTATCGTAACATTGTTCAACGAAGAGCGGTTGGTGGCTTCCAACAGACCTTTGCGCTTACCGAGCAGTTCGTTTACCACGGTCTCCGCATTGCTGAAGTCATCATCCAGCGGTGTGTTGCTCCGTTCGTCGTTCATGCCGCCGTAAACTTTCGCACCGTCAAACGTAAGGTTCAATAAGCCGGTATCGTGGTAGTTGCCATGCACGAACACATAGCCGTTCCTGGTGATGTTTCCGTCAGCATCCTTATTGTTGTACGCATACAGGCCGGCCAGATCCACGGCTCCTTGCAGGTCGCCGAGAGCCGTTGCCCAACTCGTACCGTCGGCCGCTCCCGTCAGGTCAGCTTTCACGTAAACAATCGGCTGTAAGGCGGCCTCGTACTCATAGGCGCCGACATCGATGCTGTTATCCACCAGACGGGTGCTGTTGGCCAGGTCTTTCTCATCGGCCGGAATCGTGGCGCCGGCGACCAATCCTAACGCATGTTTGACATAAAGGTCGTTACTGCCCTTGTTCAACAACTTCAGGCTCGGACGGATGCGGTAATCGCGACTGTAAATATCCGTATTTTCCGGGTCACGGAAATTCGGGCCGTTGGTGATGTCATCATTATTGACTGTGCCCTCTATCGCGACATTCTTGGCATCATCGTCGGTAGTCAGGTTCTGAGTTACATTCTTCCATGAAACGCTGTTATAAACGTTCGGCCGGGCTGTAGTGCTGAAAGTCAGGTCGGTCTGATTGTTCGCAAACGTTGCGTTTACCACTGTTGTGCGACTATCCGCATTCGCCAGTCCGGTACCGCCGTCGGCAAAGAGCGTGTTCACAAACAGGAAGCTGCCTGCCGTCCCATTCTCTATACTGATACCGCTTTCTCCGTTACCGCGAAAAGCGGTTCGTTGCAGTTTCAGCAGGCCGCCCGTACTGCTCGCCTGCATACCGGTACCCCCATTCGGATTTTTGTTGATAAAGGTCAATCCCTCGATGGTGACCGGCTTGTTATTGGCTGAAACTTGCATCAGAATATCCGTCTGACTGGCGTTGTTTTCCTGTGTGGTGATGACAGTCGGTTGGCTGAAATCCTGTACACCCGACTCGTTATAGGAGCCGCGGATGGTTAATGACCTTCCGATGTCCTCAGAAATATCGGTACCCATCGAAACAGTATAAGCCGTGCGTGACGAGAGTCGCGGCAACGAATACTCTCCGGCTTTGATATAGACGGCCTTGTCATTGTTTGCTCCACCTTGCGGGTTCGCCATGGCCGACAAGGCATCCCGCAGATTGGAAGTCGCATTGGCCCAGTTGCTCCCGTCTGCCAGACCACTCTCAGTGGTTGCCACGTAAATGGCATCCATGTGAGGAAAATCAACAACGTACTGGTATTCGTAAAAACCGATGTCGATGGGTTTGTCCTCCTGCTTGCCGTCCTCATCCAACGGGCCGGAATAGCGTACATAACCGGTCAGATAATCATCGTACCCCATGTACTGATCGGCATAATCGGCAGCATTGGCTGTCATCCAATTTGCATACTCACCATCTATACTTTTATCATCAATGCGGTAGGTCCCGTTACCGCCATCCGTCAAGATGGAGATGGCCACCGGATTCCAAAGATTGTTGGCATCATAACCCGCCACGCCCGCTACGGTCGAAGGCTTCGCGAAACGGGGGCCCATAACCGACAGGTTGGTAGTGGAGAGTTTGATATTGTTACTGCCTGTTCCCGTCAGGTCGACAGCATCGCTGGCACTGTTATTGATGATGGTGTTCTCGCTGTCGGTCATCGGGTCATAAGTCCCTTCATTTCCCCACATCAACGTATTGGTAATGGTATTCTTGCCATTATGGTGATAGATGACAGGATTTTTGTCGCCGGCCTTGTTCAGAGCGAAAGTATTGTTCATCAATGACACCTCGGGAACATATCCGGTGACAAGACCGTCCGCATAGTTCGTACCGATGGCACCCCCCTGACCGCTGGTTTCATTGTTGACCCAAAGCGTGTTCACGGCATACAATCCGGCATAAATCTTCGGTGAAGTTGAAATGCCGGCCACATATACGGCACCGCCACGCGGCGGCTGATATGTGCCGCCTTCGGTAGTAGGATTGTCTACCGTTCCGTTGCCGGCCAACATGGAATTGACGATGGTCAGCCGGGCATCGCGCATGTAAACGGCACCACCCCGAACGGCAAAGTTATTGACCAAACGGCAGCGGTTGATGACGTATGACACACCGTTGGAATAGATGCCGCCGCCGCGGCCTTTTTCGTCTGTAGCTGCTACATTGCTCAAGACGTTGTATGTTTCACCATCCTTGATAGTCAGACCGTCGAGTACGACCTGCTTGGGTGTAGTAACGTCCGCCGACAAGGATGAGGCATCCGAGTAGAGAACATGATACACGTTCTTTGCAGTCGCGGAGACGTTGATATTGCCCGATAAGATGGTCTGGTTTTCAAACTCCCACGGCTCGAAAATATTGTTCTGGTTGAAGTCGGAATAAGTGCGGCGGGCCAGGATATCCTTAATACCCTCGTTAGGTGTAAGTCCTGAGACAACAACCGTCCCGTTCGTATTCTCAATCTTCGTGAAAGCGTCTGTTCCGTCAGCATAACCGGACGAATATTTCTCCGTTCCGCTGAACCCTCCATAAATGCTCACACCATGCGGAATGACGAATGAATTCTGACGCTGGCCAATGGTCGTCGTCGAAGCATCCGCACGCCGCATGCTCGGCTTATATGTACCTTCAGCCACTAATATCTCAAATTGTGTATTGTCATCAGCAAGACCATTCTCCCGAACCTTACGGATATATTCCAAAGCATCGTCCACCCATGCCATGGCGGTATAAAACGAGCGGCCGATATAAGTATCGGGTACATCATCCATGGCCGTGTTCGCACCTTTGGAAACGAAAAGCCGCGTAATCAGTTTGTCCGTCGGCGCGACACCGCCTTCAAAGGCGTAAGCGCCCACATCCACACGCGATGCCCCCGGTTCTATACGGAGCAGTCCCTGCATGTCGGTCGTTGATACGCCGGCCTCGCTCTGCAGTTTGTCGTAATAATCCGTTGAGGGGCCATGTTTGATAAGCGGCGAATAGACCTTAAGTGTACGGTCCGTACTGGCGAAATACACGTCTTCCTCACTCGTCATCGACATGTTCTCGATATTGGTCGGCATTTCGTATGTTTCCACGTAACAGTTGTTGAAGGGAAAGAAAATGGCCGTTTCGCCCGAAGCCGGTAACAGGTCGGAGAAGACATTCGCCCACAGGGCGTCGGCATAGGTTTCCGAAACAGGACCGCTGATGTTCTTGTCCGATGGCGCAGTGTTACCCCAAACCACGGAGTTGCACACCATGATGGCGCCCTCTTCCAGGTAGATTCCGCCACCGGTGGAGGACGCCGTATTGTCGCTCACGGTGCAGGAGATGAGGTGCGCCCGCCGGTCAGCCGTCACATCGGTATTATCTGCAAAAACACCGGCACCGGTCTCGGCCGTGTTGGCAGCAATGAGACTGCCGCTCACCATGCCGCCCGGCAATATATACAGACCACCGCCTTCAATGGCTTCGCACTGGGCAATGACACAGTTGCGCACATGTGCGCCGGCAGGCACAATGGCACCACCGCCGCGCGTCTTCGGGTTACCCGCGCCGGCCATGGAGGTCGCCATCCCGTCTATCAGATAAAGACCGTCGATGACAGTGGTCTTTGTCAGTGCCTCCTGTCCGGTCGGAGCCTCCTGACCGACGGAGGCTGCCTTAAAGGTGACGGCATGATAGCCGTTGACTTCCTGCGTGGTGGATGTGGCCGTTTTCACCGGACTCAGGATGGTGTTGTACAGTTTGGGATTCCGTTCTGTAAAGTCCTGCTTGTAGCCGCCTTCAACGGTAACGCCCTCAGGCACGACGAACGTATAACTTTGCGGGTCGTCCGGGTCGCTCAACGTGTTGGCGTGATAGACAAAGGAGCCGCCTTCGTAACCGGCAATTTTCACAATAGCTGTACTGCCGGCCTTTGCCCGCTCACCGGCTGCATACAACACCTCCTGCAACTTCATGGCACAGGCCGCATTTTGGGGAGATTCTCCACTGGCCGTCCCCACACCATTCTGATTTACATAGTAATATCCATTGTTATCGGGCTTGACATTATCCTGGTTGCTGCGCTCGTAAGCGCCGATATCCACCTTACAGTCTTTGATACGGTCGGTAAAATCTACATCGGTTTCAGGCAAAGCTATCTTTACCCCTTGATAGTCATTTCCCAAATCTTCAGCTCCGTTATTCAGACACCATGTTGTCCCATTCAAACGGTAATTATTATCTGCTTGCGCATTTTTAGTTTCAAACGGATATTCCAGATTTTGACCAATTTGAGAGTTTTTAATTTTATTACTTACATCGTTTGCTAAACTGGTTGCTGTATGAACATAGCAATTCCATGCTCCATTAAAATTATTCGCTTTCTCAACGCCTATAGCTCTATTCTGATTTCCATAAAACAGCGTGTTGTACAGTTTTAACGTAGTCGTCGTACCGGATGAAGCCGTCCACTGATGCAAGCCACCTGTTCCACTAGATCGGTTATAAGCTACAGTATTATTATAGAACATAGCATCCTCAATAAAAATACCGCCACCTTGCTTCTTTGCATAATTGTTTGCCACCATGGTGTTATAGCTTATCCCGAGAATCATATACATACCGCCACCATAACTCTCATCTGAATTATTGGTATTATTCAATACAAAACAGTTGATCACACTGCTGTTATTACCATCACAATAGATACCCGCGCCACGACCGGCATTATTATGAGCATTAATATAGTTATCCGTTACAACACAATTCTTCAAAGTCACGCCGCGGAACATGCGTACACCTGCACCACCGTCACGATTAGCCTTATAGTCTGTATAAAAACCATGACGAATGGTAAAGCCATCCCATGTAGCACCGGTATATTCAACATAGATCCCATTTCGTTGGTTTAAAGAAAGATTATAACGATAAGTGTTTGATGCGGTTTCATCGGCGCCGGGAACGGAACCACTGTAACCATTATTAATCCAGTTATTTGACCAATTATTCCAATCCCAATCCCATTCCCATCTGCTAAACGAACTCTCACGTCCGGAAGGAGATTTCGTTGGCAGACATACATCCGGCTGGAACAGAACCGGTTTGCGGGTCTGACTTGGAAGACTAACCTTCGAAGGATTCTCACTTTGAATTTGGATTATAGTTTCATATTTAGCTTTTTCCAGACCTGCATCGGCGGCATTAGCCGAAATATACTGAGAAATCAACGGATGTCGGTCATTCTCTCCCGGTGTACCTTCATTGGGAAATCCACCGAGAACATCCACCTTGTCACGTATCACAAATCCTTTGTAATCGGTATAAGTTCCCCCTGCCACCCAGACCGTTTTCTGACGGCCATCTACTGCCGCAGCAGCAGATGCTTTCTCAACGGCATATTGCAGACCGCCTACATATTGTTCCTTACGGTTATTGCGTATATTAATACCAGTTGCGCCTGTGACATGTGTCACCCCGTCATGAGTTTCCGTAGAATAATTCACATTACTTGCCTGCAAGTTAGACTCGTTCAAATGTTCAAAGAACAACTTGCTGGCACCGGATGTTTCTCCGTATGGCCTTGCTGAAGCATCATAAAAGCCAATATAGCGACTGTCGGTTGTCCTAATATCGTTATTAACTATCCCTTTATTAACATCATATATTAGATTGCCCGCAATGGCATTCTCCCAGGAAGAGCCGTCTCTGTTTCCTGCACCGGTTGCCGTGACATAAATCACGCTCCCGGCCTCCGGCAACAACGCTTCATACGCCCCGCGGTCAGGTATTCCGCCAAGGTCGCGTCCGTTTAAAGCCGTGATGTCTGTGGTTATTGCCGTCGGTGTTCCCGTTGCCTTATTAATCAAGGCATTCGCAGCTTCGGTCGAACTCGTCAGTGGCCGGAACTCGGAGTAACCGCCGAGATAAGTATCGAAGCCGAGCGTGGCACCTACACCGTTGGTGGGATTAGCAAAAATCTTTGCACCGTCAGCGCCTTCGGAAGCCAACGTTACCGAATTTGTTCCGGAACTGTTGCCCGCCGAGAAGGAAGTTGTCCCCATATCGGCCGGCGCAGCGCCTTTGTTATTGACCACTGTCACATGGTTCATCGTCAGATTCGGACAGTTGATAATCGCTGCCGTTTCGGTCGTATTGGTATTGTTGTTCACCACGCAGTTGTTCATCGTCAGCGTGGCATTGCGGGCATCGATGGCGGCGCCTTCGAGCGCAGTGTTGTTCTCGAAAACGCAGTTGCGAACGGTAACTTCCGCATCGTCATGTACGAGCAACCCGGCGCCATACTGCCGGGTGGCCTCGCCCGCGGCATAACCGTTGATGACATGGAAGCCATCGATAACGACCTTGGCCGAAGCCGCCACGGTGATGCAGTGATATAATCCGTCTTTCATATCCTTACCCACATGGTTACCGTTAAGAATGGAACGGTAATTCATCGGAGCGCGCGGCAACACCGTATTGTTCGTCCCATCGGTATCATCACGCCGGTAACCACCGTAAATCTCTATCGGCTGGCCGCTGGCAGTGACCGGTATATCGATAGTGGCAGTTTTCGGATCAAGATTGGTATAAGCGTAACGCGGCCAAAGGTTACCTTCAAGCACATGTATCTGAAGGCTTTTTCCCCCAACCTCGTCACTTCCAAGGCTTGCCAAATAAGCAAGGGCTTCGTTAAAAGAGCGGTACGCTTTGGCCCACGAACTGCCGTCGTGCGTCGGGTCGGTACAGTCGGCATCGATATAAATGGCCAGAGCATTGTCCGTAATGTTCGGCAATATGCGAGTGGCGTCCACATTGAACGCGCCCAAAGAGGGCTTTTGTGCAAACAGTTCATTGGCAATATCCAATTCGGGCGACATCAGCACTTCGTCGGGCTGTTCTCCAATGGTCATACCACGTGCGCGAAGGTTGGAGCCAGTTATCGGTTCCCAATAAAAATCGATACCTTCCACACCACTGTTGCTCAACTTCCAGCCAGATTGCACACCAATCGTATTGAGTATGTTGTCCGCAGTGATGTTGGTGGCCGACCCTGACGTATCAAATTCCGGGTCAATGATACCGTCCGTTTTTGCATTGTTCTCTTCAGACAGATCAATCTGTTCTTGCTGCAGGGTATTGTTCCAAATGGCATTGTTCGTGCCCGACATACCGTTGTAGAAGAAACGCACCTTGGCTGCAGTAGGGTTCTTGGCGTAGACAGGCACATTCTTGGTGTTGATAAGGTTATTCCAGATGACGTTGTTATAGGCCAACACATATTCATTGGCATAAAGACCGCCCGTCTGCGAGGCATTCGTGATGGCATTGTCGGTTCCTGTCGGACAATAGTTGTTGACAATGGTGTTTTGCTGAACCACGCCGCCACGGTCGCAGTAAACGGCGCCATTCTGCCGGCCGGTGTTGTTGGAAACAACCGAGGTTGAAAGAATCATATATTCCGGATGTGGCAACCCGTCGCTCCACAAGGCGTTGTTGGACATGTAGATGCCGGCGCCGTTGGATGCGGAGTTGTTGGACAGCATGGAGGCCAGTACGATACCGGCATTGTCGATATAGACACCGCCGCCATCACCGTCGGCATTATTGTTATAGACAAGGCTGTTGAGGACACGACCGCCCTCGAGACAAATACCGCCGCCGTTACCGACCGACGTATTCTCGGTGACAACGCATTCTTCCAAATAAGCATTGATGCCCATGTAAACACCGCCACCACGGTCGGTAAGGAACTCGTCGACACCGGTATTTCCCTGGGCATGACCGCCACGGATGGTGACACCGTTAAGAATGGTCACTTTTCCAAAGGACGTTTTGCCTTCCAACGGCAGAGGGGCAAACCAAACCACATGACGAGAATCACTGGTGATGTTCCATTTATGATTGTTATCGTTCCATGAAGTGTTATCCGGCACATAAAAAGAACCTTGCAGAATCGTACGGTTTGTAAAACTCCAAGGCATGTCACCTTTCTGCCGGTCTTGCTTGGAAGACTCCGGTGAAGTGGCGCTGAAACCGCCATAAACACTGATACCATCGCGCATCCGGAAAGAAGCAGAATAATCAGCACCAATAATTTTTTCCTGAGGCTCATAGACTCCGGCTGCCACCCACACCTCGCCGGCCTGATTCTGTGGATTATTTTCGGCGAGTTCGTCAATCATATTCTGGATATTGTCCGAAGCATTATCCCATGAACTTCCGTCACCGCTGCCGGTGGCAGTCGTTTTGACGTAACGGATGCGGGACGCTGGCAAATACTGGAATTCATTAGCACCGATATCAATAGCGCTGTTGGAGATACGGGTACCGTCATCCATGTCTGCCGAACCGTATGCGGTTGTTGAATAATAGGTATTGTCGCCCTTGTCTATCAAGGCTGAACCGTCCAGGATGGTCCACGACCAAAGAGGATAGGCGCTGGATTCCCAGTTAAAATCACGGTCAAAACCGGTACGTGAAGAGGGCGATTCAAAATAGGGAGCCTGATTGTTCTCATAGTTATAACGGCTCAGAGCGATGTTACCGTCTGCATCGCCGGCGGAAACTTCGTAATAAGCCGAGTTCCTGAAACGCGGAGCGGTGACGGAATAGAGTTTCGAGTTACCCCAGATGACCGTGTTGAAAACGCTGTAACGATTATCAGCCGGAGTGACGGTCATGTCGATACCACCACCGGAGTTACGCGTCACGGTACAGTTGATAACCATGGCATCGGGTGAGAGACAGATTCCGCCGTTCTCATTATTGAAAACGGTACAGTTGACCATCTTACCCGCGCCGGCAAGATAAGCACCGCCACCGTCATCGGCAAGCCCTGAACGCTCACCGGCCGCATTATTGTAAATGGCGCACAGGCTGATGAGGGACTCGTTGTTGTTGACATCCCTTACAGTCGGAGCCACATAGATACCGCCGCCTTTTACTGCATAATTATGGGTGAGCAGACAATGTTCGATGCGGTAAATGCCGCCACCGGTGACAGTATTGTCGCCGGTCACCAGGATGCCGCCGCCGTACTCATCCGTACCGTCGGCCTGCCCGCCGCCTATGGAAAGTCCGTTGACCACGGTGGGATAATTATTATTGTTGCCGCCCGACGAAGGAGACAGGTTGAGCGTGAGAACATGTGTGGCATTGTCAGCACGCGACCCATTGGCAGGAAAGATAAGGTTCGTGTTGTCGTAAGCATCATCCTTGTCGATGTCACCCGTCAGCAATGTGCGGTACTTCATCTGGTAAGGCTTGCCCAAAGTCTCACGTTCGTTGATGTTTTTCTCGGTACCTGCAAAACCGCCGTAAAGCTGCACGCCGGACTTGAGGGTAAAACCGGCCGTGGAGGGCGTAACGTAGATTTGCTCTGAACCGGTGATGGTCTCAAATCCCTGCACCCATATCTGGTCACCGGCAACCGCTTTCTGAAGTGCTTCGGCCAGCGTCGTGACATTCGCCCAGGAGCTGCCGTCGCCGGTGCCGAGCGATTGTGTCGCGGCGTAATAGATCTTGCTCTGTGCGGACGCCATGGCAGCCATGCAGAATGCCAAGGCAAACAGAGTTGTCCGGAGTATATTTTGCATTTTTATCGTCATGTTTTCCTCTATTTATGTTGGTTTACAAGATATCGTCATGAACCGTTGTGTCCGTAGCGGTGGCAGCGGCCTCAACCGCCGGTCTGCGTGCCGCCGTCGGTGCTGAGAGTAATGCTGCCATTGCCTGTAACACCTTTAATGGTGGCATTTACCTTATACCATGCCGCCCGGTTGAGCGCCGACGGGAACGTAAGGGTATAGTCATAATCGGGATCGGGAGTCGTACCGGGTTTCTTCGCCGTGATGTTGAAAGTCACGGAAGGAACGTTTGCCCCGTCGGTGAACGTATAGTGGTAGGCACGGCCGTTGCGCTGGCTGATGTCGTCGGTGTTATGGAAACCCCACACCTCCTGCTGAGCCGTATAGCCGATAGGCGTGATGGAGGGGAAGAGCCGGCCTGCCGCGGTGCCGCTATATTTGAAGCCGGTCACCTTCACGTCGGTATAACCCGCCGTTATGGCGTCGGCAGCATCCCATTGCACGTCTATTTTCGTCGCCAGACGGCTGAGCCGCATGATGACGGCCTGTTCGGCTGTCGCGGGGTCAGTCATGTCGTATGCCACGGGTTGTCCGCTGCCGCTGCCGCCATCATAGCAGCCGGAAGCCACGCTGAGGAACTTGCCCGTCTGGTTGGCGTCGCCGGCGGCATAGCTGTTGGAGATGGTGAGCTGTTGGAAACCGGCGTTGCCCGAACAGGCAAGTATGTCGTCCTCGGGACTGTTGGCAGCGCCGCTGCTGTAGGTTACGCCGTACACATAAATCTTGCCCACCTGCACGTTGAGCGTCAGCAGGCGGATGTCCGGCGTATCGGCGCTGTAAAGGGGCAACGCCTCAAATTCTGTTTTTGAAAGGGTGTGTATGAGTACCTGCCGGTTGTTGGGGTAATAGATGTCCGAGTCGTCCGTATAGGCAATCATGATGGCGAGCCGGTCCCAGTCGATGCCTTCGCCGGTATCCGTACCGGGGTCGCCGATGGCCCGTTTGCTGCTGTCCTCGGGCGGCAGACTGACAACCAGGCTCAGGGTTTTGCTTTCGGCCGGGAAAAGGTCCAGACCGGTCTCGTTGGAGCAGGCTGAAAGCAGGCACACTGACAGGATCATGCAGAGGAACAAGGCCGGAGCGGTAAGAGCAGTTCCGGCAAGCGGCCGGGATAATATGTTCGACAGTATTCTTTTCATATCAAAAACGCATGTTTTTATCAAAAACAACTGTTCATTTCTGTCCGGAACGCATCTGTCCGGCGTCTGTTTGCCGGGGCTGTCCGGAAAAGCCTGCGACGCGGACACCGGCTACATGTCGATGTCGTAATCGCCGCCGGGTTTCCAGTCGAGCGTGACGCTGACCCCCACGCTGGCCGTGTTCGAGACGAGCTGGCCGTCGTGGCTGAGTTTCATCTTTACGACGTGTACCGTGCCGGCTTTCAGCCGGTCTTTGATGGAAAGCACGTTTTTCACATATTTGCCGTCGGGCAGCCGGGTATAGACGTCGGTAAACCAGAGACCGTCTTCGCCGCTGTCCTGTCGCACGCCGACCGTCCTGCCGGCGGTGTCATCGCCGGCCGAAGGGAAACAGACGGCATAGCAGGCCGTCAGCTCGCCGCTCTCGGCCATGCGGTTGCGGATGACGCGGCTGTAATCGAAGCGCCACACACTGTCGGCGCAGGCAAGTCCGGTGGCCATGCCGCGCGTGAAGCCGTTGACGATGGTGGCCGGCGAGCTGCCGCGGTCGATGACCACGATGCTGATGGCGTTCTGCATGTAGAGCGGCACATGGAAAGTAGCCGAGGCGGTGCCGATGTCGAGGTCGCAGTGTCCCATGTAGATACCCGTCGTATGGCTGTCGATGGTGTCACTCCCGTTTTGTATGACAGACAACTCATCCATGCGGCCGCGCCCTTCGATGCGGGCATCCTGCGTCTCCTGCGTGGCGGCCAGCGCGATATGACCGTAGTGCGCCGGTTGCATGTAGAAGCTGAGACTCAGCTCGCTGGCATCGGTGCGGATGGTACGCTGCTCAGACAGGTCGCCTTGCGGAATGTGATAGAACGACAGGTCGACGAGGCGCGCACGGTTGCTGGTGACGCCGCTCAGCTCGTCCTTGAGGATCTCGGCCAGTGCCTGTTCGTTGTCGAGGTTAAGCGCCTCGTCGATAGACATGGTGAGCGATTGCTCAAGCACCAGGCGGTAGTTCACGGCATAGTCCGTGCCGCAGTCTGACAGGTCCTCGTCGATGCACGACACGAGCGACAGCGGCAACAGGGCCAGCATGAGCGTCAGCGCGCTAACCTCCAACCATCTTTGTAAGTCGCGTATTTTGTTGCTGTACATAATCTCTTTGGTTTCTGCTCCCCGGCAGGCGGCAAGCTGCCGGACTGAGTACGTTGGTGAGCGGCGGGCCGGTCAGGGCCGGCCGCCCGGAAAGCCTGTCGCCCGTTGCCGAAAACATACGGCAGACGGCCGACAGGACAATAAGATGGGATTATTCAATACCTACATTAAAGATCAAACCTTCTTCCCAGTCAAGATCGACTGCCAAGCCGAACTGCAACGTTGTAGAACGAAGGTCTGGGAGCACATTATAAGCGTTCTTCAGAGAGTTAACGGTCAGGTTGGCTGTAGTTTTGTAGTCCTTCATGAAAACAGATTCAGTACCAGCATTGGTTACACCGGTTCCGTCCGGATCCAACTGAGCCACCAAATAGAATGTGGCGCCGGCATAAACCGTACCGTCCACACCCGCAAAGTTTTGACCGCTGTTATTGACCAACTCTATGGCAATGTTTACATTGTCCTGAAGAGCAGCGGCTGCTCTTGTTCCTTGGTCAGCATCAGTAAACTTACTGTTATCCAAAGCCAAAGTGTAGTTTGGAGTTGTCATTTCAGAAGTAGACACGGTTGTAGTAGCTGCTACTGCCGCATCGTAAATGGTTTGTGTGCGATTTCCTGTAACATCATCATATGCCTGTACCATATTCCATTTAACAGAGTTTGGCTGTCCGCCAATCAGAACACCGGTGAGTTCAAATGGACTTCCTGTGGTGAACGTAAGCGTGTTGTTCTTATTGTCAAGCAAAGTAAGACTCTTAAGTTTCACTTTTGTTGCCAATAAACCTACACCGTATTCAACAGGCTCTTTCATGGCAATGACACGGGTACTTGCAGTTACAGAAGAGACCCAGCCACTCCAAGCTTCAGTTCCCCAACTACCGGCAGCCGGGAAGGTCGCAGCTGCGTCGTCTTTAGCACCTAATTCGGAATCGACAAAATAGTACAAAGATGCGGGATAGGTGATGTTTTTAATATCCACTGCCTGCGCTCCACCAACCGTCAATGTGAAATTGTCACTTGCAAACGCATTGGTTTCAAACTTCACCCGTACGGCACCATCCGGCAAGCCGAGATTGCGGGGGAAATTTTTAACATCGTCGGATGAGCTACCCCAAGAAAAGTCACTGCCACTAACAGAAATTTGCGCTTTCGATGAATTTGAAGAATAGGCAGTTGTAATGGCTGTCATAATAGCAGCTGCCACTTTCTCTTCGTTTGAAGACCCACCTGCATTATCAAACTTGTCCAACTCGGTATAGAGCGCCTGCATCAATTTAAGAATGGAATTGGCGGAGCCGGCTTTCATATGAGTTGTATAATTGTTATACAGGTTCTTGAGGATGTAGGCGTTACCGGAAATAGCAGTATTGTCTTTATAGCTTTCCCATGTCGTACTACCATCAGTTGCATTCTCCACCCCATTCAGCAATGCAATAAGCGCAGCCTGCGTATCTCCGAAGTCGTTCCCTTCATACACCTTCTTCAAAGCAAAACTAATATTATCACGAGATGTCAGACCATCGATGGTCGCTACCAACGCACCGTTGTTTTTATTTTTTTCTGCGTCATCAGTACCGGTCTTTGTACCTTCACCATAGAACAGGAAATTGGTTATTCCTACAGGAATATCAACATCCCGATATGTTTTAGTGATTTCATGTGTACCCTCACCGCCACTATTGCTGATATCATTGTCACTGCCTATATCACCCAAAGCCAAGATTTTGCTGATGGCTCTATCCCATGATGTACCATCTTTATACGGAATCAGCCTGATATTGCTCATGCCGAGGAAGTTTTTACCATCCTGCTGCGTATTATCGTCCGTCATACGTTTGCTCGGGTTGGCATAAGGGATATTGATGGCGAACTGCGTTTTCACGCTTTCCCCGTTGTAGGTCGGATTAACGGGCGCCTGCTCTTCCACCACACTCTCGTTGGAGCAGCCTGTCAGGCCTGCCGCCCCCATCATCACGGCTGCCATGAGCCATGAAGACTTCTTAGAAACTAAATTCTTCATAAGACAAGTTGTTTTTAAGCGTTAAACTTTTTATTTCCTTTTTATCTTTCGTTATATATTGTGTGCCGCTTGGCGGGGACTGTCCTTCCTTTTTTTGCCCCGCCGGCGGTCAGTTGTTCAGCATGTCATAGTTGCGGGCGGCCTCTTCGTCACCGGCTTCGGCGCCGAGCCTGAAGCAGCGCAGGGCGTCGTCCTTGCGCCCCAGCCGGTAGAGGGCCGTTCCCTGTGTGTTCCACTTGCGCGGGTCGTTCCACTTCTCCACCTCGGCCAATGCCTCGGCATAGCGCCCTTCGGCAATCAGATCCACGGCGCGGTTGATGGCGAGCGCCGGCTCATCGGGACGGGCGCTGTAGTAGATGTTCACGTAACCGGAGTGGCGCTGCTCGGCGAGGACGTGGCGGCGCAGGTAGTCGTAGGTCTTGCCCTTGTTGAGCCGTTTCATCAACAGCTCGCGGCGGTCGGGATCGTCCGTCCCGTCGATGATGCGTATCAGCTCATCGCCTGCCG
Organism: uncultured Prevotellaceae bacterium; assembly: GCA_949299545.1. Classification (GTDB taxonomy): domain Bacteria; phylum Bacteroidota; class Bacteroidia; order Bacteroidales; family Bacteroidaceae; genus Paraprevotella. The sequence goes on along the minus strand of CASGAM010000041.1, from coordinate 14,765 downwards.
GCACGCTGTCGCTGAGGGCCGCGTCGCGCAGGTCGGCCCATGCCTCGCCCACGGTGGCGATGCGGTAGGCGCTGTCGGGCAGCCCGACGCCACAGGCGCGTATGTAGTCGCAAAGGGCTTTGGCACGCCCTTCAGCCAACCGGTTGTTCTGTTTGGCGGGACCGTCGGGTGAAGCGGAACCCACGATGTTGACGTATACCACGGCCGAGGCGGTGTCCGGCTCAATGGTTTTGAGGATGTTCACCACGCGGTCGAGCGTCTCCCTGTTGCGCCGGTAGTCGGCTTTCAGCTCGGTGCTGCTGATGGGGAAGAAGACGAACTGCGCTCCCGGTATGCGTCGCAGGGGCGTCGCGGTAGTCACCGGCCGGTAGTCGGCCACGGGTTTGAGCAGATGCTCGGTGCGTGCCAGCCGTTCGGCCACGCTGATGCGCGGCACCACTTTGGATGTGCCCGGCCAGTAGTAGCGGGGCGCGGCGGCGGTGTCGCCCGGCAGGTTGGTGACGCAGCAGCAGTCCTCGTAGTCGCGCTCGATGGCGAGCGTCAGGTCGGTATGGCGCATCCACGACTCGGCGCGGACGGTGTATTCGTAGGTCAGGGAGCCGTCGACGGGCTTCACCTCGTTGCGGTCTTCGCCCTGCAAGGCGGCGCGGCGGTCGAAATATTTGCGGTTCTGCTTGCCGGCGTATTCCACGAAGGGGAGCCAGCGGCTGTTGCCGTCGGCGCCGACCAGACGCGGCATGACGACGAGGCGGTCGTTGGTGCCCAAGCGGACGTCGTCGGCACGCACATCGAAGCGGACGGCCAGGGTAGTGCTGTCTTTCCATTCAATGACGGGGCTGTTGCCGCCGTTGCCGGCCATGCAGGTGATGGCGGCGCTGAACAGGCAGATGGCTATGGTGATGTTCTTTCTCATGCGTTACGTTTTATTTGAATACATAAATGAATGAGACGGACGCCTTTGTGGGCATGAACTTGTTGGTGCAGCGGTCGCCGAGGCGCGCGCCACACTTCCGGCATTCGTGTACGTTGAAGTTGGCGTGCGAGAAGCCGACGCCCAGTTCGGCCTCGATGCTCCAGTGGGTGCTGAGAATCCAGTGATAGCCGTAGCCGACGCCGATGGCATACTCGTTGCCTTGCAGGCGCTGTGTCTTCAACGCCGACAGGAAGTTGAACGGCAAATCGACGTTCCCCGCATTGAAATGGGTGAACGAGGCATGTGCCGCAAGGAAATGCCCGGCGAACGGACGGCAGGTCCAGAAGCGGTATTCGGGCTGCACACGGATGTGCCGCCACTTCTTGTTGTCTTTAAAGGTCCATGGATTATATGACAGCCCGAGGGCTATGGTGGATTTCTTGCCCACTCTGACTTCCGGCTCAAGATTTATCGAGGCCGTTGCCCAGTTGATGAGGTCGGTCTTGAGGGCGAACGTCTGCGCTTTTGATGCAACTGTCAAGCCCGTCAATAGGAACAATATTGTAATAAATCTCTTCATAATGTCTTTTTGACTGCAACCGGTTTGTTTTTGACATCCGGAAATATCAGGTATATCCCTTGACCGGAATTTCTTCCGTTTACTATCTGTTTCCCAGGCTTTCCAATGTTTATGAATCTCAAATTCTCGTAGTTCTAATGAATTAACAATCTCAGAATATCAAATAGCAGTATATATATTATCTGTTAATAATTTTATCCACCTTACCTGCATACAGGCTTTAATGATTCTCACTTATAAAAGTCCAAATTTTTTAGTATATTATGGACAAATATAAAGTCTTTTTAATTAATGCGCAAGTTAATAACAATGTATTTACAATTTTTTGTAATTCAAATTAGCCGAATTCCGAACAAACTACCATCTGCCATTAAAACTTTTTGTTTGTCTCTGAAAAGAAAAACACACGCAACATAGCTATAACTACCTCCTCCCATCTCTATTTAAGAAATGGGAGGACGCCTCGCTTTTTATAAAAATATTACCGTTTCTATTTAAGAAACAGCCTGTTTGTTTGTAATCTATTCAAAATGTACATGTTAAGAAAAAAACCAATCCTGTATTGTACTCTTAAAAAGAGATTTTTCATAACAATCACGACAAAATGGGATTGGTAATTTGTTCGTTTCACAGATAATATTTATATTTGCAAAAGCAATCTACTGTTTCTTAAATAGAAACGGGGCATTATGGGAACTTTTTTATGTCCGAATTTAACAAAATAGGGGAAAGCTGGCGGACATCGCCACACCGGCTTACATGTCCGCTTTTTTGAATACCCGGCCATAAGATTTATTCGGGATATTCAACAAAAAAAGAAAGACGCCTCCGGGGAAAGGCGTCTTTCTTACATTTTGAATAAACGTTTATCTCTTTTTAACGTATTAACGTACCTGTATGACCAAATATTTGCTGACACTCCAGAATGTCTGAGGATCGGTAATGACCAGCACATATTGCGACTTTTTGTCCTTTTCGAGCTTATAGGAGCCGGCCGGATGCGTTGTCAACAGTTTGGCATTCTTGGAGTAGAGTTTGATTTCCTTGTCGTAGCGGATGTCAATCTTTGTAAAGTAGTCTTTGTTGAAGTCATTGGAGCGCAGTACGTCGCCATCCTGCAATATTTTCTGTTCTTTCAGTTCCGACTTCGTTCCAAAGACAAACCATGCCGTATTCAAATCGCGGTCCTGCTGTGCCATCTTTTCGCTCTTTGACCTGTTGTCTTCCGTAAGCAGGTTGAGGTTGTCATTCAGCACCCCTATGGAATCGCCCTGCATGGTGATGATGATGTTCTTTTCCGCCAGTTCGGCCTGCAGTTCCTGCACACGGCGCGTCTGCTGTTCGAGCTGCGCGCTGAGGTCATCGACCATTTTCTTCAGTTTGTCGGCCTTGATGGTACTGCTGCGCAACTGTTCTTGCAGGCGGCTGATTTTTTCCTTGTTCTGTGCCATGGACTCCTGAATGAAGAGCATGTTCTCACGTATCATCTGTTTGGTACTCTCCGACTCCACGTCGCCGTCCTTAACCATAATACGCCCCTCGGCTTCGTTGATGCGCCGGAAACCGTCCTGTATCTCATTGACAATCCCCATGATGTCGTTCAACTCGTTGTCTTTCTCGTTGATGACCATCATCAGTGAGTCCCGCTCACGATTGAGGGCTTCTTCTTTCTTGCCGGAACCGCCGAAGCAGGACGCAAGCGTGGTGACCGCAACGGCGCAAATTAAAATCTTTTTCATACGTTTTCCTTATTTTAATATAAATGATTAGCTGTTTTACAAGCCGGCGACTTCCCGGCCATCCTCCGCGCCATCTCTCTGCTCGGCCTTGCGACGGCTGTTGCCCTGCGTTTTTCTCCCCTCTTCCACTCCCTCAACAACAATAACAATCTCACCGCGCGGCTCGGTTGCAGCAAAAAAGGCACAAAGTTCTTCCAGCGTACCGCGGTGAATCTGTTCGTGCAACTTCGACAACTCGCGGCACACGGCAGCCTTCCGGTCCGCCCCAAAGACACCGGCCAACTGACCAAGGGTCTTTACCAGACGGTGAGGTGATTCGTAGAAGACAATCGTACGCGTCTCGGACACAAGAGCCTCCAAACGTGTAGCACGCCCTTTCTTGACAGGCAGGAAACCTTCAAAGCAGAACCGGTCACACGGCAATCCCGATGCAACAAGGGCGGGAACAAATGCCGTAGGACCGGGCAGACAGGTGACTTCGATGCCGGCCTTGATGGCTTCGCGCGCCACTAAAAAACCGGGATCGGAAATGCCCGGCGTACCCGCATCGGACACCACGGCAACGTTTTCGCCTGCGCGCAGCCGGTCAATAACACCGCCCACTGTCTGATGCTCGTTGAACTTGTGGTACGCCCACATGGCATTTTTTATCTCGAAGTGCTTCAACAGGATGCCGGTCGTTCGGGTATCCTCCGCAATGATGAGGTCAACCTCCTTCAACACCCTGACGGCACGGACAGTCATGTCCTCGAGATTGCCCACCGGGGTCGGTACCAAGTATAATGTTCCCATATTTCAGAAATATCTGCCGGCAAAAATAAGCATAAATGGTTATCAAAGGACCATACAGACGTTTTTTTAACAGAAGTTTGCGATTTTGTGACTTGTTTTGTGGCTTTTATGCGCTTATTTTGTAAATTTGTCTCAGATGAGCATGACCCGAAATTCCACACCTGCGGAGCTGTTCCGGTCGCCATCGTCTGTCAACCTTTTATTTTACGGCACTAATATGTTAGAGAAGGAAATTACTTTCGACCGCTTTATCCGCGGACTGATAGCTGTAGCCATCGTCGGACTGGCGCTGTACATTCTGAATAGGCTGAGCAATGTGTTGTTACCGTTCTTCATCGCCTGGTTTTTCGCCTACATGATTTACCCGGCAGTCAAGTTCTTCCAGTACAGGCTGCACCTGAAAAGCCGCCTCCTGGCCATTGTGGTCACGCTGTTGCTCTTCCTCGGCTGCCTGACCGGCGTCCTTTACCTGATCATACCACCCATTGTGGCGGAATTCATGAAATTCAGGGAGGTGACGGGCGAGTTCATCCGGCAGAACGGGGGTGCAGGCATCGCCGTGGCCGTGGAAACATTCCTGCAACAACACATCGACGAAAACGCCATTATGCAGCTGCTTCACGAAAAGAACATAGTGGAAGCCTTGAAGGTGGCCATCAACCAGCTTTGGAATCTGCTCTCGCAGACTGTGGACATCATCTTCGCATTAGTGGGCTTCTGCATCGTCCTGCTGTATCTCTTCTTCATCCTCATCGACTATGAGGAACTGTCGAACGGCTGGATCAAGTTAGTGCCGAAGGGGAGCCGGCGCATCGCCAAACGGTTGGTGGATGACGTGCAACGGGGCATGAACTCCTATTTCCGCGGGCAGGCGTTAGTGGCCTTCCTCGTGGGCATTCTGTTCAGTATCGGTTTTGTCATCATCGACTTTCCGCTGGCCATCGGCCTCGGCCTCTTCATCGGGCTGCTGAACCTGGTGCCTTATCTGCAGGCTGCAGGCTTTATCCCGACCATCCTGCTGGCCATCCTGAAGGCCAACGACACGGGCGAGAGCTTTTGGCTGATACTGTTGTCCGCATGTATCGTGTTCATCGTCGTACAAAGCATAGAGGATGCTTTCCTGGTTCCGAAAATCATGGGGAATATCATGGGGCTGAACCCGGCGGTCATTCTGCTGGCGCTTTCCGTATGGGGCAGCCTGATGGGCATCATCGGCCTCATCATCGCCCTGCCGCTGACGACCCTCATCCTGTCGTACTACCGGCAGTTCATCGCGCTTGACGAACGCCGGCAGGAACGCCTGAAACGCAGAAAACACCGGCAAAGCAAGGACGAAGAAGCCGTACAGGCTTTAGCACCGGCACCGGCTGCCGCCGCTCCTGAAGCGATGGAAGCCACAGAAGGAACAGAAAATTCAACCGGCAACGCAAAAAAAGTGTAGAATAATTTGCATAATCGGGAAAAGATGCATACCTTTGCACTCGCAATCACAAAATGATATGCATTTGAGGCTGATTCGTTAGCTCAGCAGGTAGAGCACAACACTTTTAATGTTGGGGTCTTGGGTTCGAGCCCCAAACGAATCACCAGAACAGAAAGGTCTTCAGGAATGAAGACCTTTCTGTTTTTAGTTCATATCAACCGGAATAGGCGAATCACGAACCTGTATCCTTTTCAACAAAACCTACAAATCTCCTACAGACATAGTCGTCTTACTTAGGGATATTCAGTAAATGTCCCTAAATAGCAGAAGATAGCCGACACAAGGCAGTTACCCGTCTCCCCCATTATATTATATGGTTTCGCGCGCGCGTGCGCGTGTTGCATCAAATGCCACCTTTATAGTCGCCAATCCTTTAAAACAGCAAAAACGCAGGCAATCAAACGGTTACAACCGAATAACTTTATAAAAACAAATTGACGCGGAGGGCCTGCCGCTGCGTGCGGTCGCAGAAAAATTTGCAAGCGGTCGCCTTGTAGAAGCGACCGCTTGCAAATTTTGCTGTAACCGCACGCAATCCGAAAGGTAAAAGAACGCCGTTGCAGAACGCACCCGACGACCATAAAAAAGCCTCTCAGGTTTTTACATTGAGCCAACTTATCCCCACTGAATTTCTGCTGAGCCACAAAACATCGGGCAAGGAAAACACACATAAACGAAAAAGGGGGAGATGCTGAAAAGCACTCCCCCTTTTCCCGAGTTGGGCTATCCGGTTTCGAACCAGAACTAAGACGACCAAAATGTCTTGTGCTACCATTACACCATAGCCCAATCCTCTATGCATTCTCTCGAAAGCGGTGCAAAGATAGTACAAAAATGTCTATCCCGCAAACTTTTATCCCGTTTTTTTCTACAGACTGCAACATTACCTTGCAATCAGCAGAAAATAGTTTTTCTTGCCACGCTGCACCAACAGATATTTTCCATCCAACAAGTCGGCTTCGGTGACGATTTGATCGAAGGCCGTCAGTTTCTCCTTATTCAGGGAAACACCACCGCCCTGTGTTGTCTTGCGCATCTCGCCCTTGCTCGGGAAGCACTGCGTCATCTCAGCCATCAGATCGACCGCCTTGACACCGCCATTGGCAAGCGCCTCACGGGAAATCTCAAATTGCGGAACACCGGCAAAAACATCCAACAGGGTCTGTTCGTCGAGTTTTGCAAGGTTTTCCTTGGTAGCCTTACCGAACAGAATATTGCTGGCCTCGACTGCCATCTGGTAATCTTCTTCGCCGTGTACCATCAACGTCAGTTCGCGCGCCAGACGCTTCTGCAGTTCACGCCGGCCGGGATCTTCATCATGGGCGGTAATCAGCGCGTCAATCTCTTCTTTTTCCAGTGTCGTAAAGATGCGGATGTAACGTTTTGCATCTTCGTCTGCCACATTCAGCCAGAACTGGTAGAACGTATATGGCGATGTGTACTCGCGGTTGAGCCAAATGTTTCCCTTCTCTGTCTTTCCGAACTTCGTCCCGTCGGCTTTTGTTACAAGCGGACACGTCAAGGCATACGCCTCACGGCCGTTGGTACGCCTGATGAGCTCCGTCCCCGTGGTTATGTTGCCCCACTGGTCGCTGCCGCCCAACTGCAATTTACAATTTTTATGTTCGTTGAGATAGAGGAAGTCGTACCCCTGGAGCAGCTGGTAGGTAAACTCGGTAAAGGAAAGACCGTCGCGCGCCTCGCCGTTCAGACGTTTCTGAACGCTTTCTTTTGCCATCATATAGTTTACGGTGATATGCTTTCCTACTTCGCGCGCAAAGTCCAGGAACTTGAAATCTTTCATCCAATCGTAGTTGTTGACCAGCTCTGCATGGTTCGGCGCATCGCTGTCGAAATCGAGGAAACGTTCCAACTGTTTCTTTATGCACTCCACGTTGTGCCGCAGGGTTGCCTCATCGAGCAGATTCCTCTCCTGGCTCTTTCCGGAGGGGTCGCCAATCATACCTGTCGCTCCGCCTATCAGGGCGAGGGGTTTATGGCCGCAGCGCTGGAAATGCTTCAACATCATGACGCCGCAAAGATGGCCTATATGCAGGGAATCGGCAGTAGGGTCAATACCCAGATATGCTGTCACCTGCTCTTTTTCCAACAGTTCTTCAGTACCCGGCATGATATTGTGGATCATGCCTCTCCATTTAAGTTCTTCTACAAAATTCATCGTATGAGTTAATATATTTTTTTGATTGACAGGTACAAAAGTACGACCTTTCATCGGAATATGCAACTAATAACGTTTATTTTTTGCCTGTCGGGAGTCATCGCCTATCGCCTCTGAATTTCAAGAAATTACGCCAGCAGGCATCCTTCAGCTCACCGATATCCGTCCCTCTCAAGAGCGCAACTTCACGGTATAAGTCCACTATCCCGCGACTGTCTGCATCCGTTTCAAGAAAGAGACGGGAGGAGGGGCAGGACAAGAGTGTTTCGCGACAATGGCGGAAGCCGAAACTCAGGTAAAAACCTTTTGAAAGCAACTGTTCGGCCAATGCCGGTTTTCCCCTGAAGCCATGTATGGCACACGCCACCTGTAAATCAACATCTTTGAGAACCGCCAAAAGTTCGGACCACGCCCTGACGCAATGGATGACCACCGGCAGTTGCAGGTCACGGGCCAGCTCCAGCTGACGGCGCAGCACGTTCTCCTGTCCGGCCATACCGGTGGCAACACAACGGTCGAACCCTATCTCGCCAATGGCGACACAGCGCGCTGAAACGGCCTGTTTTCTCAGGGCACTGAACATCTCCCCGTCCGCTTCTCCAACATGCCACGGGTGTATGCCTACAGAGTACAAACCATCCCTCCCGCCGATGTCGCGAACAGCAGCAAGGTCAATGCTCTGCACCGTCGTTTCGCCCGGAAAGGGCGCAGCTTTATGAGTATGGAAATCCAAAAACGTATCGGTCATCATTACGGAACAGGGTCATATCCACTGCCACCCCACGGATGGCAACGTAAAATCCGTTTCAACGCCAAACAGAACCCCTTAAACGGGCCATGCTTTTGTATTGCCTCTATGGCGTATTGTGAACATGTGGGCGTGAAACGGCAAGAAGGTGGCGTAAACGGCGATATGTATTGCCGGTAAAACCGTATGGGCAGTATCAAAAAAATTCCCAACCAATGTGACAACACACCGGCAACAGTTTTCAACCGTTTCTTTCCCTTATTTGCCATGGCTTGTTTTCATTCGTTACCGGCAACGGCTTTTTGCTGATTTGCCTGTATCTGTTCTGCAATACAGGTAAGCAAACGTACGACACAGGATTCTACTTTACCCGTCGCATATATCTTATCCGACAACCAGATGAAGGCAATGTCCAACCGGCAGTCAGCGCCCTCTGCCACCCGGCAAAGAATCTGTTTGTTGCAACGGTAGGCCTCGCGTATCTGCCGTTTCACCCTGTTCCTGTCCACAGCGTGCTTAAACCGACGTTTAGACACAGACACCAGCGTGGACACGTTCGGCGCATTCCCATCGGCAGGACGGGTGACATATACCGCCCTGAGCGGGAAAACCGCCATCGACTTTTTCCCACCGGCAAACAGGCTCTCTATCCGGCGTCTGCTCTGCAACCGTTCGGTTTTGTGAAATGAGAAGGGATGTTCTTTCATAGGCATGAAACACAACAAAGCGTCAATCTTTAACAACATAAGGAACCCGCAGGCAAAAACGCGCAATAGGTTCCTCATCCAATAAATCTGTCTTGTCCTTCATCAACTCAACCGTTGCGGCGCTTGATAAAATCGCTCAGTGCAGCCGTAATCGAAGGATATTGTTCCGACGGTGCTTCAAGGTCCAGACGTAACCCGGCATCGCGGACAGCCTTGGCGGTTGTCGGACCGAATGTTCCGATTGCAATCTCTCCTTGCTCGAACTCAGGAAAGTTTTTCAACAACGACTGGATGCCTGAAGGGCTGAAAAATATCAGCATGTCATAATCGAACGGCTCATCGGGACCAAAATCGTTGCTGACGGTGCGGTACATTACGACTTCCTTATGAACCAATTTCTTAGAGGTCAACAAATTGGATATCTCATCGTTGTGTACATCAGACATCGGAACAAGATATTTTTCCATTTTGTGTTTCACCATGGCCGGAAGCAGGTTGTCCAACTTGCCGGTGGCGCCGAAAAACACTTTACGCTTCCTGTACTGCACATATTTCTGGATATAAAGTGCAACCGTTTCAGTAATACAGAAATACTTCATGTCTTCGGGTATTACGACCCGAAGTTCCTTGCACAAAGTGAAAAAGTGATCGATGGCATTCCTTGAAGTAAAAACTATGGCTGTATAATCCAATATAGACACTTTCTGCTGTCTGAATTCCTTTGCTGTCAACCCTTCAACCTTAATAAACGGCCTGAAAACCAGTTCCACGCCATACTGTGAAGCAATGTCATAATACGGAGACTTCTCTGAAGTTGGTTTTGGCTGCGAAACCAAGATCTTCTTAATCATATCAAATGTCTTAATATTTTAAGATAAAACTTTCATTTATCAACACAAGGGCATGCCACACCCCGATTAATGGCACTATTTCGAGGGCACAAAAGTACGCAATTAAATGCAGAATGCCATATATTTTAAACGAAAAGATAGTATAATATCTCAAAAATAAGAGAATTTTAACGACCAGAAGCATTATCAACAAAGACAAGCATAAATTCTGCAAGGAAAAATCAAAATAGACAGCCATGACAGACAACGGAAACAGGAACACGCTCTCTGCTGACAGTATAAAATAATAGGTGCCTTTCCATTTCTCATAACACTGTCTGTCAAAAAATATCCATATAACAAATCTATACAGGACGTGTTTAAGCACAAAATAGGCCAAGATAACAACTGTAAAAAACAATAATAAAAGAGGTATCGGAACGGAAGCATCGGGATAACAGTCTTGCTCATGGCTTATCACAAAGAAAAACAAACCCATCAACAAGGATGCCTGTAAGACAAAAAAGGTCACCATGCGTACAATCTCTCCCTGTCCTTCATTTGACATCCCGGAATTTTCCGTTGAGGGGAAAAAGAAACCGGCCAAAGCATTCTTAATATATTTCCTGCTTTTTGAAAAAAAGCCTGTCATCGCAATAAAACAAAACAAGAGAATGACCGAAATCCATTCGTCATTCCCGAGCATATAAGGAACCGGATCAGGTATAACACCATGCGGCCTGGCCGGAATTTCGGGATGATAAAAAGCCGAGCCGTCAAAAAAGCCTTCAGGGCTTTCATCGGCAAATGGCGTAATACCGACAGGAGAACTAACGTTTGTGTCGCAGCAGGGCAAAACCGTATCGGTGCTGCAAGTGTCCACGATTGTCATATCGATAACGGTACTATCTTCCATTGTTCATCGTATCACGGCCGGCAAAGCACATATCCAGGGCTTCTTCGGGTGTAGCGGCAACCTGCCACAACCCGGCATGAGCCTGTTCCATGAAGCCTTCGGACACGGCTTTCGCCAACATTTTTATCAGGGGATCAAAGAAACCGTTGACATTCAATATTACAACCGGTTTATGGTAAATCCCCAACTGTTTCCACGTAATAATCTCAAGCAATTCCTCAAGCGTCCCACACCCTCCGGGCAATGCTATGACGGCATCGACGCCCCGCGACATCACTTGTTTGCGGGTATGGATATCGGGCGTCTCTATCAGTTCTGTCAACCCGGTATGATGCCATCCGCGTTCTATCATAAAAGACGGAATAACCCCTGTAACCGTTCCGCCTGCCTGCAAACAAGCATCCGAACAAGCCGCCATCAGACCTGTACGGCCAGCCCCATTTACGATCCTCACCCGCCTGCAGGCACACAACCGGCCCAGATCACGAGCAGCCCGTACATAGACATCGGGCAAATGGCAACTTGAAGCCGAATAGATGCAAACAGACGTCGTATTGTCCATCTTATGAAAGAGCGAAAGCCGCCTTTATTTTATCAACATAATCCAACTTCTCCCATGTGAAAAGTTCCACTTCGATGGTTTTGGCGGGCATGTAACGGCTATGGAACACCTTTACGACCTTGCGCGGCCGGCGCCCCATGTGCCCGTAAGCCGCCGTCTCCTCATAAATGGGATTACGCAACTTCAGTCTGTCTTCAATGGCCTTCGGCCTTAAATCAAACAGGTCGGCTATCTTACGGGCTATCTCTCCATCCGACATCGCCACATGGGAACGCCCGTATGTATTCACATAAATATTGACGGGCTTAGCCACTCCTATGGCATAGCTGATTTGCACCAGCATCTCATCCGCCACACCGGCCGCCACCATATTCTTCGCGATATGACGCGCAGCATAAGCAGCCGAGCGATCGACCTTTGAAGGGTCTTTACCTGAGAATGCTCCGCCACCGTGCGCCCCTTTACCACCGTAAGTGTCTACAATAATCTTACGGCCTGTAAGCCCGGTGTCTCCATGAGGACCGCCAATCACAAACTTTCCGGTCGGGTTGACATGATAGGTAATGTGGTTGTCGAACAATGCCAGCACCGACGGGTCGTTAATCTCAGAAATAACCCTTGGCATCAGTATATCGATGACATCTTTCCGGATTGTCGCCATCATTTGTGCATCGGCCTTGCCTTGGTCGCCATCCAACGGTTTGACGAACTCATCATGCTGGGTAGAAACAACAATCGTATCGACTCTTACCGGTTTTCCCTTGTCATCATACTCAATGGTTACCTGGCTTTTGGCATCCGGACGCAGATAGGTCATTTCCTTACCCTCGCGGCGTATTTCTGCCAGCACCTTCAATATCTTATGGGAAAGTGCCAATGAAAGCGGCATATAATTCTCCGTTTCGTTTGTAGCATAACCAAACATCATCCCCTGGTCTCCCGCACCCTGCTCCATCGGGTTTTCGCGCTCCACACCGCGGTTGATATCTGCACTCTGTTCATGAATGGCAGAAAGGATACCGCAACTCTCTGCCTCAAACTTGTACTCTGCTTTCGTATAGCCGATACGGCGAATGGTTCTGCGGGCAATCTCCTGCAAGTCGACATAAGCCGACGACTTGACTTCACCAGCGACAATCACCTGACCGGTGGTCACCATCGTTTCACAAGCGACTTTTGAATCCTTGTCAAAAGCCAACAATTCATCCAATACGGCATCGGAGATCTGGTCAGCCACCTTGTCAGGATGCCCCTCAGATACAGATTCGGAAGTAAACAAATAACCCATTTCCAACTTTATTTAATCATTAAAACAACATAAAGAATGGGGTTCATTGGGAAGGAATGCGTAAGTTTAAAAACAATATTTAGCATTTTTTACTGTGGTTGCAAGCCGCCCAAATCTATCCACATTTATTATCGCCTGCAAAGATAGGAAGAAAAACAGATATAACAAGCAATCAGCGACATTTCTTTTTCCCCTAACCCTGCCCTGTACGCCCGTGTCATGTCATTTGCCACCGGCTGTCATCTGTAATCTACAATAATGTATTTATTCCATTGGTTGGTTTGCCACATCTCTTCCCACTTACTCCTGAAACAGCCTGGCAGTGAAAGGTGCATATCGCGGTAAACGCCATGCGTCGCACGCTGGAAGCCACAAATCAGTTCTGACAACCGGGTGTTTTCTGTCAGATCCAACTCTTCAAAGGAATTCTGGGAACAAACCAATTTGACCAAGCAAGCCAAAGCCCGGACGGCCAGACTTGACATCTGATTGCCGGAACAGTCCAGATAACGAAGTGACGGAACGGCATCGACATCAACAAACAAAAGATTATTGCCTGCACAATTCAAATAAACCAGACCGGGCGCACCGTCAAACTCCAACCGGTCAAGCCTGTTAAAGGAACAATCCAGATCTTTCAAGTTTGACATACCACTTAAATCCAAGGATTTTAGGACATTGTCAGAACAGTTTAAACTAGCAATACGTTCCAAACCGCGAAGTATTAAAGACGACAGACAGTTTTGTGAGCAGTCAAGTCGTTCCAACCTTTCAAAGTATTCAATACCACCGAGGTCGGCCAGCCCCTTGCCACTAATATCCAAAGACACAATACGTTTGATTCGGGAAAGATTTTCTCCAGTAAGGCATACAGCTCCATCGGCGTCTTTTGCCCATCCAATTCCCGGAAAAGCAGCCTCGACAGCTTTTACTAACGAGATATTAGCAAGCCGCTCCCCGGAAGCATGAAAACCTTTCAATGTAATGCACCCGAAATCCGATATCTGCCCGGAATGCAGTACCGGTTTCTCTTCCGTTTTATAAATAAAGGTCGCACCGTCGTGCCTCGTAAAAGTCAAAGTCATGCCATTACGCGAAACATTGGACGAAGGCAACACAACAAAAAAATAGTCCTCATCTTCTTTAAACCCATCCGCCGGCGCGACCAACACAACACTGTCGGAAGCAGGATACGCAACCACCTCGCAGCTTTGAACCCTGAACTCTATACAACCGCCTGAAAGGGGGGCTGTACCGTCACCGGTCAGTGTAACAGTCTTAATTCCGGCAGTTTCACAACCGTCAATACGGAACTTAATAAAGGCCGGTATCCTTTGGAATTTTAAAACAGGCCCGGTAACATCGGCATATAAAAAATCCAATGCAGATGAAAAGCCACCATGCACGGCCTGCTGGGTTGCCGGCAAATCCTTGCCAACCAAATACAAAGCGCCATTATCATGATAACAATCCAAATGCTCGTCAAACGGAAAGACAGCAAAAAAGCAATCGGCAGCCGTTGAAACGCCCTCGAGCATATGGCCGGCATCCTGCGTACGTATCACGCACCTGTTACGGCAACCACACTTATCCCAAACAGCGACATCATCCCCCTCTTTCCACGGAAGAAAGGAAGCACAAGCAGAAACATCCTCTCCCCCGGACATAGCCTCTGACATTTCAATCTCGAAGTTCAATCGTTCCATGTCTGTCTTCTCCGTTATATCAGCACTTTTTTCCATCTTTAAAAACTTATCTACAATATCAACACACAATATATGACAAACAATATAACGTTCCGACTACTAGAACCGGCGCTAATATTTTACACATATATAGCGGAAGGCATCGAGCAGACTTACAATAACAGTCATCGGAATAAAATTCACAGTGTCTGTGATGGACATAAGAAAGAACAAATCGGGCATGAGAGGAAAAAAACTCTTCCGCTCTCCGCATCAAGCCGACAGGAAACACATTCCCATCGTCTTCCGCACACAAAAATAGTGAGTTATACATAAGATGTGT
>CASGAM010000040.1 GCA_949299545.1 uncultured Prevotellaceae bacterium | reverse complement strand
TTTGTTTTACTGGTGTTTGGTGGGAATGGTTTATGCAGACCATTATCCCAAAGTCGTGTTGAAAGGGGATTATCCCGATCCCACTATCTTGCGGGAAGGGGAAGATTATTATATGACCCATTCTCCGTTTTATTATTCTCCGGGTTTCCTGATCTGGCATTCCCGTGATTTGGAACATTGGGAACCTATCTGTCGGGTCATTACCGAATGGGAAGGTTCGGCCATGGCGCCCGATCTGGTCAAGCACAAGGGACGCTATTACATTTATTATCCGGCGGCAGGAACAAACTGGGTGATATGGGCGGATCAGATACAGGGACCGTGGAGCGAGCCGATAGATCTGAAAGTCGGTGGTATTGATCCCGGACATATCGTCGACAAGGACGGAAACCGTTATCTCTATTTGTCGGAAGGCAAGGTCGTGGCTTTGTCTGAGGACGGTCTTTCTGTCAGAGGTGAGGTAAAAAAGGTGTACGACGGCTGGCCTATTCCGCGGCATTGGAAAACGGAGGGCATGTATCTGGAGTCACCCAAACTGTTTTTCTATGAGGGCTACTATTATCTGGTTTCTGCCGAAGGCGGAACTGCCGGTCCGGCTACCAGTCACATGGTTGTGATGGCCCGTTCGAAGAATGTGTTGGGACCGTGGGAAAATTCGCCATATAATCCATTGGTACATACCTACAGTGTCAGGGATAGCTGGTGGTCAAAAGGTCATGGCACACTGATAGACGACGTGAACGGCCGTTGGTGGGTGGTATATCACGCTTACGCCAATGGGTATTACACGCTCGGACGCCAGACCCTTATCGAACCGGTGGAATGGACGTCGGACGGCTGGTGCCGTACCCTTTCGGAAGCTGATCCCGTCAATGCAGGAGAATATAAGGCTCAAGGCCTGGAACTCTCAGATGATTTTTCGGATAAGGAATTGGGATTGCAGTGGATGTTCTGGAAAGAATATGCTCCAAAGGCCGTGACGATCAAGGATAACACCTTATGGATGAAAGCAAAGGGACAGTCACCGGCTGACGGTCGTCTGCTGATGGTTACGGCTGAAGACAAGAATTACGTGGCAGAAGTTGATGTGCAGGTTACGAAAGGCAACAAGGCCGGTTTGCTGCTGTATTACAATGAAAAAGCCTTTGCCGGGCTGATGTCCGACGGAAAGACGTTCGAGATTTACCGCCATGCCGGACAAAAGACGGAGAAACCCAATACCATTGGCCGGAATTTTACGGTCAGGATCAAGAACCAGGGTAACCGCGCTTCAATATGGGTGAGTGAAGACCGACTTTCGTGGACTCTTCTGGCCGAAAACATAGACGTGTCCGGTATGCATCATAACGCTTATAAGGGCTTTTTCGCCCTTCGTGTAGCTCTTGTCAGTGCAGGTAAGGGAAAGGCCGGATTCAGCCGTTTCCGTTATCAGAATGCCGTACCTCAGGAAAAGGACATGAGCGCTTATCTGATGGTATTCCATAAGGACGAAACGCATGGCCTGTATATGGCGGTCAGCCGTGACGGTTATTCCTTTACGGCCGTGAATGACGGAGAGCCGGTTCTGGCCGGTGATACCATTGCCAACCAGCATGGTATTCGTGATCCGTATATCTACCGCGGTCCGGACGGCGCTTTCTATCTGGCCATGACCGATTTGCATGTATTTGCCCAAAGAGACGGCTATCGGAAAACGGAATGGGAGCGCGACGGCAAAGCCTACGGATGGGGCAACAACAAAGGACTGGTCCTGATGAAGTCATGGGATCTCATACACTGGAACCGTGCGAACATCAATTTCAGCGAACTGACCGCCGGACTGTCGGAAATCGGATGTGCGTGGGCGCCGGAGATCGGCTATGACGAGAAGAAAGGAAAACTGATGATATACTATACCATGCGCTTCCGTAATGAAAGGAATAAATTGTATTATGTGTATGTCAATGATGATTTCAACCGCATTGAAAGTCTGCCCCAGCTACTGTTCGAATATCCCGATGAGAATGTTTCTGCCATTGATGGTGATATAACGCGAGTCGGTGACAAGTACCACCTCTTTTATGTCGCCCATGACGGCACGCCGGGTATCAAGCAGGCCGTTTCCGACAGAATGAGCGGAGATTATGTATATGATCCCAAATGGTATGATTTCGAGCCGAAAGCTTGTGAAGCGCCCACCGTGTGGAAACGTATAGGCGAGGACCGCTGGGTATTGATGTATGATGTCTATAGTGTCACCCCTCATAATTTCGGATTTACGGAGACAACCGACTTCATGACCTTTAAGAATCTGGGACGGTTTAATGACGGTGTCATGAAGTCTACCAACTTCAACGCCCCCAAGCACGGTGCAGTCATTCATCTGACTGCGGATGAGGCTGACCGTCTGGAACAGTATTGGCAGTCCAACAAAAGAAAATATGTGCCGAATGCCCGGTATAAGATTAACTGAATACACTAAAAACAGATCAGACACATGAAAACAAAGAAATGGATGCTGACGGGATTACTTTTTTGGTCATCCCAAATGTATATAGAGGCTGCACAGCCAGATTCTGTCTACATCATGCCATATGCTACGGCTCATGATCAAGGACGCAGCGGACTCAGGTTCCTTTGGAGCCAGGATGGGACGGACTGGCAAGACCTGGCCGGAGGAGCTGCCTTGGTGAGATGTGATTTCAATCCGGTGAAGAGAATTTATAAACCTTATGTGACAGGAAATGCAGAAAATAACGTCCTTCACCTTTTCTGGAATCTCGATGAGGAAGGAACGGCTATGGCATATACGTCTACTCCGGATCTGATCAATTGGAAACCGCAAGATTTTTTTGACAAAGCCGAGTTGTTGCGTTATCAGGATATGGGTGAGAGAAAAGCCGTTCCCGAAACAGTCCGGTGGGGAAGAGATACCATTGAAGGCTATGCCCTGAAAATACCTTATCAGATGATAGAACACCTGGAACAGTATAGGGACTATCGTGCCTATATGGACATGTTTCATGGTGAAAGGGCCGAACACGACCAGACGCGGTTTGCAACATTGGATACCGTAAAAGTCCGGATCAAAGTGACAGGCGAAGAGGCCTATCCTATCAGCGAGAACCTGATCGGCGTGTTTTTTGAAGACCTAAATTATGCTGCCGACGGTGGACTTTATGCCGAACTCGTACAGAACCGTGATTTTGAATATTCGGCAGCTGACGGTAACAGAGACAAGAATTGGAACAGCCGATATGCATGGCAGATCGACGGAGAAGGGATGAGCCTAAATATTGCGACAGAGCAGCCTTTACATCAGAACAATCCGCATTATGCGGTTTTGAAAGTGGTGCAGCCCGGTGCCAGCCTAATCAATGACGGATTTGATGGTATGGCTGTGAAAAAAAACGAAAAATATGACCTTTCTGTATTTGTCAGAAATATGGAGGGAAAAGGTAAAAGCAAATGGAACATACAGCTGGTGAAACCGGATGGAACGGTTCTGGCTTCTTCCCGTCTGACCGCGTCGTCTTCTGACTGGGAAAAGTGCGGGCTAACCCTGACATCCAAAGCAGATGAACCCAAGGCCAAACTGGTTATACAACCTTTGACATCCGGTAGCTATGCGCTTGACATGATCTCACTCTTTCCGCAAAAAACATTCAAGGGGCGTAAAAACGGTCTGAGAGCCGATCTAGCACAGGCCATAGCGGATATTCACCCTCGTTTTGTCCGTTTTCCCGGAGGATGTCTGGCACATGGCGATGGTCTGGATAATATCTATCACTGGAAAGAAACCATCGGACCTCTTGAGGCCCGTAAGCCAGCACCCAATATCTGGCGTTATCATCAGACTCGCGGCTTGGGCTATTTTGAATATTTTCAGTTCTGTGAGGATATAGGTGCGGAGCCGCTTCCTGTAGTGGCAGCCGGCGTTCCATGCCAGAATTCCACCCGAAAGAGCCATTATTCTAAGGATTTGGTGACAACCCACGGCCAGCAGGGAGGTATTCCTATGGATAAGATGGACCAGTATGTGCAGGATGTACTAGATCTGATAGAATATGCCAACGGCGATCCCCGCACGACCAAGTGGGGACGTGAACGTGCTAAAGCCGGTCATCCCGAACCGTTCAACCTGAAGTATATTGGATTAGGCAATGAAGATCTGATTACACGGGTGTTCAAGGAACGTTTCCGGATGATATACGATGCCGTCAAAAAGCATTATCCCGATATTACCGTGATAGGTACGTCAGGTCCTTTCTGTGAAGGGGCAGATTATGATGAGGGATGGAAGTTTGCAGACGAGTTGAATTTGCCTATAGTGGATGAACATAATTACAATTCTCCCGGCTGGTTTATTTACAATCAGGATTATTACGACCGTTATGACCGCACCAAATCCAAGGTCTATTTAGGCGAGTATGCGGCTCATGCACCCGGTCGGGTCAATAACATAGAGACTGCACTTTCTACCGCCTTATTCTTGACTTCTGTTGAGCGTAACGGTGATGTGGTCAGCATGACCTCCTATGCGCCGCTGTTGGCCAAGGACAATTATACGCAGTGGCGTCCAAATCTGATCTATTTTACCAATACAGAGATCAGACTAACTACCGATTATTATGTCCAACAAATGTTCGGACAGAATTCTGGCAGTGAGTATCTGCCGTCAGAGCTGGCCCTCGAAGGACTTTATGCCCAGAATGTACATAAGCGAATTTCATTATCAGTGGTAAAAGATAAGAAGAGTGGAGATGTGATACTGAAACTAGTCAATATGCTTCCGGTGAGCATTAAGGCAAGTATGGATATAGCTTTTCTTACTGATAAATCTTCAGATGCAGAAGTAACGGTTTTATCCGGAAAGCCAGAAGAAACAACTGTCCGTCCTTCTGTAAAGACGATGACGGTAGATCATGATTTCCAGTATGAAATATCTCCTTATTCTTTTACTGTCATCCGGTTAAAATAGCGTTAAACCTTATAACAGAAAGAATTATGCAGGAAATGATATTTAAAAAAAAATAGAATAAAATTGTTTTTCAGTTTGAAATAAAATGAATCGTACCCAAAAATAGACGAAGTACGATTCATTTTTACTTATATGGCAAAATATGCAGAAACCTCCTATTCCACTTTTTAGTTGCTTGAAAGCATATACCTGATGATAATGATGGCACGTTCAATACCTCAGTATTCAAAAATATTTTTTTTAAAATAGTAAACTGTCACTGCAAGCCTATCAAAAAAAATAAATGATTAACTTTTATTATTTGATATATAAAAAAGACGCACAACCAAATCAATAGAAAAACAATCAACAATCAAACAAAATATCATGTTTTTATAAACCATGAATTTTCAAAAAGCTACAATTAGAAAACATCAAATTTCACACCCAACATTCAAAATGGAAAACTTTTGTTTCTTATAAAAAATATAACCACATAATAATCAAAGATTTAAAATAAAAAATCGGAAAACTTTTATTTAACCATACAGATTTAAGATTAAAAATTTGGCCATTCAGGAAAACATAAGTAGATTTGCAGAACCTTTGTGAAACTAACTACTCTCTTCTACTTTTAAGTTAATACGAAAAGGAATAAACATTTAAAAACACAAAAGACGTGGAACAAAAAGTCTATAGCTATGACGAAGCGTTTGAGCAAACGCTAAAGTACTTCAACGGCGACGAACTGGCCGCACGCGTGTGGGTCAACAAGTATGCCATGAAAGACTCTTTCGGCAATATCTACGAACAGTCGCCAACAGACATGCACTGGCGCATTGCCAATGAAATTGCCCGCATTGAAAACAAGTACAACAACCCCCTCAAAGCAGAAGAGATCTTCGAGCTTTTGGACCATTTCCGTTATATCATCCCGGCAGGCAGCCCGATGACGGGAATTGGCAACAGCTACCAGATAGCTTCGCTTTCAAACTGCTTCGTTATCGGACTTGACGGACAGGCAGATTCATACGGCGGCATCATCCGCATAGACGAGGAGCAGGTACAACTGATGAAAAGACGTGGCGGTGTAGGACACGACTTGTCACACATCCGTCCCAAAGGTTCACCCGTCAAAAACTCAGCCCTCACCTCAACCGGATTGGTCCCTTTCATGGAACGCTACAGCAATTCAACCCGCGAGGTGGCGCAAGACGGCCGTCGCGGCGCGCTGATGCTGTCTGTCAGCATCAAGCATCCGGATGCAGAATCGTTCATCGACGCCAAAATGACGGAAGGTAAAGTAACCGGAGCCAATGTTTCGGTCAAGATCGACGATGCGTTCATGCAAGCAGCCATAGACAACACGCCTTACACCCAACAATACCCGACCGACAGCGACAATCCGATGGTCTCAAAAGAAATAGACGCCAACGGTCTTTGGAAGAAAATAGTCCACAACGCATGGAAAAGCGCCGAGCCCGGTGTCCTTTTCTGGGACACCATTCTGCGCGAATCCGTTCCAGACTGTTATGCCGACCTCGGCTTCCGTACAGTCAGCACGAACCCTTGCGGGGAAATTCCGCTTTGCCCGTATGACAGTTGCCGTCTTTTGGCCATCAACCTGTATTCTTATGTTGTCAATCCGTTCACACCGGAGGCCTATTTTGATTTTGACTTGTTCAAAAAGCATGTCAGAATTGCCATGCGCATGATGGACGACATTATCGACCTTGAATTAGAGAAAATAGAACAAATCATGGCAAAGATCGCGTCCGATCCTGAGTCAGAGGAAGTCAAAGGAACCGAACGCCATCTCTGGGAAAAGATTTATAAAAAGAGCGGTATGGGACGCCGTACCGGCGTTGGTATCACGGCCGAAGGCGATATGCTGGCAGCCATGGGCTTACGTTACGGCACACAAGAAGCTACCGATTTCGCGGTTGAAGTTCAGAAAACGGTTGCCTTGCAGGCATACGGTTCGTCCGTGCAGATGGCCAAAGAGCGTGGTGCATTTGAAGTATTTGATGCCGAACGCGAAAAAAACAACCCATTCATCCTTCGGTTGAAAGAAGCCGACCCGCAGCTTTATGAAGACATGAAAACCTACGGCCGTCGCAACATTGCCTGCCTCACCATTGCACCGACAGGCACAACAAGCCTAATGACCCAAACGACCTCCGGAATTGAACCGGTCTTCCTGCCAGTTTATAAACGCCGCCGCAAAGTCAATCCCAACGACCCAGCCGTAAGAATCGACTTTGTGGATGAAACAGGCGACGCGTTTGAAGAGTATATCGTCTACCACCAGAAATTCCTGAAATGGATGGAAGCGAACGGATACGACTGCAGCAAAAATTACACGCAAGCAGAAATAGACGAATTAGTCGCAAAATCTCCTTATTATAAAGCAACCGCAAACGACGTTGACTGGCTCATGAAAGTCAAGATGCAGGGGGCCATTCAGAAATGGGTTGACCATTCCATCAGCGTCACTGTCAACCTCCCCAACGACGTGGACGAAGAACTCGTCAACAAACTCTACGTCGAAGCATGGCGCTCTGGTTGCAAAGGTTGCACCATTTATCGTGACGGCTCCCGTTCAGGTGTGATGATTTCTGTAAAAGACAAGAAAGAAGAAATGCCTTGCAAACGTCCGGAGGTGACAGAAACCCGCCCGCAAGTGTTAGAGTGCGACGTCGTTCGTTTCCAAAACAACAAGGAAAAGTGGGTCGCATTCGTCGGTCTGCTCGACGGGCATCCTTACGAAATCTTTACCGGTCTCCAGGATGATGACGAAGGTATTGTCCTACCAAAAAGCGTCATCAAGGGTCGCATCATCAAAAACGTCAATGAAGACGGGACAAAACGGTACGACTTCCAGTTTGAAAACAAAAAGGGCTATAAGACTACGGTTGAAGGATTGTCAGAGAAATTTAATAAGGAATACTGGAATTATGCAAAACTGATCTCCGGTGTCCTGCGTTACCGTATGCCACTCGATCATGTCATTCGCCTGGTTAGTTCTCTTCAACTTGAAAGCGAAAGCATCAATACGTGGAAAAACGGTGTAGAGCGTGCTTTAAAGAAATACATTTCAGACGGAACGGAAGCCAAAGGACAGAAATGCCCTAATTGCGGCCACGAAACATTGGTTTATCAGGAAGGATGCCTCATCTGCAAACACTGTGGCGCCTCACGTTGCGGATAAAAGATGGAATACATTTCAAACACGGTACTGCTCAATCGAATCCGCTTTTACGCACATCATGGCGTAGCGTCGCAGGAACAAGAAACGGGTGCCAATTTCTTTGTCACGCTGGAAGCCGAAACCGATTTTTCGGCAGCTGTTTTGACCGACGAACTTACAGGTACAGTAAGCTATGCTGATTTGTTCAACAGCATCAAAGAAGAAATGGACACCCCTTCCTGCCTCCTCGAACACTTGGCTGGACGAATCACAAAACGGTTATACAATGAATATCCGTCGATAAAAGGCATCAAGCTCACCATTACCAAAGAAAACCCACCGATGGGCGCCGATTGCCGTGAAGCCGGTATCAGGCTCGAAACAAGACGATAAGCCATAAAAAAATGCAAAAAGCGCAGTAACGTTGCAGAGTACAACCAAAAACAAACGGAACCATATCATTACTCTGAATGGAGTTTGATATGGTTCTTTTTACTTCAAAAAAAAGAGTCACCTTACATGCCTCTATTTCATTTCAACGACAAGAATACCGACAAAATGTTATAATCTGCTTATAGGCTTTTAAAAAGCTTTAATTCTTTATCATTTAAAAGAAAAAAAGTGTAAATTAGCATGCATTTAAAAGCAGTTTATAATCAAAAAAGACTTTTTAATAACAAAATAAAACAAAAACAATATGGAATTCTTAGGTTTAGCAATTCAGTTGATGGTTGTCGGGATGGTTACAGTATTCATTATCCTCCTGATTGTCATCCAACTCGGAAAATGGTTGATACAAGCCGTTAATAAATTTGCACCACCAGAAACAGTAGCGACCAAAACAGTACCCACCGCGCAAACCATCGACGCGCAAACCATGTCGGTCCTTCAAGCAGCAATCAATGAAATCACCGGTGGCAAAGGCCATATCAAGAAAGCAGAACGCCTGTAATTGCCCCAATTCAAGTTTATCAAATAAAAATAACAATGGAACAGAAAGAAGTAAAATTCAGTTTAGTATTTCGCGATATGTGGCAAAGCGCCGGTAAGTATGTACCACGCGTTGACCAGTTAGTCAAGATTGCCCCGGCCATCATCAAGATGGGCTGTTTCGACCGTGTGGAAACCAATGGTGGAGGGTTTGAACAAGTCAACCTGCTTTTCGGTGAAAACCCCAACAAAGCCGTCCGAGCATGGACCAAGCCATTTCGTGAAGCCGGCATCCAGACCCATATGCTTGACCGCGCACTCAACGGGTTACGCATGAGCCCGGTTCCGGCCGATGTCCGCCGACTTTTCTACAAAGTAAAGAAAGCGCAAGGCACTGACATAACCCGTACGTTCTGCGGTCTTAACGACATCCGCAACATCGCGCCGAGCATCAAATATGCAAAAGAGGCCGGCATGATTTCCCAGTGCAGCCTGTGTATAACCCACTCCCCCATCCATACCGTGGACTATTATGTCAATATGGCCAAACAACTTATTGACTTGGGTTGCGACGAGATCTGTCTGAAGGATATGGCCGGCATCGGACGCCCTGAAACTCTCGGAAAAATATGCGCAGGTATCAAAGCATATAAAAAAGACATCATTGTACAATACCATTCACACGCCGGCCCTGGTTTTAACATGGCTTCCATACTTGAAGTATGCAAAAACGGCTGCGACTACGTTGACACTGCTGTCGCTCCGCTGGCGTGGGGAACAGGACATGCCGATATCCTCGCAGTACAAGCCATGCTCAAAGACGCAGGTTTCAAGGTGAAAGAAATCAATATGGCTGCTTATATGGAAGTACGTTCCCAAATACAAGCCATGATGGACGACTTCTTAGGTTATTACTGCAACCCGTTGAACCGTGTCAACAACTCACTACTCATCGCTCCCGGTCTCCCCGGCGGCATGATGGGTTCGCTGATGTCCGACCTAGAAACCAATCTGGAATCACTCAATAAATGGAAAACCAAACACGGCGAACCAGAACTGACGGAAGACGACCTGCTCGTAAAACTCTTTGAAGAGGTTGCCTACATTTGGGCAAAGGTTGGTTATCCATGTCTCGTCACACCATTCAGCCAGTATGTTAAGAACCTGGCCTTGATGAACGTGTTACAGATGGAAAAAGGGAAACCACGTTGGAGCATGATTGCAGACGATATATGGGACATGATTCTCGGAAAAGCCGGACGTTTGCCGGGTGAAGTGGCACCTGAAATCAAGAAAATGGCTGAAGAACAAGGACGCAAGTTCTCCGATACCGATCCACAAGCCAATTATCCGGACGAACTGGATAAGTACCGCAAGATGATGACCGAAAAAGGTTGGGAAACAGGAGAAGACGACGAAGAACTTTTTGAATATGCCATGCACCCCTCACAGTACGAAGCATACAAAAGCGGCGCAGCCAAAGCCAATTTCGAAGCCGACCTCGAAAAGCGCAAGGCGGAAGCTCACAATGGTACGGCACACGCCACTGCACAACCGACGACCGTCACTCTCACTGTCAACGGCCAGCGCTACAAAGTAGACATAGCCTATGGTGAACAACCGGCCAACAACGCAGCACCGGCCACTGCCAATACAATAACAGCTCCGACAGGCGAAGGAACAGACATAACCGCACCGCTCGAAGGCAAATTCTATTTGATAAAGAATGCACAAGAAACGCCCAAAAAAGTAGGCGACACGGTAAAGGCCGGCGACACGATTGCTTACATTGAAGCCATGAAGACTTACAATGCCATCCGTGCGGAATTTGACGGAACAATAACCGCCATCTGTGTCAACTCGGGTGACAGCGTAGAAGAAGATGATGTGATTATGAAAATAGCAAAATAAGCCATGGAAGAATTAATGAATATATTGGAAAGGCTATACGACATGACTGCGTTCAGCAATATCATTGCCGAACCGCAATTCCTCATTATGTACGCACTGGCCTTCATATTGCTGTATTTAGGCATCGTAAAACACTACGAACCCTTATTGCTCATCCCTATAGCGTTCGGCGTATTGTTAGCCAACTTTCCGGGAGGCGAAATGGGTGTCATACAAGCAGACTCCGAAGGATTTGTCACCTGCGCCGACGGCACACGTAAAATCATTTGGGAAATGCCATTGCATGACATAGCCCATGAATTCGGTCTCATGAACTTTTTATATTACATGCTCATTAAAACAGGTTTCCTGCCGCCCATCATATTTATGGGTGTAGGCGCACTGACGGACTTCGGTCCCATGTTGCGTAACCTTCGCCTATCCATCTTCGGTGCTGCGGCACAGTTCGGCATCTTCGCCGTCCTGCTGGTAGCCATACTCATGGGCTTTACGCCACGCGAAGCTGCCTCTTTAGGAATTATAGGAGGCGCCGACGGACCGACGGCCATCTTTACCACCATCAAGCTGGCCCCCCATCTACTCGGCCCCATCGCCATCGCGGCATATTCCTATATGGCGTTAGTTCCTGTCATCATCCCATTAGTTGTCAAACTTACCTGCACCAAGAAAGAACTGATGATTAATATGAAAGAACAGGAAAAGAAGTTCCCGTCAACCACGGAAATCAAGAACCTGCGCACGCTGAAGATTATATTCCCGATTGCAGTAACCACAGTGGTTGCACTGTTTGTCCCTACAGCCGTACCCCTTATCGGTATGCTGATGTTCGGTAACCTGCTTAAAGAAATCGGTTCTGACACATCACGCCTTTTCGATGCTGCCTCCAACTCCATCATGAACGCGGCAACCATCTTCTTGGGACTGTGTGTCGGCGCCACGATGACTGCTGAGGCATTCCTGAACATGCAAACCATTGGCATCGTCATAGGCGGCTTCCTCGCATTTGCACTCTCTATTGCATCCGGTATCTTTATGGTGAAGATTTTCAACCTCTTCAGCAAAAAGAAAATCAATCCGCTCATTGGTGCGACCGGCTTAAGTGCCGTACCAATGGCCAGCCGCGTATGCAATGAAATTGCAACAAAGTACGATGTCAAGAACCATGTATTAAACTATTGCATGGCTTCCAATATCTCTGGTGTGATAGGTTCAGCCGTTGCAGCCGGCGTACTAATATCATTCCTGGGATAAAAAACAGTTTAAAATAAGAAACGACCCTACACAAGCCGATATATAACATCCTTCTTGTGTAGGGTTTTGTTTGTACCGTGCTAATCAAAAGATAATAGTTTTCAAGATTAAGATTTACAGCTATGAACTACCTCATTATCGGAACAGGTGGCGTCGGTGGCAGCATCGCCGGCTTTCTGGCACTGGAAGGAAAAGATGTAACATGTATTGCCCGTGGCAAACATTTGGAAGCAATCCGCCAACACGGATTGCACCTGAAATCAGATTTGAAGGGCGACCATTATATCCCGGTCAAAGCTTATACAGCCGAAGAGTATGACGGTAAAGCAGACATTATCTTTGTCTGCGTGAAAGGTTATTCAATCGACACCATACCGGCCATCATCGCAAAGGCTTCCAAACCCTCCACACTGGTTATCCCCATTCTGAATGTTTACGGCACAGGGCCACGAATCGGAAAAATGGTACCGAATGTAACCGTCCTCGACGGTTGTATATATATCGTCGGTTTCATATCGGGTGAGGGGGAAATCAGTCAAATGGGTAATATATTCCGTCTTGTTTTCGGCGCACGACCCGAACAAAGAATAACACGTGGAGACCTTGACGCCGTAGCCGATGAACTGCGCACATGCGGCATAAAAGTAGATATATCCGACGACATCAATCGCGACACCTTCATCAAATGGTCCTTCATCTCAGCTATGGCATGTACAGGAGCCTACCATGATGTCTGTATGGGCGAAGTGCAGCATGCCGGAACAGTACGCGAAACTTTTATCGGCCTGTCACGCGAAAGTGCCGAAATCGGACGACGATTAGGTATCAAATATCTTGAGGAACCGGTAAGTTACAACCTGAAGGTCATCGACAAACTCGATCCGCATAGCAGCGCTTCCATGCAAAAAGACATCGCACGCGGCCACGAGTCGGAGATTCAAGGCATACTGTTCGACATGATTGATTTAGGAACAAAATTAGGTGTAGACATGCCAACCTATAAGACAGTAGCAACAAAATTCAGAAAAGACAGTAGTATTTAGGATGCAGCCTCAACCTACTCCCCCGTGTAATAAGGCACAACAGCCATAACAGACAAGAAAATCCGAAGGAAACTGGCGTCACCAGAAAATATAACGGATCTCACGGTCTGTCACTTTACGAAAGCGGCAGACCTTTTTCGTATCAGCACAT
The DNA here is from genome assembly GCA_949299545.1 of uncultured Prevotellaceae bacterium. GTDB lineage: Bacteria > Bacteroidota > Bacteroidia > Bacteroidales > Bacteroidaceae > Paraprevotella. The sequence continues at coordinate 39,099 of CASGAM010000040.1, read as the reverse complement.
TTCAGGATTTTTTTGCTGCGACCGCATAATATATTATTAAAATATGAATGACACATTTCTATTCCCCCAAAAATAAGAAAGTGCATCTATCTATAAATAGACACACCTTCTTTCTCCTCATCTTAACACTATTAAAAAACTTTGTGACTCCGAAGGGATTCTAACCCTTGACCTTCAGAACCGGAATCTGACGCTCTATACAGCTAAGCTACGGAGCCTTAAAGACGGTGCAAAATTAAAGAAAAAAAAGCAATAAAACAAGCCGTCGGATGAAATATTTAGCAGACAGAATAATCATATAGATACTTTTCGTAAAAATATTGTTGTCATTTAGCTGAAAATTTTTATCTTTGCCGCACAAATTGAAAGCGACAGATAAAAATATTAAAACAATGAGTTATTTAATAAAGCCACAAAATTATACGGCAAAACTTGACCTGCAACAAACTGAGATTGCTATCAAGAAAATCAAAGACTTCTTTTTAAGCAGCATCTCCACAGAATTACGACTCCGCAGGGTCACTGCCCCACTTTTTGTTCTGAAAGGATTAGGCATGAACGATGACCTCAACGGCGTGGAACGCCCCGTGAGTTTCCCTATCAAAGACATGAACGAGGCACAAGCGGAGGTCGTGCATTCGTTGGCAAAATGGAAACGTGTGACTTTGGCTGAATATGCCGTTGCACCGGGTTACGGCATCATCACTGACATGAATGCGATTCGGGCAGACGAAGAATTGGGTAACCTGCACTCCCTCTATGTTGACCAGTGGGACTGGGAACGTGTCATGACACCTGCACAACGGCATCTGGACTTTCTGAAGAAAATCGTCCAAAAGATTTATTCAGCCATCTTGCGTACTGAATTTCACATCTGCGAAACCTATCCGCAATTAAAGCCGTTCCTTCCTGAAGATGTATATTTCATACATGCCGAGGAACTACTGCAACGTTATCCGGGCATGTCTGCCAAAGAGCGCGAAGACGCCATCTGCAAAGAATATGGTGCCGTTTTCATTATAGGCATAGGCTGCAAACTGAGTGACGGAAAAGAACATGACTTGCGGGCGCCGGACTACGATGACTATTCCACCATCTCTGAAAACGGTCTACCCGGTCTCAACGGCGATTTGCTGGTATGGTACCCAATCCTCGAACGTGCCATTGAACTCTCGTCCATGGGAATCCGCGTTGACCGCGAGGCATTGCTGCGCCAGTTGGAAGCCAGCGGCAAAGAAGACCGCAAAGAACTGTATTTCCATAAACGCTTACTCGATGGTACACTGCCCCAATCCATTGGCGGCGGCATCGGACAAAGCCGTTTGTGCATGGTACTCTTGCACAAAGCACATATCGGCGAGACACAATCAAGCATCTGGCCCGACGATATGCGACGCGAATGCAAGGCCGCTGGCATGACACTCATCTGATAACAAGGACAACGACTGCTGTTACAACCGTCCCGCTTGCGGTTCACCGCCTTGCGGGACGTTCTTTATATTCCGTAAACCATGAAAAATCCCCCATCACCATTCTTCTCAGAATGCCGCATGACAAGCATCGGCCTGCTGACTGTTTGCGAAACCAACGGCCATATCACCGAACTATCATGGGGCGACCATTCATCACCGTCAGCCCCCCCAAGCGAACTGACCCATCTGGCGTTCGAACAACTTGAAGCCTACTCACAAAAACGGCTACAGACATTCAGCCTGCCCATTATTTTCATAAAAGGAACCGACTTTCAGAAACGAATATGGCAGACTCTTTTACAAATTCCCTATGGCGTAACCGTCAGCTATAGCGAACTGGCCGAAATGGCCGGCTGCCCGAAAGCAGTCCGGGCTGTCGGGATGGCCTGCCATTGTAATCCCATCAGCATTATCGTCCCTTGCCACCGCGTTATCGGCAAAAACAAAAAACTCACAGGCTACGCCGGCGGCTTGGATGTCAAACGCCGACTGCTGGATATAGAATCACACAGCCAACCTATTCAAGGTTGCAAGGATGGACAATAACCGGATTCAAAGCCCACTTTCACCGGTGCAGTTTCCAGTACAGTCTGCTCAAAGCGGCCGGACGCCGTATTCACCCTTTCGCGTGTCAGTTCCGGTACATTATAGCTCTTCAACAACAAAATATTTTCTTCGGGATTCTCCTGTGGCAGCATAAACGCTTTGTGTGCCCGTCCATTCCGGTCGAAATATGCGATATAAACGCGCGTATAACAACCATCGTCACGTCGCGAGCTGAAAGCGATCCATCGGCCGTTGCTGCTCCAAGAATGATAACTTTCGGCATCCCGGCTATTGGCTTCTTTTAAGGCATAGTCGGTACCAGTCTGTAAATCATGAACCCACAGGTCGGCACTCTTGTGCCAAATATGGAACTGCCCGTAATCGGCCAACGTATAAAGCACATACCGTCCGTCGGGACTGACACGTGCCACAGAGGCACTTTTGCCGTTCTCCGCGCAAGCGACAACCTTTACCGGTTCACCAAAACATCCAGTCTGAGGATTAAACTCCATAGCCATCACATCATAACGCAATGACTTGTAGTTCTCAACTGAATATACATCACGATCTGACGCAGACAACCCTACCATTTCGGGAACATAAGCTGCTGTATAATACAACTTCCTGCCATCCGGACTCCAGTGTGGAAAAGTTTCCATCACGGAATCGGTATGCAACACGTATCTCACCGTATTACGTTCCAAATCATAAAACACCAAATCTGACATCATATCGACCACTTCGACACGCTCGGCATGGTTGATGTGAAAAGCCTGCCCCGTATGATTCGTGGAAAACACGATCCATGGCCGCTCAGGATGCCATGCCGGATAAACTGCACCTCCAGGCAAACTGTCGATTTTGAAATCCACTTTCATCACGCTATCTCCATCGACCAGGATAGTCCCGCCATGATTTTCACGGACGTGAAACAGCATTCGGTCTGTCCCATAATTTTGGTAATTATGGCAATTAATACAATGGTCCTCATGTACATCATCCACCACATTGTTCTCATAAACAGGTTGCACCTCAAAATTGGTCAGGTTACGCTGATAAATGCCCAACCGTCGGTAAGGTATATACCCCGGCTCTATGAGACGATATGTAAGGAAACTACCAATAGGCTCGGAAGCAACGTACAACATGAAAGGTGCCAAACGCCGCCATTCCCCCTCACATTCCACATAAATCTCAACTCTGAGACTGTCACCAGCATGTTGCGCCAACATGTTGCGCCACTTCCCGGCGTCAAACTTAACGGATGTACCACGTCCACCCGCCACTATCGCAGGACGATGACCGCTAAAGAACGCAACTACACAACGACTGCCTTCATTGAGTACATTGAAATTCATAGGGGCAATGTCAGGCGGACAAGTCACACCTGTATAATCCGGGAACAGCATAGGCCGCTCACCTGTCGCATCGTAATCAACCGGTATGGCCGGCGTTCCTGAACATCCACAAAGTGAAAAGAACAACACTGTAACGCCAACCAGTATATGCAACAGGCTTTTCCCTGTTTCCTTATAAAAACTCATTCCCATCAGTTCACGCCTCCTTTCTCTTCCTTTTCATCCGTTTGCGTCAAAGACGGGTCAGGAAGTCCGAAATAATAATAAAATGGATAATAACCGAGATATGACGAATAATTCTCAATAGCCCTATGGTAAACCTCCATCGTATCCGTACCGGCAAAAGTCCTTGCAAACTCGACGTAACGGGCTGCCGGCAAATCCAAACCTCCGAAAGAAGAAACTGCATGTGGGTCGGAAGCCTTTATCATGCCAAGCGCATCAGCTACGACTGTAGGGAAATGCCCTTCACGTGCATAAGCAGCCGCCCTGTAGCAAAACAAGGGTAACATGCGCGCATAAAGGCTGGCGGCCGTGGCAACATCGTGCGCGGTCTGACAACCTGCCTGACGCATCCCTAAATAATAGCCTATGAAAAGCGGTTTCATATAAGCACTTTCAAAATAATCTTCAAGCGGTTGCATGGCAGCGATGGATTGCAGTTCAACATCCTTCATGAACAGTTCCGGATTTTGTACCATACATTGGTAACGATTCGTGAATTTGTCCTCAAAAGGCTGACGGGACAAAACATAAAGGTAACGCAAAGCCAAATTATCTTCTCCCCGCAAAACAGCATAACGAATCATACGTCTCAAACGGGCAGTCCCGATTCCGTCAAACGTCATTTGCTCCATATCATTGCGGAAAGCAGACTGTATAAGGCCGGCATGGAAATTACAATCAGCCTCATATATTTCACGCCCTTCGGAAGGCTGACCTTTTCTAGAAATCAGATGCAACGGTTTGAAGTCATACCGTACCCGAAACAAATCCTCCAGCAAACGGCCGTTTCGCACCAAAGCCAGGGCATGGTATGCTGCCACCGGACGGCTGCTGCCGTTCCATGCCTCAGCCTCTTTCGCCATTTCATCCCACTTTTGCTCCCACATAAGTCGTTGTAAACGTGCCGTCAGACGGACATCGGAACGAGCGATCCCCCCATACACAGCCACGGCCAATGGTAATAACAGTCCCCAAACCTGAAGGAACTGCCTGACCTGACGCGATTCATCCGTTTGACACATCCATGGCCAACACAGGCTGCGATGACTGAAACTGCGGACAAACGCCAGCTGCAAGGCCAATATCAAAGCTACACATAATGGGATTCCCATCAACCAGCCGGGTTCCCTGAAAACAAACGCATCAAACCCCATCCAGACAACGACCGACAAATAACCTGCGGCAGGCAAATACTGTATCCAACGCCAGCGTGCCGGCAAACGTAACAACGCCCCTATCATCCAACTTATCAATGTCAACAAGATTGAAAAAGCCAAACCTCCCAACCAAGGATATGCAAAAAGGCACAACATGGCACGCCCGCCTATCCAGAGGCTACCATATGGCTGTTCCCACACAGCACTCATCAACATACGGTCGAATGCAAAAAAGCTGTATTCACGCGCCATCCGTAACACGTCGCCGTAAGAAAAGACAGCCCAAAGCCACACCGATATAAAAAACAACATCGCATGCGGACAAGCGACACACCACCCGGCAAACCGCCGGAAAATTCCTTTCACACCCGTCATCTTTTCTTGTTTTCCATTCATACGCCCAAACGTTACAGAGGTTATACAGACAAAAATACAGAACTTTATAGAGACTAAACGTTTTTTCGCAGTTTTTTTTGCGTTCTTCCCCCAAAATTAAGTACATTTGCCCTGATACGGATAAAACATGAAAAGCATTTTTATTTAATACAATTAATAATAAGAATAAAATTATGAGTTTAAAAATCATTGTACTTGCCAAACAAGTACCCGACACCCGCAATGTGGGACCGGATGCGATGACGCCGGAAGGAACCGTCAACCGTTCCGCATTGCCGGCCATCTTCAACCCGGAAGATTTGAATGCGCTGGAACAGGCGTTGAGACTGAAAGACCAGAATCCGGGATCTACTGTAACCGTTGTTACAATGGGGCCTCCGCGCGCCGCAGATATTATCCGCGAGAGCCTGTACCGCGGCGCAGATGGCGGCTATCTGTTGAGTGACCGTGCTTTTGCAGGAGCAGACACATTGGCTACCAGCTATGCTTTAGCCACTACCATACAAAAAATCGGTATACCCGATGTCATTCTCGGAGGTCGTCAAGCCATTGACGGCGATACTGCCCAAGTAGGGCCGCAGGTAGCACAGAAATTGGGGTTGCCGCAAGTAACTTATGTTGAAGAGATTCTGAAATGTGCAGACGGAAAAATAACCGTCAAACGCCATATAGACGGTGGTGTGGAAACTGTAGAAGCCCCACTTCCGCTCGTCTTGACCGTCAACGGCAGTGCAGCGCCTTGCCGTCCGCGCAACGCCAAATTAGTGATGAAATACAAACGTGCCATGGCGCCGATGGAAATGCCGGCCGAAGGCTTGCCTTATGCAGAAGAATACCAGAAAAAGCCATACCTGACACTCGGCCAGTATAACACAGCCGATGTCAACGCGGATTTGCAGCAATGCGGCCTCAGCGGTTCGCCGACCAAAGTAAAACAAGTGCAGAACATCGTGTTCAAGGCTAAGGAAAGCAAGACACTCACCGCCTCAGACACCGACATCGAGGGACTGATTCAAGAACTATTGGCTAATCATACTATCGGATAATCATGAACAACGTATTTGTATATTGCGAGCTTGAAGGCACAACCGTTGCCGAAGTAAGCCAGGAACTATTAACCAAAGGCCGCAAATTGGCCAACACGTTAGGCGTACAACTTGAGGCAGTTGCAGCAGGAAGCAACATCTGTGGAAAAGTGGAGTCGCAGATCCTGCCTTACGGTGTGGACAAACTGCATCTTTTCGATGCAGAAGGACTTTCACCTTACACCTCACTCCCACACACATCTGTCTTGGTCAACTTATTTAAAGAGGAAAAACCGCAAATATGCCTGATGGGTGCAGACGTCGTAGGCCGTGATCTTGGCCCGCGCGTGTCTTCCGCCCTCCACTCCGGACTGACAGCCGACTGTACTTCACTGGAAATCGGGCCACACGATGATAAGAAAGCCGGCAAGCATTACGATAACCTGCTTTACCAAATCCGTCCCGCTTTCGGCGGTAACATTGTCGCAACCATTGTCAATCCGGAGAACCGTCCGCAGATGGCAACAGTCCGGAGCGGTGTGATGAAAGCCGAAATACTGGATCCGAACTATCAAGGCGAAGTAATTGTACATGACGTGGCAAAATATGTCCCGGAAACCGACTACGTGGTAAAAGTCATCGACCGCCATGTGGAAAAAGCAAAAAACAACCTGAAAGGCGCCCCCATCATCATTGCCGGCGGTTACGGCATGGGTAGCAAAGAAGGTTTCGACATGTTGTTCGAACTGGCCAAAGAACTCCACGGCGAAGTCGGCGGAAGCCGCGCAGCCGTCGATGCCGGATTCTGCGACCATGACCTGCAAATCGGCCAGACCGGTGTTACCGTCCGTCCGAAAGTATATATCGCCTGCGGCATCTCCGGTGCCATACAGCATATTGCCGGCATGAAGGAGAGCGGCATCATCATCTCCATCAACAGCGACCCGAACGCCCCTATCAACACCATCGCCGACTATGTCATCAACGGCACCGTTGAAGAGGTTGTACCGAAGCTCATCAAGTATTACAAACAAAACAGCAAGTAAGAAATGGCTAACTATTATTCAGATATTCCGGAACTCAAGTATCACTTGAACAATCCGATGATGAAGCGCATCGTTGACTTAAAAGAGCGCGATTATAAAGACAAGGATGAATTTGACTACGCGCCGGTAGACTTTGAAGACGCGATGGATTCTTATGACAAGGTGTTGGAAATCGTAGGTGACATCACGGCCAACGTCATCGCGCCGAATGCAGAGGGTGTCGACGCAGAAGGCCCCCACTGCCATGACGGCCGCGTGGACTATGCTTCCGGCACGAAAGAAAACCTCGACGCCATGGTGCAGGCCGGCATGAACGGCATGACCATGCCCCGCCGCTACAACGGTCTGAATTTCCCGATTACGCCGTACACCATGTGCGCCGAAATCGTGGCAGCCGCCGACGCCGGCTTCGGTAACATCTGGTCGTTGCAGGACTGTATAGAAACGCTCTATGAATTCGGGAACGAAGAACAGCACAGCCGCTTCATCCCACGCGTGTGCGCCGGTGAAACAATGTCCATGGACCTGACAGAACCTGATGCAGGCTCCGACCTGCAAAGCGTTATGCTGAAGGCGACCTATGACGAGGCCAACAACTGCTGGCGTCTGAACGGTGTGAAACGTTTCATCACCAACGGCGACGCTAATATCCACTTAGTACTGGCACGTTCGGAAGAAGGAACGAAGGACGGACGCGGACTCTCCATGTTCATTTACGACAAGAACGACGGCGGTGTGGATGTACGCCGCATCGAGAACAAAATGGGTATCCACGGCTCACCAACTTGCGAACTGGTCTACAAGAACGCCAAGGCAGAACTTTGCGGCGAGCGCAAACTCGGCCTTATCAAATATGTCATGGCACTGATGAACGGAGCGCGTTTGGGCATCGCCGCACAGTCTGTGGGATTGAGCCAGGCTGCCTACAACGAAGCGTTGGCCTATGCCAAAGACCGCATGCAGTTCGGCAAGGAAATTATCAACTTCCCCGCCGTTTATGACATGCTCTCCATCATGAAAGCTAAACTGGATGCCGGACGCGCACTGCTTTACCAGACATCCCGTTATGTGGACATTTATAAAGCACTCGACGACATCGCCCGCGAACGCAAGCTGACGCCAGAAGAACGTCAGGAACAGAAACGTTATGCGAAGTTGGCCGACAGTTTCACGCCGTTAGCCAAAGGCATGAACTCGGAATATGCCAACCAGAACGCTTATGACGGCATACAAATTCACGGCGGTTCAGGCTTCATGTTGGAATACGCCTGCCAGCGTATCTACCGTGACGCGCGCATCACCTCCATTTATGAAGGTACTACGCAGTTGCAGACAGTAGCTGCCATCCGTTATGTAACCAACGGTGCCTATATCGCCACCATCCGCGAATTTGAGCAGCAACCGACATTGCCGGAATTTGAACCGATGATGAACCGCATCAAGGAAATGGCCAATAAGTTTGACGCCTGCACGAATGCTGTCAAGGAAGCCAACGACCAGGAACTTCACGACTTTGTGGCACGCCGACTGATGGAAATGGCAGCTGTCACCATCATGTCGCACCTTCTGTTGCAGGACGCCACCCGCCGTCCGGAACTCTTTAAAAAGAGTCTGACCGTATATGTCAACTACGCGGAATCTGAGATTGAGAAGCATTTCAACTTTATCCGTAAGTTCACGGCCGGACAGTTGGAAGACTACCGGCAGATTTAAAAGACACAATTTTCTCTATATACGACCTCGCGTCTATCCATATTTAAGGATATTGCGAGGTCGTTTTTTATGCCCCCGTCTTATCTATCATTAAACAAACAATCTCCCAATAATGTATATAAAAATGTATACAGAACGAGATATTTTTTCACAAAAGTTTGCATAATCCATATTAAACGCATACCTTTACTTTTGTTATAAGTTTCATTAAAAACATTGAGTTATGAAAAAATTGTTTTTAACAGTAGTACTGGCTATTGCCGGTTTTGTTTCTGCGCAAGCGCAGTTCTTAGTAGGTGGTAACGTAGGTGTATGGTATGACCATGAGGATGAAAACACTTCATGGAGCATTCTTCCGGAATTTACTTATTATTTCAACGACCAATGGTCTGCCGGTACAGAAATAGGTCTGTCCGGATATGCTTTCAAACATGGAGGGAACACAACATCATTTGTGTTCAATCCTTACGCCCGTTATACGTTCTTCAGTGCAGATTTAGTAGAGGTATTCTGTGAAGGTGCCATCGGATTTGCTACGGCAACGGATCATGATGCAGCTTTCTCTATCGGATTACGTCCGGGCATCAAGGTGAATCTGTCAGACAACTGGAGCCTCATTTCCAAAGTAGGATTCTTAGGCTTTTCAAGCAATAAAGACGGCATTCCGGCTGTGGCACAAAACGGATTCGGATTTGGCCTTAATAACAACATAGCATTAGGTCTCTACTATAGTTTCTAAAACGTTATAAAAAACGTATTTTTTCAGGAGCTGTATCGTAATGTACGATATGGCTCCTTTTCGTATATGACTCTCTCTATTACTATGGAGTTTTCGCAGAGATAAAAGAGGGAAAACGCAAAGTCAAATCGACATTTTGTCAATCTTGCCCCGTGAGAATGCAAAAAATCCGCACGGCACTAAAGGTCGACGAAAAAACGAGAATCTCAACGGCCCAAAACAGCCATACTAAATTAATAAGCAACGAGTTATGACTATTTTTAGATGTTCAGAGGAATCATAAGATAAATGAAAAAACATCTTCCATCATGTTAAAACAAAGGTCATGAAGCCCATTTTATAAATTGCAACAGGTTGCAACCGAAATTCCAACCTGTTGCAATTTTAATTTCAGGCTCAGTTTTTTTATTTTCTAAGCCTGGAATTTTTATTTTAACGGCATAAATCTGTATATTTTCTGCATAAATCTATAAATATACAACTTTACATATCGCTTTTAATACATAAATATACACATCAATATCTATAAGCGACTTTTTTAGGAAAAGTCCTGTCACCAAAAAGAAACAAATCGTAACAAAAAGACAAGCTATATGCTACTCCTTATGACAAAATGAAAAACAAACTACGTCTCGGAAAATCCATCCTGAAAAATGGCATTTCCACTTGTCTTTGCGCTTGTCTTTCACTATATTTGCATTTGAACCAATCAAGCTAAATTTACCGACATGAAGAGAAACAACCTTTGGTTAGCCAGCCTGCTCACGGGCTGTATCAGTATCCCGACTCTTGCTCAACCCGAATACGACAGGGAAAACATCCGGACGGAACAGTTAAGCCGCGGCATCGTTGCCGTCAGAGAGAACACGAATGAGGTTGCTGTATCGTGGCGTTACCTGTCTTCCGATCCGTTGGAAACGGCTTTCAATGTCTACCGGAACGGAGAAAAAATAGCCCACATTCCAGCCGGCAAGGGAACTTTCCACAAAGACCATTATCCCAACAAGGCTTCAGCCGTTTATACAGTCAGGCCCGTCATCAACGATATGGAAATGATTACGGCAGGAGGTGAATACCGGCTACCCGAAAACGCGCCGGAAGGCTACATCGACATCCCGCTTGACCAGCCGTCAGGAGGTGTCACGCCCGCAGGCGAAAACTATACGTACAGCCCGAACGACGCCTCGATAGGCGATGTCGATGGAGACGGCAATTATGAAATCATCCTGAAGTGGGACCCGTCCAACTCGCACGACAACGCACACGACGGCTATACAGGCAATGTGCTCATCGACTGTTACAGAATCAACGGGGAGAAACTGTGGCGCATCGACCTCGGCCGTAACATACGCGCCGGGGCGCATTACACGCAGTTCATGGTTTATGACCTTGACGGTGACGGAAAAGCGGAAATCGTCATGAAGACTTCCGACGGCACCATAGACGGCAAGGGGAAAGTAATAGGCAACCCGACAGCTGACTACCGCGAGAGCGGAGACGCATCAAAGCCCAAAGGCGGTGACTTTCCGGCCGGCGATCCACGTGGAAAAGGGAAACCGTCTGATCCCTTACGCAACCAGGGGCGCATCCTCACCGGTAACGAATATCTCACGGTATTCAGCGGACTGACCGGCGAAGCCTTGTTCACAACGGACTATCTTCCCGGCCGCGGCGAACTGCAAAAGTGGGGCGACAACCGTGCAAACCGCAGCGACCGTTTTTTGGCATGCGTGGCTTATCTCGACGGTGTGCGTCCCAGCGTTGTCATGTGCAGGGGATACTATACACGTACCGTTTTGGCAGCATACGATTGGGACGGCAAGACTTTGAAAAACAAATGGCTGTTTGACAGCGACCAGCCTCAATGGAGCGCTTACGCAGGCCAAGGCAACCATAACCTGAGAGTGGCGGACGTAGACGGTGACGGATGTGACGAGATTGTGTACGGTTCCTGCACGATTGACCATGACGGCACAGGACTTTACTCCACGGGCATGGGGCATGGCGACGCCTTGCATCTCTCCCGTTTCTCAACCGACGCAAAAGGCTTACAGGTTTGGGCCTGCCACGAGAACAAAAAAGACGGTTCCACCTTCCGCGATGCAGCCACAGGAGAAGTCTTGTTCCAGATACCGTCCACAAAAGACGTGGGACGCTGCATGGCAGCTGACATCGACCCGGCAAACAAAGGCTTGGAAATGTGGTCGCACGCCTCAGGCGGCATCAGAAACATCCGTGGCGAAGTCATTGCAGAGAATGTCCCCGGCCTGTCATGTAATATGGCCGTATGGTGGGACGGCGACTTGCTCAGGGAACTGCTGGACAAAAACACCATCAGCAAGTATGACTGGAACAGGAAGACCTGCACCCCCATCATGAATTTTGAAGGTTGTGTTTCCAACAATGGCACGAAAGCCAACCCGTGCCTTCAAGGCGATCTGATCGGTGACTGGCGCGAAGAAGTGCTGATGCGCACGGAAGACAACCAATCACTGCGCCTGTACGTCACCACCATCCCCACCGAGTACCGTTTCCACACGTTCCTCGAAGACCCGGTTTACCGCATCAGCATCGCCACACAGAACGTGGCCTACAACCAACCGACGCAACCAGGCTTCTATTTCGGTCCGGACTTGGAGAACACACTTTTCAGAGGTTACATTTTTAAATAACAATCACCATGAGGACACCATTCATAACATTACTACTGACATTAGCTGTCATCCTGCCGGCCAACGCCCAGAAAAAGAAGAAAGAGACCATCAACGACTCCAACACGGCTCTCCATCTGCTGGAGCCGGACTACCGGACGGGATACGGCATATTGACAGCGGACGAGGTAAAAAACGACATTGACCGCGTCTTTCGCTATATTGAAGGTTGCACACCCGCCCGTGTTGCCGACAGCAAGACCGGCAAGCCCATCACGGATTATGACAAGATGAACGCCGACGCACAACTCGAACGGGGTACGTTCCGGCTGGCCAGTTATGAGTGGGGCGTGACCTACTCGGCTTTGTTGGCTGCCGCCGACATCACGGGAGACGAAACCTACCGTCAATACGTACACGACCGTTTTACGTTCCTCGCAGAAGTAGCGCCCCATTTCAAACGCGTCTATGAGACCTTTGGTACAGCCGATCCTCAAATGTTACAAATACTGACCCCACATGCCTTGGACGACGCCGGTGCCGTATGCGCGGCCATGATGAAAGCACAAATGCAGGACAAGTCGCTCGGCCTGCAATCCCTCATCGACAACTATTTTAATTTCATCATGTATAAGGAATACCGGCTCAGCGACGGCACCTTTGCCCGCAACCGGCCTTACCGCAACACACTTTGGCTCGACGACATGTTCATGGGCATCCCATCCGTGGCATTGATGGGAAAGTATGCGTCAGACAATCAAAACAAATATTTCCAAGAAGCCGTCAGGCAGATACGCCAGTTCTCCGACCGCATGTTTGTCCCCGAAAAAGGGTTGTTCCGCCACGGCTGGGTGGAAGGCATGCAGGAGCATCCGGCTTATCACTGGGGACGTGCCAACGGATGGGCTCTCCTTACATTATGCGAGGTGTTGGATGTGTTACCACAACAATTCAGCGGCCGAACCGAAATACTGGAACTCCTGAAAGCGCATGTCCGGGGGTTGGCCGCTTGTCAGGGGAAGGACGGTTTCTGGCACCAGTTGCTCGACCGCAACGATTCTTATTACGAAACTTCTGCCACCGCCATATACGTCTACTGCATGGCACATGCCATCAACAAAGGCTGGATAGACGCCATGGCTTACGGGCCGGCGGTTCTGTTAGGCTGGCATGCCGTTTCCTCGGCCATCAATGCACAAGGTCAGGTAGAAGGCACCTGCGTGGGTACCGGCATGGGATTTGACCCGGCTTTCTACTATTACAGGCCGGTCAACGTTTATGCGGCCCACGGCTACGGGCCGGTCATTTGGGCCGGTGCGGAAGTTATCAGGCTCTTAAACAACCAACATCCCAAGATGAACGACAGTGGCGTACATTTCTATCCGACACGGCAGGAAACAGACGCTCCGATTTTCTTTTATTCCGAACCGGGCAATCCGAGGGAATTCGTGGCGGGTGTCAGCCGTTTGAACAAACAAGCCCCTATTGTTTTCCTCATCGGTGACTCGACCGTAAAATGCGGAGGCGGCAAGGGAGAAAACGGCATGTGGGGATGGGGCAGTTTCTTGCAAAACTATTTCGACCTTTCACGCATCACCGTAGAAAATTGTGCCTTGGGCGGACGCAGCAGCAGGACTTATCTTACGGAAGGACTCTGGCAACGTGTGTTGTCGGGACTGCAAGCCGGCGATTACCTGCTCATCGATTTCGGTCATAACGACGGCGGTCCGATGAACACCGGACGAGCCCGCGCTTCTATCAACGGGACAGGAGAAGAATCCAGAAAGGTTGTCATGGAACGTGACGGGAGTACGGAGGAAGTCTTTACCTTCGGACATTATCTGCGCACCTACATCCGTCAGGCGAAAGCCAAAGGCGTGAACGTCATTGTCCTTTCACATACGCCAACAAACCGGTGGGATGACAATACCATCCGTCGCTGCGACAAGACGTTTGGCAAATGGGCAAAAGAAGTGGCAGAACAAGAAGGCGTTTCTTTTATTGATTTAAACAGTCTGACGGCAGACAAACTGGAGAAACTCGGAAAGGAAAAAGCGGCAGCCTATTTTGTAGACGGTGTCCACAACACAAAGGAAGGTGCCATCATGAACACCGAGTCCGTCGTAACCGGCATTCAGGAACTCGTCGACTGCAATTTGAAAGAATACCTGAAATGAGATAATCTTTCTCACACACCTGTAAGACGCATAGCGGAGCAAGGTCATAAAAAATCCCTTGCTCCGCTATGCGTCTTACGGGTATAATCCGTCTCCAATCACATCATGAAAACAAAACGCAAACCATTTATTCATGCCCGACAATAAAACTGCCGTCAACATTCATGCCTTGAACATCAACACTGATAGCCGTCTGCTTACCGTTATTGTACAACTCTACCGTAGCCTCACCGTTTTCGTCAAACTCCACCTGAGGCATCCATAACAACGTACGACGCGTGTCTTTTTGTGCGGGCAACTGACGACGGCTGTAATCGGGGCTGTAGAAATCACTGCACACCGCATATCCCCTCAACAGGTAATGGCGGTCGCGGTAAGTGTACTGTTGAGCCTCACCGGGAAAACGTCGGTAGTCGATAATAACCTCGGGCTGATTGGACTGGTCATACTTCTCACTTCCCTCTTCACGGGGCGCATAATCCGTATAGACATAAATCTTGTCTAAGTTACGGAGCAACTGATAGTCTTTCAGTACTGTCCTTGAAAAAGAAAAGCCGGGAGCCGTCACTGCAGTTCCTTCACTGTCTCCGGTTGTCTGTACATTAAGATTAGCCTTTAGGTTTAATGGGCGGCCATCGAATCGTTCCTGAATGAAATAATGCCTGTCTAATCCCATATCGGCCACCAGAGCGATTGCAATCTGAAGCGAGAATGTGCGCCAATCGTGCATGCCACCGTTCAGTCCATAATCAGCAGCCAAATTGAAAATATCATAAGCATCGACCACAACGGCCGGTTTATCGAGGTTAACTTTACGCAAACCGCCCCGCCTGTTTTGCACAACGACAGTCGGTAACTGACGGTCATTAAAAGAAGTTGTCATACCGTCGGTTTCGTCAAGCGAAAGTGCCATCAGATTGTCCTGATAGAAACTGTAAGGTTTTGGGAAACGCGGATAAAACACATCGGCTTTGACATAGAAATCGGGATATTCGGTTTCATCCAGGAATCCTTTTTTCATTTTCTTCTGCACATCCGCCTCGGGATCCTTAGCATCCGTCGCCATGGCATTCAAGACACAATACTCATAAAGTTTAGGCGTTTGTATGCAAAACCGTCCGTTCTGAGTTTTCTGCATGAGTTCCATTGTATTAACACCTTGCGCAAAAGACGTATATACATTGACTTCTTTCTTCAGCTTGCTGATATATATATGATACAAGTCCTGAAGAGTTTTTATCTCGGACGTCGTTGCTTTATAAGCCGTCGTATAAAAATCAATGGGCAAATAGGGATTCAAGGCATAAATAAAGACAGAGTCACCAAAAAAGTTATCCTCATAAAGCGAATAAGTGTTATGCACACTTCCGCTAAATGTCTGATACCGTTCCGGTAAATGCCTCAACACAAAAGGCACCTCACCGGACATTTGCCGCCAGTCGTATCGCCGCCAGCCCTGAACCATCATCAACAGATCCAAATCGCTACGGTGCAGACTGTCCGACGCCTCAAAATAATAACCCGGATTCTCAACAAATCCTTTCAATTCACTGCTCAACAACATTTCGGTCAGAATGGTACCGTTGTCATAAAGCGGGTCTTCCGTTGCACGATCGCGAACGGCCAATGAAACCTGCGTCGATGAATCCGTCGGTGCATCCATCTTAAGTTTCAGCGTTATGGGAGCATAAGGCTCATATTGCTGTTCAACCCCCAATATATCAACGCGCCCCATATCATAATCATGATGGTTTACAAAACACAAGCGGTCTGCATAAATCCGCCGGTTTCCATCAAATACCGTAACTTGGTTCACGCCAGTTGGCAAATCCGATAATGGTATTTCAATGAAGCACTTGTCTGTCACGTCAAATGATACGTTTTTCTGTACCTTAAGCATACCCTGATGCATCACCTGCATCGCTAATCCGCCGGGAAAAGAAGCCAAAAGAGGACTTTTCTGCATCTCGACCTGTAATACCGAAGCCGTTTGATTAATCTTCAAGGCAATACCTTCCTTCTCGGCTTTGGGCAAATCCACTTCATAATCGTAACCTTTATAAGAAAACAAAGCCTTATAACGCCCGGCATCGGACACCAGTGGCAACACGAATTGCCCCCGCCCACGATTACCTGATTTCACCTCAGTCACTGTCTTTGAGGCTTTATCCACAATCTTAATGTCTACACCCTCAATATGCTCTCCGTCATTGGTATTTAATTCAAAAGCCAAACGGCAGGATGTACCCGCTACAAGATGCCCACCTTCCGGATAAAAACGCAAATCAATTTCCGGTTTGCCATTTTTAGCCTTGAAATATCTCCGCATAGGTCTGACCGTCATATCCTTGAAATATTCACCCGGTTGTTCCGGACGGTTATAAACCGGAAAAACCCGTGAATAAAGTTTATCATAATCACGGAAAAACTCTTCAAGCATATCCTTATCATAAAAAGCATCTTCAATCCACAATGAATGCTGATGGTCGTACTGTCCGAAATTAAGCATCCAGCGTGTATAAGCCCGAAGTTCATAATATCCGGCATAAAGAGAATCCACCAGCACGAAGGCACCGTTCGCTGCCCCGTCCTTCATTTCAAGTTGTTGACGCTCCACAAGATAACCGTCGGGTGTCAGCAACTCAACATAAAGAATACTGCTCAAGCCTGTCAGCTGGCCGGTATTCGTCTGGGTAACATAGCCTTTATACCATATCGTATCTCCAAGGAAATAACAGGTATTGTCCAAATGTAAATACACTTTCTCTTGTGGAAGACTACGCCCAAAAGCAGCAATTCTTGTTTGCAAAGAATCCACGCCTGGCACATTACCTTCTTTTTCCTGCGCATTACCAAACAATACGCTCACTACAGACAAAATGGACAAAAGCCACCGCCGCACAAAATACTTTCTTACCATGATAGATTTCAATAACATGAACTACAATCCTTTTAACAAAACTCAAACAAAACCTGCAAAAGAATGAGTCAGACAAAACTTCGTGTATTTCATATTCATTCTTCAACAGGCAAAGATACATTTTAATTCGGATTTAAAAGCATTTATCTAAAAAAAAGAATACAAGAACCATATCATCATACATTCTTTTTCTCATAATATCTTTGTATATTTGCAAAAAGCATTCATTATGACGACCATTACGCCTCAACACATCGATTCCATTCTTGATTATTTGAAAGACATCGCAGCCCACAACGACCGAGAATGGTTCAACGCCCACCGCAAACGTTATGACGAGGTTCGGGGCTTGTTTGAGAACATGGTTGAACAAGTCATCTTGCGCATCGCAACATTCGATGAAAGTATCAGCCGATTACAAGTCAAAGACTGCACTTACAGATTCTATCGCGACACGCGGTTCTCGGAAGACAAGTCACCATATAAAAGGCATTTGGGCGCTTATATCAACGCCCACGGAAAGAAATCTTTCCACAGCGGATACTATTTCCATCTCGAACCCGGGAATTGTCTGCTGGCAGGGGGGGCATGGTGTCTTCCATCGCCTATTTTAAAGGCAGTACGACAATCCATCGTAGATGAGACAGAGGAATTCAGGCAAATAGTGGAAGATCCGCATTTCAAGAAAATATTTCCCACCATTGGTGAAACACATTTAAAAACACTCCCTAAAGGTTTTCCAAAAGATTATCCTTATCCTGACTATCTGCGACCGAAAGACTATTCCGTCTGCCATTATGTAAGTGACGACTTTTTCCGTCAACCGGACTGGTTAGATCAAACAGAAACCATCTTCCGCACCATGAAACCTTTCAATGATTTCGTCAATCTCACCATAGACGAGATGGAATGACCACAATCCATACTTAAAAAACAATTCCTTATGATTAGGAAACCAAATGATTAGGAAACCAAAACAATGAAGAAACTTTTCACACAGTCAAACTAAAAATACAGAAAACTATGAATGTAGGAGAAAAAGCCCCCGAGATACTGGGTAATGATGAAAACGGCCGGCAAATATTGCTGAGTGATTACAAAGGAAAGAAACTCGTCCTCTATTTCTATCCAAAAGACAACACCTCCGGATGCACCGCCGAAGCATGCAGCCTACGGGATAACTACAGTGCTCTGCGTGAAGCCGGCTATGAAATACTTGGCGTAAGTGTTGACAGTGCAGCTTCCCACCAAAATTTCATAGCCAAACATACACTCCCTTTCAACCTGATTGCAGACACTGACAAAAAATTAGTTGAAGCAATGGGTGTCTGGGGTGAAAAAAGCATGTATGGACGCAAATACATGGGTACGTTCCGCACGACTTTCATCATTAATGAACAAGGCATCATTGAGCGAATATTCTCACCCAAAGAGATAAAAACAAAAACGCACGGTGAGCAAATCCTGACACAACGGGAGCCGAAATAATCGGCTACCGGTGTCAGCTCAGTTTCGCCAAATAGTGCCGGGACGCCTCTAACGCATCATGTATATTGTCACAAATATGCTTCTTACCCAAAAGCTCATAGAAACCGCTTTTCTTCAGGACCTCATGAACTTTCGGATTAACGCCGGACAAGATAACATGAATACCCTCCTTATGGCTGATTTCGCATAAGCAGGTCAAGTTATGAATACCGGTGGAATCAATAAAGGGAACTTTACGCATACGAATAATGCGCACTTTCGGCCGATCTTTCGTCTGTAGTACGACTTCCTCAAAACGGTTAGCGATACCAAAGAAATAAGGCCCGTTGATTTCATAAACTTCCACACCTTCCGGAATAACGAGATGTTCTTCCTGAACAATCTCATCACCCTCACTGTCTGTTGGTATAATCTCGTCTTTAAGAATGTTCACTTCCGTGACTTCCATGACCCGTTTAATGAAAAGCAAACATGCCACTACAAGGCCAAACTCTATGGCAATTGTCAAATCAAAAATCACAGTCAGCACAAATGTAATAAGCAACACAGCCACATCTGATTTCGGATTCTTCATTAACTCGACGAATGTACGCCACCCACTCATATTATAACTTACAATAACCAGCACACCAGCCAAACATGCCATCGGGATAAACTGCGCCAAAGGCATCAACAGGAGGAATATTAACAACAGTACAATCGCATGAACAATACCGGAAACCGGCGTACAACCACCATTATTGATATTCGTCATTGTGCGCGCGATGGCACCTGTCGCTGGTATTCCGCCGAACAATGGAGAAAGTATATTGGCAATTCCCTGCCCTACTAATTCCTGATTGGAATCGTGATGATCGCCAATCACGCCATCCGCCACAGTTGCAGAAAGCAACGACTCTATCGCTCCCAGGACAGCAATCGTAATAGCCGGTGACACCAGCGCTTTTATGGTCTCCCAACTGATATCAGGTACATTCATACCGGGTAATTCGGCATTAATGGAGAAACGGTCACCAATCGTCTCCACAGACGTAATACCTGCATATTGCTTCAACAAATACACCACAACCGTCATAACAACAATGGCAACAAGCGAGCCTGGGATTTTACGGCTGAACTTCGGAGTAACCGCTATAATAAGAACGCTCAGTATACCGACCAAAGCAGACCATATATCTATGGTACCGAAATGGCGGATATAAACAATCCATTTTTCTATAAAATCAGCAGGAACATTATCTATCGTCAACCCAAACAAGTCTTTTATTTGTGTTGTGAAAATGGTAACTGCAATTCCACTTGTAAAACCGACAACTATAGGATAAGGAATGTATTTAATAATGGTCCCCAAATGAAATACGCCCAAAAATATCAGAAACACGCCAGCTAAAATCGTTGCAATCAGTAAACCGGTTTCACCATATTGCTGGATGATACCATATATAATGACAATGAAAGCACCTGTCGGACCGCCTATCTGTACCCTGCTTCCACCAAAAAGTGAAATGGCCAATCCTGCAATCACAGCTGTTATGATTCCTTTCTCTGGCGTGACTCCGGAGGCGATTCCAAATGCAATAGCCAATGGCAACGCCACAATACCTACAATGATGCCGGCCATAACATCGGCTACCAATTTTTTCTTGTCATAAGTTGCCAAATCTAAAAACAGTTTTGGCCTGAATACGAATTTATCCATATCTTCACCTTATATATAATCTACTTGTTTTGCAATTTTGGGATTGCAAATTTAGGCATTTAATGTGATATACTATAGAAATATACTAAAAAACCTTTTATATAATCCAAAAAAGTTAAATGTAATCGTTAATTTTATCAAACTGCATTTAGAGCAAACAAAACAATCCGATTTACATCTAAATCCTAAAACAAAAGCTACACAATAAATTCCAGTTTAGAAATTTGTTTCATATCATTTAAAGGTATATCTTTGGGCAATTTACAAAATTTATTGCGTTATGAAAAAATACTTCTTTATTTCGTTTCTATTATGTGGCAGTCTTTTTGGTTTATCATCTTGCGACGACAGTGAATCTAAAGATAATCCCCAACTACCAAATGAAGATAATTCCATTGTTATCACGGACATTGATGCTCAGAATAAGCTAACACAAACTGGGCAGGCTTTTTTAGGAAAGATTAATGCAGAACAATTAAAACCAACTATCAATCTTTTAGATTACATGTCATCTATCATATTAGGCGAAGATGAATATATAGAACCCGATATTAACGTCCCTTTTGAAAGCTCGCCACTATATAGACTCACTAATGATTTACGAGCAGTAACATCTGGTGATTTCGCTCGCATTGCAACAAGAACTATGATTGAAGATATATACAGTTTAAAAGAACATAACGGCATATATACCTATGATGACAATACAAACGAATGGGACAAGCAACTAGGCGGCAACTATATAGAAGCCCGTTTTAATTATGACGGTAAAAGTTGCATCGCTAAAGTTGAATATAGCGGCAATGAATACAATTATGTTATGAAAGACTCTGCATATAATAAAATGGAAACTGTCGTTATTCCGGAAGAAATTTACATTACGCTTCAAGAAGCAGGTAGTAATATGGTTTCTATCCAGATCAACACCATTAAATGCAACCAAGACACAAAAGAATATGAAGTGAACATCAACATGGAAATGGCAGAGTCATATAATATTGATGCTGAAATAACCGACACGGATAAAGCTGCAAACAGCAACATTGTGTTTAGCGTAAACAACGAAAATCTCATTACTGCAACAGTAAAGGCAGAAGGCAACAGGTTCTCAGACTTTGAGGATGTTTTCGATGAGAATTTAGAAAAAGAGGATTTAGACAACAGCGTCATCTATGTTAGCATTCTCAATGGTCAAGTTCAATATAAAATGAGTTTAGACAATTCTAATGGTTTGCTTAACGACATGGACTTTGATGGATATTATTATTTGTCTGAAGAATATGATTCTTATCTTGACAGTACCTATGTCATCAGCATTTCAAGCAAAGAAGAAGCCTTAGCAAAAGCTGAAAAAGCTGCAAACAGTGCAAACACTTATTTTATCAACAAACTATATTTTGACAATAGTACCTACTCAACATCATGCAAATGGCAACCCATATTCTATGATTATGGAAACAATATAATTGAGAATGAATGGGGTACATCTAAATGGGAAGCTGGTGAATGGGATATTGAGCCTGTTATTGAATTCAGTAATGGAACAACTTATAGTATGGATGATTATTTCACCGACATCCGTTTCTCATCACTTATCAACACATACAACGAACTGATAAGCCGCTTTGAATAATCAACCTTGTTATAAAAATCAGACAGACTGCTCAAAAGAGCAGTCTGTCTGATTTAAATATATACACCCCTCGAACATGAAGCAATGCCAGACCCTTATCTTTCTCATTTTATTCCACTGCACACAACTCGTTTTTCCTTTAAATAAAGATACCTTGTCACATAAAACTATAAAAGAGGTCATTATTAGCACGGAAAAGCCAACAGCATTTCATATAGAAAATAAGGGACGTATTTATTGGGATATTAAATCTTTAGAGAGTTTACCTCACCTTTTCGGAAGCGCAGACCCCATCAGATTTCTGCAACTTCTACCCGGGGTCAGCACAAACAACGATTACTCTTCCGGACTACATATACAAGGATGTGAATCGTCCCAGACCCTTACGGACATTGGAGGTGCATCAATATTTAACGCCTCACATCTATTAGGTTTGTTTTCTACCATCAACAATTCACACTTCAGGGGTATGTCACTAACTAAAAACAGACACGACGCCTCCTTTGGTAACCGACTTGGCGGAAACCTTTCTTTCTACCCTATTGATTCTTTAGCAGCATGCCCCCATTTGAATCTCACAATAAGCATGATTGAAAGTTCCGGTACACTTACTTTGCCAACCAGCAAGAAATCAACATTATATATATCCGGCCGCGGAAGTTATCTGAATCTATTCTACAAAAATCTTTTGAAAACAGAAGATGAGAACTTCAAGTATGGCATGCAAGACTACAATGCAACTCTCATATATCACCCAAGCACAACTGACAAAATAAATATGCATTTGTTTTACAGCAATGATGGTTTTGGCTACAGTTCAAACGAATATATGGATGATAATAAAATAACATGGAACAATGTGGCTGCCTCAGTTAATCATACCAAGTTCATGAATAACGTTGTCTTACAACAAAATTTATCATTTAGCAGTTACAAAGACCATATTAACTTAAATCTTAATGAAGTCAACACAAACATGAACGCATCAATCTGCCAAATAAATTACAAGAATAACGCAGAATGGAATAAAGGAAGAATCAAATGGAAAGGAGGAATAGAATATACTTACTACCATATACATCCGCTTTGTTACGAGATCCAGGGCAGTTTCATCAACAATAGTCTTAAAGCATCTACTGAACAAGGACATGATGCGAATATTTTTGCAGGTATGACGAGAAGCCTTAGTAAAAGAATTGAACTCGATGCCGGATTTAGGTTTTCTCTTTACTATATCCCAAACAAATTCTACACATTTTTAGAACCTAGAATAACTCTGCTCTGGCAAATTAAAAATAATCATGAACTGACGCTACATTACGGAATTTATCATCAAAACATTCACCAAATAACACTTTCCAATGGTGGTCTGCCCATTGACTATTGGATTAGCAGTTCACAGAATTACGGACCTCAACTGGCTCATTCTACAAGCCTTGGCTACCATACTTTTTCCGAAAATAGAACTTATGAACTTTCAGCAGAAATATATTTCAAACATCTATCAAACCAAAAAGAATTCTATGGTTCTATCTTAGATGTCATGCAAAAAGGAAATACTGCGGATGACTTTATACTTCAAGGCAAAGGAATAAATTATGGAATAGACGTCATGGTGAAACGTAACGGGAAACATTTATCTGGTTGGATAGGCTATTCATGGGGAAAAAGTTTAAGACAATTTCCACAGCTGCATCCAACCCAATGGTTCTATTCTGATTTTGACCGCAGACATGATCTAACACTTGCCGCCAACTACAAGCTGAACGAATACTGGAGTTTCGGAGGCGATTTTGTTTTTGCAACCGGAACCCCTTACACTGCTTCTGAAAACATTTATATAATTAACAATAATCTCGTCAATGAATACGGGACTTACAATGGCAGCAATCTACCACCCAATCACAGATTAGATGTTTCTGCCACTTTCCATTTTAAAGAACGCAAAAGAATAAAGCACAGCTTAAATTTCTCAGTCTACAATGTTTATGCCCATCGTAATGTTCTATTTGAATACATGGGGTATAAAAAAGGATACTATGGAAAAAAATCTGTTTATTCATTATGCCGTATTCTTCCGTCATTAGGTTATACATTAAAATTCTGATATGAAAAAAATACTCGTCTACTCCATAACATTTGTATGTATTATCCTATTCTCATGCGATAAGCACAAGGACAATGTAATAGAGCCACAACTTGTTGTTGAAGGTTGGATCGAAACCGACGGCTACCCCATCGTCCTTATTGGAAAAACCTTACCCATTTCCAACTCCTCTCAAGATATTAATAACTATGTTGTACAATGGGCAAAAGTGAGCATTTCTGACGGAGATACAACCATCATCCTGACGGGAGGTTATGACAATACATATTTACCGCCATACAAATACACCACTTATAAAATGACTGGTAAAGCCGGTAAAACATACCATATTGACGTAGAATACCGAGGACTACACGCATCAGCCACAACCACCATTCCGGAAGTACCACAAATAGACTCCGTTCGCAGTGTCTGTTGCGACAATGATACATCTTATTATATAAAAGCCTATTTCAAAGACAATCCCAGCCAGAAAGACTATTATGTCATGTTTTCCAAACGTTCTACCGATAAAGTCTATCTTTTCCCTTTCTTAGGTGCGATTACGGATGAAAATCAAAACGAAAACATTTCAGCCAACATCTACAGAGGAACAGATTACTACTCCAGCATACAAAGAGAAAACGAAATGTATTTCAAGAAAGGTGAAACCGTTCAAATAAAAGTATGCCACGTTGACGAGAACTCTTATCTTTTCTGGAAAAGCTACTCAGACTTAAAAAACTTCTCTTCAAACATGTTCTTTCCTTATTCAAAAAATTTAGAAAGCAATATCATAGGCGGAAAAGGCTATTGGTGCGGTTATGGTACTGCTCAAAGGACCCTCATCATCAAATAAGCATACTTAGAAGAGTTCCGCATACTCAGCACCGGCCTGGCACAGGAGGTCTTCTGGTGAAATCTTCACCTGCAAACCGCGCTGTCCGGCACTGACGTATATGTAATCATATGAAGATGCAGATATATGAAGATATGTCGGAAAATGCTTTTTCATGCCAATCGGCGAACAACCGCCACGGATATACCCCGTAACCGGTAACAATTCTTTCATGGGCAACAGGTCGCATTTCTTGTTTCCGCTCACTTTTGCAGCCATCTTCAAATCAATCTCATGCTCACCCGGAACGACGCAAACAAAATAACCTGTTTTATCGCCATGCAAGACAATCGTCTTAAAGACCCGGTCTATGTCCTCACCCAAAGAGGCCGCAACGTGTACCGCACTCAAGTCTGTTTCATCCACTTCATAAGCAATCAATTCATAAGACACTTTCGCCTTATCCAAAAGACGAGCCACATTCGTCTTGTTAATTTTTTGTTTTGCCATACAAAGCCTCCTTCAAAAACTTTGGCGTATAACCTTTTGGGCTCTCAGCCACCTGCTCCGGTGTTCCGGCTGCCAACAGCATTCCGCCGCCTCGTCCGCCGTCGGGTCCCATGTCAATAATATAGTCAGCCACCTTTATAACATCAAGATTATGCTCGATGACAATCACCGTATTACCTTTGTCTACCAAACGGTTCAGCACACCCAACAATACGCGAATGTCCTCAAAATGCAGTCCTGTCGTCGGCTCATCAAGAATGTAAAGTGTCCGTCCGGTATCCTTCTTTGCCAGTTCCGTCGCTAATTTCACACGCTGACTTTCACCTCCCGAAAGCGTCGTAGAAGGCTGGCCGAGTTTAATATACCCCAAACCGACATCTTGTAACACTTTTATTTTATTTAGGATTGTCGGCTGGTTTTCAAAAAACTCTACCGCCCTGTTGATGGTCATGTCAAGCACATCTGCGATAGATTTTCCTTTAAACCGCACCTCCAACGTCTCCCGATTATACCGTTTTCCATGGCATACTTCACATGGGACGTAAACATCCGGTAGGAAATTCATTTCAATGGTTTTATATCCGTTACCGCCACAGGCTTCACAACGGCCACCCTTCACGTTAAAAGAGAAACGTCCCGGTTTATAGCCCCGGATCTTCGCCTCCGGCAAACTGACAAACAAAGAACGAATATCATTGAATACACCGGTATATGTCGCAGGGTTTGAACGCGGTGTCCGTCCCAACGGCGACTGGTCCACATCAACCACCTTGTCGATATATTCCAAACCCTCTATACGGTCATACGGCAAAGGTTCACGCAACGAACGATAGAAATGCTTAGAGAGTATCGGCTGCAATGTATCATTTATCAACGTAGATTTTCCGCTCCCGGAAACACCGGTCACGCATATCAGTTTGCCTAACGGAAACTCCACATCCACACTCTTCAGGTTATTGCCACTGGCACCTCTCAACCAGAGAGAATGACCGTTTCCGGCCCTTCTTTCTTTCGGGATTTCGATTCGGCATGTCCCATTCAGATAACGGGATGTCAACGTGTCGGTTGCCAACATCTCCTGTGGCGTACCCTTAAATACAACGGAACCTCCCAACCGGCCGGCCTTTGGCCCCATATCCACGACATAGTCTGCTTCCCGCATCATTTCCTCGTCATGCTCCACGACAATCACGGTATTTCCCAAATCCCGCAAAGATTTCAGTGACGCAATCAGACGACAATTATCCCGCTGGTGCAAGCCGATGCTCGGCTCATCGAGTATGTAAAGCACGTTGACTAACTGCGAACCGATTTGAGTAGCCAGCCTGATTCGCTGGCTCTCTCCGCCGGAAAGCGAAACAGAAGCCCTTGCCAATGAAAGATAATCGAGACCGACATCCAACAGAAACTTGAGGCGTGTACGAATCTCTTTCAATATCTCCGGAGCTATTTTCTTTTGACGTTCGCTCAAATGGTTCTCGACGTCACTGACCCATTCATAAAGTTCAGAAATATCCATCTCGGAGAGTTCCGCGATGTTCTTGTCGTGAATCCTGAAATGCAACGCCTCCTTGTTCAGACGATGCCCCCCGCACTGCGGACAAACGGCCGTTTTGGAAAATTGCTCCACCCACTTTTGAGTCGTGGCGGAACCGTCAACTTCCTGCATGTTCTGTATGTATTTCACGACCCCTTCATAAGTCACATAATAATCCGACGACGTGTGGATGACCTGCGCTTTAAGTTTCACGCGGTCTACCGAGCCATACAATACTTCACTCAAAGCCTCTTCAGGCAAATCCCTGACCGGTGTTTTTACATCCGCGTCATACTTCTCGAGCAACGCGTCAATCTGCCAGAAAATCATGCTGTTCTTGTATTTCCCCAATGGCACGACCGCCCCATCGTAAATAGACAAGTCCCTGTCGGGTATCACCTTGTCCATATCAATCAGGCTCACATAGCCTAAGCCCTTACAATGCGGACAGGCACCCTGAGGCGAATTGAAAGAAAAATTATGGGGAGCCGGATCATGATACGACAAGCCCGTATCGGGGCACATCAGGCGTTTGCTGTAATGGCGCAGTTCCTCACTGTCTGCATCAAAAACCGCCATTTGTCCGTCACCCTGCTGCATGGCAGTCGCAACGCTGTCTCTCAACCTTTTTTCGTCGGATGGCTGCACGCGAAGTTTATCCACGACAATTTCTATCGTATGATTCCTGTAACGATCCAATTTCATGCCATGAAGAATTTCCTTCACCTCACCATCTACACGTACATACAAATAACCTTTGCGACGGATTGTCTCGAAGAGTTCCTTGTAATGACCTTTACGGTTGCGCACGACAGGTGCCAGCACATAAATCCGCTTTCCACCGTAATCATTGACAATCAGGCTGATTATCTGTTCTTCGGTATAGCGTACCATTTTTTTGCCCGAAAGATAAGAATAAGCCTCTCCCGCCCGGGCATAAAGCAAACGCAGGAAATCGTATATTTCGGTAGTCGTACCTACCGTAGAACGAGGATTCTTGTTGGTTGTTTTCTGCTCGATGGAAATAACAGGACTCAATCCGGTGATTTTGTCTACATCCGGCCTTTCCATATTGCCCAGGAAGTTCCGCGCATAAGCGGAAAACGTTTCAATATAGCGACGCTGCCCCTCAGCAAAAATCGTATCGAAAGCCAGCGAAGACTTTCCGCTTCCGCTCAATCCTGTTATCACCGTCAAACTGTTGCGCGGAATATCTACATCAATGTTCTTCAAATTATGAACCCGCGCCCCAAAAACCTCAATCTTTTCTGCTTCGTTCTCCATTTTACCTTAATTATCTGCACCGCTTCCGGTTCCTGAATATCCCGTCAACACATTGACATCACGCCGGATCGTATATTTTTTGCCGTCTGCCCCCTTGGCCTTGACCAGTACAAAATAAACGCCGTCTTTCACCACCGAGCCGTTCACCTTTCCGTCCCAGCCACCGTCAAGCGTATTCCATGAATACAGTTTCTGTCCCCACCGGTTAAAAATGGTCGCCTCGAAACTGATAATGGATTTGTATCCCTCTTTAGCCTTATAAATGTCATTATATCCGTCACCGTTCGGTGAAAAAGCATTAGGCATTTCCAACACCGACTCGCTGATGGAAACCGCAAACGGATTGGCCTCTCCTTCAGCGGGATAGGCTATTGTATCGTTGCCATTCACGAAGGTTGCGTAAAACTGCACATAGAAAGTCCCGCTTTCCGTAAAAGTATAATCAAGATTCTCGTCAAAGCGATTAATGATGGGGGCGTTTTCCTGTCCTTCCCTGTAAACACGCCATTCGTACCGTACCGAATACTCGCCTATGTCTTGCACATTAGAGGTAAAATGACCTTCCAACGGTGCCGATTGTGCATCCGACGCATCCGTAATTTCTTCACCATCATTTGTTATATAAACAGCTTCCGGTGCAGCGGAAGGATATACATCCTGCGCCTCCATCCTCCAAACGGTGGCAAGAAGGAAGCAGGCCAGCAACAAAATACATTTCTTACACATACTCCAATATTTATGCAAAAATAATGTTTCCCGTTGAATTAACCATTTTTTTTGTGTATTTTTGTCCGTCCGAATAACAAAATGAAAATGGCAAATCATAAAAGAATCCTTTGCTGCTTGGCTGCCCTGATATGCACAGCCTTTATCGTGAACGCGCAAAACGCACAGACATTTGTACATACCATAAAACAAGGCGAAACGGTTTTCTCCATCGCCCGAACTTACAACGTTTCAACGCAGGAGATTTTCAGCCTCAACCCAGAAGCTCTCGACGGTATCAAGGCCGGCGCACAATTAATCATCCCTCAGAAACAGGCGACCTCCTCTTCTTCCCAACGTTTCCACACGATAGCGGCCGGCGAAACGCTCTATAGCCTTACGCGGCATTACCAGATCAGCATCGACCAGATATGCCAGGCCAACCCGGGACTGACGGCGGAAAACTTCAAGGCCGGCATGGTAATCCTAATCCCGGAGGCGCCCAAACAGGCTCCGGTACAAGCAGTAGCCCCGCAACAGCCGGCACAACCCAAATGCAGGGAAATGCACAAGGTACAACGGCGGGAAACAGTGGAAAAGATTGCAGAGATGTACCAAATCTCGGTTGATGAACTCAAAGAAGCCAACCCTGAAATGAAAAAAACAGGATACAAACTGGAACGTGGCTCCTTCGTCTGCATACCTTACAAGAAAGTCCAGAAAACCGTGACCGTGGAAACTCCGGCCAACAAGAAACTTATCTGCGAGCCGGAACAGGCATCGCCACAAAAGACGGTACGGCTCGGCGTCATCCTGCCTTTCCAACAGCGGCACAAGGAGAGCGGCAGAATGATTGAATTCTACAGAGGTATCCTGATGGCGGCAGACAGCCTGCGCAAGTCGGGCACATCGATGGACATCTACGCTTTTGACTCCGGCAAGACCCCTCAAGAACTCCAGAAACTGCTCAACAGCAGAAAGTTGCCCCAGTTGGATTTTATTGTCGGCCCACTTTATGCCGAACAGATTCCGGCTTTAAGCCAATACTGCCAGAAGAACAACACACGCCTTGTCGTGCCGTTCAGTTCGTTAGGAGACGAAGTCTTCAACATGCCGACTTACTTCTCAGTCAGCCCTCCGAAATCATTCCAGGTAGCAGTCGCAGCCGAACTGACATGGGAACTGTTCAAAAAACAGAACTTCATCTTTTTAGACAGCAAAGAAACCGATACTGATGCCGCAAGTTTCACCGAAGCCATAGAAAAACAGCTCCAGCAAAACGGCATCACCTCCAAAAAGGTTTCCATCAACAGTGATGAATTTGCATGGTTGAAGGCCCTCACAAAATACAGTGACAACATCATCATCCCCAACTCATCAAGTATCAAAGTGCTTAACACGCTGTTCCCGGTGTTGAAAGAACTGACGGGAAAATACCCGGAATACCGCATCAAAATGGTCGGTTATCCGGAATGGCAGACATACACCAGCAAACACCTCGAGAACTTCTACCGTTTCGACACGTATGCTTACTCGCAGTTCTACCGAAACCCCATGAACGGTAAATCCAACAACTTCGACCGCGCTTATCGCAACAATTTCCACCAGCAACCTATCAACTCATGCCCGCGTTTCGGCCTTTTGGGCTTCGACCTCGGTTACTACTTCCTGAAAGGCATCGCCACTTATGGCAAAGGCTTTGAGAATAACCTGCAGACAATCAACAACGAAGCGTTACAGCACCGTTTCTGTTTCTCAAGGGTCAGCAACTGGAGCGGTTTCATCAACAAGGAAATGCAGTTTATCCATTACACGCCTTCACAAAGCATTGAACTAATCAGACTGAAACAATGAAAAAGCAATGCCTGGCGACCATGATCGCCCTCCTATGCAGCCTCATCGCAAACGCGCAAGTAGGCGAACCGCGCAATGACTTTGCCATCGGTGTAAACGGCGGTTATACGCTCAACCAAATGTTCTTCAATCCCATCATCAAACAAACCTTCAAGGGGGCACCGACCTTTGGCTTCACGATGCGTTACACCTGTGAGAAATATTTCAAAAGCCTGTGTGCCGTGCAGCTGGAAGTCAATTATGCCAACCTGGGATGGAAAGAAAACATAGAAACCTCAGCGGACACTTATAAACGCGACATCCACTATATACAAATACCTGTCCTGGCACGCATGGGCTGGGGCTATGAAGAAAAAGGCGCCATGTTTTATGCCGTGGCCGGCCCGCAAATCGCATTCGTTCTCGATGAAAAAGAACATCGAGGAGGCGCCTTCTCCGAAGAAACACTAAACCTTCGACCGGGAAAAATATACCAGCAATACGGCATGCCGGTGAAAAACACCTTTGAATATGGCCTGACAGGCGGTGTCGGCATTGAAGTAAACACGAAGAAAGCCGGCCATTTCCTGATCGAAGGCAGATATTATTACGGTCTGAGCGACATCTTCGGAAACAGTAAAAAAGACACTTTCGGCCGTTCTGCCAACGGTACCATTTCCGTCCGCGTCAGCTACCTCTTCGACATTGTCAGGACTAAGAAATAACCCTTCTCCCCTCTTTTCACAAAAAACCTTTTCTCTTGTATAAAGATCTTCCGCTACGGACAGATTCTTTTTATGATGCCTTGTTTTATATAAAAGAAAGTTTTTTATATTTATAACAAGCCTTGTTTTATATAAAAATAATCTTTATATAAACTTTTGCAGCTGCACAACAAAGAATGCAACCGCATGAAACAATGTATATAACAAGTCGCACGGCAATTCGTAACAAACATAAAACTCCTCATTTGAAAAGCCGTCAAAAAAGGTTTCATGTAACCGCCAAATGATTATGCCCTCTTGCCGGAAAAGCATATAAAATAAAAAAAATGTACCTATGCTTACATAGATACATCCGTCACAGATATTCTTATATAAAACAAATGTTCTTATAAAAACGTCAATACTCCCTCAAAGATATCAACGCAGCCGATCCAGGGAGCGGACTATCAACTCATCCTTCATGATACCCCTGAATGCCAAATATTCCAAGATAAGGGCTACTGCCGGCAAGCCGGTCGTCCAATGCAACGTGAAATCAGCATCATACCGCCCCTTATAGATATATACAAAAACAGCGAATACGATATAATAGCCTACCAGCAATAACGCTGAAGCCACTGTCAGACGCACCTGTACCATCCTTCGTTTGAACAGGAAAATGGCAAACGAGGAAAAAACGGCCGGCAAAATAAGCAACACGGACAAAGCCCACGGCGACCATGATTTTACGCCGTCGGACAAAGTCAAATAGAAATTATTGAAACCGGCTATCTCTATGCCTTCCCTGTGGAAATGCCCCACCTCTCCTGTAAGGGCAACGATGATGGCCACCACAGCCAACAAAAGATAAACCGTCTGAATACGCTGTATCATAACTGTCTTTTGCTATTCCACCACCAGAATTATTCGACTGCTTCCTTCTCTTTCAACGGGTTGCGATAATAGACCTTGCCTTCAATAAACTCTTGTGTCGCGATAAGGGTCGGTTTCGGCAGTTTCTCGTAGTAACGTGAGATTTCAATTTGCTCTCGGTTCTCGAACACTTCATCCAGATTGTCGCTCACCGATGCAAATTCCTGAAGTTTCTTTGACAGTTCATTTTTGATTTCCAATGAGATCTGATTTGCACGCTTGCCTATGATAGCAACACTCTCGTAGATGTTTCCTGTTTCGTCACAAAGATCCATAATGTCGCGGGTCACTGTGTTTGTCGGTGCATTTGTCTTTTTGAAATCCATAATTTATATCAATTTATTTTTAGTTACTTATTAACATACTTGTTTGAAGAAGCAAATATCTGCTGGGCGTCTTTCAGATATTTCGATTCAGGATATTCATTGATAAATCCGTAATACTCGTCTATCGTGTCACGATAGCGCTCCATACGCTTATGTTCAACGCTCTGTTGCGCCAAATGATATTTGGCACGCAAGATCATGATGGAAAACTCTTCACGTTTCTGGGGAGAAGCATACGGATAATCCAACAGGGCGTTTTGTGCCGTCACAATACAAGCCTCGTAATTACTGCCGCCGTAAGAACAGTTTCCCATGTACGAACCTAAATCGTAATACAACTTGGCTGCAAGATATTCTTTTTCCACCAACTGGTCTTGCAAGGCTGAAATCATTTCCTGGGTACTGCTCTTCAGTGTGGTGTATGGATAATAATCCAAAAATTCTTGCAGTGCCTGGATAGCCGCAAACGTGTTCGTTTGATCAAGCCGAACGTCGGGCACACTTTCAAACAAAGCTTTCCCTGTGTAGAAACGGGCATACTCCACGTATTTGCCTTTCGGATAAGACTGGCAATACTTCTTGAAATATGAAGACGCCACATCGTAATTGCCGTCACAATATTCGGCCATGGCCAGCATATACAGGGTTTCTTCCGCCCGGAAAGTACCTTTCATTGCCGTCACCAACTCACCGAGCAATGTGGCGGCGCGGGTGTATTGCCCTCTCACAAAGCATTCTTTAGCAACCTCATACTTATACTCATAATCAGTGCTTTTTAGCACGTTGTTGTATTGGTTGCAGGAAGTCAGCAGGACAAGACCGGCGCAGAAAGCTAAAACTATCCTTTTCATTTTGTACAAATTGAGTTGCAAAATTAAGGCATTCGTTTGACTTATGCAAAAAATGTGTGTTTTTAAATGCAAAAAAACTACAGGCGACATAAGGTTTAGGGGATTTTGACTACTTTTGCAACTGATTGCATTTTAACACTCCAAGAAGCCATGCCCGATTTCAAACTGACTGCTGATTACCAACCCACAGGAGACCAACCGGAGGCCATCGCGCAATTAACAGAAGGCGTTCTCAACGGGACACCCGCACAAACCCTTTTAGGCGTAACCGGTTCCGGCAAGACGTTCACCATCGCCAATGTCATCAGGAATGTCAACAAGCCGACACTCGTCCTGAGCCATAACAAAACGCTGGCAGCCCAACTCTACGGCGAATTCAAGAGCTTTTTCCCGGATAATGCAGTTGAATACTACGTCTCTTATTATGACTATTACCAGCCGGAGGCTTACATCCCGTCGACAGACACTTATATAGAAAAGGACCTCGCCATCAACGACGAAATCGACAAACTCAGACTGGCCGCCACCTCCGCCCTGTTATCCGGCAGAAAAGACGTCGTGGTGGTTTCTTCCGTCAGTTGCATCTACGGCATGGGCAACCCGGCAGCTTTTTACGACAACGTCATCGGGCTCAGAAAAGGCATGATTCTGGATCGCAATGCGTTCTTGCGCAAACTTGTAGACAGTTTGTACTCACGCAATGACATAGAGTTGAGCCGCGGCTGTTTCCGGGTCAAAGGAGATACAGTCGACATTTATCTGGCTTACTCGGACAATCTGTTGCGCGTCTCTTTCTGGGATGACGAAATAGACGGAATAGAAGAAGTAGACCCCATCAGCGGGTTGAGATTACACGTTTACGACGAGTACCGCATTTATCCGGCCAATCTGTTCATGACAACCAAGGAAAGCACGCTGGCTGCCATCCATCAAATAGAAGACGACCTGCACAAACAAGTTGCATACTTTGAAGAGGCGGGCAAACCGTATGAAGCAAAAAGGCTGTACGAACGTGTTACCTATGACATGGAAATGATACGCGAACTGGGACATTGCAGCGGCATTGAAAACTATTCAAGGTATTTTGACGGGCGCGCACCCGGCACTCGCCCTTATTGTCTGTTGGACTTTTTCCCGAAAGATTTCCTGATTGTCATTGACGAAAGCCATGTATCCGTACCGCAAATCAATGCGATGTACGGCGGCGACCGCGCCCGCAAGAAAAACCTCGTGGAATATGGTTTTCGCCTGCCGGCGGCAATGGATAACCGCCCTCTGAAATTCGAGGAGTTCCAGGAACTGGCAAAACAAGTCATTTATGTTTCCGCCACGCCGGCCGACTATGAGTTGCAACAGAGCGAAGGCATCGTTGTCGAACAGGTCATACGGCCGACCGGTCTGTTAGACCCGGTCATAGAAGTACGTCCGAGCCTCAACCAGGTAGATGACCTCATGGAAGAAATACAGCAACGCATCGAACGCGATGAACGCACACTCGTAACGACGCTTACCAAAAGAATGGCCGAGGAACTGACCGCTTATCTCATCAAACACGACATCAGAACCAACTATATCCACAGCGATGTCGACACGCTCGAACGTGTACAAATCATGGACGACCTGCGTGCCGGGATGTACGACGTCCTGGTAGGCGTAAACCTGCTGCGTGAGGGACTCGACCTACCCGAAGTATCCTTAGTGGCAATACTCGACGCTGACAAGGAAGGATTTCTGCGTTCGCACCGATCGCTCACACAAACCGTCGGACGCGCGGCACGAAACATCAACGGCAAAGCCATCATGTACGCAGACAGGATAACGGACAGCATGCAACGCACCATAGACGAAACAAACCGCAGGCGCGAAAAACAACTGCGCTACAACGAAGAACATGGCATCACACCACGCCAAATCCAGAAAGGCCGGAAAATGGCCGACTTAATCAGTGCCAACACAGAAGCACATGCCGAAAGCCGCGCTTACATAGAACCGGAAACAAGAAGCATCGTAGCCGACCCGGTCATTGACTACATGAACCGTGACCAACTCGAAAAAAGCATCGAACGGACCCGACGCCAAATGCAGGAAGCGGCTAAAAAACTGGACTTCATACAGGCAGCACAGTTCCGTGACGAAATGCTGCGAATGGAAGAAATGCTCAAGTCGAAATCCTGAGACTGCCCCTATCTTACAGTCAGCATGGCGGTACGGACTTCCTTACTGTGAGGACCTATCATGATTTGGAACTCGCCCGGCTCGCATACTTCTTCCAGTTCATAATTATAAAACTTCAGCAGATCAGGAGTAATGGTAAAATCCACCGTCCGGCTTTCGCCTTTTTTCAAATGAATGCGTTGGAAACCTTTCAGCTCCTGAACAGGACGGGTTACGGAACCGACCATGTCGCGGACATACAACTGGACAATTTCATCAGCATCATAATTACCGGTGTTCTTTACCGTCACACTGGCTCTTACTTCTCCCCCATCCAGACTCATCTCAGTAGCGTCCAACTTGATCTCACCATAAGAAAATGTCGTATAACTCAGTCCGTACCCAAAAGGATAAACCGGTTCATTGTTCACATCAAGGTAATTGCTGCGATATTTCTGATACCAGTTCTTCGTATCGGCCGGCCGACCGGTATTTTTATGATTATAGTACATAGGCAGCTGGCCGACATGTTGAGGGAAAGTCGTTGTCAGTTTTCCACTTGGCACCACGTCGCCAAACAAGACATCACAAATGGCGTCTGCCGCTTCGCTGCCTCCGAACCAAACATTCAGGATAGCCGGCACATGCTCATTTTCCCACTTCATGACGGTTGGCCGCCCGGAAAAATGTACCAGTACGACCGGCTTGCCGGTTGCCAGCAACGCTTCCAACAAATCATGTTGCGCATCAGGCATCTCAAGTCCGACCCTGCTACTTGACTCACCGGACATTTCTGCACACTCACCCATAGCCGCGACAATGACGTCTGACCGCGAGGCCACTTCGAGCGCCTCTTCTCGCCAACGTTTATCATCGCCACGGGGTATGTTTCGTTGCCACATTGCCGCTTTCTGTTCTTTTTCGCTATACATCAAATTACATCCCGGTGCATAAAGTATCTCCGCCCGGCCATCTACCGCACGTCTCATCGCTTCTGCCAACGTGCTGTAACGCTCAGGCGTGGCCGCTACACTCCACGTGCCCGACATGTTATCCCGGTTATCCGCAAGGGGACCGACCAGTCCGATGACACCCTTTCGGGATAAAGGAAGCAACGCTCCTTCATTCTTTAACAAGACAAACGATTCTGCCGCTATTCTTCTGGCTATAGCGCGATGTTCATCCGTATACAGTTCGGAAGCTGCACGTCTGACAGAACAATATTTATATGGATCTTCAAAAAGCCCTAACTTATATTTAGCTTCCAAGATGCGGCGACATGCGGTATTAATGTCTGCCATCGTCACCTTACCTTGCACCAATGAGGCTTCCAGTGTGCCGATGAAGCCGTCGGACACCATATCCATATCTATACCGGCTTTCAATGCACGGGCAGATACCGTCTGCAAATCACCGATACCATGTACCTGCATTTCCTGAATGGCCGTATAATCCGTCACCACAAAGCCGTCAAATCCCCACTGATGACGCAACACGTCTGTCATCAGCCATTTATTGGCCGTAGCCGGTACCCCGTCAACTTCGTTAAAAGAGCTCATCACGCTTGCCGCACCCGCTTCCACTGCCGCCTTGTATGGCGGGAAATACTCATTGTACATACGTTGCCGGCTCATATCCACCGTATTGTAATCCCTACCCGACTCGGACGCACCATATAACGCAAAATGTTTCACGCATGCCATAATATGTTTCTCGTCGAATGCTTCACCCTGATAACCTTCCACCATTGCCCGCGCCATTGCAGCACCGAGAAACGGATCCTCTCCGCTTCCTTCCGCAATACGCCCCCATCTGGCATCCCGACAAAGATCCACCATCGGGCTAAATGTCCAGCATATACCATCGGCACTTGCTTCTTTTGCTGCGATTGCAGCCGACAGCTTGACGGCTTCGATGTCCCATGTACATGACAACGCCAATGGAATCGGGAAAACAGTCTCATACCCATGGATTACATCCATCCCGAAGATCAACGGGATGCCTAAGCGACTCTTTTCCACTGCAATCTCTTGCATTTCTCTGATCTGTTTCACACCTTTCAAGTTAAACAACCCACCCACTTCACCACGCATAATCTTCTCAGCCACGGCACTGCTTTTTGCCTGTCCCGTAACAATCGTTCCTGTTACCGGCAAATTCAGCTGACCTAACTTTTCCCTTACAGTCATCTGCGCCATCAGGCTATCAATAAAAACTTCCATAGACTCATGTTGAGCCTTTCCCTGAAACAATACCAGAAAAAAAGATAAAATTATCGCTGTCCTTCTCATTTCTATCCTTTTAATTTTAAACACAACAAAAAAAACATGAAAGACAAGAGCAAGAATAAATGAAAACACTGTTTTCAAAATGAGCTTTGCCAAACCGCTTTCTATATTATCCAAAGATACAAAAAAGACTTTTATAAACTAACGGTCTAAACAATTTATTTTATAAACTTCATATTCATCCTTATAAATCACGGCACACAAAACCACCATACCCCAAAAACCGGCCTCGAATTATAAAAAAAGACCAACCTGACATATTTTCTGTAAATCAGATATTTATGATAAACGAAAACTATAGAACTAAAAAAACATCTATTTTTATACAAAAAAAACTCACAGAAATTTGTAGTTTTAAAATAAATGCGTACCTTTGCACTCGCTTTCAAGAACAAAAAGTTTCAAGAAACGGGCGTTTAGCTCAGCTGGTTCAGAGCATCTGCCTTACAAGCAGAGGGTCGGCGGTTCGAATCCGTCAACGCCCACACGAAACTCCGAAATGAGGCTCCCTAGCTCAACTGAATAGAGCATCTGACTACGGATCAGAAGGTTACAGGTTTGAATCCTGTGGGAGTCACTCACAAAAGGGTTCGGGTGGTTACCAGAGTGGCCAAATGGGGCAGACTGTAAATCTGCTGGCTTACGCCTTCGGTGGTTCGAATCCATCACCACCCACAGAAAATGAACATGCGGAAATAGCTCAGTTGGTAGAGCACAACCTTGCCAAGGTTGGGGTCGCGAGTTCGAGTCTCGTTTTCCGCTCCACTTATATGGTGCGTTAGTTCAGTTGGTTAGAATACATGCC
>CASGAM010000039.1 GCA_949299545.1 uncultured Prevotellaceae bacterium | reverse complement strand
TGTTTATTCTGCCACAATGCTATAACAGCAACCAATGCCGTAATAGCCGTAATGATAGCACTTACTGCAGTCCAATTTATTACACACAACGCAATTATCATATTTGTTCACTTTTAATCAACTCCTTTGGATCAACTTGCAAAATATTGGCAATCTCAAACAGCACTTCCAGGCTCGGCTGACGTCTATTACATACATAAGAATTGACAATACAAAAGCTCTTTCCGAGCTTTTCTGCTAACCATGTTTGCTTGATGCCTTTTTCTTCGAGCACCTCTTTTATGCGATTCCTTGGCTTGTCCATATTAATCCGTTTATCTTTGCTACAAAGATATAAAATATAATGCAATAAAAAGATAAAAACAACAAGTTTCTAAAAGAGCAACCATCTGTGTGTACCAAACTTTACTATTCTAAGAGTTTCAAGTGTTTGTATAAGGTTTATAGGTGTTAGTTATGACTAAAATATGATTACAGCGAAAAGAGAAAAATCGAGCTTTACTTTATTCCCGTTTTCATATATACGTTCATTAAAGTAAAGTCAAATAAAGGGAGAAAAGATGGCTGCGCCAAAACTTATTGGCTTCAGTCATTTTTCTTTTGGCTGCACCTGTTGAATGAGTAGAAGCTACATGAATTCAGTTTACTTTAGTTTATTAGCTCTATATATAAGCTAAACCAAAGTAAACTATATTTAGTTGCTTGTCTATATGCCTATGTCTATTATTGTAAGAGCAGTTTGCAGACAAAAAAGGGAAACGTAGGCCGAAGAGAGATCGGAAGTTTTTCTTTTTTGACTGGTAAGTATGTTTACTAATCAATGTCCCTTGAAGCGGAAAGAAGAGCTGCTCACGGTAATATTCGAACTCCCTGTGCAAACAAGTGAAGGGAATGAAACCTAATGAAAATAGAAAAGGTCAGAATTAGCTTTAATCGACTATTTTGTTTCTGTATTGTTTCTTAATTGAAGGTGTAAAAATATAAATAAATTGATTATAAGTAAATTACATATAGGAAAATTGCATTAATTTCAAATTTACCAGATTTAATCTGACTTTTCATCTGTCCTCAGTGCGCCAAAACCCAAGCATAGATTGCTTAAACCGATCGGCGGCATTGTTGGATTGGACATATTAAACGATATACAATCATTGATGTTGCCAAAGGGTTTAACCTCTGTTTGCCGGATTTTCAAGATGGATTGTTGCAGATATTATCCAGTCAAGGAAATCATGTTTACCAGAGTATATGATAGAAGTTTGCCACAACATGAACCAATTTTTGTTAGAGAGTATGTGCTATGATCATTGAACATTCGTAACTTGATTCTGATAACGAGTTTGACTACAAACATAGCAAACCAGGATCGAAAGTAGTGGATACGAAATTAACAATATGTCCAATAGCCAAAGCATGGGACTGTCCGATATTCTGCCGAATGGGTTTAAGAGTTTTAGTTGTAGACCTCGCATTTAGGAATCGTAGGCTTACCATAGTTTCACATGATGTGTTTTTGCTCCAGCCATAGCTATTGCCTCAAATCATAACTTGGTTAAAGTCCGATCCGATTCTTCTGCAGGAACTATGTGCATAAAGCAGATATCATCGTTGGCTACAAAAGAATTAGAATTTATCGTGCTCTGTTCAATCCCGACAGCCATTTTCTCGTGCCCAGCTTGCTGTTTTAAGTGGCACTCATCCCGCCGCCGAAAGGCGAGTGGGGTATTAGGCTCCCCCATAGGGTTTACTACTGATAGACGGGCAAGCCCGGCATGGATGATAGCTTCACTTCAAATAATGCAGAGGATGTTCGGTTTCCAGTGTACATACAAAAGGGTGCATGGCAGATTGCACTTGTATGATGAAACCTGCCATAGCTTTGCTTTATTCCCATATCTACACCCCGGTATTAAAGTAAAGTCGGGAAATGTCACAGAAAAATGTCACACCGGGATTTGATGGTATAGGGGCTCAATAATGGAAATCTCGGTTGAATTTGTATTCTTTCCCTTCTTTTACGACCATCCGCTTGTTGCATAGGAATTTTGCCAATTCAACCGCCTTGTTGTACCCCAGTTTTATCCCTAGCCGTCCGTAGCCCTCTTTCAGCCGTTCAAGGTAACCGTTATAGCCGCTTATGTTCCCGTCCTCAAAAGCGGCGTTCAAAGCGGAACGGTGCGAATCCTCAGGTATTTCCTTGTACGGGTCGAACGGTTCCTTAGGAGGGCGTCCTGGTTGCCTTTTCTGAGGCTGATATGACTCCACCAGTTCGGGCAGGGAATCATCGTTTACCCGGAAGGCAAACGGTTCAAACTCACGGTCACGGCTGTGTATCGCTTCCACCACGCTTATGGACTTGTCGTCTTTGTCTGGCTCTATCTGCATGACTGTTTCCGCCTTGTTGTTCAGTTCCGTGCCGACATGACCGCGTGCGTGTTCGTCATTCTTGTTCTGATGCAGGACGGTATGGATGTGTATCTGCCTGTCATCGGTCCATTGCATGAATTTGGATATCACATCGGTGGATTCACCGGGTGAATTGATATCATGGATGAAGTCCCGGATGCCATCTATGATGACCAGACCTAAATCGGGTATCATGCCGATAGCCTCTTCCGTTATTGCCAGTCGTACTTCTGGCGAATATTTCCGGAGTGCCAGCATCGTCAAGTTGTCTGCATCACAATCTTTCGGCAGACCTGCCAGTCTCAGGATTCTATTCAGAACAATTTGGCAATGGTTCTTGCCCTGTTCCGTGTCAACATAGAGAATCTTCCTTTTTCCCTCCGGGAAGCAGGCACGGTAATGCAGCACTGTGCCATTCTTCAGAGCGGCAGCAGCGATGGCGGAGACATTGAAGGTCTTCTTGCTTTTGGCTTTACCGATAGATGCACTGAAGTTTCCCAGAGTCCCGATTGTGGAATCATCCACCATAAGCACGGAAGCGGACTGTTCGTATGTCCCGGTCACACTTATGACAGATTCTTTTATGTAGTTTCTCAATTCCTCCGGAGTAGGAATATTGTAGCTCGTCTTTTCCATATTCCTACAGTTTTCTTGGTTTGGCTTTATGTCTTGTCGCAGCAAGCATCTGCTCGTGTTCCTCCTCGAAGCTCAGAGGCACCCGGCTTTTTCTTCCGG
>CASGAM010000038.1 GCA_949299545.1 uncultured Prevotellaceae bacterium | reverse complement strand
GACTCAAATGACCTGACCCAACGGAGAAATGTCACGCCATCCACACCGTATTTTTTACTGACACCATACATCGAGCTGCCGCTCTCGTAATACTCTTTCAGCAAACGGAGCTTAAAATCCATACTGAATTGCTGTCGTTTCGATCTTGTTCTTGACATAATACTACACGTTTTAATTGTTAATTACGTGTGAAGTAAATCTGTATCATGTCAAGAGGAGGACGGGTACTGACTTCTCCGCAGAGGTCAACCTTGTCTTATACTGACATAGGTAGACACATTTATAAGTAATAACTAAATGTGTTTCTATTATGGAAAAGAAGAAGAAGCGTCCTCAAAAAATAAGTGAGGAGTTCAAACTTTCAGTAATCCGCGATTATTACAGTAGCGGCATGAGCAAAAACGCCTGTCGGGTAAAATATGGCTTGACCAGCCCGACGATGCTAAATTCCTGGCTCAAGAAGTACTCGGATGTGTTAAAACCTTTATCTTTGCCTTCGGAAACCTCTGAAGACGATGACAGCATGGCAAACCGCGGCAAAGAAGATTACAAGGAAGAGAACGCGCAATTGAAGAAGCGCGTCAAGGAGTTGGAGAAAGCATTGGCCTTCTCGCGTTTGGAAACCGAGGCTCGTGATTTGATGATAACTCGTGCCGAGGAATACTTTAACATCCCCATCCGAAAAAAATCTGGGGCCAAATAGTCAAGGAACTGGTCAGCGGGCGCGGCTTGAAGGTCGCGCTTGCCTGCCGTCTGTTTGGCCGTTGTCGCCAGGCTTTCTACCAGTCGAAAGCCGACATCGTGTCGGAATTGAAACGGGAGCGTGTAATCATTGGAAACGTACGGGAAATCCGCAAGGAAGACCCCGGGATTGGCGGTTATAAGCTTTGGGTCATGCTTTGTGCCCTGTTCGGTTCCGGGTTTATGCCCGGCCGTGACAGTTTCTACACGCTTCTGCGTCGCCATCACCTGATGCTTCCCCCTCGTAAAGTCCGCCATACGACAAACTCCAACCACCGCTACCACAAGTGGAAGAACTTGGTGAAAGGGCTCGTCCCTACGGCGGCCAACCAACTATGGGTTGCCGACATCACCTATATAGAGCTTGCTGACGGAAATGTGTGTTACCTGCATCTGATGACCGACGCCTACTCGCGCAAGATTGTCGGCTGGGCGCTTGCCGACACGCTGCGCTCCGCCATCACCATGCAGGCCCTGGAACAGGCCATCAGCCAGGCCGCAGCTTTGAAGGGAAGTGAAAACCTTGAGGGGCTGATCCACCACTCCGACCGTGGCGTGCAGTATTGTTGCGATGATTATGTGGCTATGCTGCAGTCGCATGGCATCGCCATCAGCATGACCGAGGACTATAACCCCACGGACAACGCCATAGCCGAGCGGCTCAACGGTATCATAAAGATTGAACGTGTCTACAGCCAACGGAATTTCAATGACATTGAACATGCCCGTAATGTCATCGGCAGATACATTCATTTCTACAACCATCATCGCCCGCATATGAGCATCGGGTATAAGGTGCCTGCCGTGGCGCATTTGGAGCAGGGAGAACAAAAGAGAATGTGGAAAAAGAAAAATTACGCGTCAAAAAGCGTCAAAAATGAAAATAATGGTGTATTATTGCAAAGCCGAACGACAGAGTCGGGTGAAAGCGTATGCCGGAGCACCTGACCAAAAATCGAATGCCCCATCGAGGGGCATCCGATTTTGCCG
>CASGAM010000037.1 GCA_949299545.1 uncultured Prevotellaceae bacterium | reverse complement strand
CCTATTTCCTTTTTAGATAAATACTAGAAATTCTTTGGGGTAAACAGGGGTAAACATGATGATTTTTGGGGTAAACATAGAGTAAAACAAATATGCTCATTTGGCTCATTTTTTGATGTCAACTGCACGAACTGTCTTAACGCAACTCAGGCTGTAATCACCGTATAAATCGGTAGATTACAGCCTGATACAAATTTTAATTGCTATTCTGCCTGAGGGCTTCTAAACTTAGAGAGTATCCTCTACCGCTGCCTGCGCCGCTGCTAAACGTGCGATGGGCACGCGGAACGGTGAACAGGATGCGTAATCCATGCCTACGCGGTGGCAGAATTTCACAGAGTTCGGCTCGCCGCCATGTTCACCACAGATACCGGTTCGCATGCCCGGACGTACGGCACGGCCTTTTTCTACTGCCATCTTGATGAGTTGGCCTACACCTTTTTCGTCGAGAACCTGGAATGGGTC
Organism: uncultured Prevotellaceae bacterium; assembly: GCA_949299545.1. Taxonomy (GTDB): domain Bacteria; phylum Bacteroidota; class Bacteroidia; order Bacteroidales; family Bacteroidaceae; genus Paraprevotella. The sequence goes on along the minus strand of CASGAM010000037.1, from coordinate 170,987 downwards.
GACTTTAAGAATCTTCTTCTCGAGATATGCCGGCAGGAAGCTGGCGATGTCGTCACGTGAATATCCGAAAGTCATTTGCGTGAGGTCGTTTGTGCCGAATGAGAAGTATTCAGCTTCTGACGCAATCTTGTCGGCTGTCAGGGCGGCACGTGGAATCTCTATCATTGTTCCGACCTCGAAGTCAATGCGTACGCCTTCTTCTGCAAATACTTCTTCTGCGGTTTTCATGATGACTTCTTTTTGTGACTTGAACTCGTAAAGGATACCAATGAGCGGAACCATGATTTCCGGCATCGGGTTCTTGCCTTCTTTCTTGAGTTCGCAGGCTGCACTGAGGATGGCGCGTGTCTGCATGGCTGTGATTTCGGGGAATGTGATTCCCAGACGGCAACCGCGGTGGCCAAGCATCGGGTTGTGTTCGCAGAGGCTTTCAACACGTTTCTGGATTTCGGCAACGGTTGTACCCATTTCTTTGGCCATGATTTCCTGTCCTTTCAGATCGTGGGGTACGAACTCGTGCAATGGCGGGTCGAGCAGACGAATATTGACCGGACAGCCGTCCATGGCTTCGAGGATGCCTTTGAAGTCGGCTTTCTGGTATGGCAACAGTTTGGCCAATGCCTTTTCGCGTCCTTCAACCGTGTCGCTCAGAATCATTTCGCGCATGGCGATGATTTTCTGTCCATCGAAGAACATGTGTTCCGTACGAGTCAGACCGATACCTTTGGCACCGAAACTGCGTGCGATCTGTGCATCGTGAGGCGTATCGGCGTTTGTACGTACTTGCAGACGGGTGTATTTGTCGCAAAGGTCCATCAGTTCCTTGAAGTCTCCGCTCAGTTCTGCTGCTTTTGTAGGAACTTCTCCGGCATAAACTTCTCCGGTAGAACCGTTCAGTGAGATATAGTCGCCTTCTTTGAATACCTGACCTTCGATTTCCACGGTTTTAGCCTTGTAGTCGACACAAATGGCGCCTGCACCTGATACGCAGCATTTACCCATACCGCGTGCAACAACGGCTGCGTGTGAGGTCATACCGCCACGTGCAGTCAGGATACCTTCTGCGGCTGTCATACCGGCGAGGTCCTCGGGCGAGGTTTCAATACGTACCATCACGACACGATGGCCGTCGCTGTGCCATTTCTCTGCGTCATCTGCAAAGAATACGATTTGTCCGGAAGCAGCGCCCGGTGATGCGGGCAATCCGCGTGTCAGCACTTTGGCTTTTTTAACGGCTTCCTTGTCGAAGATGGGGTGGAGAAGTTCGTCGAGTTTGTTTGGTTCGCAACGTTTCAAGGCGGTCTTTTCGTCGATCATGCCTTCGTGTACCATGTCGATGGCAATCTTCACCATGGCCGTACCTGTACGTTTGCCGTTTCTGGTTTGGAGGAACCACAATTTGCCGTCTTGAACGGTGAATTCCATGTCCTGCATGTCATGGTAATGGTTTTCCAGTTTTGTTTGCAGGTCATCGAGTTCTTTATAGATGGCCGGCATGGCTTCTTCCATGGACGGGTATTTAGAGGCGCGCTCTTCTTCGGAGATACCCTGGAGGGCAGCCCAGCGCTGTGAACCGATCTTTGTGATTTGTTGCGGAGTACGGATACCGGCTACCACGTCTTCGCCCTGTGCGTTGACTAACCATTCGCCGTTGAAAAGATTTTCACCTGTAGCGGCGTCGCGGCTGAAGCATACGCCGGTGGCAGATGTTTCGCCGAGGTTACCGAACACCATGGCCTGTACATTGACCGCGGTACCCCATTCTGCGGGGATGCCTTCCATCTTGCGGTAAAGGATGGCACGTTCGTTCATCCATGAATCGAACACGGCACAGATCGCGCCCCAAAGCTGTTCCATCGGATCGGTGGGGAAGTCCTTCCCGGTTCTTTCCTTGATGCTGGCTTTGAACAGTTTTACAAGCTCTTTGAGTTCGTCGAGGTTCAAGTCTTTGTCCAGCACAACGCCTCGTTTTTCCTTTACTTGCTCAATGATGGCTTCAAATGGGTCGATATCTTCTTTATTGACAGGCTTCATACCTAAAACCACATCGCCGTACATCTGTACGAAGCGGCGGTATGAGTCGTATGCGAATTTTGGGTTACCGCTCTTGGCTGCCAATCCTTCAACGACTTCGTCGTTCAGACCGAGGTTCAGAATGGTATCCATCATACCCGGCATGGATGCACGCGCTCCTGAACGTACGGAAACGAGCAACGGGTTGGATGCTTCGCCGAATTTGCAGTTCATCAAGTTTTCGATATGTTTTACAGAGGCGATGACGTCATCTTTCAGTAATTCTACTACTTTGTCTTTTCCAATCTCGTAGTATTCGTTGCAAACGTCTGTCGTGATGGTGAATCCAGGAGGTACCGGCACGCCGATCAAGTTCATTTCCGCAAGGTTTGCGCCTTTACCGCCCAAAAGGTTTCTCATGTCTGCTTTACCTTCGGCTTTACCATTCCCGAAGGTATAAACTCTCTTTACACTCATTTTTTCAAAGTTGTTTTAAAGTTAACAAAATCTATAGGTGCAAACTTAGTCAAAAAATGAATAATACAAAAGGATTTTGGGCAAAAATGAAAAAAAAATGTTACTTTTGTAACTACACAATAACACTCTTGTATATTTATTGAAGTTTTATGTCACGTAAAAAGAAAAGTTTGCCTTTGTTGGAAGGTGTTGTGATAACGGATGTGGCGGCAGAAGGGAAGGCGCTGGCCAAAGTGGATGACATGGTGGTTTTTGTGCCTTTTGTGGTGCCTGGCGATGTTGTCGATTTGCAAGTGGTAAAAAAGAAACATCATTATTGTGAGGCGGTGGCAGTCAGATTCCACAGCTATTCTTTGCAGCGTCAACCGGCGATATGTCCGCATTTTGGTGTTTGCGGCGGTTGCAAATGGCAAATGTTGCCTTACGATGAGCAGTTGAAATATAAGCAAAAACAAGTGATGGACAATCTTGTCAGAATAGGCAAGGTGGAACTGGATGGGGTCTTGCCGATTTTAGGGTCGAAAAAGACAGAGGCTTACCGGAACAAATTGGAATTCGGTTTCTCTGATAAACGTTGGCTCACGGCGGACGAGGTCGGTTCTGAAGAGGTTATTGACAGGCATAATGCCGTTGGTTTCCATATAACCGGTTCATTTGAAAAAATCCTGCCTATTGACGATTGCCGGCTGATGGATGACATCAATAACCGTATCCGTAACGCCGTACGTGATTATGCTAACGAACATGGACTGACGTTTCATAACCAGCGTGAGCATAAAGGACTTATGCGTAACATGATGATCCGCAATTCCAATACGGGCGAACTGATGGTGCTGATGCAGTTTTGTATCACCGACGAGACGGAGCAGAGTCAGGCTGAAGGGGTGATGGCTTTTCTTGACGCAACGTTTCCTGAGATTACGTCCTTGTTATACGTGAACAACTGTAAGTTTAATGATACTTTCGGTGATTTGGAAGTTGTGACCTATAAGGGGAATGACCATATATACTTGCAGATGGAGGAGCTGAAGTTCAAGGTCGGCCCTAAAAGCTTTTATCAGACAAATACCGAACAGGCGCTGGAACTTTACCGCGTGGCACGTGATTTTGCCGGGTTGACTGGCCATGAACTGGTTTACGACCTTTATACGGGAACCGGTACTATCGCAAACTTCGTGGCGCGCCAGGCACGCCGGGTAATCGGCATTGAATATGTATCCGAGGCGATTGAAGATGCACGGGGCAACTCGGAGATTAACGGTATCGGCAACACGTTGTTCTTTGCCGGTGACATGAAGGATATACTGAATGAAGAGTTTATCGAACGATATGGTCGTCCGGACGTTATCATTACCGATCCGCCGCGGGCGGGCATGCACAAAGATGTTGTCGACACAATTCTCAGGGCTGAGCCGGATCGTATCGTTTACGTCAGTTGTAATCCTGCTACGCAAGCGCGTGACTTGAATCTTCTGGATGCGAAATACAAGGTTGCCGGTGTACGTCCCGTGGATATGTTTCCGCATACGCAACATGTAGAGAACGTAGTGTTGTTGGTGAAGCGTTGAATGTTCGGTGACATTAGTTTTTGCGTCTGAAATATTTGTCGATAATCAGTGCCAGCGCGCCGTCGCCGATAACGTTGCAGGCTGTCCCGAAAGAGTCCATGGCGATGTAGAGTGCAATCATGACGGCCTGATTGTTTTGGTCAAAGTGCAAAACGCTCGCAAGAACACCGAGTGCGGCCATGATGGCACCGCCGGGCACACCTGGAGCGGCCACCATCGTGATGCCTAAAAGAAGGATGAAGCCGGTGAAGAGCCCGAATCCGTAAGGTTCGCCGTTCAGAATGACCAGTGCCAGGGCGCAGGATACAATTTTGAGCATACTGCCGGAGAGGTGGATGGTAGCGCAGAGCGGTATGACAAAACCGGCTATGTCGGGTGTTACGCCGTTTTTAATGGTGTGGTGCAATGTGACGGGAATGGTGGCAGCGCTTGATTGTGTGCCTAATGCCGTGAAGTAGGCCGGCAACATTTCCCTGATGAGTTTGAATGGTGAACGTTTCACGATACAGCCTGCTGCCACGTAGAATATAAGTATAAGCAGGATGTGCAGGGCAAAAATGATACCGATGATTTTCGCAAAGACCGTAAGGATGTGGTAAACTTCGCCTGTTACGGCCATTCCTGCAAATATGCCGAAAATATAGAGAGGTAGCAGAGGGATGATGGCGGTAGAGATGACTTTGAGTATGATTTGTTTGAATTCATCGGCCGCTTGTTTCAGTTTGTCCGTTTTTTGGTATGCGATGCCAAGTCCTAACATGAATGACAGGATGAGGGCTGACATTACATCCATCAAGGCCGGAATCTTGATAGTGAAATAGGGGAGCAGGCTGTCTGCTTTTGCCGTCTCTTCCATCACAATGTCCTGGCTGATGGAAGGATAGATGGTAATTCCTGTGAAATAGGCCAGGTAACCGGAAAAAACAGTAGAGGAATATGCCAACAGAAGGGTGGCGCCGAGCAGAGCTTTGGCTCCTTTTCCATAGTCGGAGATGGCCGGTGTCACTAATCCCACAATGATGAGCGGGATGCAGAATGTGAGGAACTCACTGAACAGACCGTTGAAAGTGATGAAGGCGCGTGTAAGGGTGTGCGGGAAAATATTGCCGCAGATAATTCCGGCAATGATGGCGATGATGATTCTGCCGAGCAAGCCTATTTTAAATGTTTTCATGATGAGTGTTTATGCGTTGAATATGAACTTTTCGACAACAGCCGCTACTCCGTCTTCTTCGTTAGATAAGGTAATGTAGTCGGCAGCTTCCTTTATGATAGGCTGTGCGTTCGACATGGCAACTCCCAGTCCTGCATATTGTATCATTGAAAGGTCATTGAATCCGTCGCCGCAAGCTATCATTTCATCTTTTGAAAGTCCCAATTTGTTCAAAAGGACGGCCAGACTTTGTGCCTTGTCAATGCCTTTCGGCACTAACTCCAAAAAGAAAGGTTCCGAGCGGAATACATTCATTTTGTCCTTGAGTGTTTCTTTCATTTCCATTTCAAGCCTGGCTAATTTCTCAGGCTCGCCAGCGATGAGGCATTTGGGGACGGGGAAGTTAATGGCATCCAGAAAGTTTGGTACCGTTATGACGGACATCTTGTTGAGAAAAGCCGCATGTTGAACGTATTGGTTCTGGGCATTTTCGGAAATGATGTACTTGTCTTTGTAGCTCAGAATGATAAAATCATTCTTTCGGGCACAATCGTAGAGATAGGGATATAGCGAAGGCGATAGCTCATTTTTGTATATACATTCTTTTGTTTTCCAGTTTGTTATCTGCCCACCGTTAAAGGAAATTATAAAGCCTTCGTATTGTTCAAGTTGTAAAGTGGATGCTAACGGTACGATGCCGTAAGTGGGGCGGCCTGATGCCAAAACAATCTTGATGCCTCGCTCTTGGGCTTCCAGTAGTGTTTCTTTGGTGCGCGGCGTGATTTCTTTTTTATTGTTGGTAAGGGTGCCGTCTAAATCCAAGACCAGGAGCTTGTATTTCATGTTTAAATGTTTTTTAATGAGAGCGAGATTCTTTTGCGGGCTCTGTCAATTTGGAGGACTTTAACATTTACCTGCTGGTGGAGGCTGACAACTTCCGAAGGGTCACTGATGTATTTGTCCGCTATCTCAGAGATATGTACCAGTCCTTTTTCATGGATGCCAATGTCAACAAAGCATCCGAAATTGGTGATGTTGGAAATGATGCCGGGTAGAATCATACCTTCTCTTAGGTCATCGATGTCGTGGATGTCCGGTGCGAAAGAAAATACTTGTATTTGGTTTCTCGGGTCGCGCCCCGGTTTTTCTATTTCTTTCATGATGTCCTTTAAAGTTGGTAAGCCGCACTCTTCCGTTACATAATCATTCAATCGGATACGTTCACGCAGCGCTTTGTCTTTTATGAGAGTTTCAACAGAGGTTCCAAGGTCATTGGCCATTTGGTTGACCAGCGTGTACCTTTCAGGATGTACGGCCGTATTGTCCAAAGGATTGCTGCTGTCGGGAATGCGCAGGAATCCGGCGCACTGTTCAAATGCCTTTGCGCCCATGCGTGGCACCTTCATCAGGTCGGTCCGGCTGGCAAACGGCCCGTTCTCGGTACGGTATGTGACAATATTCCGGGCGAGCTGAGGGCCTAAACCGGAAATATAAGTGAGGAGTTGCTGACTGGCGGTATTTAAGTTGACTCCGACGGCATTAACACACAGTTCTACCGTCTCGTTGAGTGCATTTTTCAGTTTTGTTTGATCCACGTCATGCTGGTATTGTCCGACTCCGACAGATTTGGGGTCAATTTTCACCAACTCGGCCAGTGGGTCCATCAGACGGCGGCCGATGGAGACAGCGCCGCGGACCGTGACATCATAATCAGGGAACTCTTCACGCGCAATGGGGGAGGCTGAGTAAACGGATGCACCGTCTTCGTTTACAGAGAAGGCTTGCAGGGTTCTGCCGAAAGTAGTCTTCCTGACGAGATCTTCCGTTTCACGACCTGCAGTTCCATTGCCTATCGCAATGGCCTCTATCTGGTATTGTTCTACTAATTTCTGTAGTTTGCGTTGGGCCTGCAGGTATTCGTTCCTTGGCGGAAACGGATAGATGGTTTCATTGTGTAACAACGCACCTTGAGCATCAAGACACACAACCTTACAGCCCGTTCGGAATCCCGGATCAATACCTAATACGCGTCGTTGTCCTAAAGGCGGTGCCAGCAATAGCTGATGCAGATTTTTGGCAAATACCTTGATCGCTTCGTCGTCTGCTTTGTCTTTTGATAAAGTGGCAAATTCTGTTTCAATTGATGGCTTCAAAAGTCGTTTGTAGCTGTCGTCGACTGCTTCGGCAACCCATTGGCCGCAAATGTTGCTTGTTTTGACAAGCAGACGGTGGAGAGCTTCCGTACATTCATCGTCGTCCGGGGCTATCTTCACTCGCAGGATACCTTCCGCTTCGCCCCTGCGTAATGCCAGCAAACGGTGTGAGGTGCATTTTTTCAGCGGTTCGCTGAAATCAAAATAGTTCAGGTATTTTTGCCCTTCCGTTTCTTTTCCTTTAATGACTTTTGACGAGATGATGGCTTTCCTGCTGAAATGTTGGCGCAACAGGTTCCTGCATTGTTCATTTTCGCTGAACATTTCAGCGATAATATCTTTGGCACCACAGACGGCGTCTGTTTCATCAGATACTTTGTCATTGATGAATTCCTTAACTTTCTCTCTGATGCGTGTTTCTTTTTGTTGTAGAATTAAATGCGCCAAAGGTTCCAAGCCCTTTTCTTTGGCTATTTCAGCCCTGGTACGCCTTTTCGGCTTGAAGGGCAGGTAGATGTCTTCAAGTTCATTCGCATCCCAACAGGATTCAATGCGGTGGCGTAACGCATCTGTCAATTCACTTTTACTTTCGATGGCAGTGATGATGGTCGTCTTGCGTTTTAGCAATTCGTTGTACTTGTCGCTTAGATGTTTGATTTCGCCTATTTGTACTTCGTTGAGGCAACCTGTAGCCTCTTTTCTATAACGGCTGATAAATGGGATGGTCGCGCCGTCGTTTAACAATGCCAAGGTGCGTGCCACTTGTTTTTCCGAAAGCGAAAGAGAGGTGGCAACCAACTTGCTGAAATCTGTCTGCATAAAAAGGTTTTAGGAGTTATGTGAGGTCCTGATAATCAATGTCGTTGCTCCGATCGTGATAATGTCGCCATCATGAAGAATTATCCGGTCATAATCTGTAAGGATATTGTTCATGTAAAAAGTACCGGTGTTGCTTGGAGCATCTCTTAATGTGTAGACCAAACGTCCTTGTTTGTTATTTTTGACATTGATGATGCAGTGTTTTGTGTCTATGCTCGGGTCGACTGTCTCAATAGGAGTGTTGATGCTTGTGCCTTTAACGTATCTTCCGATGACGTTGTCGCCGAATTGGAGGGGAAGCACTTGTTTATAATGGAAAACGTTCTCTACGACAACAATACTGCCGTATGCGTCGGCGTTTTCCTGTTCGTTCAGCACTTCCTCTTTCTGTGTGGCGCGCAGTTTGGATTGGCCGATACGGATACCAAACTGTTTTTTACAAACATCGCAAACAAAGACAAGAGACTGGCCGTCTTCATATTTGGTTTCATCAAAGGTGATGTAATTGTCACACTTCGGGCAACGTACTCTTTTCATGTTCTTATTTGATATGGTAAACCCATGCAGAACTGAACTCGTCTGCCTGACGGTTTAAATTATGAAGTGCCTGATAAGCCTCGCTTTCTGTTTTGTACCCCGGGAAGATAACCCGTATCATTTTCCCTTTTTTATAGACTTGGGCATTCTCATGGCCTTTTGCCTTCAGTTGTTCGACAAATGCTTGGGCATTTCGTTCTGGAATGGCGCTGGCTACGACGATACAAAAACCTGTCGGTTCGTTGGCCGTTTGTTGTCTAGTAGCTTGTGTGTTTGATGTCGAGATCGTTTCTTTCACAGTTTTTGTGGCAGCAGATTCATTGGTGGCCGGTAACTCTGGTTTATTTCCTGCCATATCGACAGCATTGTTTTCTGCTTTTTGCGTTTCTGCCTTTGCCAGCGTGGCAGGTTGTTTTGTCTTTGGGGCAGGCATGGTCATGAGATGGGCAAACTCTGCTTTTTCATTAGAAACAAATCCTGTGTTGTGGGCTGATGGCGACATAATCAGAAAAGCAATAATAACCGCTGCAGCAGCTGCGATATTATGTAACCATGACTTTTTCAATCTGATAACAATAACGTTGTCGTCTTTATTGTCTGTCGGTTTTGTCATTGTACCCGATATTGGTGTTTCTTCCGTAAGGAGGGAGAAACTTAATGCATCTAATCCATAAAATGCAGGACAAATTGTTCCTGCTTGGCATGGCGAGAATGAAATGTGGTTGTCTGCATCAGCAGAAAGCTGGCCTAAACTGCCCATGTCGCACAAGTTGTTTTCCAATAGTTCCTGTTTGAGAAGCATTGTTTTGTGTTTAACCATTTGCATTGCTTCCAGTTCAGTCGTGTTGTATGCCTTCATGAAAGAAGATACCAACAGTCCGTCGTTCTCTTTTAGCTGTTCATTGAAGCCGACGGTTCGGATAGGAGGGAGGAACAACATTTCTTCTTCTATATATTTTGAAGGAATACGCTGTGTTACGAACCCCCCGAAGTCAGGGATAATGACACAGTCATTGTCTAACAATAATATTTCAATATGTCTTACTAATTCTTTCATAGTTACAAATGTAGTTAAATTCTCCGGATTGTGCCAAAATATAACGGAAAAATTGGTGAGGAGTAATGAAGTTATGTCGTTATTTTAATTTTGCGTATCTTTGCATGTCCATATTCCGGGTTGGTTTGAGCTTTTTTAATTAATAATTTTATTTGGAAAGTTGATGAGAAAACAATATAGATATCTTTTTTTTGATTTGGATGGCACTTTGACAGATTCTGCACGTGGCATTGTACATTCTGCGCAGTATGCTTTGTCGCATTTCGGGATAGAAGTTGACAATCCCGATTCTTTAAACAAGTTCATAGGCCCGCCTCTTGAGGATTCCTTCCGTGAGTTTTATCATTTTTCTGTTGAAGAGGCCAAAGCGGCCGTAGCTGTTTATCGTGAGCGTTATGTCGCGATCGGCATTTATGAGAACAATCCTTATCCAGGTGTAGAAGAGTGTCTTCAGAGCTTGCGGAAAAAGGGATTCTGTTTGGTGATAGCTACTTCAAAGATGAAACGTATGGCCGATATCGTTTTGGAAACATTTCGTTTGAAAGACTATTTTGAGTTTGTTGGCGGTCGTGATGATGATGGGGTTTTACATTCCAAAGCGGATGTCATCAGACATATTATTTGTACGATGGGTTTGGAACAGCATAAAGCAGAGATATTAATGATTGGCGATCGAAAATACGATATAGCCGGGGCGCATGAAGTGGGAATAGATGCCGCAGGCGTGCTGTTCGGATATGGAGACAAGGATGAGCTAACGGAAGCCGGGGCTGATTATCTCATCTCAGATTATGGTGAACTTGTTTCTTTATTGACACGATAATAGATATTAGTATATACATTAAAATCTGTTTTATTAGTTACATTGATTGTTAGTATCTATAACTTGGAGATTTCTGTTTCCGTATGTCATTATTTGCTTTTTTCTGTTAAAATTTGGCCTGTTACTTTAGTTTTGTATATTCTTTTATAATTTTGTAAAATCATCTGGATATTCTAATTGTTTATATATTGTTTTTTGCCATTGGGGCATCAATCTATAAGCAAATGTTTCTAATGCTTTAGAAAAAGATAAAATGAAATAACGCTTATGAACAAAAAAACGAAGTGGGGACTGGCAATATTTATTGTGTGTTGCTTGGTAGTTTGGGGCATTTATTCCCAGATGCCGAAACAAAATGAAGAACTGCAAACAGCCGATAAAGTTGCCCAAAGTAAATCAAAGGAAAGGAAAGTGTTGAATGTTAACGGTATGAGAATTAAAACCGGTAATTTGTCCGATGAAATTCAGATTCCGGGGATTTTGTTGCCGGACGAGGAGGTTGATTTGTCTTTTGAGACTTCTGGTAAAATAGTTGAGATAAATTTTCAAGAAGGCAGCTATGTTACTAAAGGTCAGTTGTTGGCAAAAGTGAACGACCGTCAGTTACAAGCTGAACTTCGTCGTTTGACCGCCCAGTTGAAATTGGCCAATGACCGTGTTGATCGTCAGAAACGTTTGTTGCAGCGGGATGCAGTTAGTCAAGAAGCCTATGAACAGGTTCGTACTTCTTTGGAAACGTTGAAAGCGGAGATAGAGATTGTGAAAGCACAAATCGAATTAACCGAATTACGTGCGCCGTTCGACGGCGTTATCGGCTTACGTCAGATTAGTGTCGGTGCTTATGCATCTCCGACAACGATTGTCAGCAAATTGACGCGTGTTGTTCCGTTGAAGGTTGAGTTTTCTGTTCCGGAACGTTATTCAGATGAAGTGAATCCTGGTACATCACTCATTTTTAACATTGATGGTTCATTAAAATCTTTCCCGGCAAAGGTATATGCCAAAGAATCAGCTATTGATGCCAATTCTCATTCCATGACCGTCAGGGCTATCTATGCCAATACGGGAGGTACTTTAATGCCCGGACGTTACATCAGCGTTGTGTTGAAAAAACAGGAGATTACCGATGCTATCGCCATTCCTGCTGAGGCCATTATTCCGGAAATGGGTAAGGACAAAGTCTTTTTGTACAGATCCGGTAAGGCTCAGCCTGTAGAAATCAAAACAGGTTTGCGTACTGATGCTGTAGTTCAGGTCTTGTCTGGTTTACAAGTTGGGGATACATTGATTACGTCCGGTACCTTACAGCTTCGTACTGATTTGCCGGTTGTGTTGGATCACGTAGAATTGTAATAGGCTTATGAATATATCAGAATTAAGTATCAGGCGGCCGGTACTCGCTACCGTGATGACGGTCATTATCCTGCTGTTTGGTATCATAGGTTATTTTTATTTGGGTGTACGTGAATATCCTTCGGTTGACAATCCGATTATTTCTGTGACATGTTCTTATGCAGGTGCCAACGCAGATGTTATAGAGAATCAGATTACGGAACCTTTGGAGCAGAATATCAACGGTATCCCTGGAATTCGTTCATTGACGAGTGTGAGTCAACAGGGACAGAGCCGTATCACAGTGGAATTTGAATTGTCTGTTGATCTCGAGACGGCTGCTAATGATGTGCGTGACAAGGTATCAAGGGCACAGAGATATTTGCCGCGTGATTGTGATCCACCGACAGTATCGAAGGCGGATGCTGACGCTTCACCAATACTGATGGTTGCGTTGCAGAGTGATAAACGTTCTTTGCTCGAATTGAGCGAGATTGCCGATTTGACAGTTAAAGAGCAGTTGCAGACTATTTCCGATGTCAGCAGCGTTTCAATATGGGGTGAAAAAAAATATGCCATGCGCCTATGGCTCGACCCTATTAAAATGGCCGGTTACGGACTTACACCGATGGATGTCAAGGATGCTATTGACAAGGAGAATGTCGAACTGCCTTCTGGAAGTATCGAAGGTAATACCATTGAGCTGAATATCCGTACGTTGGGACTGATGGATACAGCGAAAATGTTTGATGACCTTATTATCAAGAGTGACGGTACGCAGATTGTACGCTTCAGTGATATTGGTCGTGCAGAATTGGCAGCTGCAGATATTCAGAGTTATATGAAAATGAACGGTGTCCCGATGGTTGGTGTGGTAGTTGTGCCACAGCCCGGAGCCAATCATATCGATATCGCCGACGCAGTTTACCAGCGTATGGAACAAATGAAGAAAGATCTTCCAGAAGATGTACATTACAGCTATGGGTTCGATACTACGAAATTTATCCGCGCTTCTATCAATGAAGTGAAGCAGACAGTTTACGAAGCGTTTGTACTCGTTATCATCATCATCTTCTTGTTCTTGCGTGATTGGCGCGTGACACTAGTGCCGTGTATCGTGATACCCGTATCATTGATAGGTTCGTTCTTCATCATGTATCTGCTGGGCTTTTCTATCAATGTGCTGACCATGTTGGCTATAGTTTTGGCCGTAGGCCTGGTAGTGGACGATGCCATTGTCATGACGGAGAATATTTATATCCGTATCGAGCGTGGCATGTCGCCGAAAGAAGCCGGTATTGAAGGGGCGAAGGAAATCTTCTTTGCCGTTGTGTCTACGACCGTGACGCTCGTTGCCGTGTTCTTCCCGATTGTCTTTATGGAAGGAACTACCGGCCGTTTGTTCCGAGAGTTCAGTATGGTGATTTCCGGTTCTATTATCATTTCCTCGTTTGCGGCGTTGACATTTACGCCGATGTTGGCCACCAAATTGCTTAAACAACAGAAAAAGAAAAATTTCTTTTATCAAATAACAGAACCCTTCTTTGTGGGTTTGAATAACCTTTACAGTAAGTCTCTCCGGTTTATCCTGAGACATAGGGTGTGGACTTTGCCGTTTATGGCCATCATGATTGGTCTTATATTCTATTTATGGAATCTTATTCCGGCAGAAATGGCACCACTGGAAGACCGTTCAAAGATTACCATTAATACAAAAGGACCCGAGGGAGCGACTTATGAGTTCATGCGCGATTATACGGAAGAAATCAATTTGCTGGTCGACTCAATAGTGCCCGACGCAGAAGCTGTGACAGCGCGTGTGTCGAGCGGTTCGGGAAATGTCCAGATCACATTGAAGGATATGCGCTTGCGCGATTATACACAGATGGAAGTGGCAGAAGAGATTTCCCGTGCCGTTCAGAAAAAGACGAAGGCGCGTGCATTTGTCCAGCAACAGACTTCGTTCGGCGGACGTCGCGCCGGCATGCCGGTACAATATGTGTTGCAAGCTACGAACATTGAAAAGCTTGAAAAAATATTACCAGAATTTATGGCGCGTGTCTATGATAATCCGACTTTCCAAATGGCGGATGTTGACTTGAAATTTACGCTCCCAGAAGTCAGGATACATATCAACCGTGATAAGGCCAACATTATGGGAGTGAGTACGAAAGACCTTGCGCAGACCTTGCAGTATGGGCTTAGCGGCCAGCGAATGGGGTATTTCTATATGAACGGCAAACAGTATGAGATTCTCGGTGAGATTAACCGCCAGCAACGAAACAAACCGGCAGACTTGCGTGCCATTACGTTGCGCAGTAAGGATGGTCAGATGATACAGATGGACAATCTCATTGAGCTGGAGAACAGTATTGCACCACCCAAGCTGTACCGTTACAACCGTTTTGTTTCCGCCACCATATCAGCCGGTTTGGCCGAAGGGAAGACGATTGGCCAGGGACTAGATGAAATGGATAAAATAGCAAAGGATGTACTTGACGATACCTTCAGAACCTCATTGGCAGGAGACTCAAAAGAATATCGCGAAAGTTCTTCTAGCCTCATGTTCGCATTCGTGTTGGCTTTGGTACTGATATACCTGATTCTTGCAGCACAGTTTGAAAGTTTCAAAGATCCTCTTATTATTATGCTTACCGTGCCGTTGGCCATTACCGGTGCGCTGGTCTTCATGTATTTCGGAGATATAACGATGAATATTTTCAGTCAAATCGGTATCATCATGTTGATCGGTTTGGTGGCAAAGAATGGTATTTTGATTGTTGAGTTTGCTAACTTAAAGCAAGAGAATGGTGAAGATAAGATGCAGGCCATACATGATGCTGCTTTACAGCGTTTGCGCCCTATTCTAATGACCAGTGCGTCTACCATCCTAGGTCTGATTCCGCTGGCTTTTGCTACGGGTGAGGGTTGCAACCAGCGTATCGCGATGGGTGTGGCCGTGGTTGGTGGCATGTTGGTGTCCACTTTCCTTACCATGTATATTGTCCCTGCTATTTACAGTTATATTTCTACTAACAGAATTAATCATAAGAATGATGAAAAATAGATTGATGATAGCCGTTTTCCTTTTGACGGGATGTCTGTCCATGACAGCTCAGTCGGAGTGGGAAAGAGTCGGAAATGTCACTTTGCAGGAATGTCTCGAAAAGGGGCTGAGTAATAACTACGACATCAGAATGGTACTCAACCAACAAGAGGTGAGCGAGAATAACGCGACGAGGGCTAATGCCGGTCTGTTACCGACTGTGGATCTGACAGCTTCGTATGGAGGTGATTTGGCCACGACACGTACGACTGCCCGTGAAACGAATGTACGACTGACCGACCGTAACGCTTACGACCAGACCGTGAATGCTGGAATCGATTTGAATTGGACTATTTTTGATGGTTTCAGCGTTTGGACCAATTATAAACAGCTCCAATTGTTGAAAGAACAAGGCGAATTGCAGACGCGTATCGCCATCGAGGATTTTGTGTCATCACTCACGGCTGAGTATTACAATTTCATACAGGAGAAGATAAGGCTTAAAAATTTCCGTTATGCCATGTCTTTGTCCAAAGAGCGTATGCGTATTGTCGAATTGCGTTATTCCATCGGTGATAACTCCGGGCTTGACTATTTACAGGCAAAAGTGGACTTTAATGCCGATAGTGCACAATATATGCGGCAACAGGAAGCGCTCAAAACTTCTCTTATAAAACTTAATGAACTGATGGGGAACGAAAACGTAACAGCCTTCATCGGAATCAGAGACACGACGATTGTGTTGGATGCAGAACTGGATTTGGAGCAGTTGTGGGAGGCGACATTGAAAACCAACGCTTCTTTACTTGAAGCAGATCAAAATACGGCGTTTGCTCAGATGGACTATAAAAAGGTTATGTCACGCGACTACCCTTATGTACGCTTTAATGCCGGTTATGGCTATACGCTGAACAAATATGCAGTTTCGACGACGAAGACGCGTGACAACTGGGGACTGAATGCCGGCATTACGGTTGGCTTTAATCTTTTTGACGGTAAACGCAGGATGCAGAAACGCAATGCAGAACTGGCTGTCGATTATGCGAAACTGGAACGCGAAAACCTGAAATTAGCCCTAAAATCGCAGTTGAACAATCTCTGGCAGGCTTATCAGAACAATTGGCAGGTACTTCTGCTCGAGCGGGAGAATATCATTGCTGCCCAAGATAATTATGAGGTTTCCTATCAGAGCTATTTGGACGGAGGCTTGTCGGGTATCGAGATGCGTGAAGCCCAAAAGAGCCTTCTGGATGCAGAGGAACGCATCCTTACAGCCCAGTATGACACGAAAATGTGTGAAATATCCCTGTTATTGTTGAGTGGAAATGTCCTTCATTATTTAAGTGAAAACTGATTTGTACTTTAATGATAGAGTCAATGCGTATTCAGAATCAGGTTAAAAAGGTCGTTGCCGTCCACGATCTTTCCGGAATGGGAAGGGTGTCATTGATGGCCGTCATTCCCATCCTTTCTTCAATGGGGTTCCAAGTATGTCCCTTACCGACGGCTGTCCTTTCCGCCCATACGCAATATCCTGATTATTCCTTTTTGGACTTGACGGACGAGATGAAAAACATTATCCGGAAATGGCAACAGATGGATGTCCGTTTCGACACCTTTTATACAGGCTATCTTGGTTCTGCCCGTCAGGTTAAAATCGTTGAGGAACTCATTACGCGTTTCCGTCGTCCGAATGATCTTGTGGTGGTGGACCCTGTTTTGGGTGATAACGGTAAACTTTATGTGGGTATGGCCGATGAAATGGTAGGAGAGATGCGCCGCCTGATTCGTACTGCGGATATTATCACGCCAAATCTGACGGAATTGTTCCTGTTGCTCGACCGACCAATGTTAAGTGTGGCAGAACTGTCCGACCGTGTTTTGAAAGAATCATTAAAAGCCTTGTCCGACAAAGGGCCTGAGATTGTGATAGTGACGAGTGTTCCCGTTATGGATAATCCGCACATGACATCCGTTTATGCTTATAATCGTGGCGGTGGCCGTTATTGGAAAGTAACCTGTCCTTATCTTCCGGCACATTATCCCGGTACGGGCGATACCTTTACAAGTGTCATAACTGGTGCCATCATGCAAGGCGACAGTCTTCCCATCGCTTTGGACAGGGCTACCCAATTCATATTGCAAGGCATCCGCGCTACCTTTGGGTATGAATATAACAATCTCGATGGTATTATGCTCGAAAAGGTGCTGCATAACTTGGATATGCCCATCCAGGTAAGCAGCTATGAATTGGTGGAATAAGGATTGTATGCTTTATGGATACGACTTTTTATTTAAAGTGAACGAAAATTTAGTAAATATTCTTCCGGTACATTAAAAAGAGAAGCAGTATTTGTATTTTTACGTTGCTCTATTATAGCTTTTTCCATAAGAAAAGAGTCTATTATCTTGAAAATAAAAGATAATAGACTCTTTTCTTATGTCGGGGTAGCGGGATTCGAACCCACGACCCCCTGCTCCCAAAGCAGGTGCGCTAACCGGACTGCGCTACACCCCGATGCTGTTGAGTATCTCTCAAAAGCGATGCAAAGGTAAGGAGTTTTAGTGAAACAAGCAAACTTTTTATGCAAAAAATGTTTTTTTATTTCTTGATGCCTTTTTTAGGCGCAGACTGTTAGTGACGACGCTGACACTGCTCATGGCCATGGCGGCACCGGCAATCATGGGATTGAGCAGGAAACCGCAGGCAGGATAAAGGATGCCTGCCGCAATAGGAATGCTGATGATATTGTAGACGAATGCCCAAAATAGATTTTGCCGGATGGTACGCACTGTATGGTTGGAGAGATCAATGGCTGTGGCTATCTTGTTGAGGTCTGAAGATATGATGGTCATGCCGGCCACGTCGATGGCGATGTCGCTACCGCGCCCCATGGCGATGCTGAGGTCTGCTTGAGCCAAAGCCGCGCTGTCATTGATGCCGTCACCGGCCATGGCAACGAGATGGCCGTGTTGTTGCAGGTCGCTGATATAGGCTGCTTTTTCATGTGGCAGGACACCTGCACGGACATGTGTGATGCCGGTCTCTTTGGCTATGGCCTGTGCCGCAGAACACTGGTCGCCCGTGAGCATGCAGACGATACGTCCCATATGGTTCAGCGTAGCGACAGCTTTATGTGATTCAGGCTTGATACGGTCTGATATGGCGAAGGCCGCTTTGGCTTGCCCGTTGGCGGACATAAAAATGACCGAATGGCTTCCAGCATCCATCCCGACGGCGAAATCTTTCAGAGTTTCGGGAATAGCGATGTTTTTCATTTCCATTAAAGACAGGTTGCCGGCACAGCATTCATATCCGTCTGCGATGCCGCAGACGCCTCTTCCCGGCATCTCCTCGAAGCAAGCAATTTGGTGCGTTTCCGTTGGTTCGCCAAGATGTTGCGTGAGAGCTTCTGCCATTGGATGTGCGGAACGTTGTTCGAGCGCGCTGAACAATGGTTGGAGCGTTGCGCGGTCCGTATCTTCCGCCCATTGGTAGCTGACGACCGTCGGACGGCCTTCCGTGATGGTTCCTGTTTTGTCCAGCACAATGGTATCGACTTTGCAGGCGGTCTCCAACGCCTCTGCATCTTTTATGAGGATGCCTTCTTCTGCCGCCCTTCCCATACCGACTGTTATTGCTGTGGGTGTGGCAAGCCCAAGTGCGCAGGGACAGGCTATGATTAGCACGGTGACGAAAGCCAGCAGGCCATGTGTGAATCCGTCGGTCGGCGCGAAAATCCACCAGCCGAGAAATGAGATGATGGCAAGGGTGATGATAGTGGGAACAAAGATGGCGGCGATGCGGTCCACTTGTTTTTGTACGGGAGGTTTGCTTCCTTGCGCCTCCTGTACCATTCGTATGATATGCCCCAACAAAGTGTCGTTGCCGACCTGTTCTGCCCGGAAGCAGAAAGTGCCTTTGAGATTGATGGTGCCGGCATAGACTTTTGATCCCGCGGTTTTTTCTACAGGTGCGGGTTCGCCGCTGAGCATGCTTTCGTCCACGTATGAGCTTCCGTCAGTCACTTCTCCGTCGACTGCGATTTTATCTCCCGGCCTGATAATGACTGACATGCCTTTGCCGATGTCCTTGAGCGGTATTTCTTTTATTGTTCCTTCGGCCGATATGACGTTGGCTGTCTGAGGTTGGAGTCCGATTAGTCTTTTAATGGCTGTAGAGGTTTGTCCTTTGGCGCGTTCCTCTAACCATCTGCCAAACAGGATGAATGTGATGATGACGGCTGAAGCCTCAAAATAGACGTGCGGTTCGATGCCGCGTGAAGTCCAAAACCGGGGATATAACAGAGTCGACAGGCTGAAAAGATAAGCTGTCGCGGTGCTGAGCGCCACTAAAGTATCCATGTTGACCGAGTGGTGTCGCAGTTGTTTCCATGCGTTGGCATAGAAACTTTGTCCCGTCCATATGACGACAGGCGTAGCGAGCAGCCACATCAGGACGTTGGCATAAGGCATGGTGGGTAGGAACATGCTGATAATGACCAATGGGACTGAAAAGGCGGCCGCCCATGCCGTGTGGCGTTTCAGGGATGTTAGATGGTTGGCGCGTGCTTCTTCTGCCTTTTCTCGATTTTCCTTTTCTGCTTCTTCAATTACGATGTCATATCCTGCGGCACACACTGCCTTCCGCATGTTTTCCGGTTGGCACTGCTGAGGGTCATAGTCTATCGTAACGGTGGCGGCTGCGAAATTGACTGACGCATGCCGGACACCGGGCAATGTGACGAGAGCTTTTTCAACGCGTGCGGCACAAGCAGCACAGCCCATTTCCAAAACAGGAAATGTTTGTCTGACAATTTGTTCTTTTCCCATTTATTTGTTTTTTGTTTTATACAGAATTTAATAGTATGCCCAACTTTGGTTGATTGTCAGAATCGTGCGTCGTTGGGACGTTCATTAGGGTGCTCGGGATGTTTTTCTTCTTTCAGTCTAGCACCGCAATATTTGCAATAGTGGGCCTCGAAATCGTGTCCGTCACGATGGCAGCGAGGACATTTGCGCTTTTCACGTTGTTTGTGTTGGCTTACCATCGTTGCGGAGACAATGCCTGTCGGTACGGCTATGATGGTGTAACCGATAAGCATGATGACAGCCGAGATGAAACGCCCGACAGGGGTGACAGGGGTGATGTCGCCATATCCGACAGTGGTCATTGTGACGATGGCCCAGTATATGCTATTGGGAATGTTGTTGAAACCCGATCCTGGATGGTCGCCTTCTATCATGTACATCACAGTTCCCATGGAAGTGACAAGGATGAGTATGAAAAAGAAAAAGATGGAAATCTTTGGGGCACTCATCCATAGCGAGCGTAATAACAGGTTGCCTTCGTTGATGAACAGGAATAGTTTGAAGACCCGGAAAACGCGGATGAGTCGAAATGCGCGGATGACCAGCAGATAATGCGAACCATGAAGGAAGAAACTCAGGTAGACAGGAAGGGTTGCCAGCAGGTCGACGATGCCGAAAAAACTGAATATGTATTTTTTAGGATGTTTCAGGCAGTAGATACGTGCAAGATATTCGGCAGTGAAAAAGAGGGTCAGCAAATATTCCAATATTCTCAGTTCCAGGTAGGCAGAGTGCGGAAAAATGTGCATGCTTTCCAATATGACCAATATCACGCTGAGAAGGATGCTGCCTATTAATATGATGTCGAACAACTTGCCTTTAGGGGTATCCGATTCAAAGACGACCGAGTAGATTTTTAGCTTCAGGTCGTCATTGTTCATGAAACGGTGCCAGCTTTGCCGTATTTCTGTGATGAAATTCATGAGCGTTTTCTTCTTTTGGGACTGTGCCGGTGCAAAGTTAGCAATTAATTGGCATATCCTGAATATGGTGTGTGTCTTCTTGAATGGACAAAATATAAATGTGGATAGTTTTTTCCTGAAACATATGTGTTTTGTTATAAAATATGTATCTTTGGGTGCAAAATGAAACCAGAAAAACATTATCATGTATTTACACAAAGAATTAGAAACACTGACAAGAGCGGAAATTGAGAAGTTGCAGCTGCAACGCCTTAAAACGACGCTGGGGCGATGCATGAACACACCCTTTTATAGAAAGCGCTTTGCTGAGAACAATTTGAAGGTAGAGGATATCAAGTCGTTGGAAGACTTGCAGAAGATTCCTTTTACAACCAAACAAGATTTGCGTGACAATTATCCTTTCGGGTTGGCAGCCGTTCCGATGGAGGAAGTGGTGCGCCTGCATTCGTCCAGTGGAACGACAGGGACGCCGACCGTGATTCTCCATACGCAGCACGATCTTGACGAATGGGCCAATGCTGTGGCACGTTGTCTTTATATGGTGGGTTTGCGGCGTGGCGACGTGTTCCAGAACTCTTCCGGATATGGCATGTTTACTGGCGGTCTAGGTTTCCAGTACGGAGCCGAGCGTTTGGGAATGCTGACCGTTCCGGCTGCTGCCGGGAATACGAAACGGCAAATCAAATTTATAACCGATTTCGGGACGACGGCCCTGCATGCGATTCCAAGTTATGCCGGTCGTCTGCACGAAGTGATGGAGGAAATGGGGATTGACCCTCGCAGGGATACTAAGTTGAGAACGTTGATTATCGGTGCCGAGCCTCATTCTGAGGAACAACGCAGGCGGATTGAAGAGATGCTCGGCGTGAAAGCCTATAATTCCTTTGGGATGTCCGAAATGTGCGGTCCCGGTGTGGCTTTTGAATGTACGGAGCAGAATGGGTTGCACATTTGGGAGGATTATTATATCGTTGAAATAGTCGATCCTGTCACGCTTGAACCTGTTCCAGAAGGTGAAGTGGGAGAGTTGGTCTTGACTACCATTAACCGTGAAGCCATGCCACTTTTGCGTTACCGTACGCGTGATCTTACGCGCGTCTTGCCGGGTGACTGCCCATGTGGACGCCACCATAAGCGTTTGGATCGTATGAAAGGCCGGAGCGATGACATGATGATTCTCAAGGGTGTGAATATTTTCCCGATACAGATTGAAACCATTCTCATGCAGTTTAAGGAACTGGGCAATGAATATCTTATCACTTTGACTAACGAGGAAGCCAACGATTTGATGACCGTGGAAGTCGAGTTGAAGGATTTCTGCGACGACTATCCGAAGCTGCAGGCGTTAACCAAAGAGATTACGCGCCAGTTGAAAGACGAGATACTTATCACACCGATTGTGCGCTTAGTGCCGAAAGGAACACTTCCTCAACAGGAAGGAAAGGCCGTCCGTGTGAAAGATTTACGCAAGACTTTAATCTAATACAACCATAGTTATGACAGTTCATCAAATTTCAATTTTTGTAGAAAACAAGTCCGGTACATTGTTGAAAGTGCTGGAACTGTTTAAGGAGGCAAAAATCCAGTTGATTGCTTCTACGATTTCCGATACGGTGGAATATGGTATTTACCGCATTATATGTTCCGAGCCGATGCGTGCTTTTGAGGTTCTCAAAGCGGCCGGTATTTCTTCAAACATCTCGGAAGTGTTTGCCATAACGCTCGACAACCAGCCGGGACGTGCTGCCGATGCCGTGAAAAATATCAGCCAGGCAGGAGTGGCCATATCCTATCTTTATTCTTTCCTGCTGGGAGGGAAGGGCATATTGGTGTTCCGGACGGATGACGCGGAGCGGACAAAGGCTGTTATTGCAGAAACCGGAATGGCCTCGCTTGACGACAAGGCATTGTTGTCCTTGATTTGACGATGGAGGGATGATTTATGAAAAAGCCGCGTCGGCAGTGAAATGTGCGGACGCGGCTTTTTTTGTTTTTTAGTTTTCGACGGTTTTGCCCGAAGGGACAAACATTAAGTCCACGACATTTGCGTGCTTGAAAAATTCGGCCGCAAACTTTTTAATATCTTTTGTGGTCATTTCTTCCAGAATCTTTTCATGGTTTTCGGGTGCGTCGAAGTTGATGCCCGTCCTGTAGTAAGCCTCAAGTTGTTCTAACCAGTAGCTGTTGTGCTGTTTCTCTTGGGCAGATTCTTTCAGCATGTTTTTGACGACCTTGTCCAACTCTTCCGTTGTGACACCGTTTTCAACGATGTTGTCTATTTCCTGGTAGATAATCGGTTTGAGGATGTTTGCCTTGTCCGGGTCGCAGTCGAAATTGATGGTCATGTTGTAGCGGGCGTAAGGTTCGAGAATAGCATTACCACCCACGCCTACGCCGTATGTACCACCTTGGTCTTCGCGGATGGATTTAAGGTAGCGCATGGTGAGTATGTCTGACAAGATGTCAAGTGCGATACTCTTTTTCACTGAATACTTTTTGGGATAGTTCATGGTGATGATGACGGTCGTTTTGGGTACTTCCATGTCAATACTGATTTCTTTCACGGTTTTCCCTTTAGGAGCCCTTACCTTACGATCTATCCATTTCTCCTTGCGGTGTAAAGATGGAATATTGCCGATGTACTCGCGTGCCAAAAGCATGGCTGAATCCCTTTCAATGTTACCGACGATGAAGAAGGTGAAGTCTGATGCGTCTGCGATACGTTCTTTATATAGAGCTTCCACTTTGTCGATGGTGATACTCTTGACATAGTCCTCGTTGAACAGTAACGTGCGTGGGTTGTAATCCGAACTGATAAGCAGGAATGAGTCGCGCATGGCCGTTTGGGGTTGGTTGGCCATTTGGCGTACATATATCAGGTTGCGGTCTATCATTACCCTGTGTGCCAGCGTGTCGAAACGCGGCTCGCAGAAGTTCATGTAAAGCAATTGCATCATGGTTTCTGCATCGCGCGGTGTAGAAGTGCCCGCCACGTTCTCATAAAGTTCGCCGATTGAAACACTGCACTGGGCTTTTTTACCGGTGAGCATTTTCCGGAGTGTTGTTTGGTCAAATTTACCTAATCCGTAACTTGAGGCAAACCCACCGGCATTTGTTGCAGCCGGAAGCAGGTTCACGTCGTCAATGAGTGAATAGCCGCCCGGACTGTATGCTGATAACAGTACCTGGTCTTTGTCATAATCGGCCTTGCGGTAGACCACTTTGGCTCCATTCTCCAGCGTCCATTCTTCTGCATCGAAGGCTTTCAGCGTTTTAATAGAAGTGACAGCCTGTGGCAGAAGGGATGCATCTGTCAGGTTTTCGGAAATTTCAGCTTCCTCATAAGGCGTTATGTCTGAATTTTCAATAGAGGTGATAATGTTGCGCGCTTCTTGCTCGGAAAGATGGGTGGTTCCTTCGCTCGGACCGGCGATGATGATGGTACGGTTGTCCGGTTTCCACCATCGTCTTGCTTGTTCCAGCATGTCCTCTACCGTGATGGCTGCAATAACTTCCTTTGATGCCGCCACATAGGCTTCGGTGTCGACAAACGGTTCATTCAAAAGAAAATGGTTTTGCATTTCTTCCGCATATTGGTCGTTATGGATTTTGTCCTTGCTTTTCAGGAACGATTCCAATGAACTCAGTGTGTTGGCTTTTGCTCGTGCCAGTTCCTGGTCGGTGAAACCGTAACGTAAGATTCGTTCGTTTTCTTGCAGGATGGCCTCGAGTGCTTCCTTTTCACCATTGGGTTTGGCTGTGGCCTGGACGTAATAAGCATGGTAGCCACGCACCCATTCATAGAAGCCGATACCGCCGCTGACAAAGGGCGCCTTGCCACTTTGTACCAGCTCACTGATGCGGCTTGCAGCCATGCTGTTGAAAAAGCGTTGCATCATGTCATTTTTCAAATCCTTGTATGTCATGACGCCTTGATAATCATATTCCGGCTCGCGAAACAGGCGGATAAGGCTTGTTTCCGTGCTTGTAGCTTCTTTGTCGGTAGCAAGGCAGAAATAGGTTTCTTCGTGAGACGGGATTTCAAAAAACGGACGTTTTTCAGCATTGGGGATGGCTGGGATACTGGAGAAGACCTTTTTGATTTTTTCTTCCATCATTTTTACGTCAAAGTCTCCGGCAACGGCAATGGCTTCGAGGTCTGTACGATACCATTTGTGGTAAAAGTCCCGGATGGTTTGAGGCTTGAAGTTCTGGATGACGTCAAGTTCGCCTATGACATCACGTTTGGCATACTGTGAGCCTTTGAAAATGACGGCGGAAGTCTGTTGGCTGATACGTTTGCGGCTGTTGTTGCGGGTGCGCCATTCTTCGGTAATGACACCTCGTTCGTTGTCAATATCTTCATCTGAGAGTGTAAGATAGTAAGACCAGTCATGCAGCACAAGCAGGCAGGTGTCGATAAGGCTTTCGTCACCGGTAGGCACGTCGCTGATGTTGTAGACGGTTTCATTTTGTGATGTGTATGCGTTGAGGTTGCCCCCGAAAGAGATGCCATGACGCTCAAGCGTGGAAATCATAGTATTGCCGGGAAAATTCTTGCTACCGTTAAATGCCATGTGTTCCAGAAAATGTGCCAATCCGTCTTGGTCATCGTTCTCGAGCAGTGCTCCTACGTTGCGTATTATGAAGAATGTGGCGCGTTCGCGTGGTTCTTCGTTATGACGTAAATAATAAGTGATACCGTTTGGTAACTTGCCGACAACCACGTTTGTGTCGGCCGGGACTAATTTTCCCCAGTCAATTTGTTGCGCATGTATCGTGAGCGCAGGCAGGATGAGAAGGGATAATAAGAATTTGATTTTCATGTTTTGATATTTAGTTTAATTCTATTTAAGGTGCAAAAGTATAACATGTTTATGGCATTTTGGCACTTTTAGCACATTTTAATTTTTTTCTTATGGTTACTTCCTGATTACGAAAAGTTTTTCCGAAAGCCATACTTCTTTTTATCTGATATTATAAATGTCTGATAAATAGAATATTTCCTGGTATTTATGAGTAGTAATTCCCATTTCTTAATGATTAATTTCTATATTGAACAATTAGGCCTTTTGCTGCGACCTGTCGCTTTCCAGAAGCGACAGGTCGTGTTGTAGAAGCGACAGGTCGCAATTTTTATTGCGAGCGCTTGCTTTTTTCCTTTTCTGAAGTAGCGTTTGTTTTTGTTTGTGAATACGTTTCTGGGGAAGAATTGTTAGATGAATAATAAAACAAACCTTCACTCATGATTGCCTGTTTTTCAGATAATACAAGCTTGCGAAGGAGTGAAGGTTTGTTTTGCAAAACTTATTGGATAGGGGGCCATTCCTGAACATTTTTCTTTCCTTTCGTTGCCTTACAATATGTAGGGGATGAGAGGGGCTTTACGAGATTCAGGTGTTTGGATTGTCTTTTGATTTTTGTTCGTCCCGTTCGCGGATTTCTACCCGACGAATTTTTCCGCTGATGGTCTTTGGCAGTTCATCAACAAATTCGATGACGCGCGGATATTTGTATGGCGCGGTTACATGTTTGACATGATCCTGTAGGTTTTTTATAAGGACCTCTTTGGTCATATCTCTGTAATCTTTGTTCAGTACGATGGTTGCTTTCACCACTTGTCCGCGGATTTCATCCGGTACACCTGTGATGGCACATTCCAATACTGCAGGGTGGCTCATCAGCGCGCTTTCCACTTCAAAGGGGCCTATGCGGTAGCCCGAACTTTTGATGACATCGTCTGTGCGGCCGACAAACCAGAAATAACCGTCTTCGTCGCGCCATGCGATGTCACCCGTGTAGTAAATGCCATCGTGCCATGCCTCTTCTGTCAGTTTAGGGTCACGGTAGTATTCTTTGAACAGTCCCAGCGGTTTGCCACCTTTTGTATGTATGACGATTTGTCCTTGTTCATTGGTGGCGGCAGGTGTACCGTCAGACTTTAGTAAATCAATGTCATACTGAGGGTTGGGCACACCCATGGAACCGGGTTTTGGCTGCATCCACGGGAATGTGGCAATGGTCAATGTCGTTTCTGTCTGTCCGAATCCTTCCATCAACTTGATACCTGTCAGTTCGTAGAACGTTTTGTAAACGGAAGGATTCAGTGCTTCGCCCGCAATCGTGCAATATTTCAGTGATGAGAGATCGTACTGGCTCAAGTCTTCACGGATGAGGAAGCGGAAGACGGTTGGCGGTGCGCAGAGCGATGTAATATGGTAATCCTGTATGCGTTGCAGAATGTCTGTCGGGTGAAATTTCTCATGGTCATAGACGAAGACGGTTGCACCGGCTATCCATTGGCCATAAAGTTTGCCCCATACGGCTTTTCCCCATCCGGTGTCTGCAACGGTCAGATGCAAACTATCTTTACCCAGATTGTGCCAAAAGCAGCCTGTTGCTATGTGTCCAAGCGGATAGGTGAAGTCGTGTGCTACCATTTTTGGGCCGCCTGTTGTGCCAGAGGTAAAGTACATGAGCGAGATGTCGTCATTGGTATTGGGATGCTCTGGACGGACAAATGTAGCGGCAGCCTCGATGCCTTTGTGGAAATCTCGAAAGCCGTCGGGAATGATTGGGCCGATGGAGATGACGGTTTTTACCGTTGGGGATTCAGTCAATGAATCTTTCACGTGGTTTAATATGATTTCTTCTCCTGCACAGACTATCATTTTGACACTTGCTGCATTGTTACGATAAACAATGTCTTTCTTGGTGAGCAGGTGGGTGGCCGGGATGACGACCGCTCCTAATTTATGCAACGCGATGATGGCGAACCAAAATTCATAGCGTCGTTTCAGTATCAGCATCACCATGTCACCGTGTCCGATGCCCAATGAGCGGAAGTATGAGGCGGTGCGGTCAGTATAGTCTTTCATTTCAGCAAACGTGAAGTCATGGTGTACACCATGGTCGTTTGTCCAGCAGAGTGCAATTTTCTCAGGTTCCTGTTCTGCCCAGGCGTCGACGACGTCGTATCCGAAATTAAAGTTTTCGGGAACTTTCACGTGAAAATTCTTCTTGAAATCTTCTTGTGATGAAAATGTCGTTTGATCAAGAAATTTTTCGAGCATAATGTTATATCTTAGCCTATATTCTTCTTTTATTACAAGGAAATTGCCCCAAAGTTAATAAAAATAACCAGGAATAGGCTGGTAATTATAATTAAAATTGTTGCAAATGGATTTATTTTTATTTTCCTTATGAAAACTTCATTATGAGCCTCATCTAATATCCACAACTGTGATGCCGGCTCCGCCGAACTGGACGTGCTCGTCCCGAAAACTGCTGACAGCTCTGACAGTGGCGAGATATTCCCTGATTAGAGTGCGCAGTATGCCGTTGCCTGTGCCGTGGAGAATGCGCACGCGGGAGATTCCCAATAGAATAGCATCGTCGATGAAGTATGTGACAGCGGAGATGGCTTCTTCGCCGCGCATGCCCCTGACGTCAAGGTCCTGCCTGAAACTGAGTTTTTTTTCATAAACGGCTTCGCGGGTTTGTCGGCTCATGGTTGTGTGTGTC
Source organism: uncultured Prevotellaceae bacterium (assembly GCA_949299545.1). GTDB lineage: Bacteria > Bacteroidota > Bacteroidia > Bacteroidales > Bacteroidaceae > Paraprevotella. The sequence continues at coordinate 142,690 of CASGAM010000037.1, read as the reverse complement.
CGTATGGGGGCATTCTCGGGAGCGCTGGCACGTTCCAAACGTTCTGTTTTTATGTTCGTACGCATCATTCCGAAAGTGACAATGGCATGTTTCCCATCAATTTCTTCAATGGTCCCAGTAGCTGTTTGTCCTTTGATTCTTACCGTGTCGCCGATGGCAAGTGGGCGTTTGTCTGCTTCTTCCGTCCGCTTGGCAGTTGTTTCTTGTGCAGTTTTCTCCGCGTTCAGTTTGGCGGTCTCGGCCGCCTTTTGTTTTTTCCGTTCTGCTTGTCGTTTCTGCCGTTCTTGTAACAGCCGCATTTTGCGGGCAATCTTGTCTTCATTCTGTTGGCTTATGGCTGCCATATCGTTTTTGAATGCGTCAAGTTCTTGCCGCGCGTGGCGGGTTTTCTCTTTTTCTGCCTGTGCCTCACGAATCGTTCTGATGGTATTTTCTATTTTGGCGTTGGATTGTTTCAGCAACTGTTCCGCTTCTTCGTGCGCTTGTCTGATAATTTCTCGGCGGTTCTGGTGGAGTTCTGCGATTTCGGCTTCATACCGGGCGATGGTTCTTTCCATTTCTTTTTCTCGTCGGTGGATGTTTTCACGTTTGTTTTCCCAGTACCGTTTGTCGCGCACGATGTCCTGAAGATATTTGTCTGCGTCGATGTATTCTTTTCCAACAAGTTCCGTTGCTTCAGCGATGACATCTTCCGGTAATCCTATTTTACGGGCGATCTCCACGGCAAAGGAACTGCCTGGGCGACCCGTTTCCAACTGAAAAAGGGCTTGCATGTGTTGTCGGTCGTAAAGCATTGCTCCGTTGATGACGCCTTCGTTCTCTTCGGCGAAATGTTTTAGGTTTCGGTAGTGAGTCGTGATGACTCCAAAGGCTTTTTTATGGTTAAAACGCCGCAGAACGGCTTCAGCAATGGCACCGCCGATTTGAGGTTCCGTGCCGCCGCCAAACTCATCGATGAGTAACAGGCTTCTGTCACCACAGTATTTCATCATATTTTTCATATTGAGCAAATGGCTTGAATAGGTACTCAGATCGTCTTCAATGCTTTGCTCATCACCGATGTCAATGAAAATACTTTCGAAAATGCCGGCCTGCGAGCTTTCTTCAAAAGGGATGGGAAGACCGCATTGCAGCATGTATTGCAGCAATCCTACGGTTTTGAGACAGACTGACTTGCCACCCGCATTGGGGCCGGAAATGATGAGGATGCGGTTCTTGCTGTTTAAGGATATGTCGAGCGGGACAATCTTTTTTCCATGGCGGGCGAGCGACAAGGCGAGCAATGGATGGCATGCCCTGTACCATTCTATATGGGGGTGGTCCTTAATTTCGGGGGTGACGGCATTGAGTTGAAGCGCCAGTCCGGCTTTCGCACGGATAAAGTCTATTTCTCCAAGGAATTCGTATGAATGGATGATTTCCGTGTGATATGGTCTGACGAGTGCCGTCGTTTCTTGTAGGATACGGATGATTTCCCGTCGTTCTTCTCCTTCAAGTTCACGGACGCGGTTGTTGGCTTCCACGACTTCTGCTGGTTCGATGAAGACGGTTTTTCCTGTTGCTGATTCATCGTGGACGATTCCTTTGATTTTACGTTTCATTGCCGGTACAACAGGAATTACCAGACGGCCGTCGCGCATGGTGGGTGTCACATCCTTATCAACCAACCCTTCTGTACGGGCATTTTTCAAAATGCCGTTCAGTATACGCGAGATACTGCTTTCCGTTTCACGAAGTTCGCGTCTCACTCGCAAGAGTTCAGGAGAAGCAGAATCCTTTATTTTGCCGTAAGGGTCGAGTATTTCGCTGATATACTTGACGAGTTGTGGAAATACGGATACGCCTTGTGCCAGTCTGGAGAGTGCCGGATAACGGCTACACGTAATCTCCATGCGTCCGGTTTCCGTTGTAGGTTCGGCATCGGAATCGCGGTTCAGGAAACGGACAATGCCCGCGATGGTTTCTAAAGAACGTTTCAGGTCAAAAAGTTCTTGTTCGTCAAGGTAAGTACCTTCAATGCGGATACGCTTGATAGCTTCGCGGACGTCGAAAAAATATTGGTCAGGAAAATCCTCTTCTTCGTTCATGATGCTCAGAAATTCCTTGGTGTGGGCATGCAGTTCATTTAAGAGTGCATGTTCCTTGTGGAATTGTAGCTGGGTGACTTTTTCTTCTCCTAAAGTACTCAGGCATTTTTCTTGTAGTAGCTTGCGTATGTCGTTGAAACCTATTTTTTCTTCAAAGTTTTGTGGATATGTCATGCCGATAATTTATGTTTAACGGTGGCAAAGATACAAATAAATGCTTGCAGAATGGCTTGTATTTAGAAATAAAAACCCCCTGTCTGAATCTTTACAGACAGGGGGGCTTATCATGTGTATATAATTTAATATTTCCCTTTTAATCTAAGTAATCAGCTTCTTTTTCACCTATAAGGCTGCGGAGCGTCTTTTTGAGTAGGCGCCATTGTGCGAACAAGTCGTGTTCTGGCTCATGCTCATGGTCATGCATCGGACTTTTGCAGAAAAATGAGAGCCATGTCTGTATGCCGCAAAGTCCGGCACGCGCTGCTATATCAGAGAACAACACCAAATCCAACGCTATGGGTGCAGCCAAAATAGAGTCGCGACATAGAAAATTAACTTTAATCTGCATAGGATAGTTCATCCACCCAAAAATGTCAATGTTGTCCCATGCTTCTTTATCATCCTTGCGTGGAGGGTAATAATTGATACGCACTTTGTGGTAAACATTGCTGTAGAGATCGGGATATTTTTCTGGTTCAAAGATGTTTTCTATGACTGATAATTTACTCACTTCCTTTGTTTTGAAGTTGTCTGGATCATCTAATACTTCACCGTCTCTGTTGCCAAGGATATTAGTGGAGAACCATCCGCTTACACCCAGCATGCGGGTTTTGAACATTGGTGCAAGGACGGTTTTCATTAATGTTTGCCCACTCTTGAAATCTTTGCCGGCAATGGGTACGTTTTTTCTTTTTGAAAATTCCCACATAGCAGGGATGTCTATGCATAAGTTTGGGGCTCCCATGATGAACGGTGCGCCTTCTGCAATGGCGGCATAGGCATAACACATACTGGGAGAGACATGCGCCGTGTCGTTGGATTTCATTGCTTGCTCAAGTGATTCGAGAGTGGCATGTTCCTTACTTTCGGGAATATAAATTTCTGTGCTGGCGGCCCAGAGAACTACGATGCGGTTACAATCATTTTTTGTTTTGAAAGTGCGGATGTCGTCACGCAACTGTTCTACCATGTCCCATCGTGTGGTTACATTCTTGATGTGCGTACCGTTAAGGCGTTTAGCCCAATTATGGTCGAAAGCGGCAGGCATGGGGCAAATGGATTCTAATTCTTCCTTGACTGGGCGAATATCTTTTTCTTTGAGAACTTCTGCGTAACAGGCTGCTTCGTATGCATTTTCAGGAAAAATGTCCCAGCCACCGAAAACAATGTCGTCAAGTTTAGCCAAAGGTACAATATCTTTAATAAACTTTTCTACGCCGTCTTGTGTTTTCATTTTAGCCATTTGGCTGATTGAACCTATAGGTTTTGCAAGTCCTTTTCGGGCAGCTAAGACGCCGGTAATCAATGTGGTGGCAACTGCACCACCTACGCCAACTATCAGGACGCCTATTTTTCCTTCAGCTTGCACTATTTCTTTTTTCATATTAATAGTTTATGTCCTAAGTTTATAAAAATTGTTTGTTGTTTCTGCAAAGTTTGTGATTTTTCTTGATTTTACAAACACGAATGCTGTTAAATTAGTTTTATGAGTATAAAGTGAATCAAAAAGTGTGATTTTGTACACCGTTGTAGATCTTCCGATATTTAGGGAATAATAAACATTACTTATCCTAATACGACGTCTAATACCATCATTAGTGCAAATCCGACGGCAAACCCTAGGGTACCGATGTTTGAATGTTTGCCTTCTGATGCTTCGGGAATGAGTTCTTCAACGACCACATATATCATTGCTCCGGCCGAGAATGCCAATAAATAAGGCAGTATTGGCGTGACGTATGCGGCCAGCAAAAGGGTGAGTAAGGCACCAATAGGTTCTACTATTCCACTCAAGCTACCAATGGCAAAAGCGCGTAACCTGCTATGGCCTTCATGTCTTAATGGCATGGAGACTATGGCGCCTTCAGGAAAATTCTGTATGGCAATACCGAGCGACAGTGCTATTGCGCCAGCCATTGTTAAACCGACATCTGGGGCTATTGCACCAGCTATGGCAACACCAACGGCCATTCCTTCAGGCAAGTTGTGTAAGGTGACAGCTAAAGTCAGCATGGTTGTGCGCGACAGTTTGCTGCGTGGCCCTTCTGGATTCGTGCTGTTCAAATGTAAATGTGGGATAATTCTATCCATGGCTAATAAAAAAGCTATTCCTAAAAGGAAGCCTATGACAGCGGGTAGAACGCGTATAGCTCCTTCGCCACTCTGTTCCATGGATGGTATCAATAACGACCAAACAGAGGCTGCAACCATGACGCCGGAAGCAAAGCCTAAAAGCATTTTTTGTGTCAGTGCAGGAATCTTGTCGCGGGTGAGAAATACACAGGACGAGCCTAAAACAGTACCTGCAAAAGGGAGTAGCAAAGCTATGGTAAGTATATTCATATTTGTGCCTTTATTGGTTCGTGTGATAGAAGTCATTAATTGTAATTTCTCCAGCAAGATTGGTACACATTAGTCTGCAAACTTCATCGACCGGAAGATTATGGCCTAACAGGAACATCAGTTTGGCAAGGGCACATTCGGGAGTGCTGTCGTAACCGCTTACTACACCGGCCTCCAATAGTTGCCTGCCTGTTGTGTAGCGTTCCATTTCAACACCCCCTGATTGGCATTGTGTGATGTTGACGATAACGATGCCGCGGGCGGTAGCCTCGCGTATTAAGTTGATGAGCCATGGCTGTTGTGGAGCATTGCCGGAACCAAATGTTTTCATAACTACTGCTTTCAGACCTTTTACCCTGAAAACAGATGTTATGATGGACTCTTGTATTCCGGGGAATAATGTGAGTACTACTACGTTTGTGTCGAACAGATAGTGAGCCTTTAAAGGTTTAGTGGTATCCGGACGCCTGATTGCCGAAGGAAAGTATTTTATATGGATGCCGCTGTGGGCCAGGCTGGGATAGTTGAATGACCGGAACGCGTTGAAGTTTTCTGCATTGATTTTTGTGGTTCGGTTGCCACGTAAAAGTTCACGTTCGAAAAAGATGCAGACTTCCGGTACCATCGGCGTACCGTCAGTTTGTTTAGCTAATGCTATTTCTATCGATGTTATGAGGTTTTCTTTTCCGTCAGTTCGTAACATGCCCATGGGCAGTTGTGAGCCTGTCAGGATGACGGGCTTGCCAAGGTTTTCCAGCATAAAACTCATGGCCGACGCAGTATAGGCCATGGTGTCGGTACCATGTAGGATGACGAAGCCGTCGTAACGGTCGTAATTATTTTCTATGATGCGAACTAAACGTGCCCAATGATGTGGTTCCATATCGGAAGAGTCAATGGGAGGTTCAAAAGAGTAGGTGCTGATGTTGCAGTTGAAACGTTTCAATTCAGGAACGGACTGTAGCAGATGGTCAAAGTTGAAACTTTCAAGTGCGCCGGTTTCCGGATTTTCTATCATACCGATAGTTCCGCCTGTATACACTAACAGGATGGAAGGGGTGAGGGAGTCTCTTTTCATAGTGTTTCACTCTCTTTTAACTTACAAAGATAAATGGATTTCTTTAAATTACATTGTCATTTGAAGATTTTTAGAAAACCTTTTGCAACTGGGATAGAATGCCGTTGTCTATTGGTTATTCTGTTATGGATATTAAGTAACGACAAGATTGACAATATGCTCATTTGCCGGATATACGATTTGTGGGTAAAACTTCCTGTTATTTTATTTGTATTTACAGAAATAACAAGAAACTTTACCCACAAATACAGTTCGGAGTTTTTATGATGGCGTGTCAAACAATGTATTTGGCAATGGCATATCCTCCAAAAATCAACCAAAGATAAAGCAGTCCTGCGAGATAGAATGGTTTGGCACCCGCTTGCTTAAACTTGTCAATGCTGGTTTCCGCACCCAGAGCCGTCATGGCCATCGTGAGGAGAAAGGTATCGAAATTATTAATGAAGGTAGTGCTTGTTTCGAGTATTTCCTGAGGAATGAAAGTCGCGGCCTGGAGAGCAGAATTGATGGCTATGACGAGCAGGAAGCCAAAAGCAAACCAAGGGATGGTGATTTTCCTTTTTGAACCGTCAGCACTATTGTTTTTTGAGGTGCGCGCAAGAAAGAGGCTCATGATGACTAAAACCGGAGCGAGGAGCATTACGCGTATCATTTTTGTGATGGTGGCAGCGTCTGCTACATGTCCGCCTGCGGCATCAATGGCATTGCCGGCGCCAACGACATGGGCCACCTCATGAAGTGTGGAACCTGTATAGACAGCCCACGCCTGGTCGTCGAGGTCGGTCATGATGCCGGAACGGTACAAGATGGGGTAAAGAAACATGGAGAGTGTTCCGAAGATGACAACAGTAGAAACGGCAACTGCTGTCTTGTGCGCTTCACATTTGACGACAGGCTCTGCACCAAGAACGGCTGCGGCTCCACAAATGGCGCTGCCGGTAGCAGTCATCAGGGCTGTTTGGCTATCTACTTTTAACAGGCGTCCTAATACTATTCCTAACAGGATGGTGCCGGTTACGATGATGAGGTCAGCCGTGATGGCAGGTAGCCCGATGGCCATGACCTGCTGGAATGTGAGTTTGAAACCATACAGGACAACGCCTGCCCGTAAGACTTGCTTGGAACAGAACTTGATGCCGGGTACCCATGTTTCGGGCAACTTGTTGCGGAGACTGTTGGCATAAAGCATGCCCAGAATAATACCGACGATGAGCGGACTGAACGAAAGATTTTTGACGAAATCGAACTCCGCGATATAAAATGCGGAACATGAGAAAAGCACGATCAGTAAGATGCCATGAAGGACGTCGCTTTTGTTTTCTTTAAACATGATGCTTGCAGATTCGTTTAAGATTGTTGTTTTTAATTATCATCTGCAAAGGTATGTTTTTTCTTTATTTGTTGTTTATTGAAATTGGTTATCAGGCATAACATCCTGTTATGGCATGCATAAATCCGGCTTATGTTTGAGCAGGTATTGGAGAAACTTTTCAGCAACGCTGTTTTCTTGTCCTTGTCTGCGGACAATGTGAAACATACGTTCCAACGGCAAGTCTTTGATGTCGATGATTTTCAGCGTGCCGTCAAAAACCTCTTGACTGACGGCGCGTACGGAGAGGATGGCCATGGCCTCGCTGTGCATGATGAAACGTTTGATGCTTTCGGAATGGCCGATGTGTGCAATAACGCGCAGTGATGTGAGAGGAATGTTTTTGTGTCGCAAGGCAGACTGCCATACGGCTAAAGTGCCGGAACCCGGTTCGCGCAGCACAACAGGTATCTGACGCAAGTCGGCGAGTGTTATTTCATCTTTGACTGCCAACGGGCTTGTTGTACTGACCACAGCCACTAATTCGTCTTTCAGCCATTCGGTGTAGTGGAGCGATTGGCGGTGGCCAATACCTTCGACGAATCCGAGGTCAATGTCATGGCGTGCCAGTGCATGTTCTACTTCCTCCGTGTTGGCACAGAACAAGAGCAGCCTGATGTTGGGATGTCGGGCCGTGAAACTTGCAAGCACTGGCGGTAAGATATACTGGGCAATGGTGGTACTTGCGCCTATGCGCAGCTGTCCGGCACATTCGCCAGAGAGTTGTTTCATGTCGTATTCCAGTCTGTCGTAACCTTCCAGTATGTCTCCGGCATGCGCCAACAGTGTGCGTCCTGCTTCAGTGAGTACCAACTTGCCGCCGGTACGCTCAAAGACACGTTGCCCGTATTCGGCTTCTATCTCTTTAATATGGCGTGTGACGGCCGGTTGAGTGATGCACATCTCTTCGGCCGCCTTAGTAAGGCTGAGATGACGTGCAGCTGAACGGAACACTTTCATACGGAAATCGGACATGGGTGAAGTTATTTTACGATGAACCAGGGATTCAGCAAATCCGACTTGTTATATGCCAAGGGAGTTGTCTCGTCCGTGTGGTAAATATCTTTGCCGGCAGCCCGTATGATGGCGTGTCCTGCCGCCGTGTCCCATTCCATGGTAGGTGCAAAGCGCGGATAGATGTCGGCGCTTCCTTCCGCAACCCGGCATATTTTCAGTGAACTGCCGCTCGAAACTGTTGTCAGCTGCCCGTGTTCTGCTTCTAATTTGCTGATATACTCTGAGGTTTCGGGTGAGAGGTGCGACCTGGATGCTACTACTACAAAACCTTTCTTCTGCGGCTGTTCGGCAGGCAGTTTTACTGCTTTTTCAATGATGGTTTCGAGAGGGAGAACGGAGTCGGACGGCTGTGCATCAGCTAATTTGTAGGCACCAATGCCTTCAGCGGCAAAATAGAGGTCGCCCGTTACCGGTACGAAGATGACACCGATGCGTGGTGTGCCGTCTGTGGCTAATGCAATGTTTACCGTAAATTCACCGTTTTTTTTGATAAACTCTTTGGTGCCGTCAAGCGGGTCGACAATCCACAGTGTCTTCCATGTTCTCCGTTCCTCATAGTCAATTTGGCGGCCTTCTTCACTCAAAACAGGATAGGGCGTCTCTTTCAGATAAGCCATGATACATTCGTTAGAGCGCCGGTCGGCAATGGTCAGTGGCGAATTATCGGCTTTGCGCTCGATGTTGAAATCGGCATCGGGATTGTTGTATATCTTTAATATTTCCTCGCCGGCAGCGATAGCGGCCTTGATGGCGATGGTGAGCATTTTATGGTCCATGATATGTTGTTTTTTTGATAGGTTGTAATCGATGGTTTTAACTGTTGATACATTGCGGCAGATGGTATTAGTTTACCATTCTTTCCAGAAAGCAGGCGTGAAGAGAACCAATACGCTGAAAAGTTCCAAACGGCCTATCAGCATCAGGAATGAGAGAATCCATTTGGCGGCTTCGGGCAATGCGTTCCATGAGTAAGCGGGTCCGAAGGCACCCAATCCCGGTCCGATGTTGCCCAAGCTGGAAATGACGGTGCTGAACGCTTCCATGAAATTGACGCCTAATGCCATTAATGAGGTAAAGCCGATGAAGGCGCAAAGCAGATAAACAGTGATGAAAGTCATGACTGCATTGACGGTGGCTTGCGGCTGCACATGTTTGTTGATACGCACCGGCAGCACAGCGCTGGGATGAATCAGTCGTTTGAATTCGTTGACGATGTTGTGGAACATGATCATGATGCGCAAGTTCTTGATGCCACCGCCTGTAGATCCGGTACAGCCACCTGCCAGCATGGCAAAAATGATGAGCATCCATGTGAACGGAGGCCACAAAGTATAATCTTCTGTAGCGAAGCCACAGGATGTGTGAATAGAAGATACCTGGAATAGGGCGGTCCGGAAGGCTGTTTCTAAACCGTAACCTTTTTGGAATACCAATGAAATCGTGATGACAATGGTGAGTACAAGAATTGACCCGATGAACCATCGCAGTTCACTGTCGCGGAAGAAGCGCTTGAACTTTCCTTTCATGCACAGGAAGTAAAGTGAGAAGTTTACGCATGAAAGTATCATGAATATCGAGATGACATACTCTATGAATGGGGAGTGCCAATGAGCAATGCTGGCTTGTTTCGTTGAGTAGCCGCCAGTGGCAGTCGTGCAAAATGCATGACAGATGGCATCGAACCAATTCATGCCGCCTATGAGCAGCAAAACCATCAGAACGATAGTGAGCAGGGCATAAATGGTCCATATCCATTTTGTCATGACGCTGATTTTGGGATGTATCTTATCGTGTGTCACTCCTGTGGCTTCGGCATTGAACAGCTGTTGGTTGCTACCGCCGAATATGGGCAGCACGGCGATGGTGAAGCAGACCATACCCAAACCGCCAATCCACTGGGTCAGGCTGCGCCAGAACAACATGCCGTACGAGAGTGATTCTATATCGTCGAGTATGGTGGCGCCTGTCGTTGTAAAACCTGACATCGTTTCAAAAAAAGCGTTGGTGACAGACGGTATCTCGCCACTGAAAAGAAAAGGCAGCATGCCGAACAGAGTAAACAACAGCCACGACGCGCTGACGATGCAGTAACCGTCACGCCTTGTGACCCGGTTATGGGCATTTCTGCCGTACAACATCAGCAGTCCGCCTACAGCGACGTTGATGCCGAACGTATATAAGAATGCTTTGTAGCTGGCTTCATGATAATAGAGCGACACGCACATGCTGGCTGCCAACATAACCCCTTCTACCCATAGCAGTATGCCCAATATCCGGGCAATCATTTTGACGTTGATGATATGTTCTATCGGTATCCGTGTATGTATAGATGATGACTGACTCATTGAATGTTTTTTGTTTATATTGAAGTCTGTTCTCAGACTGGTAATGTCCGAAGACTTGCCGGTTTTTTGCCTGTGTAGGCAACTTCGCTTCACGGGCATCAGGCACAAAGATACCAATAATAGGCTGAATAATCCAATAAAAACGATGATATAGTGATGTGCTTATAAGGATATTTGTATCGTAAAAGTGTTTAGTCTTGATTATTCTGTTTGGTGAAAAAGGGGATTATTCTTGTGACGGACTTTGTTTTTTATTTAACTTTGTGAGCGTTTTGTGCGACCGGAATAGGCTTTTTGTCGAGCCGCATACTATAAATTATTAAATTATACAGCAACGATGAGTGATGGAAACTTTAACAGAAGTCTTTTGCCGCATACGCCTTATCACAGTGGTTTGCAGGCCGGAAAGTCAATGGGCAGAATGAAAGCCGTGGAAGCCTTCAAGGCCTATTTGTCGGAAATTGAGCAATTGACTGACGAAGAAGAAATCCGCCGCCGGGTAGATTGTTTCAAAAAGTTGCTTTCCGCCCGTTTGTAGAACAGGACTGACATTTATTCGCAGGCAGGGACTGACAAGAGCATAAAATATTTCTCCCGACAAAAGCATGAACCTTTGCATCGGCTTGTGGAAACAAGTTTTCTTTTTACGACAGTTATGGTGTGGTGTTAGAAATATCCTTTATCTTTGCAGCCGGAATATTAATGCTAAATTTATGAGGAAGTTTTTGGTGATATTGAGTACCGTCGTGGTGCTGGCTTTGGCGGCTTTTGTATATTTCAAGTTTTATTTTGTATTCGGTGAAGGTGTGAAAGCCGGAGAGTTGAACTTTGTGGTATACAAAGGTTATATGTTTAAGACTTACGAGGGTAAGATCATACAGGCTGGGTACAACGCGAAAAACAAAGGGGCTGTAGTCCAGTCGTATGAGTTTGAGTTTTCGGTGACTGACCCCGAGGTTGCCGATTCACTGATGCGTTGTGGCGGAAGACAAGTGGAATTGCACTACAAGGAGTATTTGGGCAGCCTTCCGTGGAGAGGCATGCAGGTATATGTGGTCGACAGTATTGTTTCCGTGAAGTGACGCCAGATCCTGACATGCTTCGGTTCAATGTTTTTTGCTGCCTTTAGTTATCATGATGGCAAGCAGTTCGTCTCCGTACTTTTCAACGGTGGCTTTTCCAATATAAGGAACTTGCAGCAGGTCTTTCTTGTCGTGGGGAGTCTCCCGGCATAAGCCGAGGATGGCTTTCTGCTGTAGTATGGTGTAAGCCGGTTGATTGAGTTGTGCGGCTTTCTCACGTCTCCAGTTAACAAGTTTTGTGTAAAGTTCAGGGTCGCTGATGTCTGGCGACGTTTGGGGCGTAACGGGTACGGCTTTCTTTTTCTTCGTTTTAGGCGTTTCGATGTTAAGGAGGGCTTTGGCGCGCAAGTAACCGGGCACGTCAAACCCCTTCAGGCCGACATGGCGGAGGAGGTCGATGCGCCGCCGGATGTCTTCCGACAAATCGCCGAAGGCTTGCTGCAACCTCTTTCTCACTTCTTTGTTGTCGACATCCGGATTGGTACGGTCCACCAGATCGCGCAAAGGTTCAAGCTGCTCAGAGAAATAACCGGCAGCCTGTTTCAGGCGTGTTTGGAGAGCGTGGTCGGCAGTATAGTCGTCGGTTGCCGCCACCATCCTTTGATATTGGTTTGCAAAACGTTCTCCTACCTGGGTGAGGGCCGTGTTGAACCGTTCGGATTCAGTTTTGTATTCTTGCAGAAGTTCCGGATACAAACGGTAGAGGAACTCGTCTGTGAGACGAGTCACGTGCCGTAGCCGGTGTTCGAGTGGAAGGAAATCGAACAGGTCGCTTAACAGCGAGAGGAAATACTGCCGCTGAAGCCGGGCGCATAGTTCAGGCGTCGGAGCGTTGTGGTGGATGTTTTCCGAGAATTGCTGCACGCATGTGTCGCAGATGACGGCCGAGGACGGTAGCGGCGCACTGAGTACAAGTCCCTGCAACGTGCGACAACGGCTCAGGGCTACATAAGCCTGTCCATGTGCAAAGGCCAAAGAGGCATCGATGATGGCGCGGTCGAACGTCAGGCCCTGGCTTTTGTGGATGGTGATGGCCCAAGCCGTTTTCAGCGGGAATTGTACGAACGTGCCGTCAATCTGTTCGACAATCTCCTTTGAATCTTCATCAAGGACATATTTGGCGTTGGCCCATTCCATGGGCTCTACGTTAACCGGTTGGTTGCCGTTGACGGTCCTCACTTCTATATGATGGTCATCGAGAGCTGTTATTTCGCCGATGGTTCCGTTGACGAAACGGTGTTCGCCCGAAATGTCGTTTTTCACGAACATGACTTGTGCGCCCACTTTCAGTTCGAGTTCAAAGTCGGTGGGATAAGAGAGTTCGGGGAAGTTGCCTTTCACGTCGGCTTTATATTTATAGGTTTTGCCCGGCAAAGCGTCGAGTTTGGAGCGGTTGACGGCTTGCGCCTGATGATTGTGCGTGGTGAGCCGTATGTAACCTTCGCTTTGTGGCGGGTCGAAGCCGGGGATGTGCCGTTTGTTGAGTTCTGCGAGCATCGTTTTGTCCAGCGTGTTTTCGCGCAGGTGGTTGAGCAGGTTCAGGAACTGTGCATCGCTTTGCCGGTAGACTTTTTTGAGTTCTATGGTACAGAACGGAGCTTCTTTCAGAGCCCGGCAGGAGAAGAAATAGGGTGTGTCGTAATAGGGCGAGAGCAGTTGCCAGGTGTCGTTGTCGATGACCGGCGGCAGTTGTTGGATGTCGCCGATGAGGAGCAGCTGTACGCCTCCGAAAGGCAGGTCGTGGCGTCTGAAACGGCGCAACACGTCATCGATGGCGTCGAGCAGGTCGGCGCGCACCATGCTCACCTCGTCGATGATGAGCAGGTCTATGCTGCGTATGATGTTTAGTTTTTCGCGTCCGAAGTGAAAACGGTATTTGGCGTCGCCGTTGTAAGACGTGCCGGGGACAAACGGCGCGAATGGCAACTGGAAGAATGAATGGATGGTCATGCCGCCGGCATTGATGGCGGCAATGCCTGTAGGCGCCAGCACGATGAGTCGTTTGGGCGACTCCTTGACGATTTGTTTCAGGAACGTGGTTTTTCCGGTTCCGGCTTTTCCTGTCAGGAACAGGTTGGCGCCGGTTTGCTCAATGAGTTCCCGCGCCATGGCTGTTTCGGGGTTCTGGTTGTCTGTTGGTTGTTCGGACATGTATTGCGACGGTATTGATATTCGTGATGAGCCGGGCAGTGGCATACTGTGTCCGGCTTTTGAGAATCAAAGATACTTTCTTCCTTGAATATTTCAAAGAGATGCATCGGGATAAACCGTCTTGTCCCGTTTTTTTATTTTGCCGATTGTTTTAAATCCCTTTATGCTGCAAATTCATATAAAGAGTTTCCCTCTTTTTTATGTGGAGACAAAATGAATTGTAAAACAATAAGTTACGGCAAAACGCCTCATGGTTGGAACGCTTTGCCGAGACGCTCGTCAGTTGTCAGTTGACGGGGATTTATGAGAAATCTTATGCGTTCGTTACAGCGACCGCTTGCAATTTTTTCTGCGACCGCTTGCAAATTTTGCTGCGACCGCTTGTAATTTTTGTTGCGACCGCTTGCAGTTTTTGTCCTAAAATATGACAATCTGCAAGCGGACTGTAAAGGGGGATGTTGGAGAAGGTGCTTCGTCGAAAGTAGCCGTCAGTTATTCCGTTTACCCCATTTTGCCGGTCAGGTATGCGCGTGTGCGTTCGTCGCGCGGGTTGGTGAACATGACCTGCGACTTGTCGTACTCTATCAGTTCGCCGAGGAACATGAACATAGACGTGTCAGATATTCGTTTGGCCTGTGTCATGTTGTGGGTTACAATCATGATGGTCACTTCTTTTTTCAGTTGCACCAGCAGTTCCTCGATGTGTTTGGTCGCAATCGGGTCGAGGGCGGATGTCGGTTCGTCGAGCAGCAGGATGTCGGGCTGCAGGGCCAGTGAACGGGCGATGCAGAGGCGTTGCTGCTGTCCGCCTGAGAGGAAAGTACCCCGTTTGGTCAGTACGTTCTTCACTTCGTCCCAAAGCGCCACGTTGCGCAGGTTGCGTTCCACAATCTCGTCTTTCTTGCTTTTATTGAGCCGGATGCCGTTGAGGATGTATCCTGCGAGTACATTGTCGTAAATGCTCATCGTAGGGAAAGGGTTGGGGCGCTGGAACACCATGCCTATTTTACGGCGTACCTCCGTGGGATGCATTTCGAGTATATTCTCGTCGTTAAGCAGTATTTTTCCCGTAACAGTGATGTTTTTGTACAATTCGTGCATGCGGTTGACGGCGCGCAACAAGGTGCTTTTTCCGCATCCCGACGGTCCCATGATGGCCGTGATGCTGTTTCGGCGTACGTCGGCTGACACGTCCTTGACGGCTGTCACACGCTGGTCGTATGCGATGCTGACATTTTTTATCTGTAAAATAGGGTCGATTATATTTTCCATTTTTTTGCGATTCGTTTAGCTAATAGGTTGAGACAAAGTACAAAGGTCAGCAGGAAGAGTGATGCTCCCCAGATGAGGCTTTGCAGGTTGGGGTCGTTGAAGAACTCCCATATCAGCAGCGGGACGGCGGACATGGGCTTTGCCATGTTCCAACTGATGGCTGCGCCGCCGAGCGCCGTGAACATCAGCGGAGCCGTTTCGCCGACAACTCGCGATATGGCGAGCAGGATACCGGTAAAGATACTGCCGAAGGACGCGGGCAGCATGACTTTGAGCATCACGCGCCAGTAGCTGCCGCCGAGTCCGAGTCCGGCCTCCTTGAGCGTTTCGGGCAGGATTTTCATGGTTTCCTCCGTCGAACGGATGATGAGGGGCAGCATCATGATGAAAAGTGCCACGCTGCCGGCGAAAGCCGAATAACCTTTCATGGGGACGACCACCCAGATATAGGTGATGATACCGATGATGATGGACGGGGTGCCTTGGAGCAGGTCGGTCAGGTAACTGACAGTCGTGGCGAACCAGTTGCCGCGGTACTCGGAGAGGCAGATGCCGCACAGTATGCCAATGGGTATGGCCAGTATGGAAGCCAGCGTCAGCATGAGAAAGGTGCCGACGATGCCGTTGGCAATACCGCCCGGTACGGGCTCCCCGTTCGACATGGCCATCATGGCTTTGTAGGCATTGGGAGTGGCTTCGGTGATGAACGACCAGCCTAACTGTTCCCAGCCTTTTACAAGCACTTCGCCGAGAATGGCCACTAACGGTATGGCTGTCAGTCCCGACAGGACGCAGATGGCCACATAGAGGGCGTTGTTCTTGAAAATCCTTAATTTGAGTTTATTGTCTTGTTTTTCCATCTTATGCTATTTCTTGAACGTGCCGGCACGTTTGATGAGTATTTTTCCGATCATGTTGATGATGGCTGTAATGAGGAACAGCAAAAGCCCAATGGCAATGAGCGAGGAGAGTTTCAGCCCGTCGGCCTCGCCAAACTGGTTGGCGATGATGCTGGCCATGGTGTTGCCGGTCGTGCGCAATGTTTCCGGCATTTGGTTGGTATTGCCGATGAGCATCGTGACGGTCATTGTTTCGCCGAGCGCGCGTCCGATGGCGAGAATGTAGGCTGAGAAGATTCCCGAGCCGGCAGTGGGGAAAATGACACGGCGGATGACCTCAGCCCGGGTGGCGCCTAACCCGTATGCACCTTCTTTCAGTTCGGCCGGTACCATCTTGATGAATTCGGAGCTGAGGGAAGCTGCGTAGGGGACAATCATGATGGCCAGCACGAATGCGGCTGTCAGGATACCGGAGCCGTGGGGGGAAAGGTTGAGGTACATGAAAACGGGGCGCAGGGCATAGAATCCCCAAAGACCGTAGATGATGGAAGGGATACCGGCCAAAAGGTCGGTGATGGTGCTCAGTATGGTTGCAATCTTTTTTCCTCGGAAATATTCTCCCGTAAATAATGCCACCGGCAGCGAAAAGGGGATGCACATGAGCAGTGCAAGAGCCGTGGTGAGCAGTGTTCCGGTGATGAAGGGCAGGGCACCGTAACTTTCTTTCCCGGCAGTGGTTACCCAGTCGTCGGAGAAGACGAAATGCCAGAACCCGAAATGGCCGAAGGCTTCTGAGGAATCAATGGTGAGGGAAAAGATGATTCCCCCGCCAATGATTGGAACAATGATTGCTGACAATATGAGCAGAATTCTGAAAATTTTATCTTGCATATAGTCAACGGATACGAATATTGCACTCTGTTTTTATTTAAGAACCGGTTGTCCGTCGTAGGTCACGGTTTTCAGGTTCTGTTTGCTGAGTTCGACGGCTTTTGCCGGCAGGGGCGCATAGTGTACGGTGGCCGTTGTCTGTTGGATGGAGTCGCTCAGCATATATTCCATCAGGTCGAGTGTGGCTTGTGCCTGTTCCATGCTGCGGTCGGCGTAGTGCTGTTCCTTGTAGATGATGAGCCAAGTGAAGCAGCTGATAGGGTAGGCACCTTTTGCGTTTGAGTTGGTGATGGAACAACGGGTGTCCTGCGGCATTTCGCCTGAAGCGGCAGCCGAGATGCTTTCGGTAGAGGGCGTTACCATCTCGCCGTTGGCATTCTGAACACTTGCGTATGGGATTTTCTGAGCGAAGGCATATTCAGAGCCGATGTAACCGATGGAATAGGGCGTTTGTGCGATGATGCCGGCAACGCCCGGGTTGCCTTTCGCTGCCTGTCCTACAGGGAAGTCGACGGTTTTTCCGGCACCGAAAGTGTTTTTCCAGTTTTCGCTGACCTTGCTCAGGTAGTCGGTAAAGACGAATGTTGTACCGCTACCGTCGGAACGGTATACTGCGATGAGGCTTTTGTCGGGAAGAGAGGCGCCGGGGTTGAGAGCCTTGATGCGTTCATCGTTCCATTTGGTGATTTTGCCGGCAAAGATATCGGCAATGACGTCGCCTGACAGGTTCAACTGTTTGGCTTCTGGAAGGTTGTATGCGATGACGACAGCTCCCATGCAGGTCGGGATATGTACGACCGGTGCCATCTCTTTCATCTCCTCGTCGCTGAGGAAGGCATCGCTGCCGGCGAAGTCCACAATCTGGTCTTTCAGGTTTCTTACACCGCCGCCGCTGCCGATGCCGCCGTAAGAAACTTTATCACCGCTTTCGCTGCCATAGCCTTCAAAAGACATGGTGTAGAACGGAAGAGGGAATGTAGCGCCGGCGCCGCTTAAATCGACTGCTGCGCGCTGGTTGCCATTGTCTCCACTTTTGTTTCCGCCGCATGATGCTACGGCCAAGGTTATCAAACCTGCCATGATAGGCTTAAAAAACTTTTTCATAAGATTCAATTTTAATGATGTATTTGTAAAGTATGTTGTTTCGGATTAATCATCTGTATTCATGCCTGCTGCCATGTCTCTTTTACGGGCGTGCCGGTGCTTCATGACTGCTACAGTGAGAAAGATGCGTTGATAAGTGCATAAATGTCCTTTTTGCTGTTTTTGTTGTCGGGCGACCATATACGGAACGTGGGAGATAACTTCAGTTGTTTGCAAGCGATGATTTCTACGCCGGCCACACCGGCCATGCCGTCGTTGGCGGCGTTCCATCCGTTGTTGGATGACAGGTAATCCCACCGTCCGAACAAGTTTACTTTCTTACCAGCAGGAATAGTGGCGTAGACGGATGTACCATATTTATTATTGTCTTCCACGTTGTCGCTATGCATCTGGAAGTTATATTCGGCTCCGATGCTGAAAACTTTGTGTTTGTAGCCGGCAAAACCGGCCAGGTTCGTGATTCCTTTTTCGCCTGGAGTGTTATCGGAATCTGCTTTTTCGTTGTATGAGCCGTATGCTCTGATTGTCAAGCCTTCAATGGGACTTAAGGTCACGCCTAAACCGTAAAGCAAGCCTTTTCCAAACTGTATTTTTTTGTAGCCTTCCCCGTTGGCAACGATGGCATCGGCCGAGATGCGGTCGTTAAACTTATAGGTCACGCTGATGCCGGCATCTGCGCTGCTGCCCATTTTATATTCATCTTGAAAAGATTTCATGATGTAACGTTTGCCCCAAAAATCCTCTTGTGTCTTGAACTGGGTGGTGGTAATCAAGCCGCCGTAGATTTTCCAACCGTTTTTAGACCAGCCGATGTAGGCATTTTTAAGAAAGCCTATGCGTTGCATGTCGCTTACGTTTTTGGACTGGCCGAAGTCTGCAACTGTTTTTAATTCAATGCCGTTGGAAAATTTATATTGGTAGCCTAAATATGCACGTTCAATCTCGATGCCTCGGTCGTCGTTATTATGGCCAAAGCCGGTGTAAAGATTGCCAAATGTTGTGAGGATGAATTTTCCTTCCCCCTGTTGAGCCGGTTGTACCGTTTGAGCTTGGGTTAAAAATGGTATTACAATAAGTACACAGGTAAGAATGAGTTTTTTCTTCATGATGCGTTTTTAATATCGTTCTACTTGTTTTTCTCGCTGCAAAGTTCCGTATTTTGTGTTTCAATTATATTACGTTTAAAATAAAATACCGTGAATTTCATTCACCATTATTATAATGGTAAGAGTTAAAAGGCAACTGATTACAAACGGGTTAGTTTGCTGCGTATGTTTGGTCGGTAATTGTACGTTTGCCTTTTGGATTTTGATTGAAGCCGTTTTTACAGCAATAAAAACCGGTCGGGTATATTTGTGTTGGCTTTCTATATTTTGATTGAACCGGTTTTATAACAATAAAAAAAATCCGGCCGTGTTTTTCCTTCTATTGATAATGATAGATTGTCAGGATAAAAACGATTTATCCTACATGAAAGAAAAACGCGGCCGGATGTGTATGGGGAATGTTAGAATCCTTATGCCGGTAGCGAGATGATAATGTCACGCATGAGGGCGATGTCTAACGGTTTGATGCCGTGTGCACAGAGTTCATCCCGATCGTTATCAAAAGGTTCCAGTAAATCACTGCCTTTTGCTTTTTGTTTATATTTCTCAAGATATGTCTTATATAGCTCAACGGCTTGTGGCAGTTTTCCTAAACACCAGGCAGTATGGCCAGCATTGAGATAATCTTCCCAGTTTACTTTTTCGTTTGATAGTATTTTCCCATAATATTTTTCTGCCTGCTCAAACTTGTTCATTTTAAAGTTACACCATGCAATGGCGCGCCATGAGGGCAAGACGCGTGTACCGTTGAACTCCAATTGATAGAACTTCCTGGCTGCTTCCTCATATCTGTTCAGCTGCATGAGGCAAAAGCCTGTTTCTGAAGAAAGATGTGTGTCTTCGGGAGACATCGCTTCCAATGTTTCGAGGCACTTCAGCTCTTGTTCATGTTTGCCCATGGCCGCATAGCAGAGATGCATCTGTTGAAGAATCCATTTGTTGTCAGGATTCAGCAGGTCTGCTTGCTGGTAATAATAGATGGCTTGGCTGGGTTGGTTGTTTTGCTGATGGCAAAAGGCTGTTTTTTGAAGCATTTCCGCTGTGACCGAGGTGGACTTCATGGCTTGTTCTATATATGCGATGGCATCTTGATAGTACTCATGTTTCATCAGGAAATCTGCCATTTCTGTAAGATATTGCGGCGTGTTGAGGATTTCTGCCGTCTGTTTATACTTCGTGAGCAGGAGATCCATTTTGAAGGGATCGTCGAATTGTGATCTTTGGGGATGCAGCTTGAAGAAGCGGTAAAGATTTTGCAGATAGTTGCTGTATTCATATTGTATGTTACCCTTTTTGTCTGTAATGCGTTTTAATTCATCGGTATTCTCTTCCATTTGGCTGTCGAATTGTGCGGTCATGAAATCTCTTTCTTTACCGGTAAATTGTTTTATGAGCAGGCAAAGCGAGTATTTGTCGGAATCACAGAAGTTGCCAGCGCTGAGCATGGTGTAAAGTGAGGTGTTTTGTCCGTTGCTGAAAAGGCTGCGTACTTCGTCCCGTTCTTTTTCAAAAGGAGCGAACCAGTTGGCTGTATCCCTGAAGAACTGATAGTTTTTGGTAGATGAGAAAGTAGCAAGGTTGATATCAATACCTTCTTTGCTCATTTCAATGATTTTATTCATACTGTCGGCGATCTGCCGGTTACTCTTCTCCCATTCTTTGTTTGGCTTGCCTTGAAGGGCGTTGGTCAATTCCTCTTCCATCTCTTCAAACCCCATTTTGTGGCGTTGGTAGAATTTGTTTTTCATCAGGTCGGGGAGGATTTCGTTTTTGAGTTTTTTTTCTGCTTTGGAAGTTTCAAGGCTAAGGAGAAGTTGGCGTTGCAGGATGCTTAGTTCGTCTTTGAAACGTTGGTCTTGTCCGAGTAATGCGATGCCTTGGCATAAATCGGGATAACATTTCATGCGATTGTAATATTTGATATAAGTAAGCATGAGGCAAGTGATGGCTCTTGCGCGCACTTCTGCATGATCGGATGAACAATAATACAGGATAAGCCGGACTTTCTGTGGGTCGAAAAAGGAAGTTAAATTCAGATGCACGGCACTTATGAGCAATGATTGCCGTATGGGTTGTTGTTCGTCGATGAAGGTTTTGAGAGCTTCGTTGTCCGGTGTGTTGGACTGTCCGTCGGTCCAAATATAATCGAACAGTGTATTGTAAAGACGGTTCAAGGTTTTTTGTCCATCGGTCAGCATTTGTTCCTTTTCCGTGGTGTCGGGCTGAAGACGGTCGTCTGCCATTTTTTCTTGTACGAGGGTAATCTGGCTTTCTATTTGTTCGGCGGAGGCACTTCCGCTATTGTGGCTTTTGTGATAGGTTTCAGCGTATAACCCGCTGCTATTGGCCGTTTTAAAACTTCTTGCCGCATTGTCGAGCAATGAGAATGTCTTTTGCAACAATGACTGGTGGATTTTTTCTCTTTGGGGGTCGGTTGCTCCTTGTTGCATGAAACTTAACATCATGCTGTAGTCTTGTCTGATGGTTTCCGCTTCAGCGGATAATGCCGGATTGGAAATATTGTACAGAAGTCCTTGTACACCTTGCAAAGCTTCTTGCAGCCGGCTTTCTAACAATGCTTTTTCTATGTCGTTGTATAACAGGTTGAAACTTGATGCGTCCATTTTGTGGATGTTATATCTATTTAATAAATATGTCGTTGACGAGCGAGTCGCCCTTGTATGTGTCATTTATCAGTCGCCGGCCACGTAAGAAGCGGATGGCAACTTGTATTTGTGCCGGTTCTATTTGTGCCGGTATGCGGTAGAGGGGTAGTTTGAGAGAATCGGCTGTTTGCGGGTTGACGGGATATGTTGCCAGAATGTGGCGAACAGAGTCTTTTTGTGGTTCGCCATTTAGAGCCTCAATAGCCAGACTATAGCCTTTTAAAAGCATTTTGATTTGCTCTTGTTTGCTTGAGTCGTTTATGGCTTTGCTTGTGGCTGCCATTGTCATGATTTGGATGCCCTGCTTGCTGCTGGCGTATAATGGCCTGTGTCCTTCAATGGCGGCTTGCGTGGCATATGGTTCGGGCAAGAATGCAGCGTCTATTGTACCGTTGCGCAACATGTCGCAGCGCAGGGCAATGTCATTGATTTGCGGATGGTATATGGTGCTTGCATCTAATTTGTTTTGTGCGATGATGGTGTCTAAGAGCATGTCCGTTACAGAATGGCGTGCGATGGCCGTCATGCGTTCTTCAAGATGTGAGAGACTTCTCATGCGCTTGCTTTTGTTGCTCATCAGGGTAATGTCTGTTTCCATCGGCAGTATGGCATACAGGCCGTAACCGCGGCTTTGAAGCAATGCGACGCGAATGAGATCGGAATAGGCCACGTCGACGTATCCATTTATGAGAGCTGTGTCGACATCCATTTGTGCATTGAATTTCTGCAACCGTACCTCAAGCCCTAATTGTTGGTAAATGCCACATTTCTGGGCATAAAAGAAAGGCAGGCAGTCCGTTGTCGGCATAAGTGCCACTTTGAGTGCCAGTGAGTCGCGTCGGGCTTGTTCTTTAAGAATAGCCTGTCTTTTGTTTTCTTTGTCCGAACAGGCGCAGCATATCAGCACGGCAAAGAACAGGAGAATGATTTTTTTCATCGGACGTATGTTGAAAAATAAATAAGGGCAACCCGTAGTAGTACAAGTTGCCCTTCCACAAAATGTGTTATTGTATGTTTCTTTCCGTGGAATCAACCTTTAATGGCTGCAACACCCGGGAGAACTTTACCTTCAATGGCTTCGAGCAACGCGCCGCCGCCGGTAGAAATGTATGATACTTGGTCGGCCATGCCGAATTTGTTGATACATGCAACAGAGTCACCACCGCCAATGAGTGAGAATGCACCGTTCTTTGTTGCTTCGGCAATGGCTTCTGCGATAGCACGTGAGCCGGCAGTGAAGTTGTCGAACTCAAATACGCCGGCAGGACCGTTCCAAAGGATGGTTTTTGCACCGGTGATGGCTGCTGCAAAAGCCTTTTGTGTTTCAGGACCTGCATCTAAACCTTCCCACCCTTCGGGGATGTTGTTTGACATGCAAACTTGTGTGTTGGCATCGTTAGCGAATGCATCGGCTGCTACGCAGTCTGTTCCCAATACCAGATTAACGCCTTTTGCTTTTGCTTTTGCCATGATGTCAAGGGCGAGGTCAAGTTTGTCATCTTCGCAGATGGAATTACCAATCTTGCCTCCCTGAGCTTTGGCAAACGTATAAGTCATGCCGCCGCAAAGAATCAGGTTGTCCACTTTGTCCATCAGGTTCTCGATGATACCGATTTTGGTAGAAACTTTTGAACCACCCATGATGGCTGTAAACGGACGTTTGATATTGCTCAACACGTTATCAACGGCCTGTACTTCCTTTTCCATCAGGTAGCCCAGCATCTTGTTGTCAGCGTCAAAATAATCGGCAATAACAGCTGTGGAAGCGTGTTTGCGGTGAGCTGTTCCAAAGGCGTCGTTCACATAGCAGTCGGCATAAGAAGCCAGCGTCTTGGCAAATTCTTTCTGTGAAGCCTTCATGGCTTTCTTAGCCTCTTCATAGGCCGGATCTTCTTTGTCGATGCCTACAGGCTTGCCTTCTTCTTCCGGATAGAAACGAAGGTTTTCAAGCAAAAGAACTTCGCCCGGTTTAAGTGCGGCTGCAGCATCGGCAGCTTTGGCGCAATCGGGAGCGAACTTGACAGCAACGCCTAACTTTTCAGAAACAGCGTCAACAATCTGGCTCAAAGAGAACTTTGCGTTGACTTTGCCTTTCGGCTTGCCCATGTGTGACATGATGATGAGTGCACCACCGTCAGCCAAAATCTTTTTCAAGGTAGGCAGGGCACCGCGGATGCGGGTGTCGTCTGTAATCTTACCATTTTCATCCAATGGAACATTGAAGTCCACGCGAACGATTGCCTTTTTGCCGGCAAACTTGTAATTGTCAATAGTCATAATCTCTAATATTTAAAAGGTTTGTTTTCTTTGTTCATGTTCTTTATCTAAGAACCACGCAAAATTAACTTTTTTCCATTAAATCTGCAAGCCTGCGGGATGTTTTATTTTACAGCCAGGAAGCGGGGCGTGTGTATGGCCGCCGTATGTCATGTTTAGCGGCCGTCAGCTGTTCGTCCGGCTTTTGCCGCCGTTTTCTTTTTGCCGGTGGAGACTTTGGCCGCGGCCGTATCTTGTATTTTCAGACCGTTTACCCGTTGGTAGTGTTTGCAGACTGGCTGTAAACCGCATTTGTCGCATTGGGGATTGCGTGCCATACATGTGTAGCGCCCGTGCAGAATGAGCCAATGATGGGCTTTGGGGATGAGTTGTTCGGGAAAGTGCCGGACGAGTTCCTTTTCAACGCTGTAGGGAGTAGTACATTTTTCAGATACGAGTCCTATGCGGTGGCTTACGCGGAAGACATGTGTATCGACGGCCATGGCGGCTTTCTCGAAAATGACGGCTTGGATAACATTGGCGGTTTTTCGTCCTACTCCCGGCAGGCGTACCAGTTGGTCAAGGTCTGAAGGCACCTCGCCGTTGAAATCCTTTGTCAGCATCTGAGCCATTCCACAAAGATGTTTGGCTTTATTGTTGGGGTAGCTTACGCTGCGGATGTATTCGAATATCACTTCAGGTGTGGTGGCGGCCATTGCTTCGGCAGTCGGAAAGTCCCGGAACAATGGCGGGGTAATCATGTTGACGCGTTTGTCTGTGCATTGCGCCGACAGGATGACGGCTACCAATAGTTGAAACGGATTCTCATAATGCAGTTCTGTTTCTGCCACAGGCATGCTCTTTTCAAAGTAGTTGATGACGAGGTTGTATAGTTCTTGCTTTTTCATGAATGTATCATTAGAAGATTGTATTAATCTGCATGTCGTCGGTAAAATATTTGCTGTTCTTTGATTCTGTTTTCGCTTTATCCAGATAGACCGTCCTGCCCCGTATGCAGCGTGAATTGTCGCCTTGCAGAAGCGACCGCTTGTAATTTTTGCTGCGACCGCTTGCATTTTCGGCAAGGAACGGTTGCGTCAAAAATAGTGCCGAATTATATTTGTAACATCCATATTAATAGCTGTTTATGTTCTATTAAGTGAGGTTAAACTTTATTCCTTGGAAGGATGAAGGAACGCTTCTCTCCTTTTTTTAGGAACAAAATACTTGAAGATGTCTCGCCAGGAATTAAAATCCTTTTTGATGGCGATACCGATACCTTGTGTCGTGAGCGAAGATTTGGTGAAATATCTGTCGTTGGTTTTGCTATATGCTTTCAGACTTGCATTGCCGTTTTTGGTTAAAAGCCACTGTATGTCAAAGTCTCCTATAAAGTTACTTGTTGTCGTCGTATTTTCACGGTATCCAAAATTACCATTGATGAGCAGGCGGTTGTCTAAAAGTCTTCCTGACAGTAGTCCTTCAACATCCATATCGCTCCAACCGACCTCACCTGTACTGAAGTTGGTTCCGATGTTCCAGTTGCTGTTGTTTCCGAGAATGCTTGAAAGCATTTGGTTTAATTGTCCGCTGAGTGTTGACGACAGGAGAGATTTCATGGCAACAGAAGACTGGCTTTGTTCCGTGTTTTGGTAGTCGTAGGTATAGAAGCGGCCAATACCTAACAGGTAGATGACTTGCAGGTTTTTTTCTTCTTCTGTACTGATGAGACTGCGTACCATCTGTTTTTCGTCTTCGTTGACATTCGGAAGGTCGAAGTCAAATCCGATGTTGGGTGAAGTGGCTTTGCCCGTCAGGTTCATGATACAGTTTACTCTGACATTGTTTTGGCTGAAGGTGGAACGGGCACTCAGGTCGTTTAATGAGACGGACGGTACCGTGTAAACGGCTTGCAGGTTGAGGGTGGCTTCGTTGGGGATGCCACTGAAAGTGATGGTTCCGCCCTGGCTGAAAATGAAATCTTTGCGGATAACGTCTTGCAATGATAATTTATAAATACCATTGTTGACCGTATATGTTCCGTACATGGTGAAAGCGCCCTTATTGTAGAAGTTGGCTCGTATGTTTCCGGTTCCGTTCAGTGCTATGTAGTCGCCGGCTTTTGGATCCATCAGGATTTTCATGGTGGCCTCCGGAGTAATGTCTAAGTTGAAGTTGAGCCGTAAGTCTGTTTCGGGAGTTTTTACGGTAGGTGCCTCAGTTGCTGATTCTGTGTCGGAATCAGGCTTGTTCTTGTTTTTGTATGTGATAAACTGGTTGCTTGTCAGGGTAGTGGGGGCCGACAAGTTATAAGTGAAAACAGTGTTTTCTTCCGGATGTGCTTCAATGTTGATATTTACCTCTCCGGGTCGGCCGTTGAAGGTGATGCGTCCCGAGGCATAAGCAGTTCCACAGAAGGGATTTTCTCCAAAATCTTTTTGGTCATAGCCTAAAATGTTGTTTGCATCGATCGCAAAATCGAAACTCATGTTTGACAGGTAGTTATGGTTGAGTGCGCCGTTTACGATAGCGTAATGGTCACCTTTTCCTGCATAGCCTTTCGCATCGTATATGATTGCGTTTTTAAAATAAATATGATTGGGACGCAATATGACGGAATCGTTTAGGAGATGGTAGGTAACATTGGTCGCATTTACCGTCATCCGTGCCGAGTGAGCCAACATGTCTCCTTCTAAATTAATCTTTTTGAATGGTCCGAACACACGAACCCATCCGGAGGCTCTTCCTTGCATGTCTGTAAAGATTCCATCGGTATATTTGTTCAGGAATGACAGGTTGATGTTCTGTGTGTTGATTAATAATTCGAGGCCTGATTCAGGTTGGTGTCCCGGTTTGATATTGCCTTTTACAAATGTTCGTGCCTGTGCTTCTTCATCCAGAATGTCCGCATCGATGAATATGCTACGTTTGCTTTGGTCCCAGCCGCCGTTGATGTCAAGATTACCCAAAACGGCTTTGTTGAATTGAAAACGGTTTACTTTGAGATAAGCATCAATAAAGGGCTCCGTCATTAAACGGGTAGCATAAACATTTCCGCTGGCAGTGCCTGCAAAGTCAACGACGTGGAAATTAATGATATTGAAAATATATTCAAGGTTGATGCCGTTGAGGTTGGCTTTCAGTGTGTCATTGTCATGCGGTGACACGTAGCCGTCAACGATAAGATGGCGGTATCCTTGGTCTATCTTGAAGTCGTTGATGTCAATGAAATCTTTGGTCAACAGCACGGATGAAGAGTGAATGTTCCAA
This sequence comes from uncultured Prevotellaceae bacterium, assembly GCA_949299545.1. GTDB lineage: Bacteria > Bacteroidota > Bacteroidia > Bacteroidales > Bacteroidaceae > Paraprevotella. The sequence goes on along the minus strand of CASGAM010000037.1, from coordinate 115,595 downwards.
GAGGAATCATTGATGATGATCTCTGTCGGCAAGAAATTTACCTTGGTTACTAAGTCGTCTTCTTCGTTTTGCCCAAAATGTGTGTTGGCCGATATTTCACCCCTATAAACATTTGTGTTGTTGTTGTCCCAAAAAAATCGGGTATAAATGTTGTCCTCTGCAGCACGGACGCGAAGGTTGAAATCCACAGGGGTGTTGCCGATATTTTTATTAAAATAGGTACCACAAATGATGGAATCGTTCTGAATGCCTGAATATAAACTGAAATCCTTGAACAGTTGGCCGTTGTAGTTTATCAACGGTAACGATGCGAATAGCCTTAATTCGTCTTTTGAGCTATTGAAATAACCTTCAATTCTGCTTCCTTCACTGATTTCTAATGGAATTTGCAATATTTTCTGTATAGGCTTGGTGTCGTGTATGTCAATTTCTAAAGAAAGCAAGTCGGTTTTATTCTTTTTTCCTTTATGTTGGGGCATTTTCACAAAAGTTGGAATATATTTATGCAACAGCTTTTGTCCGTTTCCTATAAGCGTCCTGAATTTGAATTCTCCAAATAATTTGGCGTTTATGAAGTCACTTGTAAGAATGATTTCTCTTTGATCATCTTTTTGATAGCTGGTCAGTTCAAGATTATCAATACCGTATTTTTCGGTAGGGGTTTCCATGTAAAAGTTTTTGGTCTTGAAATAGCCGTTCATGAGATCGATGTCTGTACCTTTGAATTCGGTGTCAAAGGTAATGCCGAAACGGGTGTCGGGGTATTTTTCTGATAAATTTAATGTTCCCGGCGAGAAATCGCTGATGCTTCCATTTAACTTTAGATGCGGATTATGTTTCTTGAGACTGGCAAATGCGTCGGCATGGAGGTTCAGATTAGGGTCTTCTATGACAACCTTTGCATTGACGGCAGACAACGGCAGGTAACGGCCCTCTAATTTAATGTTTTGATAAGGATAATTCTTATAAGTCAGTTTATTGAAATTGCCGGAGAACGTAATTTCCGATATGGCTTTTTTATGAAGTTTGCCATTGCATTTGATGTTAAATGCGGCATGTCTGAGATCCTTATGAACCAAACTGTCTATGTTGAAGCCAGGAGTGAAAAATTCAGCTTGGAAATTTTCTTGTTCCGAAAGAGTTGCAGTGGCCATTATTCCGCCAGCAGCTGTTTGTATGGCAATGTTAGCTTCAACCTTGCTGGGGACTGATGACAGTGTCCCGTTGAGTCGCCAATTACCGGCCATCTGTAAATAGGGCTTGAAAGGTCTTGTTTCAGGAACATACATACTAATGACCTGTTCCAGCGCATTTTCATTTACAGATAGTTTTTCAATATTAACGTTTCCACTTATTTTTTCCTTATTTAACAGATAGCGTGCTTGGGCAGATGCTTTGAATTGTATCTCATTGTCAAGTGTGTTAATATCGATTGAATCTATGTTTATATCATCAAAGCCACCGGAAATGTTGGAATAAAAGTTGATTGGAATGTCTGCGTTGCCTAAACGTAAATCAAATGCTTTAAGGTCTGGAGGGAAAATGTACCCTTTAATTTGGAAATCGTTTATAAAGAGTCCTTTAAAAATTTTATCGGGAGTTGTCTGCTCCGGGCAAAGTTTGTAATGGGCTTCAAGGTTGTTAATGCTGGCTTTTGAAGATGGTAGCTCAAACATAAAATTGCTAAGTGATGCCCTGTTTTTGTTGGCCGTTACCATAAATTTCAGTTGTTTAATGGTAAGTCCGGAATGTTCTGTGCAACTGAATTTCTTTATGTTGATGTTTAGAGAATCTTCCGAGAATCTCTTCAGAGAGGCAGTGGCGCTGATTTTGCTGATGTCGATATGTTGCAGATTGAATTTTTCGGGTGTCTCTGCAATGTCTTTTCGATGGAAACGTACATTTCCCCTGCGTACCAATACAGAATTGATTCGAATGTCCGGGATGGTTCTTTCTTTGTTTTCTTGACTTTTGAATTTATTGATGATGAAAGCAAAATTGGGTGCACTGATACTGTCTTTTTGATACAGGTTGATGTCAAATCCATAGAATTGGACGTTGGAAATGACGATTTGGCGGTTAAACAAGGGAGCAATATTTATTTTTGCCGATATGCGGGCTGCTTTCAGCAAAGGTTGATGTTGTTGGTCTTTAATATCTACATCAGTTAAAGTGATGCGGTTAAACAATCCGAAATCAATTTTGCCGACATATATATCTGTTTGAAAATATTCCCCCAGTTGATAGGACACAACAGACGAAACCATCCGTTGCACTGTGGGTATGTATAACAGTGCAATTAACAAGCAGTAGATGGCAAAAGCCGTACCTACTATTTTTTGGAATATTTTTTTTAGTCTTTTAATGTTTCTATAAATTACACGAACAAAATTAGTATTTTCTTTTTAGATTTCTTCACTTTGTCATATTTTTAATGTAATTTTGCCTCGTTTTAATTAAAACCAGTTTTTTAATCCTAATATATGGCAAATGTAATTAAATTACGTAAGGGCCTTGATGTTAATCTCAAAGGCAAAGCCGCCAAGGATTTATTTCAGGTACAATACTCTGGCTTATATGCTTTAATGCCGGACGATTTTACTGGAATGAAGCCGAAAGTGGTTGTCAAAGAGGGTGATGTCGTGAAGGTCGGGGATGCTTTGTTTTTAGACAAGAACAATCCCGAAGTAAAGTTTGTCTCTCCCGTTAGCGGTAAAGTGGCGGCGGTAGTGAGAGGTGAACGTCGCAAGGTGCTGAGTGTGCAGGTGGAAGCCGATGCTGAGCAACAGTATGTAGATTTCGGCAAGAAAAATGTCGCGTTGATGGATGGCACTTCAGTTAAGGCTGCTCTTTTGGAATCCGGCCTTTTCGGATTTTTCAAGCAACGTCCGTATGATGTGACTGCCAATCCTGCTGATACGCCAAAGGCTATTTTCGTTTCTGCTTTCAATTCGATGCCTTTGTCCGCTGACTTTGAGTTCGTGTTGAAAGGACGCGAGGCTGATTTCCAAACAGGTCTTGATGTCTTGTCTAAAATCGCAAAAACGCATCTTGGCGTTAGTACGAAGCAAACTGCATCAGCACTTACGGCTGCAAAGAATGTTACGGTTACTTTCTTTAGTGGAGCAGCACCTGCCGGTAACGTCGGTGTACAGATCAATCATGTCGACCCTATTAATAAGGGAGAAATCGTATGGACTATTGGTGCTGAAGAAGTTATTTTTATAGGTCATCTGTTTAATACGGGAAAACTTGACTTTACACGTGTAATGGCCGTTGCAGGTTCTGACGTCAAGAAACCGGCTTACTGCAAAGCTATTATCGGTCAGCAACTGTCTGCCATTCTGAATGGTAATGTTGAAAGCGGGCATTCCGTTCGCATTATCAACGGTAATGTGATGACAGGAGTAAAGACGACGATAGACGGATTTGTTGGCGCACATACGACTGAAATCAACGTCATTCCCGAAGGTGATGATGTCCATGAAATATTGGGATGGATAATGCCACGTTTCAACCAGTACTCAACCAGTCGTTCATATTTTAGCTGGTTATGCGGTAAAAAAGAATACGCGCTTGATGCCCGTATAAAAGGTGGTGAACGTCACATGATTATGAGTAATGAATACGATCGTGTGTTCCCGATGGACATTTTCCCGGAGCAGCTTATAAAAGCCATTATCACAGGTGATATCGACCGTATGGAAGCGCTTGGTATTTATGAGGTTGCACCCGAAGATTTTGCCATCTGCGAGTTTGTTGATTCTTCAAAATTGGAGTTGCAACGCATTGTCCGTGAAGGACTGGACATGCTTCGCAAGGAAATGGCTTAATATTTAATTGAACACTAAAACAATAATCAATAATGAACGCGTTAAGAAAATATCTTGATAAGATAAAGCCGAATTTTGAAGAAGGAGGCAAACTTCACGCTTTCCGTTCCGTATTCGACGGTTTTGAAACTTTTTTGTTTGTGCCGAATGCGACCTCAAAGAGTGGAGTCAACGTACATGATGCCATCGACAGCAAGCGTATAATGATTTTTGTCGTTATAGCTTTGATGCCGGCATTGTTGTTCGGAATGTATAACGTCGGTTATCAGAACTTTGCCGCAGCCGGTAAATTGGCAGATGCAAATTTCTGGGAGATATTCGGTTATGGCTTTTTGGCTGTATTGCCTAAAATCATTGTTTCTTATATTGTAGGTTTGGGTATCGAATTTATTGTTGCCCAAATGAAGAACGAGGAAATTCATGAGGGATATCTTGTAACGGGTATGATTGTACCGATGATTGTGCCGGTAGGTGCCCCGCTATGGGTTATTGCAGTTGCATGTGCTTTTGCCGTGATTTTTGCCAAAGAAATTTTTGGTGGAACCGGTATGAATATTTTCAATGTAGCATTGATAACACGTGCTTTCTTGTTCTTTGCTTACCCGACAGTTATGAGTGGTGACGCTTGCTGGGTGTCTACGGAAAGCATTTGTGGTTTAGGTTACGATCTGCCTGATGGATTCACGATGGCTACGCCACTTGGCGAAGCTGCAGTAGGAGCTGCCTGCACAACTTCTGTAATGGACCAGTTTGTAGGTTTGATTCCAGGCTCTATTGGTGAGACCAGTGTCATTGCGATTGCCATAGGAGCTTTGATACTTTTATGGAGTGGCATTGCAAGCTGGAAGACAATGTTCAGCGTATTTGTAGGTGGCGCTTTGATGGGATTTATCTTCAATCAGTTCGCTCCCGAAGGAAATGCTGTGGCAGCTATGCCTTGGTATCAGCATTTGGTAGTAGGTGGTTTCTGTTTCGGTGCTGTGTTTATGGCAACTGATCCGGTGACTTCCGCGCGGACAGAATGCGGTAAATATGTTTATGGTTTCCTTATCGGAGCAATGGCCATTATTATCCGTGTGCTTAACCCTGGTTATCCGGAAGGTATGATGCTGGCAATCCTGCTGATGAACTTGTTCGCTCCGCTCATTGACTACTTTGTAGTTCAAAGTAATATAAATAAGCGAGCTAAACGTGCAATTAAAAAATAATAAGGAATATGGCTACAAAGAAATTTAGATGTAAAGTATGTGGCTACATACACGAAGGTGATGCCGCACCGGCCAAATGTCCGGTATGTCAGGCTCCGGCCTCAGAATTTGAGGAAATAACAGAGGCTGGCGATGCGAAGCCTAAAAAGAAAGGGATAGACACCAGCAGCAACACTTATACCATTATTTATGCGTCTGTAGTCGTGATTATCGTGGCTTTCTTGTTGGCATTCTTCTCAAAAGCTCTTGAACCACAATCTATGGCAAACGTGCGCATTGATAAGAAAAGCCAGATATTGGCCGCGTTGAATATACGTGGAATAGAGAAGTCTGAAGTTGAAAAGACCTACAGTGAAGTGGTTGTTGCAGATAAGATCATTACTTCTGACGGTGCAGTTGTGAAAGAAGGAACTTCAAAGGACCAGGATGGTTTTACAGTAGAAGACAAAAACATATCTGCTGAAAATCTTCCTCTTTATGTCTGCCAGGTCAATGGCGAAACCAAATATGTCATGCCTATGACGGGAAAAGGACTTTGGGATGCTATTTGGGGTTATGTGGCAGTCAACGCGGATAAGAACACTATTTACGGTGTGTATTTCTCTCATAAGGGAGAAACAGCCGGACTTGGTGACATTATCACTGAATATGAAAAGTTCCAGAAGCAGTTTGAAGGGAAGCTGTTGTTGAATGCTGACAAGTCGGCAGTTGCAATTAGTGTGGCAAAGAAAGGAAAGTTTGTTGAAGGCTTGTCAAACGAGAGCCGTTGTGACGCCATTACAGGTGCTACGTTGACATCTGATGGTGTGAATGCCATGCTCCATGATTGCCTTTCACGTTACATGACTTTTTTAACAACTAACGAATAAGAGGAGGAAGAAAAATGAGCAAATTATTTTCTAAAGAGAATAAAGAGGTTTTTTCATCACCTCTTAATTTGAACAATCCTGTTGCCGTTCAGGTATTGGGTATTTGTTCCGCTTTGGCGGTTACTTCACAGTTGAAGCCGGCTATCGTTATGGGGCTCTCCGTAACGGTAATTACAGCTTTTTCAAACGTTATCATTTCTTTGATCCGTAACACGATTCCCAACCGAATCCGTATCATAGTGCAACTGGTAGTGGTTGCTGCATTGGTAACAATCGTAAGTATGTTGCTCAAGGCTTTTGCTTATGATGTAAGCGTACAGTTGTCTGTTTATGTCGGACTTATTATTACGAACTGTATCCTGATGGGACGTCTTGAGGCATTTGCCATGATGAATGGACCGTGGGAAAGTTTCCTTGATGGTATAGGTAATGGCTTGGGTTATGCGTTTGTTCTGGTTGTTGTCGGCGCTATCCGCGAGTTTCTCGGTAATGGTAGTTTGTTGGGCTTCCAGATTATCCCTCAAAGTTTTTACGACATGGGATATATGAACAACGGTATGATGACCATGCCGGCAATGGCATTGATTCTCGTCGGTTGTTTCATTTGGGCGCAACGTGCTGCGATTGAAAAGAAAGAGAACAAGAAATAATTAATGACGCATACGTTAATATTAAAGAAAGATTATGGAACACTTTTTTAGTTTGTTTGTCCGCTCCATATTTGTGGACAACATGATATTTGCTTTCTTCCTGGGTATGTGTTCATATTTGGCTGTATCCAAGAATGTAAAAACATCATTGGGGTTAGGTGTAGCCGTTACATTTGTGTTGTTGGTGACTGTCCCTGTTGATTATTTGTTACAAACAAAGGTTTTGTCTGAGAATGGAATCTTAGGACAAGATTTGACCTATTTGGCGTTTATCCTCTTTATTGCGGTGATTGCCGGAATCGTACAGTTGGTAGAGATGGTGGTAGAGCGTTTTTCTCCTTCACTTTATGCTGCATTGGGTATTTTCTTGCCTTTGATAGCTGTTAACTGTGCCATTATGGGAGCTTCTTTGTTTATGCAACAGCGTATACAGATGGATCCGGCTACCAGTTCACAGGCCATCGGCAGTGTTTGGGATTCCATAGCTTATGCTTTGGGTTCCGGTATCGGATGGTTGCTGGCCATTGTTTCATTGGCTGCCATTCGTGAGAAAATGGCTTATACCAATGTTCCAAAACCGTTGCAGGGACTTGGTATCACCTTTATTACGGTTGGTCTGATGGCCATGGCATTTATGTGTTTCTCAGGTTTGAAAATTTAACAGGAAAGGAATAAAACAATGGATATGAATTTTATTTTTACGAGCATTGGAGTATTCCTCGTTACGATTCTCCTTTTGGTTATCATCCTGCTCGTTGCAAAGAAGTATTTGTCACCCAGCGGTAACGTAAGTATTACAATCAATGGCGACAAGAAAATCTCGGTTGCGCAGGGCGGTAGCTTGCTTTCTACTTTAGCAGAACAAGGCATCTATTTGCCTTCTGCATGCGGCGGTAAGGGCTCATGCGGTCAGTGCAAATGTCAGGTTCCGGCCGGAGGCGGTGAGATCCTTGATTCAGAGAAGGGACAGTTTACGCGCAAGCAGATTAAGGATCATTGGCGTTTAGGTTGCCAATGTAAGGTGAAAGGTGATTTGGAAATTTCCGTACCAGAGTCAGTTATGGGCGTAAAAGAATGGGAGTGTGAAGTTATTTCCAACAAGAATGTCGCAACTTTCATCAAAGAGTTTATTGTGCAGCTGCCAGCCGGCGCGCACATGGATTTTATCCCCGGTTCATACGCACAAATAAAGATTCCTAAGTATAAAATGGATTACGATAAGGATATCGATAAGGAACTGATCGGTCCGGAGTACCTGCCGGCTTGGGAAAAATTTGGTCTGTTTGGCTTGAAATGCGAGAATACGGAAGAAACCATCCGTGCCTATTCTATGGCCAATTACCCGGCAGAAGGTGATCGCTTCATGTTGACGGTGCGTATTGCCACTCCGCCGTTTAAGCCGAAAGATCAAGGGCCTGGCTTTATGGATGTGATGCCGGGTATTGCTTCTTCATATATCTTTACGCTCAAACCGGGTGACAAAGTGACGATGAGTGGTCCTTATGGAGACTTCCATCCGATTTTCAACTCGAAGAAAGAAATGATGTGGGTTGGTGGTGGTGCCGGTATGGCTCCGTTGCGTGCCCAGATCATGCACATGACAAAGACGCTGAAAACCACTGACCGTAAGATGTCTTATTTCTACGGAGCCCGTGCTTTGAATGAAGTCTTCTATCTTCAAGATTTCTTGCAGCTTGAGAAAGAATTCCCGAACTTTAGTTTCCATTTGGCTCTCGACCGTCCGGATCCGGCTGCAGACGCTGCCGGCGTGAAATATACTCCGGGATTTGTTCATCAGGTTATGTATGAGACATATTTGAAGAACCATGAAGCACCTGAAGATATTGAGTACTACATGTGTGGTCCTGGTCCGATGTCGAAAGCTGTTGTTAGCATGCTTGACAGTCTTGGTGTTGAACCGGAAAGTATTATGTACGATAACTTCGGTGGATAGTGAAACCAATGGCGTAAATTGAATGTACGCCGATGATGGTAAAATATAATAAGGGCTGTTTCAGAATGAAAATTCCTGGAACAGCCCTTATTCTTATTATATATATGAGTCCGGAGCTGGCGGGAAACATATCCGTGAAATGCTATGCGCTGTATCCGGTCACGTCCTATTCAAACAGCCGAAAGAATATTGCAATGTTGTTCCCCTATAGCTGATGCATATCACAGACGATTCCCATAAAAGTGGATTATTCTTTTGGCTTTTTATAAGTATTTGTAAACGTGGTAGTTAGTGCTGATTGCTTATGCTGTTTTGACATCACCGTTTCTTGTCGGAAATGTAAGCGGTCGCAGCAAAATTTACAAGCGGTTGCAACAAAATTTATAAGCGGTCGCAGTAAAAATTGTAAGCGGTCGCTTCTAAAAGATGATAAGTTGTGTCGCGGACATGTTCGGGACGCGTCTTTCGTGAGGCAGTGTTATTCTGATTTTGCGTGTTATATGCTATGATTTGGCGGGGTGTCATCAATCTGCCGGTGCTTCTATTTTCTTGTTGTCTTGATGTATCAACAGTAGTTTGTCTCCCGTCAGCAGTTCTTGTTTTCCGTTAGGAATGATGTAGCGCTCGCCCCGTTTGATGAGAATCACTAATGTGTTTCTGGGAAGTTTCATGTCCATGAGTCTGCTGCCATGCTCCAGCATGGATTCGTTGAGTGTCAAATCCGTGAGTTGGCCATCTATTTCTTCCGGTAATTCAACTCCAAAATCGTTTCCTTCTTTAGGCAAAGGCAGGTCGAGGTGCAACCAGCGCGCAACGGAAGAGATTGTCATGCCTTGTATTGTGAGCGATAGAAGTGTGATGAAAAATACAATATTGAAAAGAATATGTGAACCTTCAATATTGGCGATAACCGGATAGGTTGCAAAAATGATAGGGACAGCCCCGCGGAGTCCTACCCATGAAATAAAAAGACGTGATTTGAATGTCAGTTTCCTGAATGGCAGCAAACAGAGAAATACGCTGACCGGACGTGAAACCAATATCATGAAAAGACCGATGAGGAGAGCGATATGTGCGATGCCGAGCATTTCATGTGGGTTGACCAGCAATCCGAGTGTAAGGAACATGATGATTTGGAATAACCAGGTGAGTCCGTTCATGAATGTGTCTATTTCTTTCCGGTTGACAATGCGTATGTTACCTACTACGATGCCGGCGATGTAAACTGCGAGGTAGCCGTTACCGTGCAGACGGTCGGTTACGGTGAAAGTGAAAAACACAAGACTCAGCAGCAGGATGGGGTAAAGCGAACTGTTAGAAAGCCCGATACGGTTGATAATCCAAACGGCTAACCGGCCGACAGTAAACCCAACAACACCTCCTATGAAAAATTGCAAACCAAGATCTTTGATGATGACTAATGTGTTAAATTCGTTGGTTGTGATAATTTGTATCAGAATGATGGTCAGCATGTAGGCCATAGGATCGTTACTACCACTTTCTAATTCAAGCATTGGACGAAGATTGTGTTTCAGATTCATTTTCTGAGAACGCAGCAAGTTGAATACTGATGCAGAGTCGGTTGACGACATGGTTGCAGCTAGTAACATTGAAGCCATCATTGTCAGTGCGCTGCTGTTGTGGTTCCATCCTGAAATCCAAAAGATAAAAAGACCGGTGAGAACGGTTGTCAACAGCACGCCGGCGGTTGATAACACGATGCCTTCGGCCAATACCGGGCGTATTTCTTTGAATTTCGTGTCCATACCTCCGGTAAAAAGGATGATGCTCAAGGCCATCATACCGATGAATTGGGCTTCTTGCGCATTGTTGAATTGCAACCCTAGTCCGTCGCTGCCAAAGAGCATGCCGACTAAGAGAAATAGAAGCAATGTAGGGATACCGAACCGGTAACCTGTTTTACTAATCAATATGCTGAAGAATATCAGCACGGAGCCAATCAACAAGATGTTTTCTGCGTTAAATTCCATAATGGGCTTTGATATGAATAGTGAAATTTGATTAAATAATAGTTTTCGTTTGTGTTTTATGTCATTTTTATATGCTATGATAAGGCAGTAACGACATTTTGCTTGTGTCTTCTTGTTTTTATTCACAAAGATAAATAAATTAATTGCAAATTCTATCTTTTTTGTATATCTTTGCAAAAAAAATAAGACTTTAAGAAAATCGAAAGTTTATGGAATCGCTGAAGCATGAATGTGGGGTGGCTATGATACGGCTGCTTAAACCGTTGCGGTACTATCAGGAAAAGTATGGTACGTGGATGTATGGTTTGAACAAGTTGTACCTTTTGATGGAAAAACAGCACAACAGAGGGCAGGAAGGAGCAGGACTGGCATGTGTGAAGATGAATGCTAATGCCGGTGAGGAGTATATGTTTCGTGAACGCGCTTTGGGCGCCGGTGCCATAACTGAGATTTTTTCCAAGATACAAGGTAACTTCAGAGAGTTAAGTCCTGAGAAATTTCGTGATGTTGCCTATGCTGAACGTCATCTGCCGTTTGTCGGTGAGATTTATATGGGCCACCTTCGGTATTCTACCACCGGAAAGAGTGGCCTTTCTTATGTTCATCCGTTTCTTCGTCGTAACAACTGGCGAGCCAAAAACCTTTCACTTTGCGGAAATTTTAATTTGACGAATGTAGATGAGATTTTCGATGAGATTGTCAGTAAAGGGCAGCATCCCCGTATTTATTCTGACACGTACATTATGTTAGAGCAAGTGGGGCATCGCTTGGACAGGGAGAGTGAACGGCTGTATGCAGAGGCTGTCGGGAAGGGACTGACAGGTTTGGAGGTTACAGATTATATAGAGGAACATATTGATGTTAACAACGTGCTGAGAACGGCCAGCCCGCTTTGGGATGGCGGTTATGTGATATGCGGGCTGACGGGTAGTGGGGAAATGTTTTCCATGCGCGACCCGTGGGGTATCAGACCGGCTTTCTGGTATAAAGATGAAGAAGTATTGGTCGTGGCTTCCGAACGCCCGGTGATACAGACAGCTTTCGATGTCGATGTGGAGCAAGTCAACGAACTGTTGCCCGGTCAATGTATCAGTGTCCGCAAGAATGGAGAGATGAACATCGAGCAGATCTTGCAACCCAAAAACGTGAAGCCCTGTTCTTTTGAACGTATTTATTTTAGCCGTGGCAGTGACAGGGATATTTATCTGGAACGCAAGGCATTGGGCATGCAACTGCGCGACCCGATACTGAAAGTCGTCGATTCGGACATCAACCATACAGTGTTCTCTTTTATTCCCAATACGGCTGAGGTCGCTTTCTATGGTATGCTCGACGGTTTCAAAAGTTATCTCAACCAAAGCAAAATCCGTCAAATAGAGGCTCTGGGACATTGCCCGACTCATGAGGAGTTGGAAACAATCCTTAATCAATATGTGCGGAGTGAGAAAGTTGCCATTAAAGATATCAAGTTGCGTACATTTATAACCGAGAGCAACAGCCGTAATGATTTGGCCGCACATGTGTATGACATTACTTACGGTAGCGTAAAAGCATACGAAGACAATCTGGTGATCATAGATGACAGCATTGTGCGTGGAACGACATTAAAGGAAAGCATCATTCGCATTCTCGACCGTTTGCATCCCAAAAAGATTGTCCTTGTTTCTTCCTCGCCGCAGGTCCGCTATCCTGATTATTACGGTATCGACATGTCTAACATGAACGAGTTTATTGCGTTCCGTGCAGCAGTGGACTTGTTGAAAGACCGAGGCATGTCGCATGTGATTGATGATGTGTACAGTCAATGCAAGGCTCAGGAACATTTGCCGAAAGAACAGATGAAGAATTATGTGAAAGCCATTTATGCTCCTTTTACAGACGAAGATATATCGGAAAAAATGGTCGAAATGTTGCGGCCTAACGGAGTGACAACTCCAATAGAGATTGTTTACCAGACCATTGACGGATTACATAAGGCCTGTCCAAACCATTTGGGAGACTGGTACTTCAGCGGTGATTATCCTACGCCGGGCGGTGTGAAATTGTTGAACCGCGCGTTTATGGATTATTATGAGAATGAGTATAACAAGTAATAAAACAAATATAGACTGACAGATTGTTTTCTACAATGAGAAATGTAACACTAATCCTTGACGACGGGAGCCGTTTCCACGGAAAGTCGTTCGGTTATGAGAAACCGGTAGCCGGTGAGGTCGTCTTCAATACGGCAATGATGGGGTATCCGGAAAGTTTGACTGACCCTTCTTATGCTGGCCAGTTGATGACGCTTACTTATCCATTGGTTGGCAATTATGGCGTACCTGCATTTACGATAGAAGAAAACGGTATTGCCACTTTTATGGAAAGCGACCGTATTTATGCTTCAGCTATCATTGTGAGCGATTACAGTACGGCTTACAATCATTGGAATGCCAAAGAAAGTCTTGCCGACTGGCTTAAACGTGAACAAGTGCCTGGTATTACTGGTATTGATACACGCGAATTGACAAAAGTCCTCAGGGAACATGGCGTGATGATGGGTAAAATCGTGTTTGATGACGAACCCGATAATATACCGCAGGCAAACTATGAAGGTGTTAATTTCGTTGACCGTGTTTCCTGTAAGGAGATAATCCGTTACAATGAGGGATCTTCGAAGAAGGTCGTACTTGTGGATTGCGGCGTGAAACATAATATCATCCGTTGTCTGATAAACAGAGGCGTTGAAGTCATTCGGGTGCCATGGGATTATGATTTCAATGAGTTGGATTTCGACGGCCTGTTCTTGGCAAACGGTCCGGGCGATCCGGATACATGTGAAGCTGCTGTTGTCAATATCCGCAAGTTCCTTGCCAATCCGCATGTTCGTCCCTGTATGGGTATCTGCATGGGAAACCAGTTGCTCAGTAAGGCTGCCGGTGCAAAAATCTACAAATTGAAATATGGACACCGTAGCCATAACCAGCCGGTGCGCATGATTGGAACCAACCGCTGTTTCATTACCAGTCAGAATCATGGTTATGCCGTAGATAGTGAAACGCTGGATAAGGAGTGGGAACCTTTATTTGTCAACATGAATGACGGATCGAACGAGGGTATACGTCATAAGACAAACCCCTGGTTCAGTGCCCAGTTCCACCCCGAGGCTTGCAGTGGTCCGGTCGACACAGAGTTCTTGTTTGATGATTTCGTTAAATTGCTCAATAAGTAGAAATAAAATATGATAGACAATAAAATAAAAAAGGTACTCCTCCTGGGATCAGGTGCTTTGAAGATAGGTGAAGCGGGTGAGTTTGACTATTCCGGTTCTCAGGCTTTAAAGGCCTTGAAAGAAGAAGGCATCGAGACAGTTCTCATCAATCCTAACATTGCAACTGTACAGACCAGCGAAGGGGTAGCTGACCAGATCTATTTTTTGCCGGTAACGCCTTATTTTGTGGAACGTGTTATCCAAAAAGAGCGTCCGCAAGGCATCCTGCTTGCTTTCGGCGGCCAGACTGCACTTAATTGCGGTGTGTCTTTGTATAAGAATGGTGTTCTCGAGAAATATAATGTCCAGGTATTGGGTACGCCCGTTCAAGCCATTATCGATACAGAAGACCGCGAACTTTTTGTCAAGAAACTCGACGAGATAAATGTCAAGACAATCAAGAGCCATGCTTGTGAAAACATTGAAGAGGCACGCAAGGCGGCTGCCGGATTGGGTTATCCGGTGATTATCCGTGCCGCTTATGCGTTGGGAGGTTTAGGTTCCGGATTTTGTGATAATGAAGAAGAACTTGACAAACTGGCAGAAAAAGCCTTTTCCTTTTCGCCACAGGTTCTGGTGGAAAAGAGCCTGAAAGGTTGGAAAGAAATCGAATATGAGGTGGTGCGTGACCGATATGATAATTGCATCACGGTCTGCAATATGGAAAACTTCGACCCTCTTGGAATCCATACAGGCGAGAGTATTGTTGTTGCTCCATCCCAGACACTTACCAATTCAGAATATCACAAACTGCGTGCATTGAGCATCCGCATCATCCGTCATATCGGTATTGTCGGCGAGTGTAATGTGCAATATGCTTTCGATCCGGAGTCTGAAGACTACCGCGTCATTGAGGTGAATGCCCGGTTGAGCCGCTCTTCTGCGTTGGCATCAAAAGCAACAGGTTATCCGTTGGCATTTGTAGCAGCAAAGTTAGGCTTGGGCTATGGCCTTTTTGAATTGAAAAATTCCGTAACAAAGACGACATCTGCGTTTTTCGAGCCGGCTTTGGACTATGTCGTATGCAAAATTCCACGTTGGGACCTTGGTAAGTTCCGGGGAGTTGACCGTGAGTTGGGGTCTTCCATGAAGTCGGTAGGTGAAGTGATGGCCATAGGCCGTACTTTTGAAGAAGCTATCCAAAAAGGACTTCGCATGATAGGGCAGGGCATGCACGGCTTTGTTGAAAACAAGGAACTGGAGATAGCTGATATTGATGCCGCTTTGCGTGAACCGACAGACAAGCGTATTTTCATTATTTCCAAGGCTATGTCTAAAGGTTACACTTTAGACCAAATCCATGAGCTGACTAAGATTGACAAGTGGTTCCTTAATAAGTTGAAAAACATCAAAGACACTTCTATTGCGCTTCATGCTTGTAAGAATATCAATGTATTGGACAAGGATTTGTTGCTGAAAGCGAAGATTCAGGGCTTTACAGACTTCCAGATAGCCCGTGCGGTTGGTATGGAAGAGGAGATGGATATAGAAGCAGCCGCATTGATTGTGCGCAATCGCCGCAAGGCTGCCGGTATCGTTCCTGTAGTGAAGCAGATAGACACATTGGCAGCAGAATATCCGGCACAGACTAATTATTTGTATCTGACCTACAGCGGTATTGCTAATGATATAGTTTACGAACATGACAAACGTAGTATTGTAGTTCTCGGATCAGGCGCATACCGTATTGGCTCGTCCGTGGAGTTCGACTGGTGCGGTGTTCAGGCTCTCAATACCATTCGCAAGGAGGGATACCGTTCCGTTATGATTAATTATAACCCAGAAACGGTATCGACAGATTATGACATGTGCGACCGTCTGTATTTTGACGAATTGACGTTTGAACGAGTGCTGGATATACTCGACCTTGAAATGCCAAAAGGTGTTATCGTTTCTACCGGTGGTCAGATTCCTAATAATTTGGCTATCCGTCTTGACCAGCAGCGGGTTCCCATTCTTGGTACGACAGCACAGAGCATAGACAATGCAGAAGACCGCGAGAAGTTCTCCGCCATGTTGAACCGTATAGGGGTAGACCAACCCGAATGGAGTGCTTTGACGAACATGGATGATGTGAATGAGTTTATTGCAAAAGTTGGTTTCCCCGTATTGGTGCGTCCGTCGTATGTGCTTTCAGGTGCAGCCATGAACGTATGTTCTAACCAGGAGGAGTTGGAGCGCTTTTTGAAACTTGCAGCGAACGTTTCGCAGAAACATCCGGTAGTTATCAGCAAATTCTTGCAAGAAGCCAAGGAAGTGGAGATGGATGCTGTTGCGCGTAATGGTGAGATTGTTGCGTATGCCATCAGCGAACATATAGAGTATGCCGGTGTTCATTCCGGTGATGCCACAATCCAGTTCCCCGCTCAGAAATTGTATGTGGAAACAGTTCGACGCATCAAACGAATTTCAGGGCAGATTGCCCGTGAACTGAAAATAAGCGGCCCGTTTAATATCCAGTTCTTGGCGCGTGATAACGACATTAAAGTTATTGAGTGTAATTTGCGTGCTTCCAGAAGTTTTCCGTTTGTCAGCAAAGTACTGAAGATTAATCTCATCGAGTTGGCGACTAAGGTCATGCTTGGTTTACCTGTGGAAAAACCGAACAAAAGTTTGTTTGACTTTGACTATGTCGGTATCAAGGCCAGCCAGTTTTCGTTCAACCGTTTGCAGAAAGCCGACCCCGTATTGGGAGTTGACATGGCTTCAACAGGTGAGGTCGGTTGTATAGGCGACGAGACAGGCAGTGCGCTGCTTAATGCCATGTTGTCTGTGGGACAGCGCATTCCCGAAAAGAACATCCTTCTTTCCACTGGTGGCGCAAAGCAAAAAGCAGGTATGTTGGATGCTGCGCGTACCCTGAAGGAGCATGGATATAATTTGTATGCGACGGGAGGGACAAGCCGATTCCTTACAGAAAACGGTATTGAGAACACTACGGTTTATTGGCCGAGTGAACAGCATGAACCACAGGCACTGTCGTTGATGCGTGAGCATAAGATAGACATGGTGGTAAATATCCCGAAGGATTTAACAGCTGGTGAGTTGAGTAACGGCTACAAAATACGCCGTGCGGCTGTTGATTTGAATATACCTTTGATTACCAATACCCGTTTGGCCAGTGCTTTTATTCAAGCGTTTTGTAATATTAAAATGGATGAATTGCCGATAAAAAGTTGGTCAGAATACAAATAAAGTTTTAAAAAGACTTATCTTTGTAGTCTAAACCATAAAATTATAGCAATGAGTGAAGCAACGAATATCTATCCGATATACGATAAAATGATGACCCGCGCTGACAAGGAACAACTTCTTGGCCAGCGCGGTGTCATGATATGGTTAACCGGGCTTTCCGGTTCCGGGAAGAGTACGGTAGCCATGGGTGTTGAACGTGAGTTGCACAAGCGTGGCATTCTTTGCCGCATTCTTGATGGAGACAACATACGGAGCGGCATCAACAGGAATCTTGGATTTTCTGCTGAAGATCGTGAAGAAAATATCCGCCGTATAGCAGAAGTCGGCAAATTGTTTGTCGAAACGGGCATTGTCACATTGGCTGCTTTCATCAGTCCAACCAACGCTTACCGTACGATGGCTGCCAATATCATTGGGGCGGATGATTTCAGGGAAGTGTATATATCCACGCCGATTGAAGTCTGTGAGCAGCGCGATGTGAAAGGGCTTTATGCCCGTGCGCGCCGGGGGGAGATAAAAGATTTCACTGGTGTCAGCGCCCCATTTGAAGTACCCGCGCATCCGGCGCTTACTTTAGATACTTCTACGCTTTCCTTAGAGGAGTCCGTCAACAAAGTGCTTGAATTAATATTGAACAACAAATAAACATAAGACTATGGCAGAGTACAAATTAAGCCATTTGCAGGAACTCGAAGCAGAGTCCATCCATATTATCCGCGAGGTGGCGGCCGAGTTTGAGAATCCTGTCATGCTATATTCCATTGGTAAGGATTCATCCGTCATGGTGCGTTTGGCCGAGAAGGCATTCGCGCCGGGCAAGGTTCCATTTCCGTTGATGCACATCGATTCAAAATGGAAGTTTAAAGAGATGATACAGTTCCGTGACGAATACGCCAAAGCGTATGGTTGGAACCTTATTGTAGAATCCAACATGGAGGCTTTCAATGCCGGTGTGGGACCTTTCACGCATGGCAGCAAGGTGCATACAGACCTTATGAAAACGAAAGCACTCTTGGATGCGCTTGCAAAATATAAGTTTGACGCTGCTTTCGGAGGCGCACGCCGCGATGAAGAAAAGAGCCGCGCAAAAGAACGTATTTTTTCTTTTCGCGACCAGTTCCAGCAGTGGGATCCGAAGAACCAACGTCCGGAATTGTGGGATATTTATAACAGCCGCGTCCATAAAGGAGAAAGTATTCGTGTATTTCCCTTGAGCAACTGGACTGAGCTTGACATCTGGCAGTATATCCGACTTGAAAACATTCCTATTGTTCCGCTTTATTTCGCAAAGGAGCGTCCGGTAGTGAACATTGACGGTCAGCTGATAATGCCGGACGATGAGCGTTTGCCGGAGAAATACCGCGACAAGATAGAGATGCGCAAGATTCGGTTCCGTACGCTCGGTTGCTGGCCTTTGACCGGCGCCATTGAGAGTGAGGCTGATACCATTGAAAAGATCGTGGAAGAGATGATGACCACCACCAAGAGCGAACGGACTACGCGTGTCATTGATTTCGACCAGGATGCGTCCATGGAGCAAAAGAAGCGTGAAGGTTATTTCTAAAATTCATCACAGGAGGAAACATTTATGGCAATATCAGATATAAAAGCATTTTTGGATCAAGATGAGAAGAAAGACTTGCTTCGGTTGTTAACTGCCGGCTCTGTCGACGATGGAAAGTCTACGTTGATTGGGCGTCTGCTGTTCGACAGCAAGAAGTTGTACGAGGACCAGTTGCAAGCGCTCGAACGCGACAGCAAACGTGTGGGCAATGCAGGCGACCATATTGATTATGCACTGCTGCTCGATGGACTGAAAGCCGAACGTGAAGAAGGTATCACCATTGACGTGGCATACCGCTATTTTTCTACAAACCAGCGTAAATTCATTATCGCTGACACGCCGGGACATGAGCAGTACACACGTAATATGATTACCGGCGGTTCTACTGCCAACTTAGCCATTATCCTTGTGGATGCCCGTACGGGGGTCATTACCCAGACGCGCCGTCATTCTTATCTTGTTTCCCTGCTGGGCATCAAACATATCGTATTGGCTGTCAACAAGATGGATTTGGTAGACTTTGACGAGCAGGTATTTAATGCTATTGTAAGCGAGTATAAAGCCTTGACTGACAAGTTAGGCATAGAAGATGTGACTTGTTTCCCGCTTTCAGCTCTTGACGGCGACAATGTGGTGGAGCGTTCGGAACGCACACCGTGGTATGACGGACCGTCATTGCTGGAATATCTTGAAACGGTGCCCATACATACCGACCGCAACATGTCAGATTTTCGCTACCCTGTACAGTATGTGCTTCGACCGAATCTTGATTTCCGCGGCTTTTGCGGGAAAATAGCCTCCGGCGTCATTCATACGGGCGATGAGATTATGGCGTTGCCTTCGCGTAAAACATCTAAAGTTAGAAGTATCGTCACATACGAGGGCGAGCTTACGGAGGCTTTCTGTCCGCAGTGTGTTACCTTGACGCTTGAAGACGAAATAGACATTTCCCGTGGCGAAATGCTGGTCCGTCCGGACAATCTGCCCGAGATAGGCCGCCATTTTGAGACGATGTTGGTGTGGATGGATGAGGAACCGATGAATCGTGGAAAGCAGTTCTATCTGAAACACAATACCAATACGACTCGTGCTACAGTAGACGAAATCTGTTATCATGTGGATGTCAACACGATGGAACAGCGACCGGCTGACGGCTTTAAACTGAATGAAATCGGGCGTGTGAAGATTACGACGGCTAAAACCATTTTCTTCGACGCTTACAAGAAGAACAAGGCTACCGGTTCGTTTATTCTTATCGACCCTATCACGAACAATACCAGCGCCGTGGGGATGATTATCGGGCCTACCGATGCGGCTGATATCGAGTCGGAACGTTTGCCTGAACTGAATTTGCCGAAATTGGGTATTGACAAGTCGCATTACGAGGCCATCGAAAAAGCTGTGAAAGACTTGGAACGTCAAGGTATTGCCGTGAATATCATTAAAGAATAACTGAATAAAAGAAATAGGAACATGGGATTATTAGAATTCAGCAAACTTCCGGTCAACACATTGGTGGGTGCAGATTGGAAAACATTCAAGGAAATGACCGCCCGGCAACAGATTGACGCGAAATACCGTAACAAGTATCATCTGACAAAGGCAGTATGCCGCCTGTTAAGTCCTCTATCTGCCATACAGAATAAAAAGTATGAGAAACTTCTGGCCGGCCGTCCGCTTGAAAACGACCCCGTATTCATTCTCGGCCATTGGCGTAGCGGTACGACTTTCGTTCATAATATCTTGGCGCAAGACAAGCATTTTGGCTATACGACAACCTACCAAACCGTGTTTCCCCACCTGATGATGTTCGGGCAACCGATGTTCAAGAAGACCATGGGATGGCTGATGCCGGACAAACGGCCGACAGACAATATGGAATTGGCGCCAGATCTGCCGCAGGAAGAAGAGTTTGCGCTGTCAAACATGATGCCTTATTCCTATTACGATTTCTGGTTTTTCCCGAAGCGCATGATGGAGTATTGTGACCGCTATCTTACCTTCAAGGACATAACTCCCGCAGAGTTGGACGTTTTCAAAAACACATTTGAGAAGTTAGTGAAGATTTCACTCTGGAATACCGGCGGTACGCAGTATCTTTCAAAGAACCCACCGCATACGGGTAGGGTAAAGGCTTTGGTGGAACTGTTTCCCAATGCCAAGTTTATTTATCTTATGCGCAATCCCTATACTGTATTTGAGAGTACGAGAAGTTTCTTTAACAACACCATTAAGCCTTTGGAACTCCAGCATATCACAGAAGAAGAAATGGAGCAGAACATTCTTGAAGCATACACAAGACTGTATCGTGCGTACGAGGAGCAAAAGCAATTTATTCCTGAAGGTAACTTGTTTGAAGTGAAATTTGAGGACTTTGAGGCTGATGCGTTGGAAACGACCAAAAAAGTGTATAGTCAGTTGCAAATTCCCGGTTTCGGAGAGGCTGAACGCGCTATTACCGCATATTTGGAGAAAAAGAAAGGTTACAAGAAAAATAAATACGAGTACAAACCCCGTACCGTACAGTTGGTCAACGAACATTGGGGATACGCTTTGAAAGATTGGGATTACGAGATGCACGAATAACGTAAAGTCAATTTAACGTATACTTTTACGACGCGCCGGGGTGGATAAATGTTCAGTCATACCGGGCGCGTCGATTTTTTCTTTTCAAATACTATACTTGACGCTTCAATCCGTTATAAAAATGTTTTTGGCAGGCTTATCTACTACATAACAGCAAATAAAAGTAACATACTTGCAACTGTATTTGCAGCAACCGTGTTACTTTTGTTCTTTATTAATCTACTTATTCAATGATGTTATGAGAGGAAGGAAACGAACATTCAGAATGTTTTTTTGTGGATATTGTTTTGTCTTGTGTTCTTTGCATGCCGCGGGGCAGGATTATCCATTTCGCAATCCGGCATTGCCGGCTGCAGAACGTGCCAATGACCTGTTAGACCGATTGACCTTGGAAGAGAAAGCTTCGCTCATGCAAAATGAGTCTCCCGCAATAGAACGGTTGGGCATAAAGGCTTACGACTGGTGGAACGAGGCCTTGCACGGTGTAGCAAGGGCTGGATTGGCTACTGTGTATCCGCAAGCTATAGGCATGGCGGCATCCTTCGACGACCGTTTATTGTTCGACGTGTTTACATCCGTATCCGACGAGGCGCGTGCCAAATCAAATGAGTTCAGTAAAAGTGGAAAACTGAAACGTTACCAGGGACTGACCATGTGGACGCCAAACGTCAATATCTTCCGCGACCCTCGCTGGGGACGCGGACAAGAGACTTACGGTGAAGACCCCTATCTGAGTTCTCGCATGGGCGTGGCGGTTGTCAATGGACTCCAGGGACCATCCGATGCCGAGTACGACAAGTTACATGCCTGTGCAAAACATTTTGCCGTTCATTCCGGACCCGAATGGAACCGCCATTCATTCAATGCCGAGAATATTGCGCCGCGCGACTTATGGGAAACCTATCTGCCGGCCTTCAAAGCTCTCGTACAAGAGGCCGATGTGAAGGAAGTCATGTGCGCTTACAACCGCTACGAAGGCCAGCCTTGTTGCGGAAGCAACCGGTTGCTTCACCAGATTCTGCGCGAGGAGTGGGGCTTTGACGGCATCGTCGTTTCCGACTGTTGGGCCATTAACGATTTTTGGGAGAAAGGGCGGCACGAAACCCATGCAACCCGCGAACATGCGACTGCCGGCGCCATCGCTACCGGCACCGATCTGGAATGTGGATCCAATTATGCTTCTATCCCCGAAGCCGTGAAAGCAGGACTCATTGACGAGTCGAAAGTAAACACCTCCTTGAAGCGTCTGCTTGAAGCCCGTTTCAGGTTAGGCGAGATGGACGATAACGTTTGCTGGGATACGATACCGTATAGTGTTGTCGACTGTGAGCGCCATCGTGACCTGGCGCTTCAGATGGCGCGTGAAAGCATAGTGCTTCTGCAAAACAAGGGTGGCATTCTTCCGCTCGACGGCCATGAAAAAGTTGCCGTCATGGGACCAAACGCCAACGATTCAACCATGCAGTGGGGCAACTACAACGGCTTTCCATCCCATACCGTTACCCTGCTCGAAGCCATGAAAGAGGTTTTTCCTGACGGACAAATTATCTATGAGCCGGGCTGTGACCATACGGAAGATTCTGCGTTGACGAGCCTTTTCGAGGCATGCCGTTTTGAAGGCGTGCGGGGATTCAAGGCCACTTACTGGAATAATCCGCGCATGGAAGGTACGCCGGCGGCAGTCACGCGCGTCAGCACTCCCTTCCGCTTTATTACCACGGGCGGTACCACTTTCGCATCGGGCGTCAATATCCGCAATTTCTCAGCCGTTTATGAATCCGTATTTACCGCTCCTGCCGACCAGAAAGTGGATTTCTGTTTCGGGGCCCGTGCTGAAGTTCGTTTATATGTCAACGACGAGTTAGTGGCACAACGGAGATTTATCAGAGGTAATGACAATCTCTATACGTTGGATGCCCATGTCGGTAAGGATTATAAAATAAAGATAGAATATATTTTCGACCGGTCTGCAGGCGAGGCCTCGCTCGATTTTGATTTGGGATATTTTACGCCTGTCAATTTTGCAAAGAGCCTGGAGCGGGTAAAGGATGCCGATGTCGTCGTCTTTGCCGGCGGAATCTCTCCTGCGCTTGAAGGCGAAGAAATGGCTGTCAGCATACCCGGTTTCAAGGGGGGCGACCGTACTTCCATCGAGCTGCCCGGTGTACAGCGGCGGCTTCTCAAGGAACTTCATGCGGCCGGAAAGAAAATCATACTGGTCAATTTCTCCGGTTCGGCAATAGCATTGGAACCTGAAACCGCCAGCTGCGATGCCATCCTACAGGCATGGTATCCCGGTCAGGCAGGCGGGACTGCCCTTGCCGAAGTGTTGACGGGTCGCTACAATCCTGCCGGCCGCTTGCCCGTAACGTTCTACCGTAATACAGAACAACTGCCCGACTTCGAGGATTATTCAATGAAAGGGCGTACCTATCGTTACATGAATGAAAGCCCGCTGTTCCCCTTCGGACACGGGTTGAGTTACACGGCTTTTGAATACGGTACGGCCACTTTGAGTCATACCACGCTGAATGACAACGGGCAGACAGAATTAGCCATCCCCTTAACCAATACGGGCGATATGGATGGCGACGAAGTAGTGCAAGTCTACCTTGCCCGTCCGGGCGACCGCGAAGGACCATCACACACCTTGCGTGCTTTCCGTCGGGTGAATGTCAAGAAGGGCGAGACAGTCACAGTGCGCTTCATGCTTGACAGAAACGATTTTGAATGGTTCGACACTGCAACCAATACCATGCGCCCCATTGAAGGGCAATACGAGTTGTGGTATGGAGGTACCTCTGATAAAGGAAAATTAAAAAAAGCTCAGATAAAAATTCTTTAATTTTACAGGCCGGCCTGATTGGATGAAAAGAGGTCGGGTGAGGGGAGTATTGCCTTCTTCGTATAAAAAGTTCGATAAAAAGTCCTTCACACTTTCGGATTCCTTTATTATGTTGGAATTCAAAGTATTATAAGTGAAGGGCTTTTTGATTTTTGTCCTTTAAAATGGTTTCATTCCATACCCGTTGCTGCGACCGCTTGCAGCAAAAATTACAAAGCCAGAAAAAAAATTTTCAAGCGCACGCAATTTTTCCTGCGTGCGCTCGCTTTTTCAGAGCTTCTCGTAGGGCTAATTTGGTATCACGTGATTTACTAATCAATTTTATAAAAAACTATGACAAATATAAAACTTAAATTTAGAGTTTCTAAAATGAAAGACAAAGAAGGAACCTTGTTTTTTCAAGTGATTCATGCAAGACAATCAAAATATATCTCCACCGGTTATAAACTTTTTATAAACGAATGGGACACAGAGTCTGCTTCTGTGGTTATACCGGACCGGGAGGGGATTAGAAAACAATATCTAACTGGTATAAAAAAGGAAATTGAAAATGGAATTATAAGATTTAACTTGATAATAAAGATGTTGGAAAATAATAAATCAGCATATACCCTTGATGATATAGTAAAGGCATACTCTGTTCAGGACAAAAGTAGAACACTATTTTTTTTCATGACAGATGTGATTCTAAATCTCAAAACTATAGGAAAACTTCGTTTAAGTGAGACTTATTATACGACGTTAAATAGTTTCTTTCGTTTTCGTAATGGAATCGATGTTAGATTATGTGAGATTGATTCAGATATGCTTGTTGCTTATGAGGCATATCTGAAAAATACAGGTGTTTGTCCCAATAGTTCCTCTTTTTATATGAGGAATCTGCGAGCCGTTTATAATAGAGCCGTAGAAAAAGGGATTATTTTGCAACAATATCCTTTCAAACATGTATATACGGGTATCGATAAAACTATCAAACGTGCCATATCATTGAACGAACTGCGACAATTGAAAGAACTTGATTTCTCACAGAATCCGGTTTGTGAGTATGCACGTAATCTATTTCTTTTTAGTTTTTATACGCGAGGTATGTCTTTTGTTGATTTGGCTTTTCTTAAAAAAACCGATCTAAATTGCGGTATTCTTTTCTATCGGAGAAGGAAAACAGGACAATTACTTCAAATCAGATGGGAAGATTGTATGCAGAAGATAGTAGATCGTTTTGACACAACTGACTCTCCGTATCTTTTACCAATTATAAAAACGCCGGGAGTAAATGAACGTAATCAATATATTAGTGCAGCTCATCTCGTAAATCGTAAATTGAAGGAGATTGGATATCAATTACGTTTACCAATTCCGCTTACAATGTATTGTGCCCGCCACGCATGGGCAAGTATCGCTAAAAGCAAAAACATTCCGATTTCTGTAATTTCAGAGGGAATGGGGCATGAATCGGAAATAACTACACGAATATATTTATCTTCTTTGGATAATTCTACAATAGATATGGCCAATAAATATATATTGGATCTGTTGTAATTTATAAAATGGAAGTCTTATTAATTGTTGGATATTTATGAGTGCTTGTATGTCTCTTCCAAAGAGAAATGTTTATAAATGCAAAATTAACCAAAACTGTAAATATCTGCAAATTATTTGATTATTTTTTGAGGATAATTTCTATTTTAAGCAATGCTATTCTTCAGAAAGTTAAATAATATATTATTAATATTCTGTATATCAGTTTAATATATCTATACATCATCTCTTTGGAAGAGATGACTGTTTGGCTTCTAAACTAATTGTTTTATAATAAATAAATTACAAAATATAAATATCAGTAAGATGTGATGTAATGTGATTTTATATACGTTTAATAATATAATGTTTAATTTTAATGAAGATTTCATGAAACGGTTAAGTTTGTTTTTTGTAGTTGCATTAATTTGCAGTTTCGTAAATGCGCAAGATGTCATTACGAAGAAAAATGGTGAGGATATTAACGCTAAGATTATCGAGGTAGGTACAACGGAGGTTAGGTATAAACAAGCAGATAATTTGAATGGGCCTACTTTTGTTTTAAACAAAAGTGAGATTCTAATGATTCGTTATGAAAACGGGTCAAAGGAAATATTTTCTAATACAAATAATGTAAATACGCCAAACCGACAAATGGGCTATAATCAGTACAATAATGGCATGTATTATGGTATGTCACCGTATTTTACGCCCAGACCCGGAATGCGTTATAAAGACTATTCTGGTTTTTATAGGGTTTCAGCATACCAACACATGCCGGGAGACAGATACAGTCCGGCCTTAAGCGGTGTATGTTCATTCCTCATTCCAGGTTTGGGACAAATGGTAAGTGGTGAAGTTGGGCGTGGCTTGGGCTGGTTCTTAGGATCAGTTGCTATATATACGTTAGGGTCTATTTGGTTAACTAATGCTGAAGAAGCTGGTGCGGCAATTGCAGGTGCAGTGGTGTTCCCTGTTTCTCTTTTTACTGTGGAAATATGTAATATTGTAGATGCCGTCCGCGTTGCGAAGAAGAAGAATATGTATTTGAGAGATATTCAGAACATGTCATCTGTTAGTCTCAATATGTCACCGTATTTTTCATTGAATGATAATGTACCCGGAAGCAATCAAAAGAATCCTACAATAGGGCTTAAGTTGAATTTGAATTTTTGATTTTATAGTTCTATATAATTCAAGATAAGTATACTTTCGTGTAGAAAGTCACTTATATATTTTAATGAAATTTATAACAATTATGTTGGTATGATTGGGTGAATAACCTTTGTACCGATATACGTCAAGGTCTTGGCTTGTGAAAGTCGGGACCTTGATGTATGTGTTGGTATTCAAATGCTTTCACCGTCTGCAAAGCGCTTTGAAATCACAGTACGCACATTTATTCTCATCATCCGTTTGTTTAAAAGGAATGTCCGGATTGAAGATTTCTTCGAGTAAGGTCTGCAAGTGTTCGCGGAAAACAGACTCATATTGGTTGAAATCATCGACTGTTTCTTTTGTTTTGCGTGGTTCACCCATTTGTATGGCTGGTGAGTAGTTGTCGGCGGCAGCCCGGTGGATGTATAGGAGGGCGGGCGCTACTTTTGTTTCCCGTCCGGTTTCCCGCATACGGCGACAAACAATGGCCGAATAAAGGAACGTCTGGAATACATGGCTGGGACGTTTCGGGGCGCGAACGAATAACGATTCAATGTCGCGTGGAACTACGGGCGCCCCACCGGTTTTATAGTCGACAATCCGTAAGTTACCGTCCTTGCTGTCCATACGGTCAATGATACCGCCGATACGGATTTTCAATACGCCTTTTGGGGTGTTGACGTCAATGTTTTCGTAGACTTCGTGTTCTGAAGCGACAAAACGGAACGGTGCATATTTCAGGTCCTGTCGTAAGAGTTGGCGGATATAGCGGATGATGACCGACGCGTTGATGAATTGCAGTCCGTTGTACTCCGGCCGTTTGTTTTCAGGTAAGCCGAAGAACAGAGCCTTGAACGCATTGTCGACGTATTGCTGTACTTTTACGCCGTTTTTGAGTAGGTCTTCGATGGCTTGTCGGCTGATGGTATGGTCGTGTGCAGCAAGGTCGTTGTATATGTGTTCGGCAGCATGGTGGAAAATGCTGCCGAAAAGGGCGGCATCTATTTCCTCGCTGACTTCTTCAGGGGTTTCGAGACGGGCGACGTACTTGTAATAGAACTTTAGTCGGCAATCGATGTAGCAGTTGAGTGCTGAGGGAGACAGCAAGGCGTGTTCGTTGGCCCGTGTGTCGAACCGGTCTTGCAGGCGGTGCATGACGGAAGGTGTTTTGTAGACGGCAAGCGTGTCCGAATCCATGGGGGATTGACCGGTTTTCAGCTGTAACTGTTTGATGGGATACGGCCATTCTACCAGGAATTGCAACATGAAACGTGAACGCTCGCCGCGGAAAAGGCCGTCGGTAGCCGTGTTGTAGACTAATGTTATTTTTTCTGCCCGTTGCATGAGCCGGTAGAAATAATAGGCATAGACAGCTATCTTGTGGTCGATGGTCGTCATGCCGAAAGCCTTGCGCAGGTTATAGGGAATGAACGATGCGTCGCCACCGGATTTTGGCAGCCGTCCTTCGCCGACTGACAACATGATGAGGTGACGGAAGTCGAGATTACGAGTTTCGAGTACGCCCATGACTTGCAGCCCTACGGCCGGTTCGCCATGGAAGGGAATACTTGTGCTGGAGCTGACTCTTGCGAGCAATCGTTGCAGGGTTTCCGGACGGACGTCAAGGTTGCCGTTTTCCACTAAAGTGCTGAAACGGTTTATGAGGGTGTAAGTGCTGAACAAGGCTTCGGCATAGAGTTGCTCCATGGTGTCGTTCGGCGTCTTGTCCGCTCGCCGGCGTAGTACGGCCGTTTTCTTGAGCATGTCTGCCACGAGTTGGCACAGTTGTCGATTGCCGTTGCATGGAGTGAACAGTCGCGCCATGATCTCATCATCCTGAAGTTCCGCCGGGTGGGGATAGAAACGGTTGTGTTTGATAAGCCGTTTTTCCATGTCTTCGGCTTTGTCGGAAAGCAGTCGTGTGTAAGGATGGCGCAGCAAACTGACGACTTGTTTGAAAAGGAATCGTCCGCTTGGGGTATGGTAGCCTCCGATGTGCAGTTCCATGATGGCAGCTGCGAAACTCGCGGCGGGGGTATGACCTAATGGGAATCCCATGGTGATGTTCAGGTTGCGGACGTTCTCGGGCAGGGCATGCAGGACGGGTTGCAGGAGTTCTTCGTTGCACAGTACGGCGGCTGTTTCTTTCTCTTCCGGCGTAAGGTTCTCGCGCAGCCATTGCGGCAGGTAACGGCTTTGTCCGTTTTCTGTCGGGGAGGCTACATAAGTGATGTCTTTGGGGCGGCCAAGGTGGTTGAACCTGTCGGGAGGCAATTCGTTTGGGAATAGTTGCAGATTGCGTCGGATAAATTCGCCGGCTTCGTGTGGCGAACGGCTTAGGTAGAAGTTGTCATAATCCCAATAGAACAAGGCCCGCCCCTCGGCATGCAGCTTTTTGAATAGTTGCAGTTCGACCCGGTTAAGTACATTGAACCCTACAAAAACGTATTGGCGAGCCGGGAACTGGTCGGTACAATAATGTTCGATGACATCGCGGTAAAGCATGCCTTCATAGGCTAACGACCGGCTTCTCAATGTGTCGCGGAACTGTTGGTAGATACTGCCGAGGGCATTCCAAAGTACCGCAAAACGCCGCTTGAGTTCGGTTGTATCTGTCATGGCAAAGTTATGGAAGAAACGCCGGATGGCTTCTTTTTGTTCCTCTTCGAGGAAGTCGTAGCTTTCCGAGATGTCGTTCAAATCTTTCAGGTTACTGAAAAGGGTAGCCGTATCAACAAGGTTTTTGTCTGCGTCATCAAAATCTGCAATTAGCATTTCTCCCCAGAAATAAAATTCATCCAAGGTTTCTTTGCTTCCTGTAGCTTCAACAAATATCTTGTACAGATGGCATACCAATTCTACAGAATCGCCTGTTTTGAGCGGAGACGCGTCTCGGAATAGTTCGCTGATGCTGCGGTAGGAGGGTGCCCAAATGGGATGTCTGGCCTGTCTGGCTAAGTGTTCGTTGAAAAAGAGACTTGCGCGTTTGTTGGGGAAAACAACTACCGTGTCGGCCATGTTGCCACCGTTTTTTGTATATAAATCCTGCGCGACTTCTTTTAAGAATGTTTCCATTATGAGTGTTGTATTGTTGTGATGGATAGGGGAGTCCGTTATGGACTACTGGACCGGGATTATTTCATTCAGATAGACGTACCACAGATAACCTTCTGTTTCTTTGAACCCCATTCCTTCAATCAGTTGCATATATTCTTTTACTTGTTCGCGATATACGTCCTTCTTTTTGCCGAATTTGAAGTCGACAATGGTTACCTTTCCGTCTTTAATCATAACCCGGTCGGGTCGGCGCGTTTGCAGTTGCCCGTTTGTGGCGGTAAAAATAATGTCCTGCTCGTTGTACAGCGTGTAGCTGCCGTCATACCATGCTTTTGCCTGCGGGTGGTTCAATGCGCGTTCTGCAAGCTGTCGGATTTCTGCCGCTTGTTTTTCGTCTTCAATGACCCCTTCACTTTTCAAATGTTCGATGGCGGTATTCAAATCGGTCGCTTTTCTTATTGACGCGAATACATTATGTAACATGAGTCCGCGGCTGACGTAATCGTTGTTTTCGTTTTCCTCGTCGTTGCAGAAGGTTGCGGAACGGTTTGATTGTCTGAAATCGACTTTTGAACGCAGCGATTCGATGTGTATGGGAAGGCTTTTGGGAACTGTCGTGAAAGGGTTGTCCGACTTGTTCCCGTGTGTTTTGGCTGCTGATGGCAGAATTTCTCCAAACATGTATCGGCAATGTGTGGGTGAATCTGTTACTCCATCGTCCATGTCGGTCGTTGTTTCCGTTTTTTCTATTTTAATGCTTTGAAGGTTGTCGGTAACATTCTCAAGGAGGGCAGATATGGTCCCTTTGCTGCCTGACTTACACCAGACAATAAGGTTGCAACGGGCACGGGTGAAAGCCACGTAGAGCAGGTTGATACTGTCAATCCATAATTGCCGTCTTTCGTTCTGGTAACTATCTCTGAAAATAGACTGTTCCATGACAGCCGAATAATTTACAGGCAGCAAATCCATCCTGGAGAACGGTTGCAACAGCTGGTCATCACATTGAGGCGGTGCGCACCATATCAAATGGTTGTTGGTTTCGTTCTCCATTTTCCAATCGCAGAACGGTAATAGTACGGTATGAAATTCCAATCCTTTGGACTTGTGGATTGAAATAATCCTGATACCTTCAATTTCTCCTGAGGCAATGGGTTTTTCGTGCAGTATCTCGTCCCAATAGTCTAAAAACGCTGTCAATTCCGACGTGTTGTTTCGGAGATATTCCGTCACGGCGTCATAAAAGGCACACAAGTAGGCGTCTTGTGCTTTTACTTCATCGAGATTGAACACGGTGTATAATTGTTCTGTCAGCTCATACAGTGGGAGAATGCGCAGTTCGGCTAATCGTTCAGTAAATGCCTGGGGGAGATAATCGCATGTGTCGTCGATGAGGATGGTGTTCAGGTTGACGGTGTTATGGCAGACGTCGTGTTGGTATGCTACTGCTAAACGCCCGAGTGCGATGCGGTCGTCCGGGACGGCCAGAAAGCGGATGGCGTCTATTATCATGCAGATAGCACATGAGGCGTCAAGTCGGAATGCTTCGTCAGATACCACTTTGTATGGTGTATGTTTGTCGAAGTAGTCGGCAATGATGGGGATATTTTTGTTTTTACGAACCAGTATGGCGATGTCGCCCGGCATGATGCCTTTGCTGATGAGACTGTCGACTTTGGTTGCCAACTCGTGCAGGGTGATGTCCGGATAAGCATACGTGTCGTTTTCATTCAAGAAATTCAGTTCGGCATAACCGTACGGTGTCGTCTTGTTTGTTGCCTGACGCACGTCGCTGTATGCGTTCGCAATGATACCCTCGGTGTCTTCGGAGCTAATTTTTTGGGTGATGGCTTCGAAAATGGCGTTGTTAAATTCCACGATGCGCGCTTCGCTCCTGAAATTGTAGGATAGATGGATATCTTTGGTATTGAACGCTTTGTCTTTACCAATATTGGCTAAGATCTTCCAGTCGCCGTTTCGCCAGCGGTATATGCTTTGTTTGATGTCGCCTACAATCAGACTGCCTTCTTTTTGAGACAGACTCTCGCGAAGGAGCAGGCGGAAGTTTTCCCATTGCAGGCGAGAGGTATCCTGAAACTCATCAATCATCACGGTGTCAATCGTCGTGCCAATCTTTTCGTAAACGAAAGATGCGTCGTTTTCGTGGATGAGTTCGTGCAGCAAAGCGTTGGTATCGGAAAGCATAAACCGTCCGCAGGTATGGTTCAAGTCATGCACTTCATAATCGATATGGGTCAGAAGTTGCAGTTTGTTGAGGTGCTGCAAGGCCAATGTGCAGGAATTTGTTATATAATTGTTTTTCTTGCGGAAGTTCTCAGCTTCTTGTAACAGGGGCATCAGCTCGGTTTTTGCGATTTGGCTGATTTCGCTGTGGCGTGGTGAGCTTTTCGGAGCCCAGCAGTGTTCATCTGCAAGGCATTTCTCAACGATGGTGTTGCATACTTCATCGGTCAAATTTCCGCTTGAGATTTTCCTGAAATAGCTGATGACGCCTCTTTCTTTTTGCGACAAGTCACCAGCCGTCAGATTGTAGCTCTCCAAAATATTCTCAAATTCTTCACGGAAACCGGCCATCTGTGTGAGGGCGGTTTCTTTCAGGTCTCTTATTTCTTTTCTGAATGTAATGATGAACTGTGGGTCTTCCAACTTTTTGCGCAACGCTTTACCGCGCTCCATATATTCTTCGTCGAAGATGTTCAGTCCGAAAGACTTGATTTCACCGGCCACGTTCCAACGTCGGTCGGCTTCGATGCGTTCTTCTATATATTCTATCAGCCAGTTTAGTACGGGCGATTTCCGGTCGAGTTTCTCTATCATTTGGTCCACGGCATCGCTTATCACTTCCTTTACACGTAATTCTATGGTAAGATTGGCTCCCAATTCCAGTTCTCGTGCCAAATTGCGCATGACGGACTGGAAGAACGAGTCAATGGTTTCTATGCGGAAACGGCTGTAATCGTGGATGATGTTTTTCAATGCTTCGCCTGCTGCTTCGCGAATAGCAGATTCTTCAAGCCCCGTTTCTTCACGGAGTTTTACCATATAGCTTTCCGATGCGGCATCGCTTCTTGACAAACCGTATAGCTGTCCGAGGATACGTTCTTTCATTTCTGCCGTGGCTTTGTTCGTAAACGTCACGGCCAGTATATGCCTGTAGGCATGTGGGTTTAATAATAGTTGCTTGATGTACTGGACGGCCAACGTGAAAGTTTTTCCCGAACCGGCAGACGCTTTATAGACTTGAAGCTGGGGCGCGTGTGTCATAACTTTAATAATGTCTTTTTAATCTTGGAACCGGAAAAAGAAATAAAGGCTACATGCTCGTGAATGTTACAGCCGAACGTGCGGGTATGACAACAGGATGTCCATACTTGACAGGTTTACCCGGTATAAGGTTATTATCTTTACCATCGGCAGTCGTGTATGGTTGCCATTGCTTAACTCCATTCGTTTCAGGAATATCAAAACTGATGGTTTTGTCAGTTGGAGCGTAGTTGAGTACAACAACGGCCCAGCATCCGTCCGCATTCCGGTAGGCAGACAACATGATACCTTGAGTGTCGGTTTCTCCGTCTTTTATTAATCGGCCATTGTTGTCGTATGTTTCAATGGCCATCCGGACAGCACCGGGGCGTACGAAACGACTGTAGTTTCCCAGTACCCATAAGAGCTTAGAGTCAACAACGTAGCCCGTTTTGCGATCTTTGGTACTATATTCTCTGAGCAACCCGTCTTTGTAATCACCGCCGACAGCACGCCACCATTGCCAGCTGCGTGCCCCTGCATAAACGATGTCGTGGTGTATGATACGTGCCACGTAAAGGGCAGTTCGCATGCTGCGGTCATAACCACCTCCTCCGCCGATTTCTTCATCATTGCTCATGATGCAGGTTTCGGTTTGCCAAAACTCCACGTCATATTTGTCGAGCGTATCCTTCAGCTGGCACCGTATGGCGCGCAATGCTTCAAGCGGTGTATTGGTCCAATAGCTATGTCCAACGATTTTGCGTTTCACGTTCGGGGTGTTGCCTAAGTACGTTGCTGTACTGTCGGGATTAAAAAAGGTTTGTATAGCATAACCACGTTGCCAGTCGGTTTGATGTGTGCTGAACATGCAACGGTAATCGGATGATTCATTAACCAATATTTCCGTATCAATACCTTGTTTGACGAACTCACGGCTCATGGCGCGTACTATGCGTGCGATTTCACGGTTTGTGGCTGGCGTGCCTTCTTGTTTTGGGCCAATCCAGTTCCAGTGGCCATCAGGCTCGTTCACGGGGCAGATGTAGTTTATTTTGATACCGTGTTTACGTTTGATGCCTTCAATCATAGTTGCGGCATAGACAGCAAAATCTTCATAACATTCCGGACGCAGATTGTATGTCCCTTCGCGGCCTGTATTGGTTGCCAGTCCGTTTTGTGTAAAATAGACAGGCGGAGAATTGAAAAATGCCAGAAACTTTTCCACACCGCGCTCTTGGGCTAATTTCATAAATTGGCATTGTCCCGCTTGTTTGTTCCAGTCATAAGTGCCGTCAGAAGTTAAGAAACATTCGGTGCGATTCCATGGTGAACCGATTTGACTGTTGTTACCTTGTTCTGAACTGCCGGCACCTGCATTGAACCGCCATAATGATAAGCCGATACCTTTGGGCTGTCCTTTATGGTCAGTTTCCATGCTGAAGAGCCAGTCGGCGACTTTCAGACGTGCCGAGTCGGGCCAAAGCCCGATGGCTTGCATACTCCATGCATCGGATGCCCCAAAATATTCCATGGTTTGTTGTGGCCGGTCAGCTTGAATTTTGAAATGAACCGTCTGTGCAGTGGCGGTGGCAGATGATGCATAATAATTAGAGTAGAGAAATGCAAGGCTCAGATAAAAAATGAGTCGGTAATTCATGGTTCGTTACGTTTAGATATAAGTGACAAGTATGATAGTTGTTTCGGTTTGTGTAACCGCATAGGACAAATTTACATTCAATTTTCCATATTTCAAAGGCTATAGCTTCAAATGTATAGTTTTAGACGGTTGAATAGACCGGTTTACGAATTCATATATAATGGGAAAAATCAAAATGGAGTTGTGGCGGTGAGATGAATTCGTTTGCCGCTCATGGGATGGATGAACATAATGGATTCAGCATGTAGGTATAGTCGTCGGGCTTGTTTGCCATAAAGCCGATCTCCCAGGATGGGGGCGTTAAGTCCTTCGGGGTGAGCAGCATGTAGACGCAGTTGGTGGGTGCGTCCTGTTAAAGGATAGAAAGCTACACGTGTATATCCATTTGTTTTTCCGATAACAACATAGCGTGTAACAGACGGTTTCCCATAGTTAGAATCAACCATTTGCATCGGCCGTTCATTCGGATTGGAGCAGATGGGAAGGCGTATGAAGCCTTCCTTGGTCATAACGTTGCCATCCAACAAGGCAATATAACGTTTCTTAATGAGGCGTTTTTCAAACAAGTCTTGCAGACGTTTATGTGTGTCTTTTGATTTTGCAAGAATGAGTAGGCCGGAAGTGTCCATATCCAAACGATGGACAATGATGGGACCATCAGCATCAGGATAGTGTTCACGAGCCCATTGCAAGACAGATGGCGCATGAAGTTTTCCCGGTACGGATAACATTCCGCCGGGTTTGTTTACAACGGTTATCCATTTGTCTTCGTATACAACGCTTAATTGTTGCATATGCATGGTTTCTTCCGTTAATGGATCAGATTCTACATCCAGTCCATGGAGCATGTATTTCAGAAGTGGTTCGCACTTACTTCTGCATGAAGGGTAGAAGTTTCCATGCCGGCGGATTTCATTTAGCGGAGAATTGCCCCACCAGAATTCAGCCATGGCTAAAGGTTGAAAATGGTATCGGTAAGCGTGTTGTAACAGCTTTGGAGCAGCGCATTCGCCTGTTCCTGCCGGTGGTATGCCCCGGCCGTATTCTTTGAAGATGGTGTATATGTCTTTTGTTGTGCCATGAGCGTTAAGCAGGATGAATTGTCGGAAAAGTTTTTCTTGGAGGGCGGCGGAACGTTGTCGGCGTTCCTGTTTCAATCTGTTTAGTTCTAGTCTGATTCGTTCCTCCTGTCGTATGTGACAATTCATTATGTTTTCCCAGTGTTTCTCCATCCTTTTGTATTGAGCTTTCATGAATTGGCTTTCTTTGATGAGCGCCGCTTCTTCTTCAGACGTCAGCTTGTCTTTCCGTTTTTCGTCTCTTAACGCTTTTGCGGAAATCATTTGCGTTTTGTAATCATAAAGCTCCTTTTCTGATTGCTGTTTAAGGCATGTGAGTTTCTCTTGAACGGATATAAGTTCCGGACT
The DNA here is from genome assembly GCA_949299545.1 of uncultured Prevotellaceae bacterium. Taxonomy (GTDB): domain Bacteria; phylum Bacteroidota; class Bacteroidia; order Bacteroidales; family Bacteroidaceae; genus Paraprevotella. Next base: position 79,566 of record CASGAM010000037.1, on the reverse strand, counting down.
TTCTTCGATGCGGCGGATGGACTGGTTAATGTCGGAGATGGCTTGTTCTTCTAACTTGAAAAAGCCGGCAGGATCCAGCAGGTCGTAAACAGGCGGGACAAAAAACTCCAAATTGTTTTTCCCGTCAAGGATTCCTGAGAAAGCAGCAAAGAAACCGACTTTACCTTCGGTATTGCGTGCAATCAAAACGCCGAACATTTTACCCGCCTCTAATTCGGCATGCCACTCCTTATGTTTGCCGATATATTCTTTTACTTGTTCGGCTGCGTGGATGCAAAGAGGATGCGGGATATAATGGAACGGATAGGTGAATTGTTCGGGGAGGCCGCATTCCTTCACGACCGTTTCGGCTATGGGATGGAATTGTAGTTTGTTGTCTGTCATTGATGATTGTTATGAGTTGGTTCCTCACGGAGGAAATTCAATTTTCTGCATGGATTATTTTTGCAAAGATAATTATTATAAACTTAAAGAGAAGTGTGAGGTACGGCTTACGATGTAATTTTGTCTTGTGTGTTTTGACTTTTTATTATATGGCTTTGTATCGAGAAAATATTATTTTTGCAATCTCAAAGTATGTTGGTATTTCAAAGCTATTTTATGGGATTATATAAAAAACAAGCAAATATGAGTTCGAGAGTAGACGTGGCGGATGTTATGCGCGGATTGGCCGTAATGGGCATTTTACTTTTGCATTCGATAGAGCATTTTAATTTTTATTCGTTTCCTGATACGTCTGCACAATGTACATGGCTGAATTTTACGGATAAGGTGATTTGGGATGGTTTGTTTTTCCTGCTGGGCGGCAAAGCATATGCGATTTTTGCATTGTTGTTTGGCTTCAGTTTTTACATTCAGGAACGTAACAGCCGTTTGAGAGGAAAGGATTTTCGTGGACGTTTTTGTTGGCGTTTGTTTTTGTTGTTATTATTGGGAAATATCAATGCCATGTTTTTTACGGCAGAAGTTTTGGTTTTATATGCATTGGCTGGTTTTATACTCCCTCTTTTATGCAGTCTTAAAGATAAATATCTGATGTGGATTGCAGTCGTTTTATTATTCCAGCCGGTACCGTTGTTTTATCTCCTACGGGCTTTGATAGACCCTACATTTGAGACTCCAACGATTCCTACCGGACATTTTTGGGCAGCAACGTTTGATGCGCAGACTAATGGTGACTTTTGGGATATGTTGCGTGTGAATCTTTGGGAAGGCCAATTAGCAAGTTTGGCATGGGCCTGGGATAATGGAAGGGTATTTCAGACGATGGCTCTGTTTTTGTTTGGCTTGCTTGCCGGACGCAGGAATTTGTTCAGTGAAGATAAATTGGCGTTTTGGGCACGTTTGTTGGCTGGAGCGCTTATGGCTTTTTTCCCACTATATGGTTTGGCCGGTATGCTGCCGGATTATGTCACTGAGAGATCCTTGCTTAGCCCGCTAATGTTGATTGTATCGTCTTTACATAAGTTTGCCTTTATCGTCTTTACATAAGTTTGCCTTTATGCTGATATTGTTGTCTGCGGTAATGTTTGCCTTTTACCGGACATCGTGGCGTTCAAGATTGATGAAAATAGCTCCATACGGGAAAATGAGTCTTACCAATTATATCGTTCAAAGTATCGTAGGGGCTATGTTGTTCTATAATTGGGGATTTGGTTTGCATGATAAACTTGGTGTTACAGCCAGTTTCCTGACAGGGGTGGTCCTTTTTCTATTGCAGTGGGCATTTTGCCGATGGTGGATGAAAAGATACCGACATGGCCCTTTAGAGTATGTGTGGAAAAAAGCAACTTGGATTGGGCAATGAACATCTGTTATTTTGTTGCTGCGTTGATGGCAAAGCTTTGTCGGTATTTATTTATTTTGTAGCTTTGCATTAACCATTATAAAACAACCTAAACATGGAAAATCCAAACAGGGAACTCATCCTGATACGTATCACAGGCGAGGACAGGCCGGGACTGACGTCTTCAATAATGGAAGTACTGGCGAAATATGATGTCACGATATTAGACATCGGCCAGGCCGACATCCACAACACTTTGACTTTGGGCATCCTCTTCCGTTCGTCAGAGGCATATTCGGGGCATATCATGAAAGAATTGCTCTTTAAAGCGACGGAGTTGGGCGTAAATATACGTTTCTATCCAGTTTCGACTGAAGAGTATAATAATTGGGTGAGCATGCAAGGTAAAAACCGCTATATACTGACATTGCTTGCCCGGAAAATATCTGCCCGACAGATTCAGGCTGTGACGTCTGTCCTGGCTGAACAAGGTTTGAATATTGATGCCATCCGACGCCTGACAGGTCGTATTCCGCTTGATGAACGTAAAGAAAGCATCCGTGCCTGCATAGAGTTTTCGGTGCGGGGGACGCCGCGCGACCGTGAGGCCATGCAGGAACATTTGATGAAGCTGGCCGGTGAATTGTCAATGGACTTCTCTTTCCAGTTAGACAATATGTACCGCCGCATGCGCCGATTGATTTGTTTCGATATGGATTCTACGTTGATAGAGACCGAGGTTATCGACGAATTGGCCATACGCGCCGGCGTCGGCGATAAAGTGAAGGAGATTACAGCACGAGCCATGCGTGGAGAGATTGATTTCAAAGAGAGCTTTACGGAACGGGTCGCTTTGCTCAAAGGGCTGGATGAGAGTGTCATGAAAGAAATAGCCGAGAATCTGCCTATTACGGAAGGCGTAGACCGTCTGATGTTCGTACTCAAACAATACGGCTATAAGATAGCCATCTTATCGGGTGGTTTTACTTATTTCGGGAACTATCTTAAAAACAAATATGGAATTGATTATGTTTATGCCAACGAGTTGGAGATTGTCGATGGCAAACTGACCGGCCGTTACGTGGGAGAGATTGTTGACGGGCGGCGCAAGGCTGAGTTGTTGAAACTCATTGCCCAGGTTGAGAGGGTTGATATCGCCCAGACCATTGCCGTGGGAGATGGTGCAAACGATTTGCCGATGCTGTCCGAGGCCGGGTTGGGCATCGCGTTTCACGCCAAGCCCCGTGTAGTGGCCAATGCCAAACAGTCTATCAATACAATCGGGCTTGATGGCGTGCTGTATTTTCTCGGTTTCAAAGACTCCTATTTAGAGGAGAGAGGTAAACTGTAACACATCAGGGACATAATTCTATTCCGGTTTGTAGTTTATTTAAAGAATTGACCGGGACTCTAAATAAAAAAATATATATATTATCATGGGATTAGGTAAATGGATTGGCGGCGCTTTGGGCTTTATGGCCATGGGACCATTGGGAGCACTTGCCGGATTTGCGATAGGTTCATTGTTCGATACCGCAAAAAAGGAAGAAGAGAAGTTTAAAACGGAACCGGAAGCATTTGAAGACGAAGATTATGTTAACCAAGGGCGGCGTAACAGTTTCCGGTTTTCGCTGATGGTTTTGGCTTCATACATTATTAAAGCCGATGGGCGTGTCATGCACAGTGAGATGGATTTTGTCAGGCAGTTCCTGCGTTTCAATTTCGGCGAGGCGGCTGTAACTGAAGGTGAACAAATATTGCTGAATCTTTTTGAACAACGTAAAAGGATGGAGCAAACAGACATGGACAGTTACAAAAGAGCCATTCGCGACTGCGGTAATCAAATAGCTGCAAACTTAACCATAGAAGAACGCTTGCAGCTATTGAGCTTTTTGGTAAAGATTGCGCAAAGCGACGGGAACGTATGTGGTGCGGAGATCACGGCTTTGAAGGAAGTTGCTGTTTGGATCGGACTCTCTGTAAAAGAAGTCGAATCAATGCTAAACTTGCGGGGTAACACTTTGGACCAGGCCTATAAGGTGCTTGAAGTTTCACCCGACGCTTCCGATGATGAAGTGAGAGCTGCATATCGCCGTTTGGCTTTGAAACATCACCCCGACCGTGTGGCTACTCTGGGTGAAGATGTGCGCCGTGCGGCCGAAGAAAAGTTCCAGCAAATCAACAACGCAAAAGAACGTATATACAAGGCCCGTGGCATGAAGTAATGCTTCTCGAAAAAAACGTAAAGTACAGATTATATGTCAGATATATATTCAAAATTTCAGGATGTCTCTATCGCTCCCATGCACACGTGCGAACATATACTGAATGGGACAATGGTGAAATTGTTTGGCTGTGAAAGGTCGAAGAATGCACATATTGAGCGTAAGAAAAGTAAGATTAACTACAATCTGCCGGCAGCGCTTACTTCCGAACAGATTGAAACCGTGGAACGGATGGTGAACGAAGTGATAGAGCATGATTTGGAAGTAACGTTTAAGGTCGTTAACCGTCAGGACATTCCTGAAAATGTACCACTTGACAAACTTCCCGAAGACGTTGGAGATACATTACGGCTGGTATGTATTGGTGATTACGATGTTTGCGCGTGTATCGGTGTGCATGTCAACCATACCCGTCAGTTAGGTCATTTCAGGATTACCAGTACCAGTTATAAGGACGGACAGTTCAGAATCGTGTTTAAATTAGAAAATTCTGAGTATCCAGTATAAAGCAGCAGGATTTTAGCTTTAGTATAATTGTACTTGCTGAATTTATAGGTTTATTCCTCATCAGGGCATTTTCATCATGTTGTTTTGAGTTTTTGCAGGCCGATAAAAATTTGAAAAATCCTTATAAGAGACACCGCTTGCAGACGTCTCAAAACTGCGACCGCTTGCAGCAAAATTTTCTACCTGTCGCTTCTGCAAGGCGACCGCACGCAGCAAATGCTGCGACCGCTTACTTTTTCAGGGGAAACCGTCGGTCGTCGGAACAAGTCGTAATCCTATGATTTTCTTCGGAATATATGTGAAGATGAAGTGTCCGGTGCTTGATAAAATCGGATACAGACAGAAAGGGAGTATATGATATTATTTTTACAGACAGAATCAATTTACTTGCTAATCGATTCCTATAAATTTGTGGGTTTGCAGGCTTAAACGCCATTTGGGATGCTGCATGACACAGGCTACGGTTTCTTTAATGTTTTTGCAGGAACAAGGTTGAAGAAACAGTCTGTCTGTCGGATACGTTTCGTAGGGTTCCAGATCCTGCCCCTGGTAAACTATTTTTATCTCGTCCATACGCATGAGTTTTACGGGAGCTTCTTGTTTGGGTGAACAAGTTATCCAGTCGATACCTTCCGGCAGTTCATGTGTGCCGTTTGTTTCTATACAGATGTATTTCCCTTCACTGTGAAGCAGATCGATAAGTTGTTGGTCAATCCATAAAGACGGTTCGCCCCCTGTAAGTATGACCATTCGTGCAGGATACTTTCTTATTTCGTTTATAATTTCAACGTCGCTCATCAACACGCCGTTTTCGTGCTGCGTATCGCAGAATGGGCATTTAAGGTTACAACCGGAGAAACGGATGAAGACGGCCGGTGTGCCGGTATGGAACCCTTCACCCTGCAAGCTGTAAAAGATTTCGTTAATCTTTCTCATATATGGCAGTGTTTCCTTCAGATTCTTGTATTTCAACTTTAAAGCAGGTAGGGATTTGCTCGCATATCCACCGTGCAATGTTCTCGGCGGTGGGATTGAAATCGAACACTTCATTAAGGTTCTTGTGGTCGAGATGGCCTTTTACAATCTTCTTGATATGGCTGAAGTCAACAACCATGCCGTCGGCGTTTAATTCTTTGGCGCGGCAATAAACGGTGACAATCCAGTTGTGCCCGTGAAGGTTCTCACATTTGCTTGCATAAGAAAGGCTGAGGTGATGGGCTGCCGATACCTCTATTCGTTTAATGACTGTATACATAAATACTACATTGTAATTGAGTGAATAAGTTTATACTGGCATTTAATGTCACCTCAATGCCGGCACAAAGATACGGAATAAATCGCGATTTTTGTATCTTTGCGTCCATGAAAGTTGTTTATGTCATATTGGGATATATTGCACTTGGGCTTGGTTTCATCGGGGCATTTCTGCCGTTGTTGCCTACAACCCCTTTTTTGATTCTTGCGGCAGCATTGTTTTTTAGAGGTTCCCCTAAAACATACAGATGGCTGCTTTCCCAAAAGAAATTAGGGACGTATATTCGGAATTTCCGTGAGAATCGCGCCATACCTTTGCATGCCAAAATCGTTTCTGTCACTCTGGTATGGGTCTCGATACTCTATTGTGTCGGTTTTGTGGCCACAAACTGTTGGCTGAAAATGTTGCTGTTGGTGATAGCTGCAGGCATCAGTTTTCATATTCTGTCCTTTAAGACGCTCAAATGATTCCTTGACCGACCTAAATGATCTGTGGTGAAGGTGTTACCATTGTCCTGTATGGCAAAACGCATTGCCAAAAATATTTGTGTCGACAGTCGGCTTCTCGCGAAATATACCGAATACGCTTGACCCGGAACCACTCATAGACGCGTAGGTCGCTCCCATTTCATATAATCTTTGTTTGATATCGCCTATTATGGGATGTAATCCGAATATGCCGGGTTCGAAATCGTTTTTCAAAAGTGTTTTCCATTTTTCAGGCTGTTGGTGGATAACGTCACTCAAACAGATGTCAGGTTTTTGGGGTGTGATTTGCGCATAGGCATCTTTTGTGGAAACAAAAACATCCGGTTTAACCAACACAAAATACCAGCCTTTCAGGTCGATGTCCACCGGTTTGAAAATATTACCAATGCCACTGGCAAAAACCGGCGTGTTTCTGATAAAGAACGGGCAGTCTGCTCCTAATGTGGAAGCCCTTTGCTCCAGATTGTCATCGTCAAGTCCTAAACCGAACATTTCATTCAACATCTTTAGCGTGAAAGCTGCGTCGGAAGAACCGCCGCCTAATCCGGCTCCTGAAGGGATGTTTTTTTCCAGACGGATTTTGACGCGAGGAATGTCAAAGTCCTGTTTTATATTCCTTAATGCTTTGATGACCAGATTTTTTTCGGGCTCGCTGTCGATAACGATACCTTCTGTTTGCAATGTATAGTCTGGGGCTTGGAACAAAGAGCGGTTATCTGTTTCAACAGGGGACTCTTCCGTTGTAATCTCAATCAGGTCCTTGACAGGGATGGGGTAGAATACGGTTTCCAGATTATGATAACCATCATTTCTTCGTTCGGTGATGTATAATCCGAGGTTGATTTTTGCATTAGGATGTGTAATCATGTTTATTTATAATAATATGTTTTGTTTCTGGGTTTTCTGATCAAACATTCTTTCAGTATAAAGTATACTATATAATTATGCTTTGTCCGCAGGATAGGTATCGAATTTGTTTGCCCATGATTTCCTTTAATGCCCGGTATTGTGTTGTTCCCGTGCAGTGCATGGTATAAAACCGGCAGTTTTTGTAACTCATGAGTTGGCTGGCCAACATCTCGATGAATTTTGCTTCTTCAACTTCACCCAGACCGCTTTTGACAAGGTGCATTCCCGCAAATACATGGGTGGGGGGAGTACCAATGAGTTGCGTGGCCTTTTGCAAGATGTTGATAATGCCGGCATGGGCGCATCCTGCAAAAAGGATTGTTTTACGGCCTTCGGTTACAATCATGTTTTGCTCATGGCAAAATGTGTCGTGTTCCGTTTCAGATGGTCCGTAAAGCAAACGGTTTCCGTAAGGTTTGCAACAGTTTCCTTCGACGCCGGAGAAGAGTATGGTGCTATCTTTTGCGATAATATCTTCCGGGTTATTTCCTAAAACGTTGTGTGTGCTTCGGCCTGTAGTTCCCGCAATGCCATCGATGCTTATGGGCTCGCTGCAGAAGATAAAACGTGGATTAGGAATCAGACGGTTGTCCAACCCGATGTATCTTAATCCTGTTTCCTTCATACTGTAATAAGGTTTGAATGCATCCTTGCTGACATAGATTGGGGCTGTTTTGTTTATCTGCATAAAGTGGCCGAGACCGCCTCCATGGTCATAGTGGCCATGGGACAATACGCAAAAATCAACATCTTGTAAAGGGATATTTAAGCGTTTGGCGTTTTCTGCAAACAAGTTACTTTGACCTGTATCGAACAGAATGCGAGTTCCTGTTGCAGTTTCAATATACAGGCTCAGCCCATGTTCAACCGGCAATCCGGTCCTGCTGGTGTTCTCTACTAAACAAGTTATGTTCATAATGCAGTCGTCTGTTGTATGAGACAGAATGCTTTTTTATGGTTTGGATGGATTGTCTTGTTTTGTCATATGGGCAAAACCTTTATCTTCGTTTTCTGTCTTCTTTATTCTGTAAAAATACAGAAATCTGTCAGAAAAACAATTATCATCTGTCGAAAAAATTAGTTAAAGAAGTTCCAGGAAAGTCCGAAATGGAAGGTACGTGGGTTCATGGGGTAATGTGGAGCCCAGAATGAGTTTCCGCTATATTGGCTGACATGGTTGTAGGCAACGTAGATGCGGCAGTGTTTGAGGTGCAGGTTGGCATAAACGTTGCATAACGGATAGTTTCCGATTTTAATACGGGTTTGTGGATCCTGGATGGTAAACTGTTGGATGACGGGCGCATAGTCGGGCGCATAGTATTCAGTGAAATAACGTACATCACCGCCTAATTGCACGCGCAGGACTTTTGCGATACGGAAAACCAGATAAATATTGCTGTATGCTGAAATGTCGGGCAACGGAAGAGCGTTTGCGTTACTTGACTTCTGGTAAGCTATTTCATTGTCCCAGTGAAAGATGCCGAACTTGAAATTTTGGTTGAGTTTTGCGCTGAATACTTGTATGCTCCCCGTGTTCTGTCTGACAGCGACGTCATTGCTGTAGTTGCCGGTGGCTTCTCCGTTTTCGTTGAGGACAGGAGTTTTGACGGTTGCAAAGTAAGTATAATTCGTCAGATTTTCCACGCCTACCGTCAGTCGTGTTCCGGTTCGTTTGAAAGCCAGTGACCCTTCGATACGTGTGCGTAATTCTTTATTGAGATCGGTATTGTCCCACCATGTGAACTGGGTATGGTAATGCCGCATATAGAAACTCTGGTTGAGATTCTTGATATATGCTTTTGCCGCCAGCTGTACTGTATCTTTGAAAAGACGGAAATTAAGGTCGGCGTTTCCGGTCACGTCGAATTGTCCCAAATCGGCTCCGGCCAGTGTTATTTCTCCCAATACACCGTAGTGGAGTGCGCGGCCCATGGTTTTGCTCAGTTCTCCGCCCACATTAATGTTGTGTTCCGTATAGGTCTTTGTATAAAGCGTTCCGCCCATGAGGTCTGGCAGTCTGAATTGGCGAAGTTCGTGGGATGCAAAAGCTGTCAGTCCGGCTTTTGCCCATTTATTGAACCCTTCGCGCAAGGAGATGCCCAAGGTGTTTTTTACGGCAAAGGCTTTAGTGCGGTCGCGGACATTGTCCGTCTCACCGTAAAAGTGGTTGGTGTAATAGTTGTCGGGCGTATCGTATGAATAGTATGCGTGTTTCGCGTTTCTGATGTTGATGGTATGTATGAAACTCGTCACGGGAATAAATTCCTGAGGTATGTTTTGTGCGGCCCAGAATGCGTTTTGCAGAGAGTCGAGTGTGAGCTTAGTTCGTTCGGGGCTTGCAAGTATGACTTGCCGGATGCTGTCCTGCAGTCCGGCGAAGAGTGTGGAATCGGGTGGCATGACCGGTCTGATGGAGTCGGGAAGCTCCACATCTCGATAGAATCCCAGGTTGTAGCGGTGGGTGAGGAAATAGGTCTGGTCTTCGTTTCGGTTCCAGTTGCTCGACAGGTTTGTGGGGATATCTCTTGAGGAATAGGAACGTGTGAAATCTTCCGGACGTGTGATGTAAGTGTCGTCTTCGATACCGCCGTTTTCGCCAAGTCTCATGTGGTTGACACTGATCCATGCGTGCATGTTGTAGTGGTCGCCGCGGTAGTAACCGTAGAGTGAGCCGTTGAAGAGTGAAGTGGCCTGATTGTTATAATAACCGCGGCCGTAGAGGTAATCGAATTTGAAACCGATACCGGCTATTTTGTTGATGTTGGAAGCAAAGTAAGCCCGTAACCGGTCTTCGCCGTTCTGCTTGTTACCGCTGGAATGGTAGGATAGGTTGGTAATGGGGCTTTTGGTATTGGCGAAAAGAAATTCATTGACCGGTGTATAGAAGTAGTCAAAAGGGTCGGCAAAGATGAAATTAGTGTAAGGACGTCTGTCAAAGAAAAGACGTGAAAGGCGTGGCGAACCTAAATTGCCGAGATAGTTATATTGGCCGGTTGGTCCGCTTGTGTGGTTGAAGTTCTGGAAATCTTGCGGTATGGTATCCATTTCGGCAGGACGCACATTACCGAATTTTTCGTCTATTGTCCATACGAACATCCCGATCGGTATGTTGTCATTATCGTTACTGGTCGTGTCTCTACCCCACATGAAGCGGTTACCAGCCTCGTCTTCAATGTTCCCGTAATCGTCGTATGGCGGTTGTCCGAACTCTTCTTGTGCCGAGGCTGCCAATGCCGAGCAGAAAGTTAAAATGAGTATGAGGGCCGATTCTCTTTTCATAATGGTTGCAAAGATAAGAAGAAAAACGAAAAAAGGAGGATATTCCTCTTCAAGAAATCTCCTCCATGTCTTTTTTTGTTGTAAAATGTGAGTTTAGCCTTCCTGGCATATTATTTCCATACCTTTCTGGAGGGCTTGCATGTTCATGGGTAACAGATGATGGTGGCGTTCGGGTAAGGTCTTGCGTAATGCTTCCATCACATGCTCCAGTTCGGCTACGGGACGTATTTTAAGCAGACCGCCTAAGACAATCATATTAAAAGCTTGCGCTGCTTTCATTTCTGCTGCTGCGTCCATGGCATCAATGCGACAGACTTTGACGTCCTTGCGCCGAGGTGGGGTCAGAATGCCGTAACCGTCATATATGATGGTTCCGCCGGGCTTTACCTTATTCTCGAATCTGTCAAGTGAGGGCTGGTTCAGAATGACAGCCGTATCAAATGCGTCCAATATGGGTGAGGAGATTTTTTCTTCGCTGATGATGACGGTTACATTGGCTGTACCGCCGCGTTGCTCGGGGCCGTATGAGGGCATCCAGCTGACTTCCTTGCCGTCGAGCATGGCCGCATAGGCGAGGATTTTTCCCATGGAAAGGATGCCTTGTCCGCCGAATCCGGCGATGATGATTTCTTCTTTCATGCTGATTTGTTTTAATTTTATGATTGTTGCTCGCCTGTTGTATCTTTCAAGTCACCGGGCTTGTAATATTCAAACATGTGTTCTTCCATCCATTTGTTAGCTTTCTCCGGACTCATTTTCCATCCGGCATTGCAGGTGGAGACAATTTCTACGAGACTGGAGCCTTTACCGGCCATACTGTTTTCAAAAGCTTTGCGTATGGCTTTTTTGGCTTTGCGTATGGCTGCCACATTGTGAACGGACTGTCGTGTGACGTAACAGGTGCCTTCGAGGGTGGCGGCTATGTCGGTGATGTGAAGGGGATAGCCGTGCAGGCTGGCTTCGCGTCCGTACGGGCAGGTCGAAGTTTTCATGCCCATGAGCGTGGTTGGTGCCATTTGGCCGCCGGTCATACCGTAGATGGCGTTGTTGATGAATATGATTGCAATGTTTTCGCCACGGTTTAGCGCATGGATACTTTCGGCGGTGCCTATACATGCCAAATCTCCGTCACCTTGGTAAGTGAAAACCAAACGGTCAGGCCAGAGACGTTTGATTGCTGTTGCTACTGCCGGTGCCCGTCCATGGGCGGCTTCTACCCAGTCGACATCAATATAGTTGTATGCGAATACAGCACAGCCTACCGGCGAGATGGCGACAGTCTTGTCTTCCATACCCATTTCTTCAATGACTTCGGCTACTAATTTGTGTACCACACCGTGGCTGCAGCCAGGACAATAGTGCATGGTGCGGTCGTTCATTAGTTTTGGTTTCTTATAGACAAGGTTTTCCGGTCGGATAATTTCTTCTTCGTTCATATCTTAGTTGTTATTAAAAAAGGAAACGCAAAAAGAATTCTATAATTTTCAGAAACATACCAGTTCCGATGATACCTAATCCGAGTATACGGTTTTCAGGTATAGCGAAATAGAGGACTAAGCCAACAGCAGCACCGATAAGAAACAATACGTTAAGCCATTTGCGGATTGTGTCCACAGAGAGCCCTTTTCTGTTGCCGTGTGCCTGTCGGGCGCTTTCTTCTATTAATTTTTCTATCTCTTCGCGATTCATGATGTCATTGTTTAATGAGTTTTTCTTTAAGGGCTGTCACTACTTCGTCTGGACTGGGCACCACACCACCCATGTGGCCGAAATGGGCTACAGGTATTTTTCCATTGATGGCGATTTGGATGTCTTCTATCATTTGGCCGGCATTGATTTCAAAACTTAAAATGCCGCGTGTCCTGCATCCATGTTCCATAATGGCTTTTTCTGGGAAAGGCCAAAGGGTAATGGGACGTAGAAGACCGACCTTGATTCCTTCCTCACGGCATAACTCAATAGCCTTCTGGGCGATACGGGCTGCTGAACCAAAAGCCACGATAAGATAATCGGCGTCATCGCACTGTTGGGTTTCATATCTGACCTCCTTTTCTTTTATTTCGGCATATTTCGCTTGAAGATGCAGATTGCGGTTCTCCATGCTTACCGGGTCAAGGTCGAGCGAGGTGAGAATGTTCGGTTGTCGTGTTTGAGACCTACCGATGGTCGCCCATGGACATTGTGCCTTGATTTCGGCTTCTGTACGGCGGGGTTTATAGGGTGGTAGAATCACCTTCTCCATCATTTGTCCGATGACGCCGTCACTAAGGATCATGGCCGGATTACGGTATTTAAAAGCAAGTTCAAAAGCCGTTTCTACAAAATCGGCCATTTCCTGTACTGAAGAAGGAGCCAGTACAATGACGTTGTAGTCACCGTTACCCCCGCCGCGTGTTGCTTGAAAATAGTCTGATTGGCTGGGTTGAATGGTTCCTAAACCTGGGCCTCCGCGTTGGACGTTAACAATCAGACCTGGAATCTCAGCACCTGCCATGTAAGTAATGCCTTCCTGCATGAGAGCTATGCCCGGACTTGAAGATGATGTCATGGCACGTTTGCCGGCCGCTCCGGCACCATATATCATATTGATGGATGCCAGCTCGCTTTCTGCTTGCAATACCACCATTCCGGTAGTTTCCCAAGGTTTTTCGGCAGCCAGTGTTTCGAGTATTTCCGATTGAGGAGTGATGGGATAACCAAAGTAACCGTCGCATCCGCAACGGATGGCGGCATGTGCGATGGCTTCATTACCTTTCATCAGTACAACTTCTTTTTCCATAAAGTTCGTATTTACAGTTTCTTCTTATATACGGTAATACATCCGTCCGGACAAACAATAGCACATGAGGCACAACCATTGCAGGTGTCCTCTTTTATTTGCCGAACAAAATGATATCCTTTTGTATTGACTTTTTTTTCTGCAAGCGAAAGTATTTGGAGAGGGCATGCCACAACGCATAAATTGCAGCCTTTGCAGCGCTCTTCATCAACGATGATTGCTCCTTTAATTTTCCCCATAGTTAGGTTATTGTATGAATTAGTGTTAGTTTTTATGGATTATAATAGTCCTTGTGGTAAAATTCAAGAATGTCCACTAACATGGCATGGGCTTCTACTGCCGGACTGTCCGGGTTGAGACTGATTGCTTCCAAGTAGTTGTTTAATGCGTCCTTGTACTGTCCTTTTTTGCGATATGCGTTGCCGAGGAGATAGAATGCGCTGTCATTTGGATTTTTTGATATGATATTTTTTAAGCATTCTATCGCTTCCGTGATGGTACCTTCAGCTATCATTTTGTCAATCTCCTCATAGTTGGTCATCCTTGGCTTGTTTTTGTTTCTTACAAAGATAGAATTTATTTACGTGAAAGAAAAGGAAAGTTTCATTTTAAAGGTTTTTAAAACCGTAATTTTTATTAAAAAAATAGTTTGTAAATATGTAATTTGTTGATAATATGATAGGTGCAATTTTTGTGTTCCTTTGTTGCATCTGCAATCAAATATACTCCCAGATTGCTTAAGAATTGCACATCGAAGTGTTGTTTTGTGTAGTTTTTACCACATCTGCACAATTCATTATAGGAATGTGCAGATGTATGATTTTGTCACTTAATTGTTCTCAATTTGTGTTTTATGTCGTTTATGACTTGACAGATTATTATTGGATATTAGCCCAATGGTTTGACCTTTCCGGCTTTAATTTTAACAAAATCCGTATTGTGTATATTAAAATAAACCCGAAAAGTTCCTTGTTCAACTTTTCGGGTTTATTTTGATATTATGGTTATGTATATGTTTCTATATCGTTAGTTCGTAATCAGTTCCGTAGCTTTCGGTTGTTCAGACGGTTTTTCAAAAGCCATACGTGCGCCGTTGAAAATCTGTTCGACACGGTCTATGGTTTTTCTTCTGAATTTTGCAGAACCCCATAACAGTTTTGTTTTAGACTTGTTCAGCGCAGAGTCATCGTTTATCCATTCTTCCGCACGGTAGGTACGTCCGTTGAATCCGTCTAAATCTTCTTCGTAATAATAGCTTATTTGGTAGATCTCCATGTGGCATTTTTCATCAGAACATTCAATTTTCATCAGATATATGAAACGTGTTCTGTCCCATACGAGTGGTTTCTTTTTAAATTCCATCCATTCTTCAAAACGTATAACCATGGTGCCTAATTCCGGGTCATCCATTGTGAAATGGGTGCGATCCATTTGAATTTCTTCTTTTGTCAACGCCGTGGCATAAGTTTTCATCGTATCATATATTTGCTGTTTGTTCTTTCCTTTAACGGCAAATGTTTGTTGAAATACGACTTGCCCGTTTACTTCAGGCACAGCTCCTGCAAGGTATTTGCTGTCATCATTCTTTTTCTTGGCGGAGCCGCCTACTGCAATGCATAATACTAAAAGTAGCAAAAATATTTTTTTCATAACAAATGTTTTTATTATAAGTTCTACTGCAAAGTTAATAAAAGAATTATGTATTGCTATCAGAAAATCCGTTTTTAGATTCTTTTATATTTTATAAGGTATATCGATTGATATAATTGAATATTTCGTCTTTGTAACTGTCTGAGATAGGGATTCGTGTTTTTCCGAATATGATTTGTCCTTTTTCTATGATGGTGATTTTACTTGTCTGTACGATGTAAGAGCGATGCACGCGCAAGAAGCGTGGGGACGGTAGCCGGTCTTCCATGCTTTTCATACTGATGAGGGATAATATCGGTTTGCTTTCGTTTTCAATATATATCTTCAGGTAATCTTTCAGCCCTTCGATGTACAGTATGTCTGATAGTTTGATTTGTTTCAGTTTGTAGTCCGACTTCACATATATGAAATCGTTGTCAAATGTAGTTTCAGTTGCTTGCGGTTGTTTTTTGAGCATGAACCATTGCAAGGCTTTATTGGCAGCAGTGAGAAATTCATCATAATTAATAGGTTTTAGCAAATAGTCGATGGCGTTGACCTTGAAGCCTTCTATAGCATATTGGTCAAAAGCTGTTGTGAAGATTACCCGGGTTTCTCTCTGTAACATCTTTGAAAATTCCAGGCCATTAAGGTCTGGCATCTGGATGTCAAGGAAGAGTAATTCAATGTTTTTCTCTTCAATCTCGTTGAGGGCGGCTGCCGCACTGTTGTACTTGCCGCATAAAATGAGGAAAGGTGTTTTTTTGACGTAACTTTCCATTAAGTTGAGCGCAAGAGGCTCATCGTCAATGATAGCGCATCTGAGAGTCATGGTAGTTTAGTTTCTATGGTGAGTAATGATGAATAGACCGTCTGGTCGTCATTAGTTCCTTTGCGCCATTGGTATTTACCGGGATAAAGTAGTTCGAGTCTGCGTTTTACTTGTTCCAATCCGATACCGCTGCCGCTGATGTCATTGCTTTTTTTGGGAAAATTGGAGTTTTCTATATGAAGTGTGAGTTGGCCGGGTTCTTCCCAGTATAGCTTGATGTGGATAAAACTATGTCTTAATGGACTGATACCGTGCTTGAACGCATTCTCAATGAGAGAAATATAGATGAGAGGTGCAATGAGAATGTTCTTATCTTCTGGAAGATTAGTTTCAAAGCGGATATCGGTGTCTTCGGGCAAGCGAATGCGCATGAGTGCCACATAGTTTTTAAGAAATTCCAATTCGCGTTGGATTGGTATATAATCCAAGTTATTGTCGTAAAGAGCATGTCTAAGCAGTCGGCTCAGGTCTTGTACAGCTTGTTGTGCCTTTTGTGTGTCGAAGGCAATCAGGGCATATATATTATTCAAAGTGTTTAGGAGAAAGTGCGGATTGATTTGGTTCCGCAAGTTTTTCAATTCTGCTTCTGTCCGTTTTAACTCTGCTTTTTGTCTGGCTATTTCCGCAGCCCGCCATTTTTGGCTCATGCGGATCGTCGCACCCAATGCTGCGGTGAACCCGTAGATAATTAAATCGCGTATACGGAAGAAGAAGAAGGACCAGAACCCGAAATTAGGACGGGGGCGTACGTTCTCCGGCTCCGGGAAGTAGATGTTGCATTGTTCAAACCATATATGTACAGCAGCTAACATACCCAAGCACAGGCAGGCATTTGCTGTCACATAAATATTATATCTTTTCCGCAAAAGATAATGTGGTACCAAATAAAGGTAATTGATATAAAAGATGATACCGAGCGCGACCGGTTGTGTCATCATGCGGATATAGTCGCCGGTTTCCTGTAGCTCGTTATTGTGTCCCAAAAGCATGGGGGTGATTCCAAAAAGAATCACCCATGCGAAAAAGTGTATGAACACTTCTTTAGAACATTTATGTATAAAGTTAGCTCTCATGTCTATTCATATCTGATGGCCTCAATCGGGTCAAGTTTGGCTGCTTTCTTTGCAGGATACCAACCAAAGAATATACCGATAAATGTACATACGCCAAAACTCATGACGATGCTCCACATCTGTATGTAGATGGGCATGCTGGCGGCGTATTTGATAATGTATGCTGCACCGATACCCATGAACACGCCAATCAAACCACCGGCAATGCTCAGGAGTGCGGCTTCTATCAGGAATTGGCTCAGAATGTCGACACCCCTTGCGCCGACGGACATTCTCAGACCGATTTCCTTTGTGCGCTCTGTTACTGACACGTACATGATGTTCATGATACCGATACCGCCTACTAAAAGTGAGATGCCGGCCACACTTCCCAAAAGGATGGTCAGGAGATTCATGGTCGAGTTCATCATCGACGCCATTTCTTCTTGGCTGCGGATGGTGAAGTCATCTTCGTCTGCCGGCATATTTTCGGTGGCTTCCTTCAGTTTATGGTTCTTGCGCAGAATGGCAGATATTTCTTCAATCGCTTTGTCGGTCGCGTCCTCTGTAATAGCCGAACAGTTGATACCTTGCAGGTAGGTGATAGCCAGAATACGTTTCATGACCGTCGTATAAGGTACCAGCGCGAGGTCGTCCTGGTCCATGCCCATTGAGTTATAACCTTTTGATTTCAGGACACCGATGACGCGGAACGGGATGGAGTTGAAACGGACGACGCGTCCTATCGGGTCGCCACCGTCAGGAAACAGGTTCTCAACGACCGTTTTGCCGAGTATGCAGACCTTGGCCGCTGTTTTAATGTCCTGCTCGGTAAATAACTCTCCGTCCTCTACTTGTAACTGACGTATGGTGAGGTAATCCTCATTCACGCCGTAAACGGTCGAGGGCGTGTTATTATTACCATAAATGAACTGGCCGCTGCTGTTCACCGACGGGCTGATGGCCGCCAGATATTTTGTTTCATTGCGGATGCTTTCATAGTCTTCCAGTTTCAATGTTTGCATGGAACTGGCATCCTGCCTGACACCGCCGCGCATGTCAGCGCCCGGATGAATCATGATCATGTTCGACCCCATTTCGGAGATTTGTTTCCGTATGCTGCGTTTGGAGCCTTGTCCGATGGCAAGCATGGCGATGACTGACGCCACACCAATGATGATACCCAATGCGGTGAGGAATGAGCGGAGCTTGTTGGCGGCGATGGCCTTGATGGCTATTTTGAAAAGGTTCGTGAAATTCATATCGTAAGTTTTATGTTGGCACGTTGTCAGTGCCGGTATGGCTGTTTAATCGTCTTGTGGTATTGGCAATTTTTCGAGGGCTTCTTTCGCGGAAAGAATATGCGGGTTTATTTTGTCCTCTTTTATTTGTCCGTCACGCAACATGATATTGCGGCTGCTGTATTGTGCTATTTCGGGGTTGTGTGTCACGAAAATGATGGTTCGCCCCTCGGCGTGCAGCTTCTGGAATAAGACCAGAATATCGAACGACGTGCGAGTATCCAGATTTCCTGTCGCTTCGTCTGCCAAAATGACGGCCGGATTGTTTACAAGGGCACGTGCAATGGCCACGCGTTGCATCTGTCCGCCGGACATTTGGTTGGATTTGTGGTATAGCCTGTTTTCGAGTCCGACCATTTTCAGGGCTTCGATAGCGCGTTCACGACGTTCCTGTGTCGATACGGCCGAATTGTACATCAACGGCAGTTCCACATTCTCAACGGCAGTTGTCTTTGCCAACAGGTTATAGTTCTGGAAAACAAATCCGATTTTACGGTTGCGCAGGACGGCGCGTTGCCATTTCCGCATGGAACGGACTGGAGTGCCGTCAAGGATGTATTCCCCGCTTGTCGGCGTGTCAAGGCATCCCAACTGGTTCAGCAGGGTTGATTTGCCTGAACCGGATGTACCCATGATGGTTACAAACTCACCTTCGTATATCTTAAAGGATATGCCGCGAAGGGCATGCACTGTTTCATCGCCTACGATGAAATTGCGTTTGACATTCTGCAGTTCTATGACAACCTTTTTATCTTCTTTCTCTTGCATGGTCATGATGGATTAGGGACGATCATTCCTTCTTGTCTTTCTTTTGTCCCGGATGGGGCATGAAGGGGTTTGATTCGATTTGTTCTTCTTCCGGGTCGTTTTGCACCAGTTCGGTCATGGAAAGCACAACTTTTGTGCCGGCTTTTATTCCGGAGAGAATTTCAGTCACCGAGCCGTCGGTGGTACCTGTTTTCACGCTGTGTGCTTTCAGTGTCTGCCCTTCGAGAGTCCACAACTTGTTGTTGCCGGAACAGTCTTCCACTTTGTATGTACCGCCTATGACATCTGTTGCCGGTGTAAAGCGCAACGCTTTTGATTTCACGCAAAGGATGTCGGCACGTTCAAGGGTCGTTACCGTGACATTGGCTGTAAGTCCGGGTTTTAACTTGAGGTCGTTGTTGGGTGCGGAAATGACGACCTCATAGGTGACAACGTTGTTCTCGGTCGTTGCTTCCTGTCTTACTTGTGTCACCTGACCATGGAATATGTCGTTCGGGAATGCGTCTACTGTGAACGTTACATTCTGTCCTTCTTTTACGTTGCCTATGTCGGCTTCGTCAATATCGGCGATGACACGCATGTCGGTCAAATCCTGTGCAATGGTGAAGAGGGTCGGGGTGCTGTAGCTGGAAGCCACGGTTTGTCCTTCTTCCACGTCTTTGCTCAATACGATACCGTCGATGGGTGAGGTAATGATGGCATAACCTATGTTTGTTTCAGCCTTGTTTACGTTTTCCTGACTTGTGCGGTAAGACTCCAACGCCTTTTTGTAAGACAGGTAAGCGCTTTCATAATCGTTCTTGCTCACCAATCCCTTTTCATTGAGGTTTTTATAGCGTTCGTAGTTCGTTTTTTGGTATTCAAGCTCGCTTTGGGCACTGGCCAGGTTTGCACGTGCGCTGTTCAGTTCGCTCGTTAGGTTCGTTTTGTCAAGTTCAGCGATGACTTGCCCTTTTTTGACAATACTGTTGTAATCTACATATATTTTACTGATGATACCTGAAACCTGTGTACCTACCTCTACTTCAGTGACGGGTTCGATGGTGCCTGTCGCTGTCACCGTCGTGCGGATTGTGTCAAGTTCGACAGTGCAAAATTCACAGTTGATGGCCTTGTCTTCTTTACTGAATACCATGTAAAGTATGATGGCGATAACGACGGCCACAATGGCCGAAATGATGGTTTTCTTTTTCATAAGGGCTGTTTTTTTATAAGTTGATGGGTTCCCCCTGGTAGAATTTTAATAGCTGTATGTTGAGTATGGTGTTATATTTGCTTTGCAACTTGTCTTGCTGGGCGGTCAGCAGCTGGTCGCGTCCTGTCAACAGTTCGACGATGTTTTTCAATCCGTTCTTGAATTGTTCGTCCAGCAGCTCATAACTGAGGGTGGCACTTTTCACTTTGTCTTGTGCTGCAATGAAGTTCTGCTGGTTACTGATGGCGTTGACCCAATAGGTCTCTATCGTGCTGAACAGTTGCTTTTCTTCGTCTCTTAGGCTCAGTTCGCTGTCCAATTTGCTCAATTTCGCTTTTTTCACGTTGGTGCGGTTCATTCTGTTGTCAAAGATAGGAACAGAAATGCTAAGACCAATGGAGGCATTGAGATTTTGTTTCATTTGCTCGCCTATTGAACTGTTGCTGCCAGAATAATGGCTGTCGCCGATACCGGCGTTAAGGGAGATTGTCGGATGATAACCGGCTTTGGCGATATCCACGTTTAAGGCGGCGGCTTCAATATTGAGTTTGCTGGCCTGTATTTCGGGGCGTGTCGCCAGTGCTTTTTCGTAAACATCATTTTCATCAGGGACAGGCGCTAGCGCCGTTTCATCATCTATGGAAATGCTGCTGATTTCAAAAGACTGCGTGCTGTTTATCTCCAGTAGTTCCTTTAGCTGGCGGGTGTAGTTCGTTATTTGCGACTGCGTGGAAACAATGTCGTAGCGGCTGCTGCTGACTTGTGTTTCCAACTGTGCGACGTCTGCGCTTGACATCAACCCTTCGTTAAGCATTTCCTTGCCTCGTTCCAACTGACTGACGGCTGTTTTGTACAACTCCTCGTTGACAGCCTTGGCTTCGATGGAATACAGTATCTGTACATACAGTTGCGCTATTTCTTCCTGTATGCTGTTGGCCGTTTGTTGGGTATTGAGACTTGCTATCTGGTTTTGGATTTTTTGTTCTTTGATGCTTTTCTGGTTGGAGCCGCCGTTCCATACTGTCCATGAGGCATTCAGACCGTAACTGCCGTTTTCGGCTACTTTGTTGTTGGACGAGGTCGCGATACCGTCCGTGACAATGTTACTGGCCGTTTCTTGCAAGGGCCTGTAAGACACATTCTGGGAGGTACTGAATGACAGACTTGGAAACAGTTTCCCTTTCCGTTGCGACAGTTCCAGTTCGTTTTGTTCCTCTGTCAGCTTGCTTCTTTGTAACTGGATGTTATGCTCGATGGCATAATCAAGGCAGTCTTGTAACGACCATACCTGGCCGTCTTGTGCTGATAAATGGCAAGTTCCCCATAGCAGGCCGCATGCCAACAAATAATGTTTGTAACTCATGTGCGTTTTAGATTTCATGTTACAAAGTTATATAATCTTACATTTTTATGGAAAAAAGTTATACCGCCTTAAAGAAATGTTCGACAAACATGCCGTTTATGTCTATAAAATGGGTTATATTTGAAAATCGAATCATTTATTAATCTGTTTATAGTTTATGTTCTCAGGAATTATTGAAGACATGGCCCGTGTGGTCAAGGTTGAGCAAGAAAAGGATAATGTGCATTTTACTTTGACATGTCCGTTTGTGCAGGAGTTGAAGATAGACCAGAGTGTGGCACATAACGGTGTGTGCCTGACGGTTGTACGACTGAAAGATGATACCTATACGGTGACAGCCATGAGGGAAACGCTCGAACGTTCCAACCTCGGGTTGCTTAAAGTGGGTGACGAGGTCAATGTCGAACGCTCCATGATGATGAACGGGCGTCTCGACGGTCACATCGTGCAGGGGCACGTTGACCAGACGGCCGAATGTGTGTCTGTTGAAGATGCCAACGGCAGTTATATTTTCACTTTCCGTTATGCATTTGACAAGGAGATGGCTTCCCGAGGTTACTTTACGGTCGACAAAGGTTCTGTGACGGTCAACGGTGTCAGTCTGACAGTTTGCAATCCCGGGCAAGATACTTTCCAGGTCAACATTATTCCTTATACTTATGAGAATACGAATTTCCATAATATCAAGCCCGGTACGAAAGTGAACATCGAGTTTGACATTATCGGAAAATATCTGAGCCGCATGATGAGTCTTACGAACCGTTTTTAAGGCTGTCGCGACTGTCGGAAATGCCGCTGAACCTTCATCCGGCAGGTGTTTTTGGAGGCAGTCCGGAGCGTGTCCGTATGCACCTTTTACAGCGACCGCTCGCTTTCAAGATTGCGACCTGTCGCTTCTACAAGGCGAGCGGTCGCAAATTTTGTTGCGACCGCTCGTAATTTTTGCTATTGCAAATTACTGAATATCAGCATCTTTAAAACGTCGATTTTTATAAAAGGAATTGCAGGGGATTCCGTTTACCGGTCGAGTGCCTCGCGCAGTGCCTGAAGGGCATCGTGCGGATTGCCAAGCCTGTCCAATAACTCCACAAAACGGCTGCCGATGATGGCACCACTGGCATTATTGTAAGCCGTTTCGAGTGTTTGTCGGTTGCTAATGCCAAAACCGATCATACGCGGATTCCGTAAATACATCCCATTCACCCGTTTAAAATAGGCTTCTTTTTCACCGTCGAAACTTTTTTGAACACCGGTAGTGGCCGCGGAAGAAACCATGTATATGAAGCCGTCAGTGTGCCCGTCAATGAAACGTATACGCTCTTCTGAGGTTTCTGGTGTGATAAGCATAATGATTTTCACGTCATAACGGTCGGCCACCGGTTTGTAATCCTGCAAGTAATCTTTAAATGGTAAATCGGGAAGAATCACGCCGTCGATGCCACATTCCTTGCAACGGCGACAGAAATCCTCAAAACCGAACTGTATGACCGGGTTCTGGTATCCCATGAGAATGAGAGGTATTTTTACATCCTGGCGTATGCTTTCCAACTGCGAGAACAGCCGGCGGAGTGTCATACCGTTGCGCAACGCTTTTGTGGCGGCAGATTGTATGACCGGGCCGTCTGCCATCGGATCGCTGAAAGGGATGCCGATTTCAATCATGTCGATACCGCCTTGTGCCAGCGTGCGGATAATGTCGGCTGTGCTGTCTGCCGTGGGATGGCCGGCACAGAAATAGAGTGAAAGGAGATTTTTGTTTTTCCTATTGAATAATTCATTGATTCTGTTCATGATGATTGTGTTTTATAATTGTTTCACTTTAAGTATTTTTTGAACCATGTCGGCTGGTGTTTCATGCCATTCAACGGCCTGTAGCAAACATCCGTTTTGACGCAGGGCGGTGATGAATTGCCCCAACTTCTGGGTGTCCTTCATGCCGGGGGCAGTCTCAAATTTAGAGTTTAGGTCGATACCGTAACAAAGCGGATGCGTCAGCATTTGCAGTTCGTTGACATGTTCCGGCCCGATGCCGCCGCTGAGCCAGAAAGGAGTCGAACCGCGATAAGCGTCGAGTGATTGCCAGTCGAAGGACCGTCCGCTGCCGCCAACAGTAGGGCAAGATGTGTCAAAAAGGAATTGTTCACAAAGCCCTTCATAATCGGCGGTGTCAGGAAATGTTCCGTTGTCGGCAATGCTGAAGGCCTTGATGATTTTTAAGCGGTTGTCGCTAAGTTTGAGGATAGCTTCGCAGAGTGACGGCCGTTCTTTTCCGTGTAGTTGGATATGCGTCAAACCGAGACGGTTTGCCGTATCCATGACGTCGTTGGCCGAGGGATTGACAAACACGCCGGCACGGGCGCAGTGTACAGGCATGTAGGCCGGTTCCGTTTTGACAAAACGCGGTGACTTCGGCCAGCAGATGAACCCCATGATGTGCGGACGCAGCTGTTCAACATCCCGAATGTTGGCTGCGTCGCGCATGCCGCAGATTTTCAGATGTAAGGCTTTCATGACTTTATAGAACGTATGAATTCAGACAATGCCACGGCCGGATTGGGCGTGCGCATAAAGGTTTCGCCGATAAGGAATCCTCGGTAGCCGACCCGTCGCAGCTCGTTGACCGTGGTAGGGCTTGATATTCCGCTTTCGGCTACTTTTACGATGTTATCCGGCAGGAGGGATGACATTTTGAACGAGGTGTCCACATCCGTTTTGAACGTGCCGAGATGGCGGTTGTTGATTCCTACCATGTCAGGCTGGCATGCCAGATATTCCAGTTCGTGTTCTTCGTGGATTTCCAGCAGCACTTCCATTCCCAAATCATGGGCAAGGTTTGCCAGTTCGCAACAGGCTGCTTTTCTGATGGCGGCGGCAATGAGCAGGATGGCATCGGCCCCCAGGGCGGCTGCCTCGTACACTTGATACGCTTCGATGATGAAATCCTTGCGCAGGATAGGGCAGTCGGTGAGTGGACGTACGGCTCGGAGATCGTCCGCGGCGCCTCCGAAGTAAGGTGTGTCGGTGAGAATGGAAAGGGCTGCGGCGCCATTCTGTGCATACGCCGGCGATATGTTTTCAGCGCGTGCATGCTCCTTGAACCAGCCCTTGGAAGGGGAGCGCCGTTTAAATTCTGCAATGATGCCGGAAGATGAAGCCATAAGGCTGCGGCTCATAGATGCAGGGGACGTATGCCGTTTTTTAAGGACTTGTTCCGCATCGATTCGCAACGTTTCCAGTGGACGTGTTTTCCGTAATCTTTCCACTTCAATACGTTTTGTAGCAATAATTTCTTCTAAAATGTCTTTCATAAGGCTTTTTGTCTGTTAAGTTCCACGTAGCGTTTGAACATATCGAGAGCTTTCCCGCTTTCTAACGATTGGCGTGCAATATGGAGACATTCTTCAACGGGTTTCTCCCTTTCAATGACCTTGATGGCAAATGCCGCGTTGGCCAGTACCACCTGTTTCCGACTTTCAGAGGCCGTGTTTTGCAGGATGCTGTCAAATATGCCGGCTGCCTCTTTCACGGTTGCGCCGCCATAAAGTTCTGCTGCTTCTATCTTGGGGAAGCCGAGGTCGGAGGGGCTGAAGATTTTCTCCATGTCGTTGGTCTTTACCTTGAAATCGGACGTGAGGGATATTTCGTCGTAACCGTCAATGCTTGTCACGATGCCGTAATTGATGCCCAGTTTTTCGTATACGCTACTGTAAAGACGCATCTGGTTCAGGTCGGCAACGCCTAAAAGTTGGCATGAAGGCCGGCACGGATTGACCAACGGGCCCAGCAGGTTGAAACAAGTTGTTATTTGCAGCATGCGGCGTATGGGGGCGACGGCTTTCATACCGTTGGCGAAAAGCGGTGCATGCAGATAAGTGAAGTTGCAAGTATCCAGATTGCGGATGATTTGGTCACGGTCGTTGGTAAAGGCCACGCCGTGACTCTCGATGACATTGCTTGCGCCCGAAGTAGATGTAGCGGCATAATTCCCATGCTTGGCCACTTTATAACCGGCGCCGGCCACGACAAAACAGGCGCAGGTAGAGATGTTGAACGTATTTTTATGGTCACCGCCGGTTCCCACGATGTCAATGACTCTGTACGATGACAGATCAACCGGATTGCCGGTTTCTATCAGACCGTCTCGCAAACCGAGTAATTCATCTACTTTTATGCCGCGCATGGCGAGGATGGCCAATAAGGCGCTGACTTGTACGTCGTTATATTTACCTTCTACAATGTCGTGGACAATGCCGCAGGTTTCTTTCCGGTTCAGGACTTCGCCTTGTACCATTCGATTGAGTATCTGTTTCATAAATTTGTGTTTGTATTGATATTCAGGAAGTTTCTCATTATCTGTTCGCCACAAGGTGTGAGAACAGATTCAGGATGGAATTGTATGCCGTAAATGTCCATTGTACGATGGTGCAGCGCCATGATGTGTCCTTCAGGACTGACGGCCGTGACTTCTATGCATGAAGGCAGGTTATCTGGATTGACAACCCAGGAATGGTAGCGACCGACTTTTATGGTTTCGGGTAATCCTTCCAGTAACTTGTCATGCCTTACTATGCGGCAATCCGTCTGTACGCCATGAAACACCTCCGTGAGATTGGTCAATGTTGCACCGAAGGCTTCGGCAATGGCCTGGTGGCCTAAGCAGACACCCAGAATGGGCTTTCGGCCTGAGTAATGTTTGATGACGTCCGGCATACGCCCAGCTTCGGAGGGAATGCCGGGGCCGGGAGAGAGAATGATATTGTCGTATTGTTCTATAACTCCTAGGTCGAACCGGTCGTTGCGTACCACATCCGCATCCGCACCGAGCATGCTTGCCAGATGGGCTAAGTTGTAGGTGAAGGAATCATAATTGTCAATGATGATTGTTTTCATGTGATTGTAGTTTTAAATTTTTTCCGCTATTTCTATGGCATGGCGCAACGCACCTAATTTGTTGTTGACTTCTTGTAGTTCGTAATCTTCGTCGCTTTTGGCAACGATACCGCCTCCGGCCTGGAACCATAACTCATTGTGCCGGCTGACGAAGGTGCGGATGGTGATGGCCTGGTTCAGATTGCCGTCCAGTCCGATGAAACCGATGCAGCCGCCATAAGCTCCACGGTTGTGTGGCTCGTATTTGCTGATGAGTTGCATGGCTTTCACTTTCGGCGCGCCTGAGAGTGTGCCGGCCGGGAAGGTATCGATGAAAGCCTTGATGGGATGTGCGCCTTCGGGCAATGTCCCGCTTACACGGCTTACCAGATGGATGACATGGCTGTAGTATTGCATGTCTTTATAAAAGTCGATTTTTACGTTGCGGCAGTTACGGCTCAGGTCGTTGCGTGCAAGGTCGACGAGCATGACATGCTCGGCATTTTCTTTTGGGTCGTTTTTCAGGAACAGGGCGGCCCGGGCATCCTGTTCGCTGTTGCCGGTGCGGCGTGTAGTGCCTGCGATAGGGTCGATGTAGGCTTGACGGCCGTCGATGCGGCAATGGGTTTCGGGCGATGAACCGAAAATACGGTAGCCGCCAAAGTCGAAATAAAACAGGTAAGGGCTCGGATTGATGCTGCGCAGCGCACGGTAGAGTTTGAAATCATCGCCTTCATAATGCTGTACGAACCGCCGGCTGAGTACAATCTGGAAAACGTCGCCGCGCAGACAGTGTGCGATGCCGCGGCGGATATTGGCTTTATGTTCAGCGTCAGTCAGTGTGCTTTGTATGGCGCCAACGGCCCGGAAATCGTAGGTAGCGTAATTGTGGTTACGGATAATCCGCTCTAACTCGTCAAGACTGTCGGGTTCGCCTTCTTCTACCAGTTCAATGAGCGTAAGCGTGTTATTGAAATGGTCGAATACTAAGACATACTTATACAAGATGTACAAGAGGTCGGGAGCATCATCCTTTTCATGGACGCAGTCTTTTATGTCAACCGGTTCAAAATACCGTACGGCGTTGAATGAGGTAAATCCGTAAAGGCCGCAATAATTGTTGCAGTTGCCTTTGACATTGAAACTTCTTATGAATGTTTCCAACTCGTCAGCAGCGGTTATTTCATCCGGAGCTGGATGTCCTCCAAGGCAGATGTTGTGGGTTTCCTGAGTGCCGTCCGGATATTTGGCCAGAGATTTCGCGTGGCTGATACTGACTGAGGCAATGGGATTGAGAGCAATGAATGAATGGCTGTTATCGTGCCCGTGGTAATCGGAGCTTTCCATGAGCGCACTTTGTGGATAGAGGTCTCTTACTTTCAGGTAGGTACTGACTGGAGTGTAAAGGTCTCCGAGTATTTGTCTTGTAGCCGTTGTATAACTGAATGTTTTCATAATGTTTTTGATGTGGGGATATTAACTGATTTCTGCATATTCTTTGTTGGCGAGATAGGTGTCAAGGTCTTTGTCGCCGCGGCCGCTGACAGTCAGTACTACGACATCATCGGACTTGAAACTAATTTTGGGTAACATTGCCAGTGCATGGGCGGATTCTAATGCAGGAATGATACCTTCCAAACGGGTCAGTTCAAAGGCTGCCCGTAACGCTTCGTCGTCGTTGATGGCCATTACGGTGGCACGTTGTACATGTGCCAAATGAGCATGTAAAGGGCCGACACCCGGGTAATCCAAGCCGGCGGAGATAGAGTAGGGTTCTGTTATTTGCCCGTCTTCGTCTTGCATGACCAAAGTGCGGCTGCCATGCAGGATTCCGACAGAGCCGCAGTTGATGGTGGCCGCTGTCTCACAGCTGTTGATGCCGTGTCCGCCGGCTTCGCCCAAGACGATTTTTACTTCCGGCCGATCAATATAATGATAAATGGTGCCTGCTGCATTTGAACCTCCGCCAATGCAGGCCATGAGATAGTCGGGATAGTCGCGACCTTCGTGTTCGGTCAGTTGGAATCTGATTTCTTCGCTGATAATGCTTTGCAGCCGTGCTACCATGTCCGGATAGGGATGCGGTCCCACGGTCGAGCCGATAATGTAGAAGGTGTCTTGCGGGTGACAACACCAGTCGCGGATGGCTTCATTGGTAGCGTCTTTGAGCGTCATGTTACCGCTTTCAACAGGGAAAACCTCAGCTCCTAACATTTTCATGCGTTCAACATTTACATGTTGCCGCTTTACATCTGTAGCTCCCATATATACCCTGCATGGCATGTTCATCAAGGCGCAGACAGTAGCTGTTGCGACGCCGTGTTGTCCGGCACCTGTTTCGGCAATAATGCGTTTCTTGCCCATTTGCCGTGCCAGAAGTATTTGTCCTAAGGCATTGTTGATTTTATGTGCACCTGTATGGTTCAGGTCTTCCCGTTTGAGATATAGGCGGCAACCATATTTCTCACTCATGCGTTTGGCATAATAAAGCGGTGAAGGGCGTCCTACGTAGTCGCGCAGAAGCTTGCGATACTCGTGTTTGAAACTTTCGCTTTCGAGAATGGGGAGGTAAGCTGTGCGCAGCTGTTCCACAGTACCATAGAGAATCTCCGGAATGTAGGCTCCGCCAAATTCGCCGTAAAAACCGTCAGGGGTGATTTGATAATTGTTCATAACTAAATGTTTTATTGGGTTTATGGATTATGTTTGTGGGTATACGAAAAAAGGCTTGCCGTGATTACGGCAAGCCTTTAAGTTCTATGTGTCGAATAGTGTATGACTATGATATGGACATATACAAGGCAAGCTGCTCACGACCTGTCGGACTTGAGTAGCGCCACCACCAATATGAGTTATTAATTGTATACATCACAGTTGTTTTTGCTTTTTCTATTCGCAAAAGTACGGATTTAAAATTATTATGCAAATAAAATAGAAGTTTTTTTTAGAAATGCAACTGGCAGAGTTTGTCTAATAAAGTCTCAAAAGAGTTGAATGTAAATTGTTCTTTGTTTCCAATGCTTAATTTGAGACAATTATTTGCCTCGGCTTCGATACGGATGTTGGATGGTTTGTTACTGGGACAAAAACCAAAGCGACGCAAGGCATTGGTTGTCCAGTGCATCAGAATGGCATTGGATGTTTCGACATTGATTTGACGGTTAACAGGAAGAGACGGAGAATAATGTCCGTTTGGCAAACTAAAATTGATTTGCGGATGGTCGGGGAAGAGATGTTCCATTTGGCCATTCAGAACAAGGTCTTCGGTAACGCCGCAAGTAAGTTTATTAGGGGTGAGGAGCCAAAGGTTGTCTGCAAGTATGAGGGCCAGTTCTACGTCATGGGTTGATATTAAAATAGCCTTGTGTTCGTCTGCTGCCAAACGGTGAAGCAGGTGCATGGTTTCAATACGGCTGGCTGCATCAAGAAAAGCGGTAGGTTCATCTAACAGGATAAGAGGGCATTCTTGTACGAGAACTTTGGCAATCATGGCTTTTTGCCGTTCGCCATCGGAAAGTTCCGCTATGTATGTTCCGGCTTTATGCGACATACCGACAGATGACAGCGCTTTATTTATCATGTCATTGTCTGAGGCGTTGAGTTTTCCGAAGAAACCGGTATAAGGTTGTCGCCCCAACGCTACCAGTTCCTTGACGGTAAGTCCTCCGGCATGGGTCTTGTCCGTGAGTACAATGCCAATGGTACGGGAAAGTTTCTTGTTGTTTAAACGGTTGATAGGTTTATCGTTTACCAGAAGCTTGCCAGACAAAGGAGGTTGTATGCCGGCAATGGTACGTAGCAAGGTAGATTTTCCTGCACCATTGGCACCAAGCAGGCAAGTCAACCGTCCGCGTCTGAGACAAAAAGACAGTCCGCAATGTATTGTGGTATTGCTGCCTTTGTGCCTGTAACCAGTTGTGAGATCCTCCGCCCGGATTATGGTATCGGTTTCGGTATTACCGGTCGGTTGCTTGAAAGTTTCTTTGTCTGCCATTAGTTGAAATATTGGATTTTACGTTGGTTAATCAGGACATATATGATAACTGGTGCCCCAAGTATGGGAGTAACGGCATTGAGCGGGATTAAACCGTTGTCGCCCGGCAAGATACATATTAGGTTGCAAAGCAAGGCTACGGCACTGCCTGTGACGAGGGTCGCAGGCATGAGATAATTGTGGTTGGAGGTGCCTAACATAAGGCGTGCTATATGTGGAACTGCAAGACCGATAAACGATATTGGACCGCAAAATGATGTCGTGACGGCTGTAAGTATGCCTGTTGCCATTAATAAAAGGTTGCGTACACGGCGTGTATTGATACCCAGGTTTTCGGCATAGCGCGGTCCCAACAAAAGCGCGTTAAGTGGCTTTACTAAAAGCAGCGCCATCAGTAGACCTGCCATGGTCAGACCAGTAAAAAGAGGTAATTGGTTGAGCGTTACTCCACCGAAATTACCTAATCCCCATATCATGTATGAATGCACACCTTCGGCCGTAGCAAAGAAATTGAGTAATGAGATGACAGAAGATGTGATGTAGCCGGTCATAATACCGGCAATGAGTAACATTACGGCGTTACGCAACAGTGTTGAAAGGAACAGTATGATAAAGAGAATAAGTGCTGCACCGGCGAATGCGCCGATGATAACCGGCAGGAAGCCTGAGAATGTAAGTAGGCCTGCACTTGCTGTAGCGCCACCTGCAAGCATAACCAATGCCACACCGAGACTTGCACCTGAACTGATGCCAAGGATAGAGGCGTCGGCCAGCGGATTATTGAAAACCGTTTGGAGCATAAGGCCTGAGACGGAAAGTGCGGCACCGCACAGTGTGGCAGCAATACATTGTGGGACGCGTGATTCCCAAATGATGAATGACCAACTCGCATGTTCCGATGTGTTACCGATAAGAATATCGAATACCGAACGTACCGGTATATATACAGAACCGAACATTAAGTTGGCAGCCATGAGAATCACGACGAGTATTGTCACTGTTAGTATAAAAATGTCGCCTTTGTTCTGTTTCATTCCTTTAACTTGCTAAAATATCGAGTATGGTCGTTATTTGAAATTTGTGGATGAATAATGGTTATGATGTCTTGTAGCAGACGTTCAGGGTGATAGGGAGTTTCTTCGTAGAATGGTCTGTGTCCCGTATTGCATCCATAAATGCGCCGTTGCTTAAAAGCTTCAAAATGAGCGTAAGGCGCATAGTCGCGTTCAAGTTCGCTGTATGTCTTGTCTGTTTTCTGGTTGTATTTTATAAACCAATAATCAGCATGGTTGGCAGCATTGAAGACTGTCTCGAATGCGAGCGGCACAGAGCCGCTTTGAGACAAGTTGGAAAAAATGTAATTTGCTCCGGCATCGGCAAAGAGACGTCCGGTCGTACTTTTACCGCCAGGAACGTACCAGGCGCCACTGTTCTTGAGTTCTGCCAACACTGTAGGATATTGTGGCTGGCTGCGCGCTTTTCTGCTAAGTCCGAGGTATTCTTTTTCTATTTTATTGAAAAGGCTGTCTGCTTTTTCGGGACATCCGGTGAGACGGCCATAGAAACGCATCCACTCTGCTCGTCCAAGAGGCGATGTTTCCATGTAATCGGCACATTCTATGATAGGAATGTTTAGTTTTTCCACGCGTCCATATCCGCCGCTGTTTTCAAAGGGAGAGATTAGCATCGCATCGGGATGAAGTTCTATGATACGTTCAATGTCTGGGCTCATGCCGTTGCCGCAGTCTGCAACACGTCCGTTTTGGCAGGCTTTAAGGATTTTAGGGAGTTTTATATACTGTAAATCGCATACACCGGCGATGTTGTCTGATACACCCAATTCATCGAATAGTCCGCAATGTACAGACGAGAATATGAGTGCCTTTTTGATAGGTATGTTTATAACTGTAGATTGTGGAAAATCTTCAGCTTTAAATCGGCCGTTTAACTGTTTGTCAACTAATACGTATGTATGGAGAATTTTGAGCGAGTCCCATGGGTTTCTTAATGTCGCAACCGTATAGCCATCAAAATAAACCAAAGTGATGTTTTCAGCATGACGCATGGTGATTGTGTCACCGCCGGTGGTAAAATGGGAGGCAGTCTCATGCCTACCGCAAGCGGTATGACACAAGACTGCGAACAGTATAGAGAGATAGTAAAGATTCCTTCTCATCTCGTCATTTTTTAATTATCATTGTTACTGATAATTTTTTATTGATTAGAAAGGCATACATATAATTTGCCGTTAGCATAGGTCAATCCTTCAGGATATTTACCGACGTTTAATTTTCCTGTGATTTCCATTGTAGTTGTATCAACGCGAGAAACAGTCCCATCGTATGCTGTGAAGTACACATGCCCGTTTGCCGGTGTGATATAACGGGGAGAGATTGGCTGACTGTTTTCGTCAGCTAATGAAATACTTTTCAATTCTTTTCCTTGAAGATCAAGAATGACAAGCTTTGAGGACGTTGTGCTGGTTACATACATTTTGCTTCCGTAGACACATAAGTCTTGAACATCGCCAATACCTTTTCCATTGGCTGTCATATAAAGGTCTGGACTGACCGTATTGTTTGCTTTGTCATACCACATGATACTGCCATTATTGGCGTTCCAGCCACCTGTATTGATAATATAGGCTCCAGATGATTCCATAAAACGCATGTTAGTAGTGTAGTAACCAGCTTCCAATTCGTTTATCTTTTCGCCATTTTCATTATAAACATATATGTCGTTGAATGAGCCATCATAGTAAGTATTGCCAATATAAATGTTGCCTGTAGATGGATCAGTAGCTATAAATTGAGGGTTGGGTAAAGAGTTGATATCGATAAAATCAGATTCCTCCTTTGTTCTTAAGTTAAATACAAAAGCACGTTTTGTTTGTGGTAAGTAATACTCAGAATAAAGTATATACATCTTGTCATCTGAGTTGGCGATATAAGTGGCATTACAAAGTGATGTTACTTCGTCGGTAACAGGGTCAATACATTGCAAAGTCTGATAAATATAGTCTTTCTCTTCCAGCCAGTCCGAACCTGCATAATTGCCGTTGGAAACAAAATATACTTTATTATCTGCACCTGTTAGAATTTGATTGTAGGGATTTAAAACTACTTCTATATCTTTTGTCTTAGTGAAAGTAGATACATCAACGACGGCTATGTATTTACCGACATACTCTATGTTCCCTACACTGTCCCCATCCTGTCCATTATTTCCATTCTGATTGATGCTGTTTTCATCTTCATCACATGCCGTAAAACAGCAAACAGCTACAGCCATAAGGACTGCTCTAAACCAATTCTTTCTCATTGTCTTGTTTTTTAGTTATTTATATTTGGTAATTGATAGTTAATTTATAGTTACGTCCCGGCATAGGGTAGAAGCGTATCACTTCATAGTTCTTATTTGTCAAATTAAGGGCATCTGCTTGTATATGCAGGCGGTGTTTGCCAAAATTGAATATTCGGAACAATGACAGGCTGTGGTCGATGTATGGCCGGATGCGGTTATCGGGTGTATTTTGGGTTTTTGTGAATCGTTCTGAAGTGAATAATAAATTGTATGTTATGCAGAACCATGGAGTTTCTATGGTTCCAGTTCCACTGCCTGAATGACGTGGTGTGTAAGCTATTTGTTGTTTGTATGTTTTTCCGTCAGGGCTTGTAACGTCTTGCGCTTGCATAAAATTGTAACTTCCATCAATGTACAGCTTTATATATTCTGTAGGCCGTATGGCTGTATTCAAGTTGATGTCGGTACCAATTGTTTCAACTTCGCCTATATTTGACATTTTCCATATAAACATGGTGGGTATAGCCACGATTTTGTCTTTTACCTTATTGTAATATACATCTGCTGTGAAACTTATATATTCTAATGGTGAGGAGAAGTCTTCTGACCATGTGAGACCTAAATTCCCTTGTCGTGTGCTTTCAGGCTTCAGGTTGGAATTTCCTATAATTAAATAATATAAATCGTTAAATGTCGGATTACGGAAAATATCCTTATACGAAGCTCGTAAGCGTAAGCCAATGTGCTGAAAGGGTTTCCATGTAAGGCTGGCAGCGGGTGAGAGTCGTTGGCGGTTGGGAGCAGCTTTACCATACTTAACAGTTTCAGTAATGAATGTATTTAAAAGTGAAGCCGTAAGTGACAAATTCTTGTAGCGATAATGTGCAGCCAAGACACTTAATGATGTATATCGCTTCGGATACTGACATTTTTTCAGGTTGCTGCTTAAGTAATTGTAAATGATATCTTGAGAAAGGGATATTTGCAACCCTTGCACTGGTTCTCCCCATAAAATGGCAGAAAGATAAGTTTCGGTTTGCCGATATCGATCATCAGTATCACCAGATGCTTGTTTATTTGTGTCACGTGTGTAGCTGTAATTGTACTTACCAGAAACATTCAGTTTCAGACGTTGTGTAAAGCGGTTTTCATAAGAAAATTGGCCGAAATAATTTTTGTCGTGCAACCGTTCCGCGGCGTAAGGGTTATCATAAACAATACTGCCGGGAAGCCCACGCTCCGAATCGAAAAGATAGGTTTTTACTTTCAGTGTTTGTTTGGGGGTAAAAGCGGCGTGATAACTAATTTCAGCCCTATATGTACGGATGTCGCTGTTGTTCCGTTTACCTTCGATGACAGCTTGACCATTTTGTAAGATGAAAGGGTAGTTGCCATCTGCACGCAAAAAATCACCGTAAAGCATGATACTATGTTTTTTACCAATCTGTTGACTGTAAAGCAATGACGGATTTGCCAGACCATATGAACCGGTTCGTATGTTTGCGTTCAGATGAGATGTTCCGTTTGAGAAATCTGGCGGTGTCGTTTCGATATGCAGTACACCGGCGGATGCGAACATACGCGCACTTTGGTAGATGTTGTCGCTTTGTCCGATAGTCATCGTTAGTTTGGAGATGTTTGCCAAAGAGAAGCGTGAAATGTCTATTTGTCCGGATTGGCAATCACCTACAGCGATGCCGTCGTAACTTACGCCTGTATGCTGGGCACCCATGCTTCGGACAGATATGGTTTTCAGTCCGCCAATTCCTCCGTAGTCTTTTACGCTGACGCCTGAGAAGTGGCGTACAGCATCAGCGACATCGAGAGCGCCCATGCGTGTCATTTCATCCTTCTCCAATGTTTGTTCGGGCGAGGATGATGTCATGTTGCGTGGGATACGGCGCGCATTTACCGTGATGCTTGGTATAATTTGCGCTGTATCTTGTGCAGGGTAACCTGTCTTGTTTTGCCAGCATGCTACAATGTTTTGTGGCATTCCGCAACAGGTGACAGCCAAGCATAAGCCTACAATACGGGCTAAGTACCTTTTGCTCATTTCTTAATTTGTTTCTTTAAAAATGCATGATCTTGCCCTTCTTTTCCACGAGAATGCAAGCATGGCTTTCTGTTTTGCAGGTCTTCTGACTTTCTCCGCGTTGCTTGGCCTTCCCGCTTTCATTTTCTTTCATGAAAAACAGTGGCATGGGTTTGTAAGCGAACGCCATAATGGAGATTACAGCAGCGGGACTGTCCGGGACTTTCACCCGGTTCCCTTTTAATCCATGGTCTCGCATGGGAGACCGTTGGAACAAAACTTTGCAAAGATAACTAATATTGATGATATGTCCATCATAATTTGTGCATTTTTTATTGATATGGTTTCGGGATGAATATAAAAAGAAAGGAACTGTATCATTTTGACGACACAGTTCCTTTCTTTTCAAATTATGGCATGTTGTCTGTTCGACAACCGAGATGCATGAAAATTTTATTCTCCTTCTTTCCAGAACTTCTCCAATTCTTCTTGTTTAGCTTTAGCAGCCTTATATTCGGCGTTCTGCCGCTCATATTCTGCATTCTTTTGCTTGACATCTACAATGACCGCTTTCAGACGATCTGCAGAACCAGATATGCTGACATCCTCTTGTGCAGCTTGTGTACAAAGAGCAATTGCCTCGTCGAATTTCTTTTCCTTCGCTTTGATTTGGGCGCGTATTAGATTAGCTTTTCCGCTGATAGCTGAGTTGAAACCAACGGCCTTGTCAAGGTAACTGTAAGCACGTTCATAATCGCCGCTTTTTGATAGTGCATTGGCAACTTTCAGGGAAATGGCAGCCTTGTTTTGATCGGTAGAACACAATTCAATTGCCTTGTCATAATACTGAATGGATTCTGCAACTTTACCTTCTTGTGAATATTTTTGCGCCGTTCCGATTGCTGATTCATAACTTGGCTCAATATTATAAGCGTATTCAGCAGCTTTGAAATAAATGTCCGTATCATCGCAGTCATTAGCGGAAAGAAGTATTAACACAGATTTAAGATATTTCAAGTTGTCTTTGTTTGCCTCGATTTTTGGTCCGAAAATAGCTATTAACTGTTCGCGGTTAGCTGCTTTTGATTGAGCAAACAACGTTTCAATATGATTCAAAGTCGGGTCATATTGTTCTACGATTTGTTTTGCTGCGGCCGGGTCGGAAGCTTCATTAGCCAAACTCAGCATCTTTTCACATACCTCGCGGCTCTCGATGTAGTCTTGTAAAAACTGTTCGCGGTAGGTTGTGCTGTCATTCATGTAAATTTGATAAGATACCTCGAAAAATTTATTCAACACAAATCCCGGAACTTCTTTTGCTCCTTCTTCGTTAATGAGGTCAATGGCTTCGCTGAAACGTTTGTATACGTTGTCCAAAGAATAGTTATCAGCAATCCCACTGCCGTAATAAGCATAGTCGAAAGCCTTACGTGCGAGTATATCGCCTTTTGTTGCTCGGCTCTCTACCTTTGTGAAAGAGTTTAGCGCATCAAGGTTTTCTAACCTGACGTCATAAACCTTCATGAGCAGGTCAAAATATTCTTTCTTTTTATTAATGTCTTTTTCTGTCCATAAAACATTTGCTACGATGAACGCACCGTAAGCGTATGTACTGACTTCTGCACATGGAGCTTTTTCAAATACTTCTTTCCAAGGTTCGAAAGCGCTTTTATAATCTTTGGCTTTATAATAATCTTTATAAAGCACAATGTTGCCTAAGGTTCTGATACTGTCATCTCCATGTCCTATACGGTCGTATACGCTCGTGCCTTCATATTGTGCAAAAGAAGGCATGATACATGCCACGAAGCCTAATGCAATAATTATTTTTTTGATGTTCATTGTTATGATATTTAAATTAAGGGTTATATAATCGGATTATAGAAACTATGCTGCAATAGTAACGGCGCAAAAGTACAAAATATTATTTGATTAAAGTGCTATTTAGGTTGAAAAAATATCAATGCCGACCGCCCTTTTAGAATTTTTGTTTTTTATAATCATGTCGGGACATATACCTGCTTCTCTTATTATGTTTTTGCTTTCTTTTTTGTATTTTTGCCCAAAAACCAGACATGCTGAATTTAGATAACTTTTATAAAGCCCGTTATGAACTGGCAAAAGTAATACGGCGGACAGACTTGATATATGCGCCAAAGATTAACCCCGAGAGTGAAATTTATTTGAAACCGGAGAATCTTCAGGTGACCGGTTCATTCAAGCTGAGAGGGGCATGTTATAGGATTTCCCAGTTGAGCGAAGACGAAAAGGCGAAAGGCGTTATTGCTTGTTCGGCCGGAAACCATGCCCAGGGTGTCGCCCTTGGAGCGGCTAAACATGGTATCAAATCGTTAATCTGTTTGCCGGAAGGGGCACCCATCAGTAAGGTTGAAGCCACTCGGCGTCTTGGCGCAGACATTTGTCTTGTGCCAGGTGTTTATGATGACGCATACCGCAAGGCTATTGAACTTCGCGACAGTATGGGGTATACGTTCATACATCCTTTTGATGATGAAAATGTAATAGCGGGACAGGGGACAATAGGATTAGAATTGTTGGAACAACTCCCCGAGATGGACGCAGTGATTGTTCCGGTTGGAGGTGGAGGATTAATCAGCGGTGTGGCTTATGCTATCAAAACGTTGAATCCGCGCATAAAAATATATGGTGTGCAGGCCTATGGGGCACCCAGTATGTTCAGAAGTCTGGAACATCATCACATAGAACGTCTCACCTCGGTGGCAACCATTGCTGATGGCATTGCCGTAAAGGAACCGGGCGAACTGACGTACGACATTTTCAGTCATTATATTGACGGAGTCGTAACTGTCAGCGAAGATGAAATATGTGCAGCCATTCTGGCACTGATTGAACAGCATAAGTTGATAGCCGAGGGCGCAGGAGCTGTTAGCGTGGCTGCAGCCATGTTCAATAAAGTGCCGATTAAGGGAAAGAAAAACCATTTGTTTGGTCAGCGGTGGAAACATTGATGTAACGATCTTGAGTCGGGTTATCAATCGCGGACTTTCAAAAAGCGGCCGCATTTGTACGTTTGTTATCGAGTTGGACGACAAACCGGGTCAGTTGTTAGAAGTCAGCCGCGTCGTGGCTGCGTTGGGTGCAAATATCATTAGTGTGCATCATGAGCGTAATGATGATACGGCAAATGTTACAGCCTGTGTGTTGCGCATGCAGGTTGAAACGAGGAACATAGAACATGTTCAGGATATAAAGACAGCCTTGAAAGAAAAAGGCATGGTATTACTATAATCAATATAATTCTTTATGAAAGCAGTTCACACAAAGTTAGCGCCTGCGGCAATCGGGCCATATAGCCAGGCTATTGAAGTAAATGGTTTTGTTTTTGCATCAGGTCAGATTCCCATCGACCCGGCAACCGGTGAGTTTGTGGAAGGCGGTATTAAAGAGCAGACTCGTCAGGCACTTGTTAACGCTTCCCATATTATGGAAGAAGCCGGCACAGATCTGAACCATGTTGTAAAGACAACGGTTTATTTATCCGACATGGCAGACTTTGCGGCCATGAATGAAGTTTATGCAACATTCTTCAATGAGCCTTATCCGGCACGTTCTGCCGTAGCTGTTAAAGCATTGCCGAAAGGTGCTTTGGTAGAAATAGAGTGCATTGCGGCCAAATAGTCTTGTCTCGGATGTATTTTAATCCCCGTATTACTTTTGCAAATGTGAGCAACAAGTAATGCGGGGATTTTTATGCAATGTCGTATGGGAATGGACTTTAATTTCCGGTTCAGTCGTTGTAACTGTCAAAGTGCGTGATGGTCGGTGTTTGTATGTTCGACGGTTCGTACGCTTGGCATATTTTTTTTGCTTCAGCTACAAAACGTTCGTTTTGCATTGCCGTACACTCACAGATGACGGGGTTTTTCATCCACTGCATGAAACGTCCATGTTTGCAGTGGATACATTGTACCATTTCTTGAGATTTAACGGCTGCCATGATTTTCCGGGTTTACGGGATAGAATGTTTCTGTTGTCATGTCAGCGACCTTTCTCAGGGTTAGTGAGTCCAATGTCAGCGAAATGATTTCAAGTGTGTCGCATTTTGCTTTTAAGTCCGTTTCTCGCGTATTTTCGAGTATCAGATTGCAGTTATAAAGTCTCCATCTGTCATATTGGCAACTGTCGCTTCCCGGTAAGGCTTGTGCTTTTCCGTCAATCATCAATGTTATTCCTTTACCTTTGTTTGCCGTTGATTTCCAACTTTTAGCCAGTTGACTGATGTTAATGGCTATGGCAACACTTTGATTGTTGTTGGCCGTTACGACGGCGTACTGATCGGTGTAATTGGCGATTTCACCTAAAATGATACCATCTTCGTCAGTTTCTTCGTTGGTTTTGGTTAGTGCGAGCGTGTCACCGTCATTGGTGATGAATTCCAGTACGCTCATGCCTGTACCTTCACCCAAATGGCCGTATACCGCATTGTCTGCCGGCAATATGATGGTGCTGTCACATTCATTTTCGTTTTGTTTGTTTTCTGCCTGTTTGTGGAAACAACCCGAAAGCAGGATTGACAGGATGCAGCCTGTCGCTAACTGGCGTGTCAGATTAATTTTCATAATTTGGTAGGATTTACACCGTTTCTTTCAACAAATATACTAAAAAAACAAAAAGAACAGTGCATAAATGGTTTTTTATTTAGAAACTTCTGCTTTCTTGTCTATTTTTGTATCGTTTTGGCATGATTTTTGATGAGTAAACAGTAAAACCATTAATTTTTTAATATATGATCGACAGTTATACGTCTTATTGGATTATTTTTATTGGAGTAGCACTTGCAAGTTGGATTGTACAGGCTAATTTACAGAGTAAGTTTAAAAAGTATTCAAAGATTCCGGTATCAGGTGGCCTGACCGGGCGGGAAATTGCCGAAAAGATGTTGCGTGAGAATGGCATTTATGATGTAAAAGTCATCAGCACATCCGGTTCATTGACCGATCACTATAATCCGGCCAACAAAACGGTTAATTTGAGTGAGGATGTATATGACACTTGCAGCGTAGCGGCTGCGGCGGTTGCAGCACACGAGTGCGGCCATGCTCTTCAGCATGCGGTGGCTTATGCTCCGTTGAAAATGCGTAGCAGCCTTGTGCCGATTGTTTCTTTCGCTTCAAATTGGGTGCAATGGATTATCCTCATCGGGATGTTTACCATTAATATGTTTCCCGAGGTATTGCTGGCAGGTATCGTTCTTTTTGCGATGACCACTCTTTTCAGTTTTATCACGCTGCCTGTTGAGATTGACGCCAGCCGTCGCGCCACCCAATGGCTGAGTGAGTCGGGTATTACGAACTATACCAACCATTCAGCGGCAGTATCGGCTTTGCGTTCAGCTGCTTATACATATGTTGTTGCTGCCTTAGGTTCTTTGGCTACGTTGATGTATTATGTGATGATTTACTTAGGGCGCAGGGATTAATGAAGTTATTTTATGTGGATAAGTTTGTTATGGTTGATTTTGGGCATTGTTCTGATATTGTTCGGTGCTGACAAACTGACAGACGGCGCGACTGGTTTGGCGCGCCGTTTCAATGTGGCCGAGCTGGTCATAGGCTTGACTGTCGTGGCTTTTGGAACTTCCTTGCCGGAGTTTGTTACCAGTTTCGTTTCCACCATCAAAGGCAATAGTGACATTTCCATCGGTAATATTGTAGGAAGTAATATTTTCAACGTATTGATGATTGTCGGATGTTCTGCATGGTTGGCTCCCATCACCATCAGCAAAAGTTCGTTGGCAAAGGATATTCCGTTTGCCATTTTGGCATCAGTGGTTTTGATTGTCATTGCCGCAGACAGTATTTTGGATCCCGGAAGTATGAATATGCTGTCGCGGACGGACGGCTTGTTGTTGCTGGGCTATTTTTGCGTTTTTATGGCTTATACCTATTTCATATCACGCAAAAAGGAGACTGGAGATGGCATGCAACAGCAGGTACATATTCCTCCCATGCCGTATTGGAAGATTGCTGTGTGGATTGTTGTCGGACTGACCGGTTTGGTCGTTGGCGGTAACTTCTTTGTTGATGGTGCTTCGGCCATAGCGTTGTCTTTGGGTGTGAGCGAAACAGTGGTAGGTCTTACGTTGGTAGCGGCGGGGACTTCGCTGCCGGAACTTGCAACATCCATGGTGGCTGCTCGTAAAGGCAGTTCGGCCATTGCGATTGGCAATGTTATCGGAAGCAACATTTTTAATATATTTTTTGTGATGGGAGTGTGTGCGGCTACTTCGCCGATGAAGGTCGGACAGATTTCTTATCTTGACCTGGGCATGATGTTGCTGAGTATGTTGCTGCTTTGGTTCTTTTCTTATACCAAACGGACTGTTGAGCGGTGGGAAGGCATAACAATGGTCATTGTATATCTTCTCTATCTTTCATTTCTTGTTTACGAAGCACAGGGTGGGGCGTTTTAAGTTAGAGTGATGACATAAGGAAAACAGCACTTTTATTTCCGGATTCGCACGCTCTGATACCGACTATCCAAACCGTTTTTATCCCGTCATTTCATTGTGAAAATTGCGAGCGCTTGCAACAAAATTTGCAAGCGCTTGCAATTTTTTTTTCTGGCTTTGTAATTTTTTCTGCGAGCGGTCGCTGTGAAAGGCCTGTTGTATGGGGCTATTTGGCGGGATTGTCCGATG
Organism: uncultured Prevotellaceae bacterium; assembly: GCA_949299545.1. Taxonomy (GTDB): domain Bacteria; phylum Bacteroidota; class Bacteroidia; order Bacteroidales; family Bacteroidaceae; genus Paraprevotella. The sequence goes on along the minus strand of CASGAM010000037.1, from coordinate 37,315 downwards.
TCGGTTGCCTGCTGTCTTGGGGTATGAAAAAAGAGGACTGCCCGAAAACAATCCTCTTTTTGGTATAATGTGCCGCATCGATGATGTGATGAAACTCCGAGCTAACAAGTTTTGAGCGCCCGCCACCTTTGTAATCCACCGGCAATTAAGCTACCCGAAGGCGTGGCCCGCCATTGGTGGACGAAGCATTCTCGGCTTTCAGAATAATTTGATGAGTATCCCAATCTAACCGATGCGGCTTTTTTTCTTATTACAAAGATAAGAAAAGGATGTTGAATATCCAAATATATTGCACAAATATTTATTTTTTTTTGATGGGTGATTGCGGGTTTCACCTGAATGATTAACTTTGTATCAATACTAACAAAAACACATCATGACACATGACTTATGAAACTACAGTTTTCGATTGAATACTATACACACTGGGGTGAGAACATTGGAGTCGTATTGACCACGGTGGACATTAAAGGGCGCGAAAAGTCGCAACTTTATATGTTAGAGACCCAGGACGGACATACATGGCGCGGTGAGACACGCATAAGCGAGAATACTGTAAAGGCGTTTTATTACCATTATGGCGTTTATGCCGGTGAACGCCTGTTGCGTGCGGAATGGAATGTCGTACCCCGATATTTCAAAGCCGACGCCACTAAAAATTTCATTTTTCCGGACTCCTGGCGTGATGTTCCGTTGGCGTCATATTTATATACATCGGCCTTTACCAAATGTATTTACCCGCGTGAGATACATACGGAAAATCTTTCGTATTTCAGCGGGACGTTGATGTTAAGAGTTGACGCACCGCAGTTGAAAGACGGACAAGCGTTGGCTATTTTAGGGAACCAGCCGGCATTGGGTGACTGGAATCCGGACTTTGCCTTTATGATGAAGGAAGTGGCACTCCACGAATGGTGCGTGACTCTGAGTACAGTGGGGCTGACTTTTCCCATGGAATACAAATATGTGATCGTCGATGCGAATACGGGAGCTTTTGTCGACTGGGAGGGCGGTGACAACCGCGTGCTGCCGGCCAACAGCGTGACAAAGGATGATGTCTTAGTCATTTCCGACGCTCCGCTTCGTGTGCAGGAAAACAAATGGAAAGGTGCGGGGGTAGTCATACCTGTGTTTTCGTTGCGGAGCGAGGGCAGTTGCGGCGTCGGTGATTTTGGCGACCTGAAGCGATTGACCGACTGGGTGGCACTGACCGGCATGCGTGTGATACAAGTGTTGCCGGTTTATGATACCACAATTCACCGCAGTTGGTTAGATTCATATCCTTATAACAGCATCTCCATATATGCTCTTCATCCGCAATATATGGATTTACGTCAACTTCCGCGAGTAGCCGATGAGATGTTTTGCGAAGAGTACGAACGTTGCCGGGAGGCGCTTAATGCTTTGCCGGAGGTGGACTATGAGAAAGTTTATGAGTTGAAGGAGCAATATATCCGTCGTGTTTATTTACAGGAAAAAGAGGCTTGTTTCGCCTCACAGACGTTTAGAGACTTCTATAGGCAAAACGAAGAATGGCTGATGCCTTATGCAGCTTTCAGCGTTTTGCGTGACCGTTACGGAACCGCAGATTTTAACACATGGCCGGAATATTCCGAGTTTAAGGTTGAGGAAGTCTATGCGTTCTGCAAGACATCCGGACAGGCCGGTGAGTCAGTAGGCTATTATTATTTCATGCAATATCATTTGCACTGCCAGCTCTTGTCAGCTTGTGAATATGCCCGCTCCAAAGGCATTATTCTGAAAGGTGACATACCAATCGGCATCAGCCGTCATAGTGTGGAAGCGTGGGTGGAACCGTTTTACTTTAACCTCAATGCGCAAGCCGGTGCGCCGCCCGATGCTTTTTCCGTGAACGGCCAGAACTGGGGATTCCCCACTTATAACTGGGATGCCATGCAGAAAGACCAGTGCCGCTGGTGGGTTCGCCGTTTCAAAAAGATGGCGGAATATTTCGACGCTTACCGTATCGATCATGTGCTTGGCTTTTTCCGGATTTGGGAAATTCCCGAGGACGCCGTACACGGCTTGTTGGGGCAATTCTCTCCGGCACTTCCCATGACTGTAGAGGAAATAGAAAGCTACGGTCTGCGTTTCAGGAAGAACTTCTTTACACGTCCCAACATATCCGACTGGGTGCTTGAAGAATATTTCGGCGAACGAGCTGAGGAGGTAAAGGAAAAATACCTCCAACCCAAAGGCTACGATTGGTACGAAATGAAGCCGGAATACGACACGCAGAAAAAAATTAAGCAAGCATTTGAGCATTGCACTTCTCCGGAAGACGTTACCATGCGTGAGGGACTCTATTCACTCATCAGCAATGTGCTATTTGTGCCCGACAGGGAAGATCCCGAAAAATATCATCCGCGTATATCCGCGCAGCTGGATTGCCTGTACCAAATGTTGAGCGGGGCAGAACGTGACGCGTTCAACGCTCTTTACAATGATTATTTTTATCGCCGTCACAATGAATTCTGGTATGCGCAAGCCATGCAAAAACTGCCGGTATTGATTGACGCCACGCGAATGTTGGTTTGCGCTGAAGATTTGGGTATGGTGCCCGACTGTGTGCCGTGGGTCATGAATGATCTGCGCATCCTGTCGCTTGAAATACAAACCATGCCGAAGCAGTCAGGAATTCGTTTCAGTGCATTGGAAAACAATCCTTATCGAAGTGTCGCCACTATTTTTACGCATGATATGCCGACGCTGAGGGGGTGGTGGAAAGAAGACTATGAACAGACCAATGCCTATTACCATGAAGTGTTGCAAAAGGATGGCGATGCACCGGCGGTCATGCCGGGATGGCTTTGTGAAGAGGTCGTGGCGCGCCATTTGTATTCCCCATCCATGCTTTGCCTCATTTCATGGCAGGATTGGTTATCGATAGACGAAACGTTGCGACGGCCAGATGTAGCGTCAGAACGAATCAATGTACCGGCCAACCCGAGAAATTACTGGCATTACCGTATGCATCTTACGCTTGAACAGTTGATGGCAAGCGACGGGTTAAACGAAAAGATAAAACTACTGATAGAGCATAGTGAGCGTGACCGATAGATTCTTTAAAGAGTTGGATTTTACGGAAGAAGGCATACGGTTTTCCGTTTGGTCGCCGGATGCCGACGAAGTACACCTGCTGTTATTTTCAGACGGCAGCGTGGGCGAGGCTTTCAAAACCATCAATATGAAACGGCGTGACGACGGCAGGTGGGAGAGCCTTCAACCTTACGACGTGAAAGGATTGTTTTATGTGTTTTGCGCCCGTATAGGAGGCCGATGGAGGAATCCCGCGCCCGGACTTTTCGCGACGGCAGTCGGTGTAAACGGACGGCGGGCTGCTGTCATCGACCTTCGGGACTTGCAACCTGAAGGCTGGGAATCAGAAGAGAGCCCTGAATTCAATCATCCGGCTGATGCCATTATCTATGAAATGCACCATCGTGATTTTTCCGTATCAGACGACTCGGGCATACGCAATAAAGGCAAATTTCTTGCCCTTACGGAGCAAGATGTAAAGACAGCTTATGGTTCAAAAGGCGGATTGTCACACCTCGTTGAGCTGGGAGTGACACATGTCCATTTGTTGCCTTCCTTCGATTTTGCATCGGTAGACGAGAGTAAACAGGGAACCGGACAATATAACTGGGGATATGACCCGCAGAACTATAATGTACCAGAGGGTTCTTACTCCACCAATCCTTATGATCCGAGATGCCGCATACGAGAATTTCGGCAAATGGTTATGGCGCTCCATGATGCCGGATTGCGGGTTGTCATGGACGTCGTTTACAACCATGTTTATTCCGTAGAAGACAGTAACTTTGAATGTCTCGTACCCGGCTATTTTTTCCGGAAAACAGAGAAAGGCGAATGGGCTAATGGGTCGGGTTGTGGCAATGAGACGGCCAGCGAACGTGAATTCATGCGCCGTTACATGGTAGAAAGCGTGCTTTTTTGGCAGGAAGAATACCATATCGACGGGTTCCGTTTTGATGTGATGGGACTACACGACTTGGAAACAATGCGGCAAATCAAGGCTGCGTTATCGCGGCGTGACCCGGCTGTATTATTGTATGGTGAAGGCTGGTCGGCACAGCCGGCAAAAATTCCACGGACAGACTGTGCCGTAAAGGCCAATATGTCGTGGTTGCCGGGTATTGCGGCTTTTGGTGACGAGTTGCGCGACGGCTTGCGTGGAAGTTGGATTGATATAAAAGATGGTGGTTTTTTGGGTACGAAATTAGATGCCGCCGAGAGCGTACGTTTCGGAATTGCCGGCGGAGTATGGCATCCTCAGATAAATTATTCCAAAGTAAATTATGCAAAATTTCCGTGGGCAACTGCTCCTTGGCAAATTATCAATTATGTGAGTTGTCATGATGACCTTTGTCTTGCAGACCGTTTGCAGGCTGTTTTCAGTGATGAGCCGGTTAATGAACGTTTGCGGTTATACAAACTGGCTGAAACATTCCTTTTTACGTCCCAAGGAATTCCTTTGATTTTTGCGGGTGACGAGTTCTTCAGGTCAAAAAAAGGTGTACGCAATTCATATAAAAGTCCCGACAGCGTGAATGCCATCAACTGGAGCTACAAAGAAATCCATGACGATTTGTATCAGTATATACGAGGACTGGTAAGGATGCGTAAGTTATACGGCGCATTCAGGATGCGGACGGCTGAAGCTGTCAGAAAAGGGCTTTCTTTTTTATTTGCCATACCAGGCATGATTGCATATTCCTTGCAGGATGATAGCTGTGGAATGTCAGTATTTTATCTTTATTTTAATGTTTTGACTGAAGCATGCCAGGTGATGGTTCCGGCGGGAAATTATTTTGTTTTATGCCAAGACGGGCAAATTGAACTTGACAGACCTGTCAGATGTCGCGGAGGGCGAATGACAGTCATGCCACGTTCAGCATTGATTCTGATGTCTTGTTAAAAACGGAATGTATAGATGCTTTTGTCTTAAACATTTTGCAAGTCCTGTCGTTTACGGGTTCAAATAAAAAACGTAATTTTGCAATCGCAAATCAAATTCTCTAATAAATTTATATGGTAGCAATAGAAGGCCTTACCGTCGAATTTGGCGGTACCACCTTGTTTAGTGACATTTCTTTTCAAATCAATGAAAAAGACCGCATTGCACTCATGGGAAAGAATGGTGCCGGAAAGAGTACTTTACTGAAAATATTGGCAGGCGTACGGCAGCCGACTCGAGGTAAGGTGATGGCACCAAAAGAATGTGTGATAGCGTATCTGCCCCAACATTTGATGACGGAAGACGGCAGGACTGTTTTTGAAGAAGCGTCGTTGGCTTTTTCACATCTGAAAGAAATGGAAAAAGAGATTGACGCAATGAATAATGAGTTGGCATCGCGTACCGACTATGAAAGTGACGAATATATGGCGTTGATTGAGAAAGTGGCTTCTGCCAGTGAAAAGTTTTATGCCATTGACCTTACACATTTTGAAGAAGATGTTGAAAAAGCATTGTTAGGATTAGGCTTCCGGCGCGATGATTTCAACCGGCCAACCAGTGATTTCAGCGGTGGTTGGCGTATGCGCATCGAACTGGCCAAACTCTTGTTGCAGGATCCGGATGTGTTACTCCTTGACGAACCGACCAATCATCTTGACATTGAAAGCATTCAGTGGTTAGAACAGTTCTTGACGGAAAGCAGCAAGGCTGTGGTTGTCATCAGTCACGATCGGAAGTTTGTGGATAACATAACGACACGTACCATTGAAGTAACAATGGGACGTATTTATGATTATAAAGTCAATTATAGCAAATATCTTGAGTTGCGGAAGGAACGTCGTGAACAGCAGCTGAAACAATATGAAGAACAGCAAAAAATGATTCAGGAAACAAAAGACTATATCGAACGTTTCAAAGGAACATACAGCAAGACATTGCAAGTGCAAAGCCGTGTGAAGATGCTCGAAAAGTTGGAAATAGTACAAGTCGACGAGGAAGACACGTCGGCTCTAAGGCTCAAGTTTCCGCCGTCGCCCCGTAGCGGCAATTATCCGGTCATAATGGACAACGTCGGAAAATGCTATGGTGATAAACGTATTTTCAGTCACGTGAATCTTACAGTGGAACGCGGTAACAAGATAGCGTTTGTGGGTAGGAATGGCGAAGGAAAATCCACATTGGTAAAATGTATCATGAATGAAATTGACCATGAAGGAACACTTACGCTGGGACATAATGTGCAAATAGGTTACTTTGCGCAAAACCAAGCCTCATTGCTTGATGGTGAACTGACCGTTTTTCAGACTATTGATGAAGTGGCAAAAGGTGAAATCCGCAACAAAATTCGAGACTTGTTAGGAGCGTTCATGTTTGGCGGTGAAGAAAGTACGAAGAAGGTGAAGGTGCTTTCCGGCGGCGAACGTACGCGACTGGCATTATTGAAACTGTTGCTTAATCCTGTCAACTTGTTGATATTGGATGAACCGACCAATCATTTGGATCTGAAAACCAAAGATATACTGAAACAAGCATTAATAGCTTATGACGGCACCTTGATTGTTGTAAGCCACGACCGGGATTTTTTAGATGGTCTTGTCACAAAAGTTTATGAATTTGGAAATGGAAAAGTACGTGAACATCTTTGTGGCATATATGAATTCTTGGAAGCCAAACGTATGGAGAATCTTCAAGAATTGGAACGTAAAAACCTCTAAAAAGATAAAATCAGGGATGCGGTAAACTTTTTTTTTATTTGCATCTCTTTTTTTTGACTAATTGTAAACGGAACATGCCCGAAATTGCTTATTTTTGTATTTTGAAACGATAGAGCCGGTCTTCATCCGGTAATTTCAAAAAGAATTATCTATATATTCATCAATCAAAACAACAATATGAAACAGTTTAAGAAAGTATTGGTCTTAGGTTCGGGTGCGCTGAAAATCGGACAGGCCGGAGAGTTTGACTATTCTGGTTCCCAAGCACTGAAGGCTTTGCGCGAAGAGGGAATCCGCTCAGTATTGGTCAACCCAAACATCGCAACCATCCAAACGTCAGAGGGTATTGCCGACCAGGTATATTTTTTGCCGGTGACGCCATATTTTGTGACTGAGATTATCAAAAAAGAACGTCCCGATGGCATTTTGCTGGCTTTCGGAGGTCAAACTGCCTTAAACTGCGGAACAGAACTTTACCTTAACGGTGTTTTAAAAGAGTATGGTGTTGAAGTACTTGGCACTTCTGTTGAAGCTATCATGTACACGGAAGACCGTGATTTGTTCGTTAGGAAACTTAACGAGATTGAGATGAAGACACCTGTAAGCCAAGCAGTAGAGAATATGGAAGACGCTCTTGCAGCAGCACGCCGCATAGGTTTCCCAGTGATGATTCGTTCTGCTTATGCGTTAGGTGGATTAGGGAGTGGTATTTGTCCCGACGAAAAAAGATTTGTTGAATTAGCTGAAAGTGCTTTTACATTTGCGCCCCAAATTCTTGTTGAAGAATCGCTCAAAGGATGGAAAGAAATAGAGTTTGAGGTAATACGTGATGCCAACGACCATTGTTTTACGGTAGCGAGCATGGAGAATTTTGATCCGCTCGGCATTCATACAGGAGAATCTATTGTTGTGGCACCTACTTGTTCTTTGACAGACGACCAGGTTGCCATGTTGCAAGAACTTTCAAAGAAATGTATCCGCCATTTGGGAATTGTAGGTGAATGCAACATCCAGTATGCTTTTAATGCAGAAACGAATGACTACCGCGTCATAGAGGTGAATGCACGTTTAAGCCGTTCATCAGCATTGGCATCTAAAGCGACTGGTTATCCGCTGGCTTTCGTAGCGGCAAAAATCGGTTTGGGATATACGCTTGACCAAATAGGTGAGATGGGCACCCCCAATTCTGCATATGTAGCTCCGTCTCTCGATTATCTTATTTGTAAGATTCCACGTTGGGATCTCACAAAGTTTGCCGGTGTTTCACGCCATATTGGTTCAAGTATGAAGTCTGTGGGTGAAATCATGTCAATAGGCCGCTCTTTTGAAGAAATCATCCAAAAGGGTTTGCGTATGATAGGTCAGGGTATGCACGGATTTGTTGGTAATGACAATGTGCATTTTGACAATCTTGACGATGAACTTGCCAATCCGACTGATTTACGCATCTTTGCCATTGCCCAAGCTTTGGAGGAAGGTTATAGTATTGATAAGATATACGACCTGACGAAAATAGATCCCTGGTTCATAGGCAAGTTGAAGAACATTGTCGATATGAAAAACAAGTTACAGGGCTTCAATAAACTGGAAGAGTTGTCAGCAGATCTGCTGCGTCAGGCAAAGATATTAGGTTTTTCAGATTTCCAAATTGCCCGTTTCGTATTGAAACCGGAAAATGGTAATATGGAAAAGGAAAACTTACAAGTCCGTGCTTACAGAAAGAATTTGAATATTTTGCCGGCAGTGAAGAGAATCAATACGGTTGCTTCTGAGCATCCAGAACTCACCAATTACTTATATTTCACGTATGCTGTAGAAGGGTATGATGTAAACTATTACAAGAATGAAAAGTCAGTAGTTGTCCTTGGTTCAGGTGCTTATCGTATTGGTTCTTCAGTTGAGTTTGACTGGTGTTCGGTAAATGCGATTCAAACAGCCCGCAAATTGGGCTATAAATCAATTATGATTAATTATAATCCAGAAACAGTGTCAACGGATTATGATATGTGCGACCGCCTGTATTTTGATGAATTATCGTTTGAGCGTGTTCTTGATGTGATTGACCTTGAACAGCCGCGTGGGGTGATTGTTTCGGTAGGTGGTCAAATACCGAATAATCTCGCCATGAAACTCCACCGTCAGGCTGTGCCCATTCTTGGTACATCTCCGGTGTCCATAGACCGGGCAGAAAACCGTAACAAATTCTCAGCAATGCTTGATCAGTTGGGTATCGACCAACCGGCATGGCAGGAACTTACCAGTATGGAAGATATGCACTCGTTTATCGAGAAAGTGGGTTATCCGGTATTGGTTCGTCCGTCATACGTGCTTTCAGGTGCTGCCATGAACGTATGCCACAATGAAGATGAACTGAAACGTTTCCTGCAAATGGCAGCAGAAGTATCAAAGGAATATCCGGTAGTAGTTTCACAGTTCATGCAGGAAACAAAAGAAATAGAGTTTGATGCCGTGGCACAGAACGGAGAAATCGTTGAATATGCAATTTCTGAACATATTGAGTTCGCAGGTGTGCATTCGGGTGACGCTACACTGGTATTCCCGGCTCAACAGATCTATTTTGCCACAGCACGCACTATCAAGAAGATCAGCCGTCAGATAGCTAAAGAACTTAATATTTCCGGTCCGTTTAATATCCAATACCTTGCGAAAGGCAATCAGGTAAAAGTGATAGAGTGCAATTTGCGTGCATCACGCAGTTTCCCGTTTGTTTCCAAAATACTGAAACGTAATTTCATTGAAACTGCGACCCGTATCATGCTTGATGCTCCATACAGCAAACCTGACAAGTCGGCATTCGACATTGACCGCATTGGTGTGAAAGCATCTCAATTCTCATTTGCCCGTTTGCAAAATGCCGACCCCGTACTCGGCGTTGATATGTCATCAACGGGTGAGGTCGGTTGCTTAGGCGATGATTTTAACGAGGCTTTGCTTAATGCGTTGATTGCAACGGGATATAAAATACCTCAAAAAGCTGTAATGTTGTCTTCCGGTCCTGCCAAATCAAAAGTTGATTTGCTTGACGCCAGCCGAATGTTACAAGCCAAAGGATATGAGATCTATGCGACTCATGGGACGGCAAGTTTCTTGAATGAAAATGGAGTAGACGCTATTACGGTTTGTTGGCCAGATGAAAACCCGACAGCAGACAATAATGTGATGAAGTTACTTTCTGAACATAAGTTTGATTTGATTGTCAATATTCCGAAAAACCATACCAATCGTGAACTTACTAACGGTTACAGGATTCGCCGAGCTGCGATAGATCATAATATTCCATTGATGACCAACGCGCGTTTGGCAAAAGCATTCATTGAAGCGTTCTGCCAGATGGGACAGAAAGATATACAGATAAAGAGTTGGCAAGAATATAACTGATTCTTTCATACTGTCTTAAAATAAAGAAGCATGGTTTGTGGCCTGATCGACAGCAAACCATGCTTTTTTCATATCATAATGAAAGTTAAGTATGGATAAACCGTTCGTACGAGAAAGCCAGAGCTGTAGTTGTAGACTTTTTAAAGGATATGGACATGTGTTTTTAAGGGATTTATTGTATATTTGCGCTCATTAAAATAAAACATTATAGTATGGCAGAACAAAGGAAAGCCACCGGGCGCAAGAGCAAAGGCAGTAACGTTCCGCAGGAGGATGCTTACGGGCATTTGCAACCGCAGGCATTGGATTTTGAAGAAGCGGTGCTGGGTGCCCTGATGATTGAAAAGGACGCATATTCATTGGTGAGTGAAATCCTCAGGCCGGAAAGCTTTTATGACCGGAGGCATCAGTTGATTTTTGAAGCGATTCGTACCTTAAATATACAGCAAAAACCGGTAGACATATTGACTGTAACTGAACAGCTCAGCAGCATGGGAGAGCTCGACGAAGTAGGTGGCCCTTTCTATATCACGCAGTTGAGTGGTAAGGTGGTGTCTTCTGCCCATATTGAATATCATGCTCGTATAATAGCGCAAAAGTTTCTGGCACGGGAGTTGATTACATTTACGAGCAATGTACAGACAAAGGCTTTTGACAGTACGGTAGATGTTGATGATTTGATGCAGGAAGCAGAAGGTAAGCTCTTTGAGATTTCTCAACAGAACATGAAGAAGGATTACACGCAAATTAATCCGGTTATTCATGAGGCTTATGAAATGCTTCAAAAAGCGGCCGCCCGACAAGACGGATTGAGTGGACTGAGTAGCGGTTTTGAGAAATTAGATAAGATGACGTCCGGCTGGCAAAATTCCGATCTTGTCATCATTGCCGCCCGGCCGGCCATGGGAAAAACGGCCTTTGTCCTTTCTATGGCAAAAAAGATGGCGGTCGACATGAAAATTCCTTGTGCCATGTTCTCGCTTGAAATGAGTAACGTGCAGTTGGTCAACCGTATGATAGTTAATGTTTGTGAGATTCCGGGTGAGAAAATAAAAAGCGGACAGTTGGCACCTTATGAATGGGGGCAGTTGGATAGCAAGATATCACAATTATATGATGCGCCATTTTATGTTGATGATACGCCGTCGCTTTCGGTTTTTGAACTGCGTACAAAAGCCCGCCGTTTGGTGCGTGAGCATGGCGTGAAAATCATCATGATAGACTATCTTCAGCTCATGAATGCCAGTGGCATGTCATTTGGAAGCCGCCAAGAAGAAGTAAGTACTATCTCGCGGTCGCTTAAAGGATTGGCCAAGGAACTTAATATTCCAATCATAGCTTTGAGTCAGCTGAATCGTGGTGTGGAAAGCCGTGAAGGTATTGAAGGGAAACGCCCGCAACTGAGTGACCTTCGCGAGTCGGGAGCGATTGAGCAGGATGCCGACATGGTATGTTTTATTCATCGTCCGGAATATTATAAGATTTATCAGGATGAAAAAGGCCGTGACCTGCATGGCATGGCAGAAATTATCATTGCAAAGCACCGTAATGGCGCGGTCGGAGATGTATTGCTGAAATTCCGTGGTGAATATGCACGTTTCCAAGATCCGGACGAGGATGCCTATATTCCTATGCCGGGTGAATCCCCCGTATACGGTTCAAAGATGAACGACAATGCTGTGCCGCCTCCGCCTGTACACATGGAAACTTCTTCGTATAGCGATGTTCCATTGCCGGATAATAGCGTGCCGTTCTGATAACCTGCCTTCCCGTTCATGGAAAGGGTTTTGTCGAAAAGTTCTCCGATATAGGAAGGTGCTACGCTTTGTGACGTTTCCACTTGCTGGATTGGCTGGAAAAGTGTAAATTTGCACGATATTTTTGAGATACATAAATTTTATTATAATATGAATATTTCTTATAATTGGCTGAAAGAGTATGTTGATTTCGATTTGACTGCTCAGGAAGTGGCCGACGCGCTGACTTCAGAAGGATTGGAAGTAGGTAGCGTGGAAGAAGTACAACCCATCAAAGGCGGATTGCAGGGCGTTGTGATAGGCGAGGTTCTCACTTGTGCCCCTCATCCTAATTCCGACCACATGCATGTTTGTACGGTCAATATCGGCGAGGCTGAACCCGTGCAAATCGTCTGTGGCGCATCCAATGTTGCTGCAGGGCAGAAAGTTGTGGTTGCTACATTAGGATGCAAACTCTATGACGGCGATGAATGTTTTACCATCAAAAAGTCCAAGCTGCGCGGTGTAGAAAGTTTCGGTATGATTTGTGCTGAAGACGAGATAGGCATAGGAACAGACCACAACGGCATCATTGTATTGCCATCGGAGGCTGTTCCGGGAACTCCAGCAGCTGATTATTATCAGTTAAAAAGCGATTACCTTATCGAGGTTGACATTACACCGAACCGTGCTGACGCATGTTCTCATTACGGTGTGGCTCGCGACTTGTATGCTTGGTTGGTACAGAACGGCTATAAAACGAGTCTGCACCGTCCAACATGTGAGGGCTTTGCCGTTGACAACCATGATTTGGAGATTGACATCGATTTGCAGAACACAGAGGCATGCCCGCGCTATTGTGCCGTGACGCTCAAGAATTGCGAAGTAAAGGAAAGCCCTGAATGGCTTCAGGATAAACTCCGCATCATAGGTCTTCGGCCAATCAACAACATAGTAGATGTAACCAACTACATCATGTTCGCATACGGCCAGCCTTTGCATTGTTTTGACGCTGATATGATCAAAGGACAAAAAGTTGTTGTTAAGGCCATGCCCGAAGGAACGTCTTTTGTTACGCTTGACGGAGTAGAGCACAAACTCAGTGACAGAGATCTTGCCATTTGCAATGTGGAAGAACCAATGTGTATAGCCGGAGTGTTTGGTGGAAAAGGCAGCGGAACCTATGAGACGACGCGCAACGTATTATTGGAAAGTGCATATTTCAATCCGACATGGATACGTAAAAGCGCCCGCCGGCATGGTTTGAGTACGGATGCCTCATTCCGTTTTGAACGTGGGATAGACCCCAACGGAGCTGTTTATGCGCTGAAACAAGCTGCAATGCTTTGCAAAGAGTTGTCGGGTGGCGAGATTGCAATGGAGATAAAGGATGTTTATCCAAATCCGATACCTGACTTCGTTGTCGACCTGGAATATGAGTATGCTTATAATCTGATTGGAAAACGTATTGGTGCAGAGACGATTAAAAGCATTGTAACAAGTCTTGAAATGCGGATTATTGAAGAAACATCGGAAGGACTCCGGCTGCAAGTTCCCGCATACAGAGTAGATGTACAGCGTCCGTGTGATGTCGTGGAAGATATTCTCCGCATTTACGGTTACAACAATGTGGAAATACCGTCATCCGTGAAATCCACCCTAAACGTTAAAGGCGATGAGGACAAGAGCCATAAACTTCAAAACATCATAGCAGAACAACTTGTCGGTTGCGGCTTCAATGAGATACTGAACAATTCGCTGACACGTTCAGCTTATTATGAAGAACTCAAGGCTTACCTGAACAGCCAGCTCGTAAAACTGATTAATCCACTAAGTTCGGATTTGAATGCCATGCGCCAGACATTGCTTTTTGGCGGTATGGAGTGTATTGCACATAATGCCAACCGTAAAAATGCCGATCTGAAGTTCTTCGAGTTCGGTAACTGTTACTATTTCCATGAAGAAAACAAATGTCCTGACATAATTCCCGGTGTCAGCAGCAGCCGTGACAAGGCGGTTATAGAGCATATTCTTGATGCATATTCCGAAGATTACCATCTCGGCTTGTGGGTGACCGGCAAACGCATCAGCGGTTCATGGATACATCCCGATGAGAACAGTAGTTTTTATGAAATAAAAGCCTATGTCCTTAATATCATGCAACGGTTGGGTGTGAACCTCGGTAATATGGTTATAACCGAATCAAACAATGACATTTATTCCAAAGGCATAGAGATTCATAATAAAGGGGGGAAGACCGTAGCCTCCATGGGTATTGTATGCCGTAAGATACAAAAAGCATTTGATGTGGACAATGAGGTCTATTTCGCCGACCTGAATTGGAAACTGCTCATGAAAGCTGTTAAAAATAACGTGGTAAGTTATACAGAAATCAGTAAATATCCTGCGGTAAGCCGTGATTTGGCTTTGTTGGTAGACAAAAAGGTCGAGTTTGCGGAAATTGAACAGATCGCTTATTCCACAGAAAGAAAGCTGCTGAAAGAAGTTAAACTCTTTGATGTATATGAAGGGAAAAATTTAGAGGCCGGCAAAAAAAGCTATGCTGTCAATTTCCTGATACAAGATGAGACAAAAACGCTCACTGATAAGCAGATTGACGCCATCATGGGCAAGCTGGTAGCTAATTTTGAAAACAAACTCGGTGCAAAATTGAGATAAAATGAGACAGAAAGGTTTAGCCATTGCCAAAACCATATATTATATATTGGTATTTTGTTGGCTTTTGCAAATAACCTTGCAAGGTTATACAAAGGCGCTCATCGCACCTACGGTCGTATTGATAATTTACGGTATATGGCTGAATTATAAAATGAGACAATCAAAAGATAACAACTATAAAAATTAATTTCCAATGGGAAGAGCATTTGAATATAGAAAAGCAGCAAAATTGAAGAGATGGGGTCACATGGCCAAAACGTTTACAAGACTTGGCAAACAAATTGCTATTGCAGTCAAAGCCGGCGGCCCGGAACCGGAAAATAATCCTACGTTACGTTCGGTGATTGCTACCTGCAAACGTGAGAACATGCCAAAAGACAATATCGAGCGTGCCATCAAGAATGCAATGGGAAAGGACCAGAGCGACTATAAAGGAATGACTTACGAAGGCTACGGCCCTCACGGAATCGCCGTATTCGTGGATACGTTGACTGACAACCCGACACGTACGGTGGCCGATGTTCGTTCCATCTTCAATAAATTCTCAGGAACACTTGGCAACATGGGTTCATTGGCATACTTGTTTGACCACAAATGTGTATTTACCTTCAAGAAGAAGGCTGATGTTGATATGGATGATCTGATTCTTGACTTGATTGATTACGGAGTAGAAGAGGATTATGACTTGGATGAAGAAGAGGGTACAATCACGATTTACGGTGATCCGAAGAGCTATGGTGCCATCCAGAAACATCTTGAAGAACAAGGATTCGAGGATGTCGGCGGTGAGTTTACTTATATTCCCAATGACCTGAAGGACGTTACGCCGGAAGAACGCGAAACCATCAATAAAATGGTGGAACGTTTGGAAGAGTTTGATGATGTGCAGACAGTGTATACTAACATGAAACCCGAAACGGAGGACTGATAGAACGATGGTGTACCATTATCAAACAAAGGGAACATGCAGCCGTGAAATAGAAATTGAAATGGATGGCGATGTTGTCAAAAATGTCCGTTTTGTCGGTGGATGTCATGGAAATCTGCAAGGAATAGCACGTTTGGTCAAGGATATGAAGGCAGGTGATGTCATCAGTCGTTTAGACGGTATCCGGTGTGGTATGAAACCGACCTCTTGCCCTGACCAGTTGTGTCGTGCCATTGAGGATGTGATAAGTCAGCAGTAGGAGAATCTATTTGACAAAGGCTGATATAAATGAACCGAGGATGCGATTGTTTTTCATTCGCATCCTTTTTCTTTACATGAGTTGCGTTAAACCGGACATACCGGAACCTGTCTGTAAGGCGACCTGTCGCTTTCGTAACACGACCTGTCGCCTTGCAGAAGCGACAGGTCGCAATTTTTTTTGCAACCGCTTGCTTTTTCTGCAGGAACCGGTGGTGGAAAATTCATATAGCTTACTTTTTTTTAATATAATGATTCATAGGTAATTATATTCTTGATGAAACTGTTGGTACATTTCCCGGAAAGATGTGTGATAGTTCTGTTCTTCGGGAAAAAGAAAGTAGAAGGAATAAGAAAACAATTTACAAGATCGGTAGAATACAAAATCAGGGGACAGTTTCTGTAATCTGTCCCCTGATTTAATTTAATTCAGTTCAATTTCTTCTTTCATGTCGATTTCTTGCCCATGTTGGTCGAAAAACTCGTATTGCAAAAAGGCTAATTTCTGGCTTGGTATTATTTTCACGCCAAGGCCATATTTCATTTGCCATTTCCTTTTTAAGGAGAAAACGCCTTGGTTGATATACGCTGCAACATACGGATGTACGTGCAAGCTGAACTTTTTGATTTTGAGATTTTCTACTAAAGTATGAATCTTACGTTCCAAAACTTCTGTAAATAAGAAACTTGACTTTACCGAACCTTTTCCAAGGCACGTCGGACAGACTTCTTCTACGTTTACATCCATAACAGGGCGTACGCGCTGTCGTGTAATCTGCATAAGTCCGAATTTGCTGAGAGGCAATATATTATGACGTGCCCTGTCATGTTTCATGTTTTCGCACATCCGTTCGTACAACTTTTGCCTGTCTTCAGCCAAGTTCATGTCTATAAAGTCGACAACAATAATCCCGCCCATATCTCTCAGCCTTAGTTGTCTTGCCAATTCATCGGCAGCCCCGAGATTTACATCTAAAGCATTGGCTTCTTGACCATCGGCGGATTTGGAACGATTGCCGCTATTGACATCTACTACATGCAATGCTTCTGTATGTTCAATAATAAGGTAGGCGCCATGTTTATACGATACGGTCCTGCCAAATGACGACTTGATTTGTTTGGTGACATCAAAATTGTCAAAAATCGGTAACTTACCAGTATATTGTTTGACAACTTTCACACTTTCCGGTGCTATCAAGGAAACATAATTTTTTACCTCGTTGAAAATATCAGTATCATTAATGTAGATATTTTCATAGGAGGGATTGAACAAATCACGTAACATGGCAACCGTCCGGCTGGTTTCTTCGTAAACCAAAGCGGGCAATTGGTTGGCCTTCTGGACTTTGGTAATGGTATCGTCCCAGCGTTTGAGCAGGGCTTTAAGTTCATTGTCAAGTTCGGCTACACGTTTGCCTTCAGCAACTGTTCTTACAATAACACCGAAGTTTTGAGGCTTAATACTTTGAATAAGTTGTTTCAGGCGTGCCCGTTCTGCAGATGACTTTATTTTTGTTGAAACGGAAACTTTATCTTGAAAGGGTATTAATACCAGATACCGGCCGGGAAATGATATTTCGCATGTCAGGCGAGGCCCTTTAGTGGATATGGGTTCTTTAACAATTTGAACCAGAACCTCTTGACCGGATTTAATGACGTTTTGCACACTACCGTCCTTGGGTAATTCAGGTTGGTGGGTTGCTTTTGAAATAGGATAGAGTTTCTTCTTGTCACTGCATACTTGCTTGAGATACTTTGCGTAAGAGTTGAAGTTGGGGCTTAAATCGAGATAATGAAGAAATGCGTCGCGTTCATAGCCAACATTTACGAAACATGCGTTCAGTCCGGGCATTATTTTTTTGATTTTTGCCAAGTAAATGTTGCCTACGGCAAAAGAGGCTGTTCGGCCTTCTTTCTGAAACTCAACAAGGCGCTTGTCTTCCAACAGCGCGATGGAGATTTCTTTAGGCTGGACATCAACAATAACTTCGCTTGTCATCCTTGTTCTTATCTTGATTGATTTTTATTCTCATCCATTTAAACAAAGAACAAACTTGACATCAATGGCCTTGGGGCTAAATCAGCACAAGTTTGTTCTTTATTACAGACTGAAGCGTTTGGCTACTTGCTCTTATGTCTGTTTTTTCTTAATCTTTTTTTACGCTTGTGAGTAGCCATTTTGTGTCTTTTTTTCTTCTTTCCGCTTGGCATAGCTTTAATTTTTTATGAAGTTAATAAATTTGTATGTGGATTTATTTGTTCTTTACAGAATCAATAAAAACTTTTGCGGGTTTGAATGCCGGAATGTTATGTGCATCAATGATGATAGTTGTATTTTTTGAAATATTCCGGGCTGTTTTCTGGGCTCTTTTCTTTAATATAAAGCTGCCGAAACCACGCAAATATACATTTTCTTCCTTTGTAATCAAAGAATCCTTGATGGTATCCATCATTGCTTCCACCACTACGAGTACAGCAGCCCTATCAAGACCTGTCTTCTTTGAAATCTCGTTTACAATATCTGCCTTTGTCATTTTTTTGTTAAAATTATTGTTTGTAATTGACTTATAACTAATTTTTTGGAATGCAAATATATAGCTTTTTATCAAGGAAATAAAATATATCCCTGAAAAAAAACAGTTTTTTTTGTTTTTTACTGGCCAAAACACACTAATTTTGCATCATAGCGATAAAAATCAAATAATTATATGAACGAACCTTTGGGTAAGATATTATTAGAGTGGTATTCTGAACATGGGCGGACGTTGCCGTGGAGGAATACTAACAATCCTTATATAATATGGGTGTCAGAAGTTATTCTGCAACAAACTCAGGTCAAGCAAGGCTATGATTATTTTTTACGTTTTGTAAAACGTTTCCCAGATGTTGATTCACTGGCGTCGGCATCGGAGGATGAGGTTTTAAACTATTGGCAAGGGTTGGGATATTATTCAAGGGCACGTAATTTGCATGCCGCGGCAAAACAAATAGTGGATACCGGAGGTTTTCCGAAAGACTATAAAAGTATAAGAGCATTAAAAGGGGTGGGTGACTATACAGCTGCAGCCATAGCTTCTTTTGCGTATGGACTGCCACATGCAGTTGTAGATGGTAATGTATACCGCGTGTTGGCCCGTTATTTCGGTATTAGTGAGCCTATTGATACCGGTAAGGGAAAAAAGATGTTTGCCGAATTGGCTCAAAATTTATTGCCGGTTGGCAAAGTGGAAGCATACAATCAAGCCATAATGGATTTTGGGGCAACAGTATGTACCCCGCAACGTCCTTCTTGTAAAGAGTGTCCGTTAGCGTCTACATGTCTTGCGTTCAATACCGGAACAGTCAAGTCTTTACCTTGCAAATCAAAAAAAATGGCGGTCACAACAAGGCGGATGGTATATATATTTATCATGGTAAATGGTGAAACTGCTTTATTCCGAAGAAACGGGCGTGACATCTGGAATGGCTTGTATGAACCTTATCTGGTGTATGACGAGACCGGAATAAAACAGGAACAAAGAATGAAATCCGCAAGTCAAGCAAGTGACAGCTATACGAAAGTTATCGGAGTGTTAGAACAAACAGGTATACTTGGAAACGGTGATTTAAGCGTTCTTGCTACAGGCATACGACACCAGCTTACGCATCGTACACTGATTTGTGATTTTTATCTGTTAAGACTTTCACAGAAACCTGATTGTAGCTTGTTTCTCCGGCAACCGACATGGATTTCACTGTCAGAGAGTGATAACTATGCCATGCCACAGCTGATAGTGAATGTTATTGAGAAAGCAAAGTTTTTTTAAAAGTTTGGATGTTTTTCATGGAATTGTAAAACTAATGGATGCCACCTGCACCATGATATTAAAAATATGAGATTGTAATTTGCGAATAAAAGTTTTATTGGTTAACTTTGAACCCAAATTATAGCAGGGACAAATATGTCATTAAATAAAGTCATGTTGATTGGCAATGTAGGTCGTGAACCCGAAGTGCGTTATCTTGACACGGGAGTTGCCGTAGCCACTTTTACTGTGGCAACAACTGAGCGAGCATACCGCTTACAAAACGGGACGGAAGTTCCTGAGCGTACAGAGTGGCATAATATTGTGATGTGGAAAGGATGGGCAGAATATGTTGAAAAATATCTTCATAAAGGAGACAAGGTTTTCATTGAAGGTAAAATCCGGTCACGTTCATATGACGACCAGAATGGCATAAAACGGTACATTACAGAAATCTTTGGTGACTACATGGAACTGATGGTTTCGAGAAGTCCGCAATCTGCAAGTGACGGACAACAATCACAAAATGCCGGTGTGACAGCAAACACGGCAAACGGCGATGAGAAAATGCCGTTTTAGTATTAATTTAAATATTATATCTTGGACACAGATTATTTTTTATCGCAGTTAACAGACACTTTTGCTAACATTACGATGATGTCGCCTTCTATTGGCGCTATATCAGCCTTGGTTTTGGCTGTTTTATTATTAGTATGTTCCGGTTTTGTTTCCGCATCAGAAATTGCTTTTTTTTCTCTTTCTCCTACGGATATGAGTAAAATTGAAGAGAAGAAGCATCCGGCAGATCAGAAAATATTGTATTTAAAAAACGATTCGGAACGTCTTTTGGCAACCATATTGATATCCAACAATTTTGTCAATGTCGCAATTATCATGTTGTTGAATTACTATTTTGCTGAAACCATTGACTTTGGAGGAAGTGAAGTGTTGGAGTTTCTGTTTATGACGGTTCTTTTGACTTTCCTTTTGTTGCTTTTTGGTGAGATCATGCCAAAGATCTATTCAGCGCAGCATACCTTGAAATTTTGCAGGATGGTTGCGTCATCATTTGTCATAATAGAAAAGTTGTTATGGCCGATCTCATCTTTCTTGGTTCGTTCCAAAACGTTGGCAACAAAAGTTGTACAGACAAATGGCTCGCGAACCATTTCTGTAGATGAACTTGAGCAGGCACTCGAACTTACGGACAAGAAAGACATTGCAGAGGAACAGAACATGCTTGAAGGTATCATACGCTTCGGTGGTGAAACGGCACGTGAAATTATGACTCCACGGATGGATGTTGTTGATTTAGATATAAATACGCCATATCCGGAAGTGCTTCAATGTATTGTTGACAATAATTATTCCCGTATTCCTGTTTATGCAAAGTCGAAAGACAATGTAAAGGGCGTTTTATATATTAAGGATTTACTCCCTCATTTGAATAAACCTGCAAATTTCAGATGGCAATCTCTTATCAGGCCTCCTTATTTTGTTCCGGAAACAAAGATGATTGATGATTTGTTAAGGGATTTTCAGAGCAATAAAGTTCATATAGCGATTGTTGTCGATGAATTTGGTGGTACTTCAGGAATTGTCACAATGGAAGACATCATCGAGGAAATTGTGGGTGAGATTAATGATGAGTATGATGAGGAAGAGCGTCAGTATGTCAAGTTAAACAAGAATACTTACGTTTTTGAAGGTAAAGTGTTGTTAACTGACTTTTTCAGGATTGTTAAATTGGATGATGATTTCTTTGATGACGTGCAAGGTGAAGCTGATACTTTGGCTGGATTATTGTTAGAGATAAAGGGAGAGTTTCCTGCTGCCCATGAGATTATCAGTTATAATGGTGTCAAATTTGAAGCTCTGGAAGTAGACCAACGTCGCATTCTGAAGGTGAAAGTCATATTGGAAGATGAAAAACGACGCGGAAAAGAATCAGAATAAGAATAAGACAAACGGTAATAACCATGCCATTTTATAAGAAGATTGAAACAGACAACGCATGGGGGGGAATTTGGAAGATGACAGAGAGTTCGGAAGAACTTAAAGCTATGTTGCCCCCGTCTTCGTCTTATTTGAAAGAGTCGGAACGATTATCTGCAAACCAAAAACGTCTGAAGGAATTCTTAACAGCCAGGGTGCTTGTGTTAACGTTACTGCCAGGTTCCTCACAAATAATATATTTACCATCAGGCAAGCCTCGTTTTGCGGATGGAAAGTTAAATCTTTCTATTTCTCATACCAAAAATTATGTTGCAGTCTTGTTTTCTGAAATAGGAGAGGTGGGTATTGACATTGAAACAATATCAGAACGAATACTAAAATTAAAATCACGAATTGTTTCTGCACATGAATCTGCCGTGTCTGCACTTGATTTATTACTGCACTGGTCGGCGAAAGAAACTGCTTTCAAGATTTTAGATGTTGAGGGGCTTGATTTTACAAAGAATCTTCGCGTAGAAAATTTCAACTGTTCGCCCGTTCGTGAAACATTTGACATGGATGGAGTGTTTACTGTTAATTGTTCTTACGAGCAAAAACGCATTTCTACGAATATCTCAGTTAGATTTCAAGTAGAGCCCGATTTCGTACTTACATTTGCTGTATTTCCTTTAGAAACCGGTTTGTAATAATATTATTGTTTTTTCCTTTTCGGATTTTTAGGGAACCAGCCTTTTTCCACCCGTTTTTTCTGTTCAAATACCTCTAATATCGACCAAAATGATGAAAAAGAAATTACACCATATATGATGCTTATATTGTTTGATGACGTCGAAATGGATAAAATAGCACAGACTATTCCGAGCAGCAGGAAGGCCCACCAACATTTAACGCCCCAATAATATTCGCCTTTAATGACAAGCGGATGAAATAACCCAATGATAATAAATGTGATTAACCCAATGAATAAACCTGTATAATTCATACTGTCAATGATGTAAAGTGTTATTGTTTATAATTCTGTTGTAATATAAAATATGTTGAACTGTTCCTCGTGTTATCAGATAGAGTAAGAAAGCTAACCATAGTGCATGGTTTCCCATATATGGTGAAGTGTAATAAAAGACCATAAAGAATAATAACGTTGCTGCAAACATGGATAACAACATATAACGTGTGGCGGTCAGGCCAATAAAGATACCGTCCCAAGTAAAGGCAGCCAGCCCTGCAAACGGAATTCCAACAGCCCATGGAAGATAATTGTTTGCTTGTAAACGTACTTGAATTTCATCTGTCAACAGACTTAATAAGTTATATCCGGCAATGCCATAAAAAGATGTGAAAACTAATGCGACCGCGCTACACCATATAAACAAATCACGGACAACTGTTTTGAGCTTTTTATCATCTTTAGCTCCGGCACATTGCCCTGCCAATGCTTCGCCTGCAAAAGCAAGTCCATCCATAAAAAAAGAATAAAACGTGAAGTATTGCATAAGTAGTGTATTGACGGCTAAAATAACTTCACCTTGTTTTGCTCCGGCCGATGTGAAATACAGCGTTACACAGACTAAGCACAACGTCCGTAAAAAAATATCACGGTTTATTCCGAAAAAAACACGTATTGCCTGCGGATTGAACACCTGTTTAAAGATAACGCCATTTGCCGGTTTGAATGTTTTGTATAATCTATGGGCAAAATAAACAGATAGTGCAAATCCGCAATATTGTGCAATGACAGTTCCCGTTGCGACTCCCTTTATACTGGTATTCATGATAAAAACCAAAAATACACTTGCAGCAATATTTATTATGTTTTGTACAATGGCGACATACAATGGAAATTTTGCTTTTTGTAATCCTATGAACCACCCCGTAAGACTATAAAGCCCAAATACGGCAGGTGCTCCCCATATACAAACATCGTAATAATCTGTTGCTAATTTCAAAACAGAAGGGGGTGGGGACAGAACATATATAGATAATGTTAGAATCGGATTTTTAAATAAGATGACAAAGAAGGCGATAATAAACGATGATGATAAAGAACGATAAAGTAAGTTGTTGATTTCTTCATTATTTTGGGCACCGTATGCTTGTGATGTCATCCCGCTTGTTCCCATTCTAAGAAAGGCGAATATCCAATAAATCATGTTGAAAATAGTGCCTCCTATTGCTATTGCACCAATATACGATGGCGAACCAAGATGACCGACTATGGCAAGGTCAACAAGTCCCAGTAACGGAACTGTTATATTAGAGATAATCGAAGGCAATGCTATTTGTAATATCTGTTTATGATGGTGAGATTGCTTCATATTCTCTGTTTTTCGGGGAATATATAATGGGGTAAAATCAACAAGATTTATATATTTTTTGAAAAGCAAAGATAATATGTTTTTCCAAAAACGAGAAGCCATTAACTGGTTTTTGCTTAATACACTTTGTTTTGTGGCTGGTATTTTTGTATCTTTGCGAAAGTCAAAATAAGATATAAAATTAAAAACGAATCAGATTTATGCTTACAGTAGAAGAACTGAATGATCGGTTGATAGATTTAGCATTTGCCGAAGATATCGGTGATGGTGATCATACGACTCTTTGTTGTATCCCGGCGGATGCCATGGGTAAGTCAAAATTACTTATCAAAGAAGAAGGTATTTTGGCTGGCATAGAAGTAGCAAAACAAGTGTTTCATCGTTTTGACCCGACAATGACGGTGGAGGTCCTGATAGAAGATGGAGCGCATGTGAAGCCTGGCGATGTTGCAATGATTGTGAGTGGCAAGATACAAAGCCTTTTACAGACAGAGCGTCTTATGTTGAATATTATGCAGCGCATGAGCGGTATTGCCACAATGACAGGTAAATATGTGGAACGCTTGAAAGGAACCAAGACCCGGGTGCTTGATACCCGAAAGACAACACCTGGAATGAGGATGCTGGAAAAAGCAGCGGTGAAGATAGGTGGAGGTGTGAACCATCGTATTGGGCTGTTTGATATGATTCTCCTTAAAGATAACCATGTGGACTTTGCTGGTGGAATAGCTAATGCCATTAATCGCTGTCATGAGTATCTAAAGGCCAAAGGGAAAGATTTGAAGATAGAAATAGAGGTGCGCAACTTTGATGAACTTCGTCAAGTCCTCGATATGGGAGGTGTTGACCGCATTATGCTTGACAATTTTACCCCGGCAGATACGAAGAAAGCCGTGGAGATGATAGGTGGACGTTTTGAGACAGAGTCAAGTGGCGGCATTACTTTTGATACGTTACGTGATTATGCAGAATGTGGTGTAGACTTCATCTCTGTTGGTGCATTGACACATTCTGTCAAAGGGCTTGATATGAGCTTTAAGGCCTGTTAAGGAGAGTGTAGCTACTTTTTATTATAATGGCCACTGTAAGTTGTTTCCTGATTTAGAATAAGACTCAGGAACAGTACGGTGGCTTTTTTATGTAAAATAAAAATGGATGTACAATACATAAAAACACGTCTTCTTCACATTGTTTGTTTTTTGCCGTTTAGCATGGCTGCAATCGGACAAACTGTTGAATATCGTTCTCCTGTTGAGATCCCCATCCTGATGTCAGGTAACTTTGGTGAGCCACGTCCTAACCATTTCCATTGTGGAATAGATATTAAAACGCAAGGCGTGGAGAATAAACGTATTTTTGCAGTAGCAGACGGTTATGTTTCCCGTCTTACAGTTGGAAAGAACGGATTTGGCAATGCCATTTATATAACACATCCTGACAGCATCGTTTCTGTATATTGCCATTTAAATGATTTTGAACCATCACTTCAGCAATTATTGCTAAACGAACAGTATGCTTTACAGAGTGATGTGGTAGATTTGCGGCTTGAGCCGGGAGTTTACCCTGTAAAAGCAGGCTCGTGGATTGCTTATAGTGGTAATACCGGAGCATCGGCGGGACCGCATCTACATCTTGAATTTCAACGGCCATTGCAAGATGGCAGTTTTGAGTTGATAGATCCACTCTCGTACTACACAGAATGTGTCAAAGACAAACGTGCGCCAGTGGCTCACGGGATTAAACTTTATCCGGCTCCTGGTGCCGGAGTCGTTAACGGTACAGGAAAACCGCTGATTTTTGCCCCAGAAAAAATAGAGAAACATATAGGGACAGCCTGGGGACGTATTGGAGCAGCCATTTGGGCGGATGATTATATGGATGGAACATATAATAAGTATGGAATCCGTTACATGTCGCTATCAGTCGATGGCCGTGAAGTATTCAGTAGTAATATGTCAAAATTCCATTATGGAGAAAATCCGATGGTAAATGCGTGGGGTGATTATGCTCATTATAAGAAGACACGGCATTGGTATCTTAAGTCGTTTCGCATACCCGGCAACAAATTAGATTTTATCGAAACGGATGAAAATGACGGATGGGTTGACATTTGTGAGGAACGTCCTTACCATTTTGTGTATACATTAGAAGACTTGTACGGCAACCGTTCTGTATATCGTTTTTGTGTAATGGGTAAACCCGATGAGGACGCTGTCAAAACTATGCGGCTTCAGTATGAAGCACTTTGCAATAGACCTGAGTTCTTGCGATGTGAAGAGGCACATATTATTCAACAGCCTGGCATGGAATTACACATACCGGCAGGTGCGTTGACAGAAGACGTACTTATTAATGTCAGTATATCACGTAAAAATGAGCAGGTTTTTTCTAATACGTTCAGGTTAAACGATGAATATGTCCCATTATTAAGCCGAGCAACACTTTTGTTGGCGCCATCAGTACCTTTTGCAAATCCCGAGAAACTTTATATATGTTCCTCAAAAGGTTATGTTGGTGGGAAATATGATGACGGGTGGTATTCCGCACAAATACGTGAGTTGGCGGAGGCTTATGAATTAATGTGCGATACGTTGCCACCTTCTGTAACTCCATTAGGAAAATGGACAGGTAGGAGAACATCCATACTTCGGCTAAAAACAAATGACAGTGGCAGTGGCGTAAAAAATCTGAAGGCCGATGTAGACGGTACATTCGTTTTGTTTGTCCGTAATGGTCAAACATGGACTTGCCGGTTGAAATACGCTCCATTCAAAGCTGAAGGTAAACGTCGTCAGCTTAATGTTGTGGTTGAAGATCATTGCGGAAATATCAGAAAATACCAACAGACTTTTATATATTGACGAACTGATGGCGAATACTACTACGTTTTTATTTATAATTATACGAAATCAAATACACAAATGAGACATCAAATGACTTATATGAGAATTCTGGTCGCTTGGGCCATTTTGATGCTGGTAGCCATTCGGCCGGTTCCAGCCTGTACTAATCTGATTGTAGGGAAGAATGCTTCTGTAGATGGTTCGGTGATTGTGTCTTACAGTGCCGATGATTTTGGAAGTTTTGGTTTCCTTTGTCATTATCCGGCTGCATGCCATGCTAAGGGGGCTACACGTTCCATCTACGATTGGGAGAACAATGATTATATGGGCGAGATAGAAGAAGCACCCGAGACTTATAATGTGATAGGAAACATGAATGAATTCCAACTGACTATTACCGAAACGACTTTCGGCGGTCGGCCAGAACTTGTAGATACGACAGGTCTTTTAGATTATGGCAGTCTTATCTATATTGCCCTCCAGCGTTCACGTACACCTCGAGAAGCAATCAAAGTGATGACTTCATTGATAGATAAATATGGTTATCGTAGTAGTGGTGAGAGCTTCACCATTGCAGATAAAAATGAGGCGTGGATTATGGAACTTATAGGTAAAGGTCCCGGAAGGAAAGGCGCAGTGTGGGTCGCTGTCCGCATTCCGGATGATTGCATTTCAGGTCATGCCAACCATAGTCGCATACGGCGTTTCCCATTGAAAGATAAAGATAATTGTATTTATTCAAAGGACGTGATAGACTTTGCTCGGGAGAAAGGTTATTTTAGTGGTAAAGACCGTGATTTTTCTTTCAGTGAGGCATACGCTCCCGCAGACTTCAGTGCCTTGCGCTTTTGTGAAGCGCGTGTGTGGAGCTATTTTAACCGGTATGCTGATGGTATGGAACGTTACTTGCCCTATGCTTCAGGTGAAGACTTAAACGCAGAACCGATGCCGCTATATATCCGTCCTAAACAGAAAGTATCCGTACAAGATATTAAAAATATGATGCGGGATCATTATGAAGGGACGCCATTTGAAATGACTAAAGACTTAGGTATGGGACCCTATGAAGCACCCTATCGTCCGACGCCACTTACTTTTGAAGTAGATGGTAAGCAATACTTCAACGAACGACCTATAGGAACGCAACAGTCTGCGTTTGTTCTTGTGGCACAAATGCGGTCATGGTTACCAGACTACGTTGGCGGTTTGCTTTGGTTTGGTTGTGATGATGCTAATATGATTGCTTTTACTCCGGTATATTGTTGCACTACATTCGTTCCTGATTGTTATTCCAATCGAGTAGCCGATGAACTGAATTTCTCTTTTAAAAGTGCTTTTTGGTTATGTAACTGGGTGAGCAACATGGTATATCCACGTTATTGTCAGTTGTTTGACGATTTGCGTGCTGTACGTGACCGT
Organism: uncultured Prevotellaceae bacterium; assembly: GCA_949299545.1. Taxonomy (GTDB): domain Bacteria; phylum Bacteroidota; class Bacteroidia; order Bacteroidales; family Bacteroidaceae; genus Paraprevotella. The sequence goes on along the minus strand of CASGAM010000037.1, from coordinate 9,280 downwards.
TTGGAACAAGATTATAATGGATTGCAAGAGAAAACGGAAAAAGAAGCATTAGCACTTGCAAATGATGGAAACGAAGGAGATGCCCGGTCATACCTCAATGCATATACCAACCGTGCGGCCGAAAACATGATGGTGCAGTGGATGGAATTGGGACAATATCTAATTGTGAAATATAATGATGGCATACGACGTCCTGAGAAAGACGGGCGTTTCCAACGAACGCCAGGCGGTTATGGCGTGGCTGTGGAGCGTCCTGGATACCCTGAACGTTACAGACGTGAGATTGTACGTGAGACTCAGACGAAATATGAGTTGAAATAATGACAACTGTTTGGTTAAATAAATATCGTTTACATTAGGTTATTTAAAAGTAAATCTGTATTTTTGTCTGACAACAACTAAGTAAAGTATCACTTATAAAAACAATAAATTTATGGATAATGATTTGATTAAATCTTGTGAGGAGAAAGCTAAATCATGGTTGGCTTCTCCGGTATATGATGCCACAACGCAAGCGGCTGTCCGCAAGATGCTTGAATGTGACGACAAAACAGAGTTGGTGGAGTGTTTCTACCAAAATCTTGAGTTTGGCACGGGCGGTTTACGCGGCATAATGGGAGTAGGAACGAATAGAATGAATATATACACTGTCGGCGCAGCTACTCAGGGCCTTTCAAATTACTTAAACAAAAACTTTAGCAATTTGAAGCAAATTGCTGTGGTAGTTGGGCATGACTGCCGAAACAATAGCCGCCTCTTTGCAGAAGTATCTGCCAATATTTTTGCTGCCAACGGTATTAAGGTTTATCTGTTTGACGACATGCGTCCCACACCAGAAATGTCATTTGCTATACGGCATTTAGGTTGTCAAAGTGGTATAATCCTGACAGCTTCACATAATCCGAAAGAATATAATGGTTACAAGGCATATTGGGATGACGGTGCACAAGTTCTGGCTCCGCATGACAAGGGCATTATTGATGAAGTGAACAAAGTCAAGGCAGAGGATATCAAAGGTTTGAAAACAACTCTCGATACGAAAACAGGACTGATTGAAATTATCGGAAAAGATATTGACCGCGTTTATTTGGAGAAAATAAAGACCATTTCCATTGATCCGGAAGTTATCAAGCGTCAAAAAGACATGAAAATTGTATATACTCCGATTCATGGAACCGGTATGATGCTGATACCTGACGCATTGAAAATGTGGGGCTTTGAGAATGTTCATACCGTACCTGAACAAATGATTAAAGACGGTAACTTCCCGACTGTAATTTCTCCAAATCCGGAAAATGCCGAAGCTTTAAGCATGGCCATCAATTTAGCAAAGAGTATCGATGCTGATATTGTGATGGCGTCAGATCCTGATGCAGACCGCGTAGGTATGGCTTGTAAAAACAGCGAAGGTGAATGGGTGCTTGTTAACGGAAACCAGACTTGTATGATTTTCCTTTACTATATCATCAAGAACCGTATTGCTATGGGCAAGATGAAAGGAAATGAGTTCGTTGTGAAAACCATTGTTACCACGGAACTTATCAAGAGCATTGCTGATAAGAACAATGTTGAGATGTATGATTGTTATACAGGCTTCAAGTGGATTGCCCGCCAAATCCGTCTGAACGAAGGTATCAAACAGTATATCGGTGGTGGTGAGGAGTCTTACGGCTTCTTGGCTCAAGATTTTGTCCGTGACAAGGATGCAGTTTCAGCTTGTACACTTTTGGCTGAGATATGTGCATGGGCAAAAGATCAGGGTAAGACGCTCTTTGACGTACTGATGGATATCTATTTGGAATATGGATTCTCACTCAACAGCACTATTAATGTCGTAAAACCAGGTAAGACCGGAGCTGACGAGATCAAGAAAATGATGTCAGATTTCCGTGCATGTCCTCCTAAAGAGCTTGCGGGTTCTGCTGTTGTGCTTGTGAAAGATTATCAAACTTTGAAAGCTACGGATGCCAATGGCGTCAAGACTGATATTGATCAACCGGAACCATCAAATGTTTTGCAGTGGTACACTGCTGACGGTACGAAAGTGAGTGTGCGTCCTTCTGGAACAGAACCTAAGATTAAGTTCTATGTTGAAGTCAGCGGTACGATGAAGTGTGCAGGCTGCTATAAGAAAGCAGAAGCTGATGCCATGGCAAAAGTTGAAGCTGTCAAGAAGTCTCTGAACTTATAATTCCATATTGGCTTTTAAAAAAAGCGAAACATAATTATTAATACTATATAGTTTGGGCTGTATTCATCCTGACCGATGTTTACAGCCCATGGCTTATGTATAAAAAGAAAAGTATGAATACAAAGGTAAAAGAAGATTGCGGACTTGCAATGTGGTTTATCTTCTGCAAAGATGACTTGTTGCTTGAAAAAGGGGAGGGTGATGAGAATAGTTTCCATGTGCCAGTAGGGGATGTCCCACCAGTACAGTTGAAGGAATGGAATACCGTGCATCGGTTGCCCCCCATGCAGGATGGCATGTTATGTAAGGCGGTCAGTATTGATTCTCCTGTAGTTGAAAACGAGCATTATAAAATGGCCGGTTTGCGTTCAACATTCAACCTTTTAAGTTATGACGTTTATCAAAAAGCCGGGAAAGCTGCCGAAATTTTGTATTGGGACAGGAATACACGTTTTTGCGGTGTTTGCGGTTCGCCTATGCAGTTACATACAGATATCAGCAAACGGTGTACGAATTGTGGGAAAGAAGTTTGGCCATTACTGGCTACTGCCATCATTGTATTGGTCAAGCGTCCTGATGATAAAATCTTATTGGTTCATGCACATAATCTCAAAGGTAACTATTATGGATTGGTTGCCGGATTTGTAGAGACCGGCGAAACACTTGAAGAGTGTGTGCAGCGTGAAGTAATGGAGGAAACGGGTATAACGGTTGCCAATATCCGTTACTTTGCCAGTCAGCCGTGGCCCTATCCTTGTGGGTTAATGGTAGGGTTCTTTGCAGACTATGTTGAAGGCGACTTGCATCTTCAAAGCAGTGAGCTGGCATACGGCGGTTGGTTTGGCCGGGACGATTTGCCGGCAATCCCGGCCAAACTTTCCATGGCGCGTATGTTGATAGATGAGTGGTATGAAGGCCGATGGCCAAAATAGTTTTTTTATTTTGCAAGCAGTGATTCTGCCAATTCTTCCATTTCAGCTATATCAGCTTGCTTCATGGCACTCTTTATTGTGACCATCTTTTCTGCCACTTCCACATTCTTCATGTCAGACAGCATGCACGACATGACACGGCCTGCGGTTGGGGCCCATGAACCATTTTCAATAATACCTACACGACGTTTTTGGTAGTTTTTGATTTGCAGATGGTAAAGGAAATCATGCATGGGAGGGAAAACGCCGGCATCGTATGAAGCTGCGGCTACAACCAATGTACTGAAGCGGAATGCATTCTCGACAGCCTCCGACAGGTCGTTCCGACTCAGGTCTGTCAGCACAACGCGTTTTGCACCTTTTTCCAGCAGTATATCTGCCATTTTTTTTGCAGCCTCTGCGGTATGTCCGTGGATGGAAGCGTATGCTACCAAAACCCCCTCTTCTTCAGGTTCATACTTGCTCCACGTGTCATACAAACCTATGTAATAACCTAAGTTCTCTTTCAATACCGGGCCGTGCAGCGGACAAATCATTTGAATGTCGAGAGTGGCTGCTTTTTTCAGTAAAGTCTGTACCTGTACGCCATATTTCCCACAGATGTTGATGTAATAACGGCGTGCTTCGTCAATCCATTCACCACCGTTGCATAAGGCACCGAATTTTCCAAATGCGTCGGCGGCAAAAAGAATTTTTTCACTTTCTTCGTATGATACCATCACTTCGGGCCAGTGAACCATCGGAGCCATGAAAAATTTAAGCGTATGTTTGCCTAACTCCAGTGTTTCGCCTTCTTTTACACTGCGTGTCTTTCCGCTGAAATCTGTTTTTTCAAAAAATTGAGGCAACATTTGGATGGCTTTTGCACTGGCAACGATAATGGCATCAGGATATTTTTCAGCAAAAGCACTGATTGAGGCGGAGTGATCCGGCTCCATGTGCTGTACGATGAGATAATCAGGCCGGCGACCGTCCAATACCTCATTGAGATTGTCAAGCCATTCGGTAGTTTTACGGCTGTCGATAGTATCTACTACAGCTATCTTGTCGTCGAGGATAACATAAGAGTTGTAGGAAATGCCTTGCGGCACGAGATATTGTCCTTCAAAAAGATCCAGGTCTGTATCGTCAGCGCCGATATAAACAACCTGTGGAGTAATGTTGGTGATCATAATTATATCAGAGTTTTTTTGTATAAGTTTATGCGTTGCAAAGTTACTAATAAAAAGTGATATATAGAAAAATGCAGTTGAGTTACTTTGCACATGAAATACAAAAAAGAGCCGTATTGAAACGGCCCTTCTTATTTGTTCAAAGTCTGAAAATCATAGATTAATGTCTATTTCCTGAAGGGAATCGGGGCTGATGCATGCTTATTAACTGACGCGCATTTCCTGCAACAGTTCTTTCTGTCGGTCATTGAGTTTTGACGGTAATTCCACGTCATACGTCAGAATGATGTTGCCACGTGAGCCGTCGGGCAGGATATTGCCTTTGCCCTTCAATCTTACTTTTGTTCCGGGTTGCGTTCCGGCTTTGACTTTCAGTTTCAGTTTCTCTTGCGGCGTCTGTACGATAATCTCGCCGCCAAGCAGCGCTGTATACATATCGATTTTTACATGGTATTCGCTGTCGGCATACCCGGATTGCGTGCCGAAAGGGTTGAAACTTTCGCTGTACCCGTTTACATGTCTACCGTCAAAACCTCCGAAACTGCTGAATCCGTGACGGCCTGATGCTGTCCGTCGTCCGCCAAACATTTCCTGGAAAAAGTCCGAGAATCCGCCTCCGCCAAACTGGCTGAAGTCGAAACCTTCAAAACCGCTGCCGCCTTGTGCGCCGTTCCCGAAGTCTCCCATATTTTTCCAGTGTTCACCATATTGGTCGTATTTGGCGCGCTTCTCCGGATCGTTCAGCACATCGTACGCCTCGTTCAAAGCCTGAAATTTTGCTTTGGCTTTGGGGTCGTCCGGATGCAAATCCGGGTGGAACTGTTTCGCTCTTTTCTTATATGCCGTCTTGATGTCCTTTTGTGGGGTATCCTTTGGGATTCCCATAATTTTGTAGTAATCAATAAATGCCATATTTTAATCTCCTTTCTGTTTTTTATACAACAAATAAGATGCCAATCTGTTTGTTCGGCCGCCCTTTATTTGTATTTTTGCAGATATTTATATGTCAACACAATATTATGACAGGAAGCATGCCAGAAAGTCGTACCGTAACCCTGAAGTTGATACAAACCAGTGATGTACACGGTAATTTTTTTATACGCGATTCTGTTTCAGGACGTTCTATCAGAGGCGGTCTGGCGCGTGTGTATGCTTATGTGCAGTCGTTGCGTGAAAAGTATGCCGAGCGTTTGCTCCTGTTGGATGGTGGTGACATGCTTCAGGGCAGTCCTGCCGTATATTACAACAACTTCTATGCCAAGGATAGCCGTCATTTGGGGGCGGAGTTGATGAATTACATGCGTTACGACGTGGGAGTTATCGGGAACCATGACATTGAAACCGGGCATGAAGTATACGACCGTTGGATTTCCTCTTGCAATTTCCCTATATTGGGTGCCAATGTATTGTGTAAGGAGACTGGCGCTCCATACCTTAAACCATATACCGTTATCCAACGTGCAGGGTTACGCATTGCCGTTTTGGGGATGACCTCTCCGGCCATACCAAACTGGCTTCCGCCTTCATTGTGGAGTGGGCTGTGTTTTGAGGAAATGGTCAGTTGCGCAGCCAAATGGATACCGGTCATACGTGAGAAAGAGCATCCCCATCTTGTCATCGGGCTTTTCCATTCCGGCAAGCAGGACGGCATTGTGACTTCCGGCTATGCAGAAAATGCGTCGTTTGACGTGGCGCGGCAGGTTCCGGGTTTTGACATCATTTGTTACGGGCACGACCATGCCCGTAACAGTGAAACTGTCGTTGGTCGCGATGGTAAAGAGGTACTCTGTTGTGCGCCCCCCAGTTTGGCCACAGCTGTCGTAGAGGTGGACGTTACGCTGACGCTCAAAGATGACAAGGTAGAAGATAAGAAAGTTTCCGGTAGGATTACGGATTTAACGTATTACAACACGCAAGAGGCATTTTATTTGCAGCAGTACTTCAAGCGTGAAATAAAGAATACGGCATATTATGTCAGTCAGAAAATAGGCACTTTCAAAAACGAAATTACGTGTGAAGATGCTTATTTCGGATCGTCGGCATTTGTCGATTTGGTGCATACGGTACAGTTACAGGTCACCGGGGCGGATGTTTCCTTTGCGGCGCCTTTGTCGTTTGATGCCACTATCAAGGCGGGTGACGTATATATAAAAGATATGTTCAACCTGTACCGATACGAAAACATCCTTTATGTTATGCGGCTTACCGGTGAGGAGATAAAGAACATCCTTGAGATGAGTTATGCCATGTGGACTGCCCGGATGACTTCACCGGACGACCATATCATGAATGTTGATTATTTGCTTGATGAGGGACGCCGTTTGGGATTTGTTAATTTAGCGTATAATTTCGATTCGGCTGCCGGCATCAGATATGAAGTAGACATTACCCGGCCGGCCGGGGAGAAAATCCGCATTCTTTCAATGGCAGACGGAACACCTTTTATCTTACAAAAAGAGTACCGTGTGGCAACAAATTCCTATCGTGCCAATGGAGGCGGAGAACTGTTCACCAAAGGAGCCGGCATTCAACAGGAGGCATTGAGCAGCCGTCTGGTTTCCAGTACCACGAAAGACCTTCGCAGTTATCTTATCGACTATATTTCTGCAAACGAAGTTGTTGATGCCCGTCCACTGGGCCATTGGCGTTTCGTCCCCGAGGAGTGGGCTGTACCCGCTTGTAAACGGGATAGGGAAGCTTTGTTTGGCGGAAAAAGGAAAACGGCTGTAGCTTCTGAAGGCCGGAAAAAAAGCCGTATAAAGAAATAATAGATGCAGACGTCTGCATTACGTTGATTAGCAGTGACTTTGCCATACAATTAAAGCCTTTATTCCAAGCCTGTTGGATAAAGACTTTAATCTCTTTTGCTGCGACCGCTTGCTTTTTTTGCTGCGAGCGGTCGCCTTGCAGAAGCGACAGGTTGCAAATTTTGTTGCGACCGCACGTATTTTAAGGGAGAAAAGTTACTGTGTTTTTTTTATGGAAAAAGTAGTTTTCCGAGCCGGAAACGCTTCCCTGCTGAAATATGTTAAAGGTCTTTTATCAGGCATGAAAGACGGTCGTTGATATGTTGCGACCTTATCTTGAACAATGTCTCCCATTCCTGTGAATGGACGTTGAATGCGGAAGGGGTGTAAGCGATGCCGCTGTTATCTATCCTTTCAAGGAATTTGCTCACGGTAAGCGTATTGATGTCAGATGCGGGCGAGAATCTTTCGCCACCGTTGTCTGCTTGTTCCGACACGAGCAAATTCATGCGTTTCAGCTCATGTGTCAACTTGCTGAGTACCCCGATGGGTAGTCCTGTTTCGACGCCAAGCCCGTAGACTGAATAGGGCTTCATCCCTTTTTCAAAGCGTTTGCATATTTTAGACATGACAAGCATGGCAAGCATATCATGGTAGTTGCGGCTTATCTTTTGCATGTCTTTGATGTAAAAATAGCTTTTGATGTTCTGGTTGGCAAAAGAAAGCTGGGCGCAGAACAGGCAGATGAGCCACGAGAAGTTTATCCATATCATGAAAAGCGGCAGGGCGGCGAAAGAACCGTAAATGGCATTATACGTCGATACCCATATTTGCGAGTGTATGTATAGGTATTGCAGGGCCTGGAATCCAATGCCTGCAATCACTCCCGGAAGGAAAGCGTTGCGCAACTGTACATTGGTATTTGGCATGTACATGTAAAGACCGATAAAAAGCAGACTGCTCAGGACGTATGGCGAGAGCGTTATGGTCAGTCTGACGGTTTTGCTAAGAACGATAAAATTCGGGAAATGCTCGGCGATGGTTGCCATGAAGATGGAAAGGCCGCTGCTGATGATCATCAGGATGGGCAAGAGCAGGAATACACTGATATAGTCGGTGATTTGCCGGTAGACGGAACGTTGGCTTTTGACCTGCCATATCTTGTTCATGGCCAGTTCAATGTTGCTGGTCAGCTGAATAATGGTATAAAGAAGCAGGATAAGACCGAAACCGATGAAAATGCCGCTTTTTGTGTGATCAAGATATGAGCCGATGAAATTGAAAAGCAAATCGGCAAATTCCTGGTTGACACGCAAGTTGTTCCTGATTTCGTTTTCTACTACGGAGCCATAACCGAAGCCTCTGCCAATGGCAAAGATGATGGCCAGAATGGGAACCGTGGCAAAAAGCGTGGAGTAAGTCAAGGCCGAAGCATAGCTGTTGATATTTTTATTGATAAAACATTCAACGGTGATGACCAGTTTCTTCAACATGTTGAGGAAATACCTTTTCCACGCCGGGAAATTCCCATCGTCAATCGTCCATATCTTGTGCGTGAAATAATATTCAAATTGGTGAATGTTCAGCATTTCGGAATGGATTTAAAGGTAAAAAAAGCAGTCGGCCTGTAAGCCGGGTTCTGTATCCTTTTCAGGACGCTTGCCATTTATCTAAACCTTGTGTCGCCACAAGGCTCAATCGTTCTACCCTCCGGCTTGAGCGGGCAACTCTTCACAATACGCCGGTTTACGCGAACTTTCAACTTCCGGAATGTACAGCCCGGACGTCACCGCCCGGCTGGTGGGCTCTTACCCCGCCTTCTCACCCTTACCTTACCGAAGCAAGGCGGTTATTTTCTTCTACATGGTCTAACTCTCACGAACTACTTCCCGTTAGGAAGCGGAATGCCCTGTGTTGCCCGGACTTTCCTCTCCCAGAAACTGGCAGCGGCAAGCCGGTCGGCTGCTTTCACCAGCAAAAGTACGTTTTTTTTTTGTACTGACAAAATGCTGGTGAATGAATGTAAAAATGTCAGCAACTCTTTTTAATCGCTGTTAATCCGTTCGTATTCTATGTTAAAAGATAGCAAAAATGGTGGTTTTGAAGTACTATGGCCGCCATCTTGTTGTTACTTTTGTACATGTATCGTGTCAAAACACATGCAATATACTAATTGAATTTAATATAAATATTATCAGTTATGAGACAGTTGACAAAAACAGTTTTAGGCGCGGCACT
>CASGAM010000036.1 GCA_949299545.1 uncultured Prevotellaceae bacterium | reverse complement strand
ATCTATTGAGGGTGACACTATGCCCTGAATGTAAAAACGACAGATTCGGATGTTTTTTCCTATTAAAAATCCATAAGAATTATCTGCAATTCCATGAGATTTCAAAAAGGTCAGCATTGAAGAGTTTCGCTTCAAAAAGGTCACCTGAGGGTCACCAATAAAAGAAAAAGCACCTACAAAATCTTTGTAAGTGCTTGATTCTTAACGTGGACCAGCCAGGGCTTGAACCTGGGACCTCCAGATTATGAGTCTGTTGCTCTAACCAACTGAGCTACAAGTCCAGTGCATTTTTAATTTTGCACTGCAAAAGTAATACAAAAATTCGACATTTGCAAACAAAAGTTATTAAATTTGTGCAAGGCATGAGAAAATGTTATTTTTGCATACTTATTTATTTAAAACGAGTTTATGAATACAAAAGAAAATGATTTGCTTACCTTAGGCTTGTCTTCCAAAGAAGTAGACGAGAGTCGTGCCAAACACGGCACAAACGAATTAACCCCGCCTAAACGCCCTTCCATGTGGCACCTTTATCTTGAAAAGTTTCAAGACCCGGTAATAAGAATCTTGCTCGTAGCTGCCTTGCTTTCTTTTGTAGTTGCATTTGTTGAATCTGATTTTGCAGAAACCATCGGTATTGTGTTTGCCATTCTCCTGGCTACCGGAATTGGTTTTTATTTTGAATATGACGCCGCCAAGAAATTTGACGTCCTCAACGCCTTAGGTAGCGAAACGACCGTAAGGGTTGTCCGCGACGGGATTGTCGTGGAAGTAGCACGCAAAGACCTGGTTGTCGGCGACGTCATCCTTTTAGAAACCGGCGATGAGATTCCGGCTGACGCCGAACTGATTCATTCCGAGTCACTGCAAGTCAACGAGTCGAACCTTACCGGCGAACCAGTCGTAAGAAAAAGTGCGAACCCGAAAGCCAATGACCCGAAAGCCACTTATCCGACCAACTGCCTGATGCGCAGCACGACCATCGTCGAAGGGGGCGCAACGGCACGCGTCATCGCCGTCGGCGACCAAACGGAAATAGGAAAGGTGGCACGCGAAGCGACTGTCCTAACCGGTGAAAAAACACCGCTCAACAAACAGCTGGAACGCCTTGCCCACATGATCAGCATCGTGGGTTATACCGTTGCAGCATTGGCTTTTGTCATTTTTACAACGCATGAACTTGTCAACTACTGGCCGACAGTAGCCACATGGGGGAAAATGGAATATTTCCATGTTTTCAAGATTGTACTGAACAACTTCATGATGGCGGTTACCTTAATCGTCATGGCGGTGCCCGAGGGCTTGCCGATGGCCGTCACGCTCAGCCTTGCCCTGAACATGCGCCGCATGCTGAAAACGAACAATTTAGTAAGAAAGATGCATGCCTGCGAAACGATGGGCGCCATCACGGTCATCTGCACGGATAAGACCGGTACACTGACACAGAACCGCATGACGGTATCGGAAATGGTAGAATCGGACAATAACCATACGGAGATGTTAGATGAAGCCTTAGCCTGTAACACCACCGCGTTTTTAAATGAAGAACGGACGCAAGGGTTGGGCAACCCGACAGAAGTAGCGCTCCTGTTATGGCTGCAGAAGAAGAATGTGGACTATATGCAACTGCGTGCCGGTTCTGAGGAAGTGACCCGGTTGCCGTTTTCTTCCGAGAGAAAACTGATGGCCACCATGGTTGAATCGGCAGCAGCAGGCAAACGTGTGCTTTATGTGAAAGGCGCACCGGAAGTTATCCTGAATATGTGCAGCAACCTGACGGAAGAAAGCAAAAAAGAATATTTCAGCCGTCTGAAGGACTGGCAGATGCATGCTCAACGCACATTGGCCATGGCCTATAAGGAGGTAACAAGCACACATGAATATGACTGCGAAGAACTCGTTAAGGAAGGCGGCCTGACGCTTCAGGCTGTCGCAGCCATCAGCGACCCTGTCAGGGAGGAAGTGCCACAAGCCGTAAAGAACTGCCTGAATGCCGGTGTGAAAATCAAAGTCGTCACCGGCGACAGTACCGGCACCGCCGTAGAAATTGCGCGCCAAATCGGCTTATGGAAAGAAGGTGACGACGAACGGAACTACATGCGGGGAGCGGATTTCGCCGCGTTAAGTGACGAAGAAGCGCTGGAACGCATCAAGGACCTGAAAGTAATGAGCCGCGCAAGACCGTTGGACAAACAACGTCTCGTAAAACTGCTTCAAAGCCAAGGCGAAGTGGTCGCCGTTACAGGTGACGGCACCAATGACGCTCCAGCACTTAACTTTGCCCAGGTGGGACTTTCAATGGGTTCCGGAACATCGGTTGCAAAGGAAGCCAGCGACATCACACTGTTGGACGACTCTTTCCGCAGCATCGTCACGGCTGTCATGTGGGGACGTTCGCTGTATAAAAACATCCAACGTTTTGTCATGTTCCAGCTTACCATCAACTTCACGGCTTTACTGACCGTACTTATAGGTGCATTTGTTGGAACGACGCTACCTCTTACCGTCACACAAATGTTGTGGGTAAACATCATCATGGATACTTTTGCCGCCCTTGCTTTGGCTTCACTTCCGGCGGAAGAAGCCGTCATGAAAGACCCGCCGCGCCCCATCGGCCAGTTTATCATCACCCGCCCCATCTGGACCGGCATAGTAGGTTACGGTACAGCCTTTGTCATCGCACTGCTTGCAATGATGCTCTATTTCGGGCAAGGCAATGCCCTTACCGTACACAATCTGACCATCTTTTTCACGTTCTTTGTCATGTTGCAATTCTGGAATCTGCTTAATGCCAAGGCGTTTTCACTCAACAAATCGGCATTCAGCGGATTGTCAAAATGCTACGGAGTACATCTGGTATTGGTATTTATACTCGTCGGGCAATGGTTTATCGTACAATTCGGCGGACGCATATTCCGCACCGAACCGTTAAGTGTCAAAGAATGGCTCTCCATCATCGCCGCCACTTCGATTGTCCTTTGGGTGGGCGAACTTTTCAGGGCGTTCGGTAAATTAAAAAACAAGGCACAACCATGTTGAGCGAATCAGACATTCAGATCCGTAATATCTTGTTTGACTTTGGCGGCATCATAACCGACTTAGACAAACAAGCTACCATCGACGCATTCAAAAGGTTAGGCACAGACGTCACGCCGTATGTGGGGAACTATGCCCAAAAGGGACCTTTCGCCGCATTGGAAACCGGACGCATCACCGCCAGGCAGTTTGCCGACGAAATCATGAAGCAGACTGCCAACGGCACTACCGAGGAAAATATCTATGAGGCATGGAACAGGATGTTGACAGGCATCCCGGAAAGGCGCCTGCAACTTTTGCGGGAACTGAAACAACATTACCGACTATTCCTTCTCAGCAACATAAACCCCATACATTGGGAGTTTTCCCGCAATCACCTGTTCCCGTCATTACCGGAATCGTATTTTGAAAAGTTATATCTTTCTTATGAATGCGGATTAGCCAAACCGGACCGGGCCATCTTTGAATTCTTTCTCAGAGACAGCGGAATGGCTGCAGAAGAAACATTGTTCATAGACGACTCGGAAGACAACTGCCAAAGTGCCCGTGCCCTAGGCTTCAATGTATTCCATTCCCGGAACAGAGATGACTGGATGGAACTCTTTAAAGACAAACCTTATGCAATTCATCACCCCTTCTGATACATCCTCAAATCCTCCATGCGTAGCCACCATCGGCTTTTTTGACGGTGTCCACAAAGGACATTTGTTTCTTATAGAACAAGTCTGCCGTTTAGCCAAAGCCCAACAGTCAGCGGCCATGCTGATTACATTCAGGCGTCACCCCAGACAAGTGATGCAAACCCAATACAGGCCACAACTATTATCTACGTTGGATGAAAAGTGTCACCTGCTGTCACAAACATCCGCCGATTATTGCGCCATACTGGATTTTACAAAAGCGATGTCGGAACTCACCGCCCGTGACTTTATGGAACAGGTTCTGAAAAAGCAGCTGAACGTAAAGACCCTGGTCATCGGCTATGACCACCGGTTCGGGCACAACCGTTCGGAAGGTTTTACCGATTACGTGCAATACGGACAGGCAATGGGCATGGATGTCATCAAGGCCGAAGCGATGCTCATAGGCGAAATTGCCGTCAGTTCCTCTGTCATCAGGACTTTTCTCACAGGCGGCGAAGTGGAAATGGCCGCAAAATGCCTGTCACGCCCTTATGCGCTTGAAGGCACTGTTGTCCCGGGATTCCAGGAAGGCCGGAAACTGGGTTTCCCGACTGCCAACATAGCCGTCAACGACCCTTTGAAACTAATACCCGGAAGAGGGGTCTATGCAGCCAGAATAACACTCCCCGAACATTCCGCCACTTACATGGGCATGGTCAACATCGGCATACGTCCTACCATGGAAAACCAGATAGAACATGAAACGATTGAAACGCACGTTCTGGACTATCAAGGCGGCTTGTACGGACAACATCTCAAAATAGAGTTCCTCAAACGTTTGCGCGATGAACGGAAGTTCAGAAGCAAGGCAGACCTGACGAAACAGTTGGAAACCGATGCTGCCTTTGTCAGAACGCTGAATGAAACAAACACAAACCCATCATAAACTACGAATATGAAACGCAGCATTTGCCTTATCATCATATTTCTCGCAGCGCAATTCATGTGCGCCTTGCTGATGACATTCCTGTTGAATCTTCCACGACTTCTGAACGATGGCATCCTCGAAATTGAAGCATTCTCGAATAATACGTCGGCACTGGGTTTATCCATGATCTTATCTGGCATCATCGTCATAACAGCCATGTATTTACTCAAATGGACAGACCGCAAAAGCATGAAAATGCCCCGCGTCAGTGTCAGAACCACATTAGGCATCTGCACCTTGATGCTCTCGGCCATCTTCATGGTCAACGTCATCACCGAGCTGATGTCACTGGAGGATCTTAACCAGATAGCCTTCCAGGCGCTTTTAAAGAACGTGTGGGGCGTTGCCGGCATTGTCGTTTTCGGCCCCCTTTCAGAAGAGTTCGTTTTCAGGATGGGCATACAGCGTCACCTCATACGGAAATCCCTTTCTCCCTGGAAAGCCATCATCGTTTCTTCTGCCGTTTTCGCCGTTATCCATGGCAATCCCGCCCAAATACCGGGCGCATTCATGCTCGGAGCCGTTTTGGGATGGTTGTACTGGAGAACAAACAATATATGGATAGCGGTAGCAGCCCATGCCTTCAACAATATCATAGGCGTACTGACCGCATGGCTGCCAAATGGCTATGACATGAGTCTTATTGATTTATGCGGCGGCAAATGGTTGACCTGTGTTTGGATGATTATTGCCGCACTGCTGTTTACCGCATCCTGGCGTTACCTTGACAACACCATTCCCGACACGCGTCAGAAACAACAGAATTATTAGTAAGTTATTGCTTATCTGATTTATGCTACGGCCTTGTTAAATTTATGTTAAAACAGCATATAAGCACATAAATTTAACCAGGAAGTTGCGTATATAAAGCAGAAGTGACACAACAGGAGTTTGAAACAGCAGCCAAAGAACTGCGTCAACTGATGTACGACGTAGGTTTGCGCTACTTCCATTCGCAGGAGGATGCGGAGGATGTGGCACAAGAATCGATGTTACGCCTGTGGAAATACTGCGAGAAGGTGGATGTAAGCATGAATGTCAAGGCACTGGCGGTGAAAGTAGCAAAGAACTGCTGCATAAGCATGAAACGAAAGAAAACTTTCAATCCTGCAACTGACAGTAAAGAAAATGGCATCGACAGTCCTATTCCCTCTTCAGACTACGACAGGCTTGAGGCTGAAGAATATGACAGGTTGCTGGAAGAGATGATGCAAAAAATACTTTCACCACGAGAACGTGAACTCTTTGAACTGCGCAGGCTTGAAGGCCTCTCCAATGAAGAGATAGAAGCCCGGACAGGCGTAAAGAAAACCACGATACAGAGCATGGTGTCCAAGGCGCGAACGAAATTGTTTTTTGAACTCAAAAAAAGGATGTATCAATGAACAAGAACGAAATACAGATTCTGATAGACCACTATCTTGAAGGCACTACAACGCCCGAAGAAGAGAAGGCGCTTGCCAGGGAACTGCTCCGCGACGACATTCCCGACGACTGGAAGGTGGTACGCATTATGCTCGGAGAACTCGCTATGACTGAAGCAGAATATGATGCCGACGTGTCGGAGAAACCATCACGCAGGAGGCCGGTTGTTTTGCCTGTATATGCCAAATGGCTCGCTGCAGCAAGTGTTGCCTTGCTCATTGGCCTGTTTTGCTTTAACCATGTAACCCGCAACGAAGAGCATGTCATAGCTGAGGTAAAGAATGACCAACACACAGAACAGAAAGTTGCAAGCAACGATACGACCGTTTCAAAAGAACCGGCAGACATTCAACAAACAAGCGAGACGGACAAGGAAGTGAAAATAAGCCTTGATCATAAGGCTAACAACCATCATCAGTTGTCAGAGAATACATCCGAAGTTCAGGAAGAACCCGTTCAAGACATGCCTCAACCAGCTTCAGACAACACGGAACTTCCCGACGAGCATTTGCATCACGCTTCCACGGCAGCAAATGACAATCCGGATGACTATCAGCCACCAAGCCGCATGGAGGAGTTCATAGTCAAGTTGGCAAATTACCATCGTGTTAAAGGTGATACGCTCTCCTGCGCCCCAGATAAGAATGATCCGACAGTAATCTGCACAGCCTATGTCTTTGAAGATACAAATGAAACAGACCTCTTCCGCCAGCTGCTGCTGGCAGCCTGTTGGTATGACGATAAAACGCCGGGCTACTTGCTGAACTGCTCACAACAACAGTTCTTTTTCTTCCTGAAGGACATGCGCATCGGATTGAAGTACTTATGGATAGCAGAACGCGTCAAGGATAAAATACTTCTTTATACCACTCGTTCGCCTCTTGACACCGAAGTTTCATCAGAATATTTTATAGAATATCGCGATAAAATTTCAAATACAAGCAATTATTTAAAATCTAAAGAATTATGAAAAAAACATTCATCCTCTGCCTTCTGGCAGTCACATGCATTGCCACTCAGGCAAGAAAGCAGAAAGACAAAATAGTAGTAAGGACAATGAGTACTGGGGTCATGACAGTAGCGCCAGAATCATCAATAGATGAGCAGTCAGGCTTAAAAACAATAGAATGGCCAAGTACGGAGAATAACTCATGGCATGAGAACATAGGCATTATTGACGATGTTCCTGTAGTTGAAGATATGGAATCCATTTATAACAATAACTATGTGACACAAGATTTCATGCCTATGGCATGGAGTCTGACAGACGAAGGCGAAAATACTGTGCTTCATTGTTATTTCATGATGAAGTCCGATGTCGTGACAAACCTATGGCTCGGTAATGCAGAAACAACCATCCTTGACAAGGAAACCGGTATTATCTATCAAGCACAATCCACAGTGCCCGAGTGTTGCTATAACAAGGTGTTCGGCGTGAAAGGAAAGGCCGGCACAGCACTCGATCTGCAAATAATCTTTCCAAAAATTCCTGAAAGTGCCAGGAAATTAGTTATTTATGGCGTTCCCAATTGGTATATGCGTGGTATAGAGGTACAACCAGCAGGCTCAATCAGCATAGAAGATGAAATGCCAGCTTATGACTCTGTACCAAACATTCATCTTGCACATCTGGTAAAGGAATCCGTAGATTACGATGTTAACAATCAATCATCGTGGGCAGTTTATAAAGATGCCCATACAATCAAACCTGTTAAAGAAAAAACAATGGCACTCTGGCGCACACCCGATGCCACCTATCTGGCTGTCTCTACTGAGCAGAACTGGCTTCGTGAGTACTATGGACGTGGAGGCAACACTATTCTCCTGGACAATCAAGGACGCCAGTATAAATGTAAAGGCGTAATGGGCTACCCAAACGATGATATCTTCTGGCTCGAAGGATACCCCGGTGACTATTTCGCAATCGTCTTAATCTTCGAACCTCTTCCGTTAAACGTCAAGACATTTGCCTACATATCACCTGAAGGGGAGCCATTTAACGTGTGGGGGGCTGACTGGAGTGGCGAATTTATTAGCGACTTGAACGTGAGCCAGCTCCGCAGAAACCAGAAGTTATTTGAGTATCGCCCACGCGTAGTAGTAAAATAAACCATTCCAAATTACGACCCATATCCGGCAGTCCGCACAGCGACCTGTCGCTTCTACAACACGACCTGTCGCCTCGTAGAAGCGACAGGTCGCAAATTTTGCTGCAACCGCTTGCAATTCCGGCCAGAAACGGTGAGAGAAAAACCGGTACGGTTTCTATCAATAACAAGCAGGTCTACAGATATTTATATTTCTGTTGGAAAAATAAAGGCATTTTTGGAAAACGATGTTTCACAGGTCGGTCTCGAAAACATCCATTGTCCATTCTTCATACCATGGAATTGTCATATTGTCCCGGCTGTCGATGATAAGTGGCAACCAAATATAACGGCTGTCTGCCAGATCCTTTTTCTTCCACATATCAAAACAGGCTATAAACTTATTCTTGTTTTTGCGGCCTTGCACCGGTATGACATACGTGCTTTGACCGTAAAAGGTCTTGTCAGCATCAACACCCGTACAGGGATTGCCCAACACTTTCCACTCTCCCATGATGGAATCGGCAACCGCCAATTCGGCCTTATTGGGATCCCATCCGGTACATCCGCTTGAAAGCATATAGTATTTTCCATTGTACTTGAACACGGCAGGCGCCTCACGCGCCATGCCTATAAAACGCCGTACATAAGTGCCGTCAGGCCGTGTGTAATCTTCCGTCAGGCGATTAATGTGCATGGTCTGGTTCTCTTCAGAAGAAGCAAACTGGTAAGCCGTCCCGTCGTCGTCAACAAAAAGCGTCTGGTCCCGGCTCATGTTACCGTTAGGCCGGAAGCTACCCTGGTATTCAAACGGCCCGGTCGGACTGTCACTGACAGCCACGCCGGCCGCGGCTTTGCTGTAATCGGCGCTCTCGGCATGTGTCCACATAACAAACTTTTTAGTCTTTTTGTTATATATCACCTTCGGTCGCTCAAGCACTTTCGACGGATGAAGGTCGTGTTCCGGATCGTCGGGAACGGCCTTTAATACCACTCCTTCAAATTTCCAGTTCAGCAAGTCCTTGCTCGAATAGCAACTTACCCCCGTAACGTCCGTGCGATAACATTCCCATGTTGCCCAGGACGGCAGAATGGTCTCGCCCACCTTGTATTCACCATACCAATAGTAAGTCCCCTTATGGTAAAGAATACCGCCTCCGTGTGCGTTTATCGGGTTGCCATCCGTATCATTCCAAACTTGCTTAGGTTTAAAACTCTCATTCTTTTCTGTCTTTGCCTCCGAAAAAGACGGCCACAGGCAGACGAAAGCCAACAGTGCAACAAAAAATCTTTGTATCATAATCATATATTTAGGTTAATATTGTCTCTTAGGAAATCCATTGTAAGAAATGACACTTACAAATGTTCAACATTCAGGAAAAACAGAAAAAGGACATGACAAAAATGCATGTCCTCTTTTTCTATTGTTTTGTATAAACGGGAATCACCAGAAATATATATAGAATGCAGCACAAAGAGCAATAACGCCTAATGTTGCAACAACATCCCATACATTCCAACTTGAACGAATCTCTTTCTTATAGTCACCCGTAAATGTAATGGCTTCGATTTGTTCTGCCGTTGGTTTCGGGGTGAACATAGATATTACATACATCATTACGACAATGAACACGAGCAACCATACCTCAAATATGAGCCAGTTAGTCTGCCAGAACCATGTCGTATTCTCCCAGAAAGCACCTTGCATGTCGGCTTCACCCTTTTGGGTCACGACATTTGTCAGAAGACGTACCATACCGATCAGGAAACCTCCGATAAGTCCCCATTCACCTGCCTTTGGAGTAATTCTCTTAGAGAAAATACCAAGTGTAAATACTGCCACCATCGCCGGTGCGATAAGAGACTGGATATCCTGCAGATAAGAATAAAGGTTACCCATGTTCATCATAACAGGCATCCATGCTAAACCTAAAATCACTACAACTACGGTTGCAACGCGTCCTACCAACACATAATGGCTCTCGCTCATGCCTTTCTTCATCGGCTTATAAAAGTCTTCAGTGAACAAAGTAGCGCAACTGTTGAAGAACGCAGCCAAAGATGCTACCAACGCACAAATGAAACCAATGGTTACAATACCCTTGACACCGGCAGGAAGAATGTTTTTAACCATCATTGCAAAAGCACCGTCCGTATCATGTGTGTTTGTAATATCCATGACAATGCCGCTACCCTCTTTCTGCGCAAGTGCATAAGCGACCATACCGGGAATCAGGAACATGAAAACAGGAAGCAATTTGAAATAACCGGCTGCAATCGTACCGCGACGGGCGCGTTTCATAACCACTTCATTGGATTCACCCTTCTGCTGACCCAATACACGCTGTACAATATGCTGGTCGGTACACCAATACCAGAAGCCGATAATTGAAGCTCCAAGGAATACTACATAGCCTGGAAACTGCGGATACATCGGGTCTTGCGGATCGGTATGGAACATGTGGGTAGTTCCGAAACCATCATGTGCGGCATTACATACGGCCATCATTTCCTCCCAACCGTGGGTGATGCTGCCGTCACCAAGCATGTGCAGTCCCAAGAACAACACTAGGAACGAACCGATTATCAGAATAGGCGTCTGTATTGCAGACAACGTCATAACGCCCTTCATACCTCCAAAGACAGTAAAAACGGCCGTTATTGCAATAAGCCCTATCGCTCCATACCAGAACGGCAATCCTAAAAGATATTCAAAGAAAATACCGCCGGTGAAAGCTGTCACAGAAACTTTTGTCAACACATAAGCGATAAGTGTAATTATTGACAACCAAGAACCTGTACGGGGCGTATAACGGAATTTCAGGAAGTCCGGCATGGTTATGATCTTGCCCATCTTATTGTTCAATAACTGATAGAAAGGCACGAACAACCAACCCAATATGAGAATCATCCACCCCTGCATTTCCCAGTGTGCCATGCCGACACCGTCTTTTGCACCGGTACCTGCAAGTCCCACAAGATGCTCAGAACCGATGTTAGCAGCAAAAATGGCCGCACCGATAACATACCAAGGTTCTCCCTTACCGAAAAGATAATCCTGGCTATCGGCGCCTTTCATCTTTTCCTTGTCCTTTTTGATGGCACGATAAATCGCCCACACGATAGCTATGACACCGATAGCAAGTACCAGCCAGTCAAGCCAGATAAATTCGTTTGTGTTCCAATTCATTTTGACAATCGTTTATTTGTTATTTATTTGAGTTTATGTATTTCACACTGAAACCTTATGCCATGCGGCTGTCTGTTTTTTTAAAATCTGCAAAACTTATATCCCAGGAAATATAAATTTCATAAGATTAACCTATTCCCGGGCTAAAACAGTAAAGTGTGTTTGGCACACGATAATCAGTTGCAAAAGTACGCATTCACAACGAAACAAATAAACAAAAACACATGTTTCACAACATATTTTCACAAAGCCAAGAATTCTGCTCCTTTACTAATCCTGCATGTTCTGTCATACCATATCCAGGTCCTCAATCACCCGATTCTTAGCATAATACTTGCGGTCTTTCTCAGCAATAGGGCGCAATATTTTACAAGGATTACCTGCGGCGACAACATCTGCAGGAATATCTTTCGTAACAACGCTACCTGCGCCTATTACAGAATTATCACCTATTTTCACGCCGGGAAGTATAACCGAACATGCACCTATCCAGACATTATTGCCAATACGTATCGGCAAGTTATATTGTGCCTGTTTGCGACGAAGTTCCGGATGAATGGGGTGTGTACCTGATGCAAGTGTGACATGCGGTGCAAAAAGTACGTTGTCGCCTACAAATATTTCACCGTCATCTACCAGCGTAAGGCCGAAGTTGGCATACACGCCTTTGCCGAAATGCACATGCCGGCCTCCCCAGTTGGCATAAAACGGGGTTTCTATGTAACAATCGTCTCCTATTTCCGCAAACATCTGTTTCAACAAGGCTTTTTTTTCGTTTTGCGCACTCGGCCGAAGATGATTATATTCATAAACGAGATCGAGCATTCCCAACTGTTCACTACACAATGAGGCATCATTGCAAAAATACAAACGTCCGTCAAGCATCCTTGACTTGATTTCTTCCAGATCCATAATCCATATTGTTTTCCAACAAAGAACGGTAAAAAAACGGAATCAACAAATTCCTCATGAAGTTTTCTGCAAAAAACTATTGCACGGCATAAAAAATCATCCTGTTTCTTTAATTTTGTACTTGAAAGTCCCATTCCATACAGAAACGACAAAACCTATAAACACACCACATATAACCAAAAATGGAAACAACTGAAACAAATATCAACAACCCAAAGGACTGTTACCATGATAACAAGAAAACACATTCCAAGCACTTACTCCATCCGGTCATGCTGGCCGGTACTGGGAGTGATGTCGGAAAAAGTGTGTTGGCAACAGCACTTTGCCGGATATTTAAACAAGACGGTTTCAACCCGTCACCGTTCAAGGCACAAAACATGGCGCTCAATTCGTTCGTAACTCCGGAAGGATTGGAAATCGGACGGGCGCAGGCTGTTCAGGCGGAAGCCGCATGTATCCCCTGTCATACCGACATGAATCCGCTGTTACTGAAACCGACTACGGACTGTCGTTCTCAGGTCGTACTCAACGGAAAAGCCGTCGGACACCAAAGCGCATACGAATATTTTCGTAAAGAGGGACGGGAATATTTACGTGAACAGGTGCAGCAAGCCTTCGACCGGCTGGCTGCACGTTACAACCCCATAGTAATGGAAGGTGCGGGCAGCATAGCAGAAATCAACCTTCAAGATATTGACATCGTGAACATGCCGATGGCACGTTACGCACAAGCCGATGTACTGCTGGTGGCTGATATAGACCGGGGCGGCGTATTCGCAAGTGCCTATGGTTCCATCATGCTGCAACGCCCCGAGGACCGGCATCGTATCAAAGGAGTTATTATCAACAAATTCAGAGGCGACATCCGGCTGTTTGAAAGAGGCAAGGAAATGATGGAGGAAATTTGCGGCATACCAGTTCTGGGAGTTATCCCTTATTATGAGAACATCCGGATAGAGGCCGAAGATTCTGTGGCAATTACTAAAAAACAACAACATGCAATCAAAGGTAAAATCAACATAGCCGTCATAAAACTCAGACAAATGGCTAATTTTACCGATTTTGACAGATTGGAAAATGATGAAAGGCTACAAGTTTACTATACCGACAGTGTACAGGAATTATCAGATGCTGACATCATCATTCTACCCGGCAGCAAATCAACGGCAGCCGACCTCGCCACGCTACACGCCAACGGACTGGCTCAAGGCATACGCGAAGCAAGACGACAAGGGAAAACCATCATCGGCATTTGTGGAGGATACCAAATGATGGGACAATCTGTTGAAGACCCTGATAATATAGAAAGCAGTATCCGTAAAATACCGGGCTTAGGACTGCTACCCATCGCAACCATTCTACAAGGCGACAAAATAACACGCCGCGTAACGTTCCACATGCTTACCGAAAAGAACCAAGCTACGTCCTTTCCTTGCGAAGGTTATGAAATACACATGGGGCGTACATGGTTTACTGACCTATCCGCACGGCCACTAAACCAATTTCCAAATGGCAAAACCGAAGGATGCTATGTTGACAGTCATTGTATGGGTACCTACATTCATGGTTTCTTAGACAACAGGGATGTCATAGAATTTATCCTTCGCCCGTTTACAAGGCAAATGAAAGGAAACGATACAAGCAGCGTTAAACAAGCAAAGCACTGTGAACGTACCGATAAAGCCATAAATGCCGAGAGTTATCAGATGGAAAAAGAACAACAATACGACCGTTTGGCAGATCATGTGCGCCGCCATCTTGACATGGAAAGACTATACAACATCCTCGGTTCAGGAGCAGAAGGCGAAAAGGCATAACAAAACAACAACAGCCTCCACATAGCGGTTAACTGCGACGGCACAATCCAAATCCGCTGTTGTCAAGTCCCGATCGTTTGTCCCTATATAAGGTTTAAACACATAAAGCGTCCCATAATGGTGCGGCCCGCCGAAACGGCAATCCAGGATTGCGGCCAAAGCAGCCTCGGGATAACCGGAATTAGGACTGGCATGACGACGCCCGTTCTTTAAAACAAATTGACAGCGGGCTTTCAAACTGCGACGGGCAATCGTTCCTTTGTGTGGCAATGCTACCACCAATACCATTAACATAGCAGTCAGCCGGGCTGGAATATAATTAGCTATATCGTCAATTCTCGCCGCCCAGCAACCGAAATCCTTAAACCGTTCATCACGATACCCCAACATCGAGTCGAGCGTATTCACCATTTTATATGCCATCATCCCTGGTAATCCCAACAACCACAACCAAAATAGAGGTGCAACAACACCGTCACTCAGGTTTTCTGCCAATGTTTCGAGTGCAGCTGTCCTCACTTCACGGTCCGACAACTCACTTGTGTTGCGACCGACGACACGTGACACCTGACGCCGGCCTTCGTTCAAAGAACGGTCAGCCGCACGGAACACATCACGTACCTCTCTCACCAATGTTGTCCCGGCCAAACCGCAAAACACAAGCAACACAGATACTGCCGCATATACATATATTCCCGGTTTCCATTTACCACATAACAAAACAATCCCCGACAAACACAATGCTGTCAACAAATAAACGGAAATAATACTTAATACCGTCCAGAATGCGCCTATCGCTTTACGGTGTACACCTTTATTCGTCTTTCTTTCAAAGAAAGCAATCCA
Organism: uncultured Prevotellaceae bacterium; assembly: GCA_949299545.1. Classification (GTDB taxonomy): domain Bacteria; phylum Bacteroidota; class Bacteroidia; order Bacteroidales; family Bacteroidaceae; genus Paraprevotella. The sequence continues at coordinate 13,378 of CASGAM010000036.1, read as the reverse complement.
TTTACCAAAAAAGACTACAGGATGAGGCAACCACACAGGATCACCTAAAACGCGATCAAGCAACCATCCGCCTATCAATGCCGCAGCGCTGAAATAAAAAAAATCTATTTCCATCACACCTTCACTCTTACCAGTTTTACCTGTTTAAATACTTAACCACCGTTTGATGGCAGCTATCAAACAATCATTCTCACTTGCACTACGAACCGTGATACGAAAACAACCATTACCCAACCCTTCAAAATTAGTCGCATCACGAATCAATAACCCATGTTGCTTCATCAAATACGCTTTCAGACTTGCAACACTGCCGTAACGCAGCCTAGCCAACAAAATATGACTATCACTTGGCCAAACATCTATTGCCGGCAATGCAGACAATTTCTGCTCCACCCTTTGTCTTTCATTCAGCAATGCGCCTAAGTCAAAAACCAACAGTTCCGGGTTACGTGCGATATAATCAACTGCGGCCAAACCAACTGTCCCTACGGGCCAAGGTATGCGTTGACGCCGAATGGTATCTGTCAATAGGGAACAAGCTGTCAGATAACCAAGACGTAAACCAGGCAAAGCAAGCACCTTAGTAAAGGAATGCAGCAAAATAACGTTAGGTAACGCTACTGCATCTGCAACTGTAAAAAGACGTTTCTCCGTAAAATGTTCATAGCTTTGGTCAATAATGAAAAGTGTATTTGCATTACGTTCAACTATACGAAATAAGTCATCAAACGGCATTACACCTCCTGTTGGATTGTTAGGATTACAAATCCAAATAAGGTCATAATCGCCGACATTTGACAGATTATACAGTGCTGTCACACGATGGCCATGTAGCCTGCAAGCATCAGTATATTCAGAAAACGACGGCACAATAACCCCCGAACGGCGACCTCGAAACGTCTGTGCAATCAAATAAATGGCTTCTGTAGCGCCATTAGTCAAGCATAACTCACTGCCATCAATTCCCAAGCCGCTTGCCAAAGCAGCTTCAGCGGCGACTGGTGCTGGCGAAGGATAATGTCTCAAGTCTGGAAAGTGACGAATCAAATAGTCAGTCACTTCCCTTCCTCGGGCACAATGTAACACATTGCTGCTGAAATTAATTTTCACGCTGCCAGCCGCAAAGTGATGCAAATCATCGCCATGTCCTTCTATCATTTTACCCGGTATTAAAAAACAAACATCACGAAAATGAATGCAATCCAGTCCTACCATTACCACCTCATAGGAAGCAATAAGACTACGTCCTAAACATTCTTCACTATTTAAAGGGCTGCAATATTCGTAAAAAAACCGCAAATATACAAGCGAAAGGCAGATTGTTTGTAACTTTACAGCAAATTAAGACACGATATGGAAAAGCGACTGACCACTATCATTTTTGACCTCGACGGTACATTGCTCAATACACTGGAAGACTTAGCCGACAGCACCAACCATGCTTTGACAGCTTTCGGTTTTCCGCCACGCAGTCTGCAAGAGATAAAAAGATTTGTTGGCAACGGTGTAAGGAAACTCATTGAAAGAGCCTTACCGGACGGAGAGAACAACCCATTATTCGCCGACGTTTTTGCTTGCTTTAAAACATACTATGTAAATCATTGTATGGAGAAAACAACCCTTTATCCTGGTGTCGAAACACTTTTGCGACAACTTAAGAAAGAAGGGTATAAAACAGCGATTGTATCGAACAAGCTGCAAAGTGGCGTCGACGCCCTTTATAAACATTACTTCAGCAATCTCATCGACATTGCTATTGGAGAACATTCGGGAAGACGCCCGAAGCCAGCTCCAGACATGGTGGAAAGTGCCTTGCAAACATTAGGCAGCAAACCATCTGAAGCCATTTATGTAGGTGACTCTGACGTTGATATTGTTACCGCCCGAAATGCCGGACTAGCCTGCGTGTCTGTTCTTTGGGGATTCCGCGACAAAATATGTCTCATACAAAACGGAGCCACTCACATCGTGAGTAGCCCCGAAGAAATATATCGGCTTTGTCAGCAGCTATAAAAATGTAGCTAAATGTCAACCAAAGACATGAATATCGACAATTACAAATAAAATATCGAGTCTCTGCATAACACAAAATCAATCTTCCAACGCATAATCAATCGTCGTCACCACTCTGACGCGTTTGATATATGGAGTATTCGGGTCTCTGTTTTCTATACTGAACTGTCCTTGAGACGCCCTCTGTATCCCTCCTAACCTGCTATCGGAATCCTTAGCAAACTTTTCTGCGGCAGCACGCGCATTTTTCGTGGCCTCTTCAATCATTTCTGGCTTTATATCATTCAACCCCGTATAATCATAACTCACTGCATATCGGTAGTCGCCCGAAGTTATGGCAACTCCTTGTGTAAGCAACTCACTCTGTTCATTGATAAGATTACGCACAAGTTCCACCTGAGAAGATGTTACAGTAATTACAGTTGTTACATTGTACCGGTAAACAGATTGCGACGAGGTATAACGCTCAGCCTCCGTATCTATAATCTCAGGCGCATTGATGCTAATCTCCTTCTCTGTAATACCCTTTTCTTTCAAAAATGCCACAATTTTTGCATTTGAAGCCTTTATCTCATGATATATTGCCTGAAGATCATTGCCCAGGACCTTACATGTCAAAGGCCATGTCACTTTGTCTGCCGGCACTTCTTTTTCAGATAATCCCTTAACAGTAACGACCCGGCTACGTTCTGAAAAATCAGCCAAACCGTTCCTTACCAATGCACCTGCCACGATAATACCAATGGCTAGCAGCAACGCTTCGAGTCTCCAGTTTTTCTTTTCCATGATACTCCCTTTAAATAAAAAGGGAACTGCGCCGTGTCTGCGTCAGTTCCCAACTTTAATTTTTTATTTATGATACAGACTGCTTATTGCTTACGCTTTAAGCTATAACAAAAGTAGCTATTCTGTCTCAATTTTCCAAGTATTTCATAAGAAATTCCTATATGCACTATTTCTTTTGAAAATATTCATCTTTCACTTTGAGTTCCTCATTCAAAATTCATTATTTTATTTCAAACGCTTTTGCCCACCTACGATATAAATACCAGGTTTCAAGCTATCAAGTGCAGACTCAATGCTGACATTCTTTTTTAGACATAAACCATCAAGTGTGTAAACGTCCACTGCTAATCTATCAGTACCGTGTTTCTTTTCAATGGTTGTAGGGACGCCGTCGATGCTTACCAACAAACGGTCGGTCTCTGTTCCTGGCTCCATCTCAACAAAAGCCCTGTATCCTTTATGAGAGATTGCAGAAACTACCTTTTCAAAATCTTTCCCATCAAAAACATAATTCCCTGTTTCTATCGTCAATGGAGAGTAATACCCTTTCAAACTGATTCCATCAACAAGTATTGGTGCTGGCGCGATTGGCTTAATTAGGACATCCGAAACATAACAACTGTCAGTAACATCAGCCATACGCACTATATAGGGCACACCTGCAACCACATTCCCGGATGCAGTAAAATCAAGCATGACAACATCATCGTGCCTACCAACACTCTTCAGCTGCTTCACGTCGGAAAAAAGCGTCATACAAGTTATTTCGTCTATATCAAAAGGCACACAAAACATTTCCCATACACCACCTTCCATCTTGCGATGCAGACAGACATCAGTCAGCAACAAATCTTCCACCTCAAGCGGCTTATTCTCATCAAGCACTACGCAAGGGCGTTCTATCTTATAAAGCCTGAAATTATCTATCTTATACCAAGTCTGCTCCTGCGCACCATCCGTAGTGACCCCTATTTCCACCGGAGTATCATTTTCTGCAACAAAGAAATCAAGTACAACAGTCTGTAACGGCTCGTTATCCGTACTGCCAACGGTCAAAATCTGATCTTTGAAAAGTGCAAAAGATTCACCTGCAAAAAGACGTTGGTTGCCTACCCTCATCTTATTGCCCTGATTGGTAACATGCATATCCACGGCCAGCTGATAATGACCGGAAGGAAGGGTAATGGTTTGGCTGATTGTAGCATTCCTGTTATTGGCGCTGTCCCACACTCCGAAAATAAAATCCCCGTCTGTTGCCGAAGGGTCTCCGGTACCTCCTCCACGGTTCACGCCCCACCATGAAGCATTGCAATCAATCGTCCAACCCTGAGGCGCACGTTGCATCAAGGTAGTACCATCCATCTCAAAGCTCGGATTTACAATAATACCATTCAATTCTTGTTTTACAACTTGCAATTCTCTATCTTCCAGATTAACCGTAACAGCTTCACCGGTATATTCTACAACGGCATGATAACTTGTTTCATGTAAATCACCGGTTCCACGCCGCGTCGACACTTTACATATTTTAAAAACACGTTTTTCGAGCATGCCGTCAAAATCTCCTTTGCGAGCCCCAATGGTCAACGTCTGCGCAGCCTCATCCCAAACAAAAGGTATCTCCGTATATTTCCCTTTTTCATAATTGTAATTATCATTCTCATCCTCATAAAGAATGAAACTGCCATCTGCACCAGGATAAACACGTACTTCAAGACTATCCCATGATTTCTCCGTCGAATACTGTACGTCCGGCCCCCATGGCAAGATACTACCTGCCTTGACAAAAAGCGGAAGCTGGTCGTTGCTGCCTCGGTTCACGACAGTTTGTCCGCCATCAATAGTTTCACCGGTCCAAAAATTAATCCATTTCTGTCCGGAAGGCAGATACACATTACGGGCAGCATTCCCTTCGGTAACAACCGGAGCCACGAGGAAAGCGTCGCCAAACATATACTCATCCGTAATATCATAACCGGTACGGTCTGCATTAAACGCCACCGGCAGGGAGCGCATAAACGTCTTTCCGTAATGGCAAACCTGCCATGCAGTACTGTACAAGTATGGAAGAAGCCGATAACGAATCTTCACATATTTGAGAAGCTGGTCAAAATCACCTTTTCCGTCACCGGCTGAGCCAAACTGATAAATCTCACGCGGCGTACCTGTTCCATGAAAACGCATCATTGGTGTAAAAGTGCCAAACTGAGCCCAACGCAAATATAGCTGCCGCCATGCAGGATCATTCACGCCATTTGGATAATTCCACGTAAAGAAGCCACCTATATCACTGTTCCAATAAGGGATTCCGCAAACGGAAAGATTACATGCAGCAGGAATCTGAGCTGCAAAGTTCTCCCAACTTGAAGTCACGTCACCACTCCATGTATTAGCTCCATAACGTTGTTGTCCTGCAAAAGCAGAACGGGTCAGGATAGCAACGCGTTTACCGGCAAGATGTGCATCACCGGCAGCTTCCGCAGCACGGTGGTGGTCATACACCCCCCCTACATGTGCCAAAGGAAATGCATTACGCACGCTACGCCATGTTTTACCATCTTCAGTCACATAATCAAAATCATTAATATCAACCTGATAATAATCCGGCTCAGAAGAATCCATCCAATAAGCATCGATACCCTTGCTTACCAATCCGTTATAGAGGTATTTCCAATAAGTGTCGCGAGCCTTCTGCCCGTACACGTCATAAGGTCGTACACCATAACCATTAGGATAAGTGTTCACTGGTATGAGACGTCCCATGGCATCAAGTTCCTTAAACGGAGATGTCTCCGGCCCAAAGTTAGCCCAAATTGAAATCATCAGTTTAGCATTATTCTCATGAACGGTCTCTATCATCTCCTCGTAATTGGCAAAAGTGGGATTTAAAAACTCCAAAGCATTCCAATGGTAATTATCTCCCCAATACTGCCAATCCTGTACGATACAATCGAGCGGAACACCAAGACGGCGATATTCTTTCACCACATTCATCGTCTCATCCGCACTGACATATCTTTCTTTACTTTGGTAAAGTCCGAAATTCCATAAGGCCGGCATGGGGCTTTGCCCGGTCAGCTCACGCATTTGTGCTAACACCTCATCGCTGTTCGCGCCACACAAGATATAATAATCCACAGCAGTACCTGTTGAAGTAAAGGAAGCTCCTTCACTATTATCAGTAAAAGTCGTTGGAGAATAATTATCCCAAAAGAGGGCATAATTCTTACTTGAATAAAAATATGGAATTGACACTTTCATATTCTCCTGGTGGAGATAAATACTTTGCCCTCGCTGGTTAAGTGCGCCGTTTTGTATTTGTCCCAGTCCGAAGATCGCTTCATCATCATCAAGCATAAAGGCATGTGAGATCTGGTAAGTGTCATAAGCATTGTCCTTATATGGAAGGAATTTAGTGCTACCTTCTTTCTCACTGACAAGCGGCGTTGCATCAGCACGCCTAACTTCAATCTGTCCGGTTGCGAGATGGTAAAGCACATTTAAAGTTGCTGTCGTCATGGTAACAATCGCCCCATCATCCGTCACATCAAAATCGACATCACTGCCTGGCTGCATAATGACAGACAGACTTTCTTTATTGACAGTTTCTTCAAATGATTTGTATACGCGCACGATACCTTCGTTGTAGAACATGACATAGATATGCTGTTCGTTAAGAATAGCATGAATACCATTGGCCGTTTTTTCATAGCCACTGGCATACACACTTTCTCCAAACTTATCGATAGCTTCGCCAAGTGTCTTGAACTGAGAAAAGGCCGTTGTATAATCAGTGGCATCCAAACCGGCTGAGGCTTCCTGTGCAGCGCTTATCGCTTCACTCAGTCGGGTTTTGCTTTCGGAATCCGCCACATTCTCTATCAAAGTTTCAGCTTCGACGATACGTGTATCAAGTTTGGACTTGATTTCGGTAGTCAGGCTCTCCTCCGTATAACCGAGTATAGCAAGCAATGCCGGATAATTGGCTGCTGCTTCGTAAGCTGCATAATATGCAATATTGCTAATTGTGGAACGACCGCTGTTACCGGCCGTAAAACCCATAGCCTGAAAAAAGTTTGCTCCTTGCGATGTTATAAAAATAGTCGGTGCGGAATAATCCATACCCTTATTTAGGTTCGGATTATTCTTAATATTCCATAGCAAAAGTGTGTTTTCACCGTCTGCTAACGCATAATCCGGCTGACAGCCGGGATTGTTGGCTCCGTTAAACCACCAAATATTACTTTCTGACTTGTCAACCGATAAATCGGAACCTTCAACCAGAAACCATTCTTGCTCATTGGAGATGTAATAAGCACCATCCTTCTGATGGTCCATCTGAAAAGCAATATTCATATTGCCCGTAGCAGCAATAGTAAAAGTATTGCCCTCATCATCATAACTGAATGCCGATTGCGGGGCACGATTATTGTCTGTAAACACATAATCCCTACAATCAAAATGATAGGGTTCCTGCGCCGGTAAGTCTGTCACGCAGACACTCATGATTCCTGCCACGAAAAACAAACGGAGGAATCGTAGTTTGAAACGTTTTTCCATGATAAAACTTAGATTAATGTTCATTAATTTGGTTCTTACCATGCAAAAATAACATGCTCCCGACCACCCGTCACAACACCGAAGTTGAACCAAATGGTAATTACGTTGAATTTTACCGCAGCTGGACTATGGAAATAACAGCCATGTTGACATTAGAACCATTATAACGCCTGTTTCGTGCCAAAATGCTAATCTTGCTCCACCGAAGACTGCCGGCGCTGATACTCCGACGGTTTGCAGCCATATTCCTCATAAAAACATTTACCCATGTAACTTGCCGAACTGAACCCCACCTGCTCGGCGATTTCAGTTACGGTCAGACGGCCTTCGAGCAACAAGGCTGCCGCCCGTTTCAGGCGGATGCTGCGTATAAACAGACTGGGCGATTTATCCAACATGGCCGTTAACTTCTTGTAAAGTCCCGTCCGTTCCATGCAAAGGTCTTTACTGAGTTGCTCCACGGAATAACCCGGCACATTCAGATGCTGTTCCACCATCGCCACCGCCTTGTTGAGGAACTGCGCATCATTCTCCGAAAGCGTCTGTGGCTGCTCCTTGGTAACTTCGTCGCACACGGTTTGCTGCTCGTATGCATCGCAACGTTCTATGAGATTTTTAATACGCAACAATAAAATCTCTTCCCGATGACGCTGCATGAGGCGATGGCGCGAAATACGGTAATAACCATAAAACGCAGCCGAGAGTATTAAAAGGAACATTACCACATAAGCCGCATAGGCAAGACGGGTTCTCCACCAAGGCGCCCGAATGTTGAACGTCAGCGTCGTGACAGGGCCGTTCCAGTCTGTGGGATGGGTCGCCGCCATCGTTTGCAACCGGTATTTTCCGGGTGCGAGGTGTACAAACGAAAGGTGCAAGATGCCGTTGGCATCAATCAGTCCGGCTGCGCCCGGACGCACGACATGCCAGGCGGAATCCTTGTCACATACCAAACGGTACCGGTAGCAGGTCTGTCCCGGAAATGCATAATTAAGCGCCGAGAAAACAAAAGAAAGCGTATTGTTGCGCCAGTCCAGCTCAAAATGATCTACATAAGGCGTCTGTTGCGGCAGGACCGGCCGGCCGGCAACAGAATCCCTGCCGACAACAAGCGAACGCCCGTGCAAGGACATGCCTACAAGCACCGGACGGAAATTCTCTCCGGAAGTTATGATACTGTCGGGATGGAACAACGTCCAACCATCGACACCCTGCATAACGATGCGTCCGTCAGCGAGTGTGAAAGCCATACCGTCGTTATATTCACCCTTGAGTGTCCCGTCTGTCCAATTATAATTGGTTGAAATAACTGAACGGGGTGCCTGACTGACGTCAACCCGGGACAATCCATTACCGGTAGAAAGCCAAAGATAGCCCTCATTATCCTCCGTAATGCCGTGGATATAGTTGTTTGAAAGGCCGTCTTCCGTATAATAGACATAGTTTGCCGTGTCACCGGGCACTTGCAGACGCAAGCCGTCGGGCGTACCGTTCCATATGCGTCCACAAGTATCTGCATAAATCACCGTAAAGTCGCCACTGCCCCGGCGTCTCGCTGCCAACAGGCTATCGACCGTCCCGACATCCAGCCCGAGACTGGCTGCCTCTTCAGCCGAGCGGAAACGGAAACGCCCGGGATGGGTATAAAGCAATCCCTGGTTATAAGTCCCCAACCAAATGCCCCCTTGGCGGTCTTGGAAAATGGTATTGATGCTGGCTGTCTGCATTTCTCCATCGGCCATTTTCAATGCAGGATGATAAACGGTTTCTCCCGACAACAAATTAATGGTCCACAAACCTTTTCCACATGTAACATACGCATATTCTTCCGAAGGCACAATCAACGTATGAAGGATATAGGGGGTTGTCAGCAGGCGTCGCCAGCTACGGGTTTCGGGGTTAAAAGCAAACACGCCTCCCTTTCTCCCGTCGCAAACCTGATAGAAACAGCCATCCGGCCCTTCAACCACCAACGAGGAACCGCGATAATCCGGTATTTCTTCCTGACTGTAGGCTGCAACAGCATAAAGACGGCGATCCGCCTTCAGGTCGTGACAAAGCACCTCGCCGTTGTCATAGAACAGATACAAACGGCCGTCGCGGCAGGCCAGGTCAAGAAGGACATACGGGCGAACCGGCACCGCAAGATAACGTTTCTGCTCCGTATCCCACAAACCTTTTTCAGTGACCAGCCACAATTTTTTCTGCCCGTCGACAAAAAGATCGGTTACCTCATCAGACAAGCCAAGCTGCCTGAAAATGTCGGACGGTTGTCTGACATAAGCCTCATGCCGCAGATCAAGGCACCATAAATGTCTCCACTTCTTCACCCATAGCCGGTCATTGCTGTCGATATAAACATGATAAGCACCGCTGTAACCTTTCAAAGGACAGACCGCCTCGTCGCTTCGATGGATATAACGGAAACGCCAGCCGTCATACAAATTGATATTACCTAAAGTCGTAAACGCCATCCGGCCGTCGGGTAACTGCAAAATATGTTGTACGTGGTTGTCACTCAGTCCGTCAACAGAGCTGATACGGGTAAATACGGCATCATCGACCACCGTTCCGGCAACCGACGGCATGCAAAACAACCAAGACAAAAGAAAAATGAACTGGAATCTCATCACAACTTTGATTTTATATGTTGACAACAACGACACCGCCGTAAGGCGTCAGATTGCTGAAACCGGAACGGATGTCAGTAACGCCCGCATACACTTGTGCGCACAACAACACTCCGCCATGCGCAAAAACAACCGCACGTCGACATTCCCGCTGCCGGAGTTCGTCAAGAAAGCTGCTCACCCGGCCATACAGGTCACGGAACGACTCGCCGCCAGTGGTACGTTCCTCAAGGTAATTACCGTACCATTTCTCAAGGTGCGGATCATTAATCTTGTCAAAAAGCTGCATTTCCCACGCCCCCATGTTCATCTCTTTCAAACGGTCGTCGCGCACCGCGTCGCCATAGCCGCAAAATTCCGCCAAACGGACAGCCCTGCTGAGAGGGCTGGTGAAAGCACAGTCAAATTCCACTCCGTCAAGACGCAATTTTGTGACAGCAGCTTCCGTCTCAAAAGTATTCTTTAGCGGCACATCCGTAAAACCGTAACACGTGCCTTTCGGTACATCCACCGAAGTATGCCTGACAAGATATATTTCCATATAATTATTCAATTTCGTTTAGTTAATCATCAGAAATGGCAGTTTCACCTAAACATCGTTAATCCACAAGAGGAACCATCATAGCAGTCGCCAAGTAAAATCCTAATTCGCAAACCAGAAACATGGCACCGCAACAATCGCCGGTATATCCTCCCAACCTGTGCCGCAAGAAAGCGGCTGCCAGTATCTCAACAACCGGAGGAACAAGCAATATCCATAACCAGTCAGCGCCGGCGAAACAGCCGAGCAACACAACAGCCGGCGCCGTTATCAACAAACAACGCAAGACATGTGACATGACCGCCCGTCCGCTCCACCGTTCGTAAACGACCCGCGCCTTTGCCTGCTCGGCATTGCGCGCGTAAGGTAACTGCAATATAATGAAACTGCTGCAAGCTTTCGACCAGACATCGCCACACAGGACAACCAACGGTAACACCTTCATCGGCAAGGAAGCAAGGGAAGCTGTCAGCAGCCCGGCATAGACAATCAGTGCCAGAACGCCATAAGTGCCGATATGCGAATCTTTCATGATGGCCAATATCCGCTCACGCGTGCCGCCACCGCCCAGCCCGTCGGCACAATCGGCCAATCCGTCTTCATGCAATCCACCCGTCAACAGCCAGCGTGCAGCCACTGCCATCCAGACAGCCACCAGCGGCGGCCACAGGAATGCCGCCCCCCAACAGACCAATGCCATGATGCCCCCCGTCAACCAGCCGGCCAACGGCCAATAATTCACCACATATTTAAAATGGCCAGCATCGACCGTCTTGATACGCCACAAAGGCAGGCGGGTGAAAAACATCAATGCCGCCCAGATGCGGTCTTTCTCCATCTGTCAGAAATATTTTGTGATATTTGCATTTTCAAAATTGTTCATCTCGTTCATCATGCGTACGGCCGACTGCAACAAAGGATAAGCGCACAAAGCACCGGTACCCTCGCCCAAACGCAAACCGAGGCGCAGCAAGCCGCGGGCACCCATTGCTTCCAACATCAGCCGATGACCGGCCTCGTCTCCCTCATGACAAAAAACGGCATAAGACAAAACATGCGGATTCAAGCGGGAAGCCATCAGCATGCACGCACTCATAATAAAACCGTCTACAAGAATAATCATGCGCAGCTCAGCCGCCCTTAACATGGCGCCTACGGCTGCAACCATCTCGAAACCGCCAAACCAACCAAGCACGTCAGTATAAAACCGCTCTGTCGACGGATGGGCATCATACTCAGGATGTTCGTGCAGGAAATTCTCCACTGAACGGGTTAAGGCCTGTAACTTATGGCGTACACCGGCCGTGTCGAGTCCAGAACCGGCACCGACGCAATCTGCCAACGGCAACCCCGTTAGCAAGTGCATCCAAACCGACGAAGGCGACGTGTTGCCTATGCCCATCTCACCCAAACTGATGACATTGCAACCTTTGTCGTTACAATCATCCACGAGGCGCGCCCCGGCATCGATACACCGCTCTGCCTCTGTTGCCGTCATGGCCGCCTCATGAAGGAAATTGCAGGTTCCCGGCGCCACCTTACGGTTGATAATCCCCGGAACAGCGCGTAAATCATAATCAACTCCCATATCGACAATGTACAAGTCGAACCCATGCTGGCGACAAAACATGTTGACTCCGCCGCCGCCTTTGGTGAAGTTGATCATCTGCTGCCACGTCACCTCACGCGGCGAGAGGCTAACGCCTTCCCTTTCAATGCCGTGGTCTCCGCCGAAAAGGATGTGCGACGGGTGGCGGAGTGTCGGTTCCGACGTCTGTTGTATCATGGCTATTTGCAAGGCCAGTTCTTCAAGCCGTCCCAAAGAACCTTTAGGCTTATTCAAATTGTCTATCTTGTCCTGAAAAGTTGCCCGCAAGCGTTCATCAGGCGTTACGATGTCAAATTTTCTCATGCTTTCCTTATAATATTTTATTCAGATCCATCTGTCACGAAAAGTATCGGCAGACATGGATGGCACTTGTTCATCACTTGATCTTTACCGGAATCCCACTGACCATCAACACGACTTCATCAGCCATGCGTGCCACAAACTGGTTCAGCCAGCCTAACAAGTCTGTAAACCGGCGCTGCACGATATTTGCAGGCGTTCCGCCCATACCGATCTCGTTGGTTACAAAAATAAATGTGGCATCCTGCGCCGTAAACCGTGTCAGCTCTTCTTCCATCTCCTGCAATATGGCGCTGTTCATCTTCACTGATTCGGCAGCCTGCAAAGCGCAATCCGTTACATCTTCCATACCATTATCAGACACGGGACCCGCATCACCGACACGGTCGAAAAAGAAATTGGTACACCACAACGTAAGACAATCCACCAAAACCACACGGCCTGCCACATCAAGACGACTCAGGTATTTCTCTTCCTCGATGTTTTCCCACTGCACGCCGCGTCGCTCACGATGGATGCGGATGCGCTCCCTGAATTCTTCATCCCAGACACGCGCCGTCGCCACGTAAACCGGACATGAAGCAATCGACAATGCCAGTGCTTCTGCGTGCCGGCTCTTGCCCGAACGCTCTCCGCCCGTTATAAGTATTATCTTTCTCATGAAAAGCAAAGTTATGAAATTATTTTGTAGTCCGGTAATAAAAACAAGCAAATACTGTAACGATTCTGACGTAACCGACAATCATTCTCGCAGGGAGAACCTTTACATAGACTGTCTTGACGGCATACGCCGATGCCGGCCATTTGAAGGCATAAAAATGCGTGCGGTCGCATCAAAAATTTGAAGCGGTGGCTTGTGCCATGCGACCCCTTGCAAATTTTGCGGGGCACGCGTACAATTTGAGGGGCTTGAGTTTCAGTTGCCAACCAGGATTATTT
>CASGAM010000035.1 GCA_949299545.1 uncultured Prevotellaceae bacterium | reverse complement strand
TTCCCAACTGTTGGGACAGCTCAAGCAGTCCCAGTTTGTTCTTGATGACTTTTTCTGATGTGGTCATAACTTAATCTGCTTTTATGTTACAAATCTACTCTTTTTATGCGTAACTGTCAGATTAAGTCTTGACTAATTCAGTTTTGAGTAACTCAAAACATACCTTGCTGCTGCCATTTTCGGCAGTAACCGAAAAGCCTTCGGGTAACTCGAAGGACACCTTGCTGCTTTCTCGTGAAAGCAACAATCCGCCAGCAAACGGATTGGAAATGGTGCTGTTATTCCAGTTCTAAAAGCATCGCTTTCCAATGCCTATGTTGCCCAAAAGAAGAATGGGAATAAGGTCGGTTATAAGTCTGAACCTTATTTGAGGACACAGGAAACGAAAGCCGGATTTTCACTTTCTCGAAATGCAGACCATAGCGTCAATTCGATGCCAATATGTGCCAATTACAGCCAAATCCGCCTTAGACACCAATAAGGAAATGCAATTTTAGGCAAACACTTCCTCGCTTGTTCATAAGTGCATCGAACCAATGGTTTGCAAAAACGATGATGGGCAGAAGCGAATATTCAGAAAATCTATTCTATACGGGTTTGCAGCAACATAGTTCCTATGATGCGCTGGTTTACTGTTTTGCTGTTGCACTGTCGTACTGGTTTACAACAGCAAAATTTCAAATAAAAGCATCAGCAATGGAGTGCGGATTTAGAGGAGTGGGGATTGGATGATACAAATCGGTGGTACAATGCGCCCACCTATCAACGTAGTAATGAAGCAACAAAGGACTGGCACAATAAACTTATGGCGATTGGTATATTCCTATGTTTGGAGAACTGTACAATCATTTCTGCATCGGTTGTTCATAGGCAGGAAAAGACATTCTGCAATTCCATTATCCAAATGACAGGGATAAGTCGGATATATCCACCTCAGAATAAACAGATAGCTCAAATTTTATTGAAAAGTCCGATTTTCTCTATTTTTCAGGGGAATAACTTTGGTAATAAGGGATAAAAACACTACTTTTGCAAATGAGAGAAGCGTTCTTTTGATTAGTGCAGAACATTGCAGAATATAGAAGCCCGCTGGTTTCTAAGTCGTTACCTGTTAAGCTGATAACCTTTGTAAGTCCCTTGTTTTCAATGAGTAAGAAGAAATGATATGTCTTGCCGTGTGAAAGGTTATCTTCTTGGTAATGCCTGCCGCCAAGAGCCAGCGTTTGAGCGGTCCTTGCAGCATCTTGTCCTTGACCCCGTCAAAGATAAGCCCCTCGCACCGTTCCCCGAGCAGTCCGTATGCTTCATCGCTGATGGGGTTGTGTACAATCTGCTTCGTCTTCTGCATACGGGTGGTCACGAACATCTTGCCGTTGGTGTACGGCTGTATCTGCAGCCAAGTGAGCTGCCTGATGTCGCTTTTCCGCAGTCCGGTCAGGCAGGCGAAAAGAAAAGCCCTTTTCAAGACATCTTCCTCGCAAGGGGTTTCGGCAAGCCGTATCAGTTCCTCTTGGCTCAGATGCTCCCTCATGGTGG
>CASGAM010000034.1 GCA_949299545.1 uncultured Prevotellaceae bacterium | reverse complement strand
TCTTGTACTACGTCTTTGTGTCTATGAAATCTTTTCAATGAACTCCTTCTTCTATAACTCGGGAATATCAATCACCCCCGAAAGCGAGTGCAAAAGTACTAACTTTACACCAATCAACCAAATTATATCACAACTTTTTTTGAGAAAAATGTAACAAACACACCAAAAAAATGCAATAATCATTTATAAAACAGGCAATTGAATAAATATTAAAATATACCTTTTTTATGTATAATTTTAAAAGAAAGAAAGAATTGTTTCAAAATAGAATTTAAGCATTCAAGAAACAGACTAAAACCAATAATAAAAAGAGAATCCTTTTTGGGGGCTTAATACCATTAATATGAATATGGGAGTTTTAATACTTGCCTTGTATGCTATAAATAAGGCTGCCCCAATTTTTATTTTGAGACAGCCTCTGTATGAGAAAATTATTTTGCTTATGAAGCCTTATAAATAAAGTGCCATTATTTGACCATCACTTTCTGTCCACCAATGACATAAATACCCGGTTTCAGTCCGTGAACAGCTTCATTCCTGTTAGAGGCATGCTTTACATACACACCGTCGAGAGTATAAACATCCACCGGGACAACCTCATTCACCAACACAGTTTCAACATCCGTGAGTTCCCCGTCAATATAAATGTTCAACGTATCAGGCGTAGCGCCTTCCACTTCCACATAAGCACGGTACGCATTAATCATTTCACCATCATTAGCAGGTGTGAGCGTATTAATACGGAACAGATAACTATTTTCTGTCGGTACCGTAGTCGTGCCATAAACACCTTTCATGGCAACAGAAACAGTCCCATCAGAAACTGTCACTGCTCCAGACGATAATGTAGAGGTCCGAAACACGACACCATCTATAATATACTCTGTAACCGTATCTGCAACTTTCACCAGATAGGGTACACCGGCAGTCATTACACGTGCATGTTCAAACATGAGATTAACGACGCCATCGGTTGACTGTACGGCAGTCAACTCTTGCACATCACTGAAAAGATTGCGAACTTGCGTCGAAGTAAGATCGAATGGCAAACAAACGACATTCCAATAATCTGCACAGAGTGATTGGTGCATTGCAACGCAAGCATACTTACCCTCGTCCACTTCAAGACGCATATCATTCTCACTGACAGCCACGGTATCGACACCGTAATACATCAAACTGACATCAGCAATACCAACCCAGTTGGCGGTATTACCGGCCCCACCGATCAAACCGAACTCTGCCGTTTTGTCACTGACATAACCTTCTACGGTATGATAGTCAAGTACCGTGGAAGTCACCTCCTGGCGGCCGTCATTGAAGTAAAGGCAAACTGCATTCTGCGGCACCTCTCCTGCACCTTCCTGATTTACCCTGAAAGCAGCCGCTGTAAGACGATATCTTCCGCTTGGCATAGATTTAATTGTTTGATATATTGGCCTGGCTCCATCTTTAAATTCGTAACCTTTTACATCCCACTTTTCAAAAAAGATGTCACCTTCGTATTCACCGTTCTGCGCCGGATTATTCATAGGTCCAAAGTTTCCTGCACCGTCATTCGCCCAGCCCGTACTAAGTTGTCCTGACGGATTGATGACACAGAACGTCATATCATACGCGATACCGTTAATGGGTACGGACAACTTACAATAATTTTGCCGTGCGGTCTCAAGCGTATTATAAGCCGTTAAAATTGGATTTACGGTTAATGTCTCTTCCACCGTTGCAGTGTTTGTCTCAATGGCTTTTGTAAATTGAGTAAGCGCAAACGCCGTATTCGGTTTAGAGTTTTCTGCAATTTCCTGACAGGTTGCTTTCAAAGCACAGAAATCAGCATAAGGCTGTACGGCATTTACTGCTGTCTCATATGCTACTACAAGTTTTGCCAAGGCTGAGTTTAACTCTTCTGTCGTCATACCAGACACATTAACAGTCATCGCTTCTTCCAACTGTCCAGCGATAGCAGCCGGCACCGTTGTCATGTCAAAAGCTTTGGCTGCCGCAAGCTGTTCTTGCCAGTTTGCCACTAATCCTCCCTCCGACATTCCGAGATATTCGAGCGTCATACCATTCAGGACACACCAAGAATCATTGTCTGTACATTTTGCGCCAATAGTTAATGTTCCATCAGAAACAAATACATTAACACCGGTCAATGACTCATTTGGATTTGCATTCAAATCATCTGCATTCTGCTGCAAATGTTGCGTCTGATCAGAACCGTCCGCTCGTGTCTGAGCCTTTATCTCTGCAGAAAGAGAGATGGCACCGGCTGTAGCATAAAGCATAAAATTCTTATTTTCGGCTCCTTTGTCACAACGCGCTTGTAACGTTAATTTATAGTCACCCGCCGGCAATCCTGTCAGTTTCTGGCTAATATCAAACTGCTGTTTGTAAAATTCAATCGTACCTTCAACATATCCCGGAACAAGATTGTCTGAAACGGTCCAACCTGTCATATTATATGCACTAAAGTCCGCATTGCGCACTTTAGAAGTCATATCATAAGGATGCTCTACTGAAGCATTTGTCAAACGATAACTGTCCGCAGCCTGCACCAAAGCATTATAAGCTGCCATGCGCTCAGACTCTGTTCCTTCATTTACCAGTGCAGTAGCCTCGGCTTTGGCTGCAGCCAACACACCACCTTCGTCAGTCCCATACGTCAGTTCACTCACTTCTTCCAGTTGCTCTTTCAACAAATACAGCGGACTATAATAGGTCATGGCAATGTCCGCCATTCCGGTCCATTGACACGCATTGCCGGCAGCAGACTTGATTCCGACAGCCAACAGACTGTCTGACACAATCGCAGAAACTGCATATTGACGGAATTTATTAACCGCCAGTACCGGTTCAGTTGCGGCATTGGCAAACAACTCAATCGCACCGGCAGCAGCACCTTTGAAAGCGGATGCCTCAAAAACATATTTACCAATCGGCATTTCCGAATGCATCTGATAAATCAATCGCTGGTTAGCGAAGAAATTGCCTGTACAATAACGTTCAATCATATTCGTACCTACCGCCTCACCACGATTCGCATCCGAACCGTCAATGGCAAACACACGATAGTTACCACCATCGGCCTCTGTCAGCCAACGTGTACCATTATCATACATCACGCCCTCACCTGACGCCTCAAGTTCCGTATTCTGAAGTTTTGAGCTGACATCTACCGCAACCGGCGCAGAAGGCAAATAGTCATTCCAGGCCTGTTCCATACATTCATAGGCCGTATAGTACTCCTCGACCGTCGCTGCACTGGCAAAGTCCTTAACAGCCTCAGCTAAAACAGCATCAGCCACACTATTAGCTTCCATATACGAAGTAATCAGGTTATAAACAACCATAAAATCCTTGTGCCGTACCTGCACCAGCCGAGCATCAGCCAACGCATTCTGCAACGTGACAATGGCAGACAAAGATGGATCTGTCGTTGTCAAAGCCGTTTGCAGAGCCTCATAGAATACGGCCGGAATCGTTCCTTCTTCCACATCAGACGCCTCGGCACGCAATGCCTCAAAATCGTCTGCCAATGCCTCTTCGCCCAAATAAATAAGGCTGTAATTATCCATGGCCATCAAACTCATGCCATTGAAAGAATAACCACGGTTTTGGTTGGTTTTGTTGGTGACGCCATACGTCAACGTTCCGTCTTCGCCCACCCATACATTCACTACAAAATTTTCAGCTGCTGTGGATACAGAACTAACAGCCTCATGTACATGACCGGCATAAAAATAGACATCCTTGACATAGTTTTTAGACTCCGCACCACTCATTCCCTCTTGGGTTGCCACAATATTTGCACCAATCTCATATTTTCCGGGAGCCAACCCTGTCATTTGTTGTGATACCGTGAAGACATCCAGTCCCCAACAATTCAAACCATTCTCAGTTGCCGGTCGCTGCAGTTTAATATAGTTTCCGGACAATCCTGTCAATGCCGCCGAAGTACGTACCAAACCTTCCAACGTACAATTCCATTTCGTCAAGTCATTACAATATGGATCCGGCATGGTATGCGTCATATCATTCTCATTATATTTCAATTCAAAGACCCGTTCAATCACGACTCCGGACTGATTTGTCAGTTTGAACACCAACTTATGGTCTTCCGTATCCTCTACCTTATATGTACATGTTCCGCCTGTAGCAATCTCATTGCCATTTTCATCATACCATTTCTCACTCTCGATATAATTCCAGTTTGAATAACCGGTCGTCACTGAAACCGTAGAGCCTAAGCCTACTTCCAATGTAGAAACATTTCCTTTGTTAATGCCGTTATAAGTAACGGTTGCGCTCAATGTTCCCCTTATGCCTTCACCACGCATGGAGAGGCAGAACAACTGCGTACTTTTCACACCATTGGCATTAGTATAAGTCAGGCGATAAATACCGGACGTATTCACTGTTATCTGACGATTATTGCCGGACACACCGTCTTCCCACTCCCAGTTGCCGGTATCGGTTTCACCTTCCGGAAGATTGGCAGCCAACATCACCACCGTACCGGGTTCAATGTTCATATATTCGGCATAACGGCGTGTGGTTGTTCCGTCGATGGTGATAACCGGAAAAAGCAACGTGGGGACTTTATCCTCCGTCACCGGCTCGTTTTTGTGCATCAAATCGCCAAAGCCCAAATGGTCATAGCCACCGCTGTTGTTGCCATACGAACCACCGCCACGTTCCAAACCTATTTTTTTCTTCATCTTCGTACAATACTGCATCGGAATACCCATACGATTCTGGTAATGGTTGATGAAGAGTTGCCAGATTGGCCGCCACTGTCCCTGTCCCGTCCAGTTCAAGGCACCCATCCACCAGTTTGTCTTATATGGTATGGAAGCGATGATTTCCGCCTCCTCAGGAATGTTATTATCCATGGAATTGAACATGGCCACATACTCCGCAGCTCCGGCTACCATAGCTGATCCAGCTTTACCTTTCACCAAAGCATTGTTCAGGTTACAGAAAGCATTGTCACCTTGGTTGTAAGCGGTCTGAAGCCCGTATGACATCAAGCCGAGTGCTGCCATGGCATGTCCCTGGTCACGTCCGCTTTCCTGTGTCTGACACAAATACCCCAACGGGCCGCGCTCATCTTTATGAAACCAGGGCAGTTGTCCCCAGCCGTATCCGCACAACCCCTGTCCATTCGTCAAGGGATGCGTGGCACCTACATACAAAGACTCATTACCCGGACCTTCTTTCAACCAATACATGCCATAATTATACACATCCGGCAAATCGCAGAACACACCGAGCGATATACAGAACAAAGCATTGCCCTGCCCCCAGTTGCTATGATAATGATACCAGTTTCCCTCGCGCGTCACCGTATCGTGGCGTCGTTCGAGGAAATCTTGCGCAAGCGTAAACCACACGTCAATCATGTACTGCTTGAAAAGTTCAATGTCCTCAGCACTCCATTTCGAATAGTCACGCATAATCTCTGCCGCATTTAACAACTGGTAACCATTAAAGCCCGGAATCAGTGACATGTTTGTATTTCCACCCAGTGCTTTGTTATACATACGATAACCGTTCAGAATGTCAATCGCAATATCGCCATAATGCTCGTCACCGGTTATTTTCCACAGCAAAGCACAATCGTAAGCACGATGTGCATTGCGGTAAAGGTTCATGTAGTTTTGCCCGGAAACACCTCGAATGATGGTTTCATTAATAGCCCAGTTACCACCCCAGTTTCCATTTACCGGAGGCGCGGTACGCAAAGCTTCCAACGCCTCGAGCGCCAACGGTTCATTAGCTGCAATACGCGCCTTGACCGTCTCAAAATCTTCTTCCGAGTGTAGCAAACCCGGATGCACGAACTGCCCCTGGGCATTCACACCGACCCAAGAAGAAAGCAGCCAACAAGCCGCAAAAATAAATTTCTTTTTCATATAAATATTGTTTGTCTTTATAAAAAGGCATACCACTGCATGCGGGCATACCTGCTTTAATACCTAAAAAGGTTTGTATGCAGCGGGTAAAAAAGCTCCCGCCGCATACAAACTTCACCAATTACCAGAGATCTCCAAAACCGTTCCGGTTCGCATCTGCCGAAATAATGTCATCCATTGCATCCCCTCCATAACCGATGCCGACATTGGAGCTTATGGAGACAACCATGATTTGTTCTTCAGACCTGAGCCCAGAAACATTTGCCATAGGAGCCACATATATCTTCTTCTTCATGATATAATATATAATTTAGGTTAATGTATATTTTACTTTATCACTACTTTCTTTCCGCCAACGATGTAAATGCCTTTATGCAATCCTTCTAATGCCTCTGTGGCTTTCACATCCGATTTCAAGCATCGGCCGTCGACAGAATAAACGTCAACCACAGCATTCTCAACATCGCCAACAACAGTCTCTATACCGGTCACTTCACCGTCGATGCTAATCAACATTCTGTTGACACCGGCTGCCTGGGCGTCATTAAACTTGATATATGAACGGAAACCGTTAACCGTCACATTCTTGTCTGCAGCGCGATAGAACATATTGTCACTGATGAAATAATTATCACCTGTAATCGTTGTGCTGCCATAATTACCTTGCATGATTACATCGCCAACTGTCAAAGGTGCCGGAGCCGCAGCTTTTACGACAACACCGTCTGCCTCAATCTGGCTGACAGCAGAAGAAACCTTTACGATATATGGCACACCAGCCTCGACTGTCTGCAACGGTTCAGAGAAGGTCAGAATTACATTTTCACCTTGCGTTTCTGCTGATTCAAGCTTGCGCACTTCCGTTATTTCGTTAGCAGACAGTTGGTCGACACTCATGTCAAACGGAACGCAGAATGTATTCCATTTATCTTCTGCCTTCAGTGAACGTTCTACAACTACATTAGTATAAGTGTCTGTAGAAACAGCGTAAGAGGCATCGGTTTCATTCAAGCGCATATCATCAGCAGCACCTAAATAATACAGATGCGCATCTCCAATACCATTCCAATCCGTATTAAAGTTTTCTCCAGAACGTATTCCGAAAGTTAAGGTTCCATCATTTGACCCGCTATTTACTTCATGGTATTCCAATTGCTGCGAGTTTGCATCTACAGATATTCCGTTAAGGAATAATTCTATGGGATTTTCAGTCTCTTGTTCTTTGAACCATGCACGACGATTAAACGAAGCTGCTCTGAATGAATATTTTCCAACCGGCATATCACTCACGGTTTGATAAATCAAATTTTGCTTACCACATTCTGCAACATTCGCCGTATTTATGTAACACTCAATAAAACGAATATTCAAAACCAAATCTTTCGTATTTGGCGCCATTGTACGGAAATTATCACCATCATGCCAAACAACATCTCTCTTCCAAGGAGCGACATCACCAGAAGAAATATCCATATTCTCCAATAAGAAATTCATCTCAACTTTCTCCACGCCGTCAGCCACGTCATAGACAGACTTTGAATAAACTTTGGCTGCATTCAAAAGTTCAACATAAGCACTCTCAATTTCTGAGACATCTAATGTCGTTTCAACAGTATTGTTCAATTCAGAAAGTTTGGTGGTCAATTCTTCCTCGGCTGTTTCTTCTGCCAACGTTTCATTATTGTAAGTTCCAACTTGAGAATATCTTGCATTAAAGCGTGCATAAGGCTCTACAGAGGCATTGGCTATGACTATTGCTGCATCCAACGTTTTAACATCCGCATATGTCGGATTTTCCTTATTAAGGGCCGCTTCAAAATTATTTTTAACAGTTTCTGGCAAAACATCCACCTCTACTAACTGTGCTTTAGGCAATAATTCTTGCCATAATGCAGATACATCCATTCCCAGATATTCCACCTTAAACTCATTAATAACACTCCAACCATTATTATTAGAATTGACTTTCAAGCCGAAATCCAGACTACCATCTACCACCGAAATTTCCAACGCAGTCCATGTTTCTTGGTCTTCGATCTTATTCTTCATATCAATAATATTATTTTGGAATGGATTTTCTCCTCCCAAACTCAGTCCGTCTACAGTTGCTTGATTTACATAAGTCTCAGCCTGATTAGCACCTGATACAGCATACAGTTGTAAGTTATTCTGCCGATTACATCTCGCTTGCACCTTTATACGATATTTTCCAGGTATTAAGTTCAGCATACGATGCATTTCAGCTGTACAATTATAAAACTCGGTACCCATGTAATAAGCTGTTGGCCGTATATTTGAGATCCATCCATCTATACGACTATCATTTAATCCGATATTGTCAATCTGATCTGTAATATCAAGAGGATTATCGGAAGTTACATTCGTTGAAAGATAAGTAATAACAGCAGCATTTAAACTTGCAATAGCCTGTTTATACTCTTCCGATGTTTTTCCACTTCCTACGGCTTCTGCACTACTGATAGCCTGATTGAACTCCTCATTATTCGCTACTTTTATAATATTATCACGCAAATCTTTTGCAGCTGTTATAGCATCAGTCAATGAAGCTTCATTATTTAATAGTGAAAGTTTAACATTTGACAATGCCACCCAATGATTTCTATTATCATCACCACCTGCAAGTCCAAGTTTCAATCCATCAAAACCGACGGGTGATTCCAATTCTACACTTTGAAATGTTACAGAAGTAACTTCTTGCTGAGCATCATTGGCAAAGAAATACAATCTTCCATCATTAATATTCAAATTATCCTGACGACGTCCTGTAGCGACTGCCGAAACCTTATACCGCCCATACGGCAGACCTGTTACTGTCTGATATAGTAACTCCTTATTTACATATTGTTGACCATCTTCACCCGGTGACGGTGCCCAAAATTCAATTCCTGGACCTCCATAAACATCCGAATTGATATCACCTGTATTTACTACATAACCTCCGGTTTCATTTATCACATTTCTAACCCAGCCAGTCCACCATTCAGAACAAGCAGCATTAATAACATAAGATGTATAATCATCTTCTATCACATCCCCACTTAGAACTGTAGTATTGCTTAAAGATGGCTCCAAGCCTTGTTGAAGCTGTTTAACACTTGCAGCTTGTATTTGAGGGGAAATACAAACAACGCCAAACAACGCCGTAAAAAGTAACTTTGTTTTCATTTTCGATTTTTTAGATTTAAAATTAAGTTAATGTTTATTTCATTTCTGTCCAAAAGCATTCCATCCCCATCGGATGGCTGCAAAATTATAATAACCTCTTTTTTATATAGGCGCGATAATACCCAAAAGATAGGTTATTTTGAACCATGAAACAAATTAGCCCATATTTAATGACTTTTTATCTAATACAGATCACTCTAAAAAATTCACCGTTTCATCTTATAAAATAATGACAGCTTACATAGCATATCAAAAACAGTGAAAGACAACATTACTATTTCCGACGAACATAGAAAGTAAAAATATCTGCCTTCCACCTCTTTTTTATTCCACCTTATACACACATTTTACCCTAAATATCCTTCACTCCTTCACCTCTGGTATGAGCATGCTAATAACCAATGGATTACAGGTGAAGGACTTTCAGATTTCACTTTCATGGCGACTTCACCAAATTGACAAAAAAGATGCAAAAAAAGATCGCGATATTATTTAAGAAATACTATTAAGGAAACTGTTCCCCGCAGACAAAAAGCAGAGGGCGCAAATCCAACAGGTCACTTTGCCCAAAGCGACAGGTCGCAGCATAGAAGCGACAGGTCGTGTTGTAGAAGCGACAGGTCGCAAATTTCATTGCCTGCTTTACTTTTTTATAAAATGAAACGGCTAAAAGCGAGGAAGACGCCAATCGGTGGTTTGGTAACAGAAACAAAAAAGTCCTTCACCTGTAATCCATTGGTTATTAGCATGCTCATACCAGAGGTGAAGGAGTGAAGGATATTTCAGACAAACTGTATGTATAGTGTATGTACGTCAAATGCAGCAATGACGGACAACAAAAAAGATGGTTCCGGAGTGTAAAAAAGACACTTCGGAACCATCCCGAAACCGGAAAACGGTCTTAACGACTCACACCGTCTTAACTGAGGAAGCCCAGCAACACGCCGGCAGCCACTGCCGAACCGATAACACCGGCCACATTCGGCCCCATGGCGTGCATGAGCAGGTAGTTTTTGGAATCGTACTCCAAACCGAGATTCTGCGAGATGCGGGCAGCCATCGGCACGGCAGATACACCGGCATTACCGATAAGCGGATTAATTTTCTTGTGTTTCGGCAAGAACAGGTTGAAGAACTTGACGAAAAGTACGCCTGACGCCGTGGCAATAATAAACGCCAAAGCACCGAGGAAGAATATTTTGATGGTGTCCCACGTCAGGAATTCGCTGGCTTGTGTAGAACAACCTACCGTCAATCCGAGCAACATCACGATAATATCGTTAAGCGCACTGCCGGCCGTCTTTGCCAAACGTGTGGTTTTCGTGCTTTCCTTGAGCAGGTTTCCAAAGAAAAGCATGCCGAGCAGAGGCAAACCGGAAGGAACGATAAATGTAGTGAGCAACAAACCTACAATGGGGAAAATGATTTTCTCGGTCTGTGAAACCTGACGTGCCGGCTTCATCCGAATGATCCGCTCTTTCTTCGTGGTCAGCAAACGCATCAATGGCGGCTGTATAACCGGCACAAGCGCCATATAGGAATAAGCACATACGGCGATAGCTCCCATCAGATTAGGCGACAGTTTAGAGGAAAGGAAAATAGCTGTCGGCCCGTCAGCTCCACCGATGATGGCGATACCTGCCGCCTGATTCGGCTCAAAACCTAACGCCAAAGCAATCATGTAGGCTCCGAATATACCGAACTGTGCCGCAGCACCTACCAATAACAGTTTCGGATTGGCTATCAATGCCGAAAAATCGGTCATGGCACCGATACCAAGGAACACAAGTGGCGGATACCAGCCGGTCTTCACGCCCTGATAAAAGATGTTCAGCACGGAATTATCTTCATACAAACCGACTTCCAACCCGACTGCCTTAAACGGTATGTTACCCAAAATAATACCCAAACCAATAGGAATAAGTAACAGGGGTTCAAAATCCTTCTTAATGGCCAGCCACAAGAAGAAAGCGCCGACCAGAATCATGACCCAGTTTCCCACTTCCGCATTAGCGAAACCGGTATAAGTCAGGAAGTCGGCAAATTTCGTTCCAATAAAATCAAATATTTCCATAGCGTTATCCTATTGTTACCAAAATTGCACCTTCACGAACGGAATCGCCCTTACTTACATGTATGGCCGTTACTGTCCCATCAAACTCCGTCGTAATATTGTTTTCCATTTTCATCGCCTCAAGAACAACTACCGTCTGCCCTTTCTTGACAGACTGGCCGACGGTAACATTCACGGCATTGATAGTCCCCGGAAGCGGGGCACGGACAGCTGCTCCGGCACCTGCCGGCACTTCTGGCTGTGGGGCCGGTGCGGCTGCAACAGCTGGCGCATGATGCGGATGGGCTACCGGACGCACCACCGGCGTGTGCATGGTGTTCATCGGGCGGTCAAGTTCCACTTCAAACGGAATGCCATTAACCTCTACTTTAGCGATATTGCCTTCAACTTCGTTGATGTTGACCGTATATTCGGCGCCTTTCACTTTATACTTATATTCTTTCATAATATTTATTCTGTTAAATGATTGATAAGAAATTTTTATTTCGGCCATTCACGCATGGCGTTGTCCTTAGCATTCCAGTCTGTATGCTCTTCCGGATGCAAGGTTAATACATTGCTTTCCACATCGTGTACATCTTCTTCGTACTCATGAAGCGCCATGGCGATAACCGCCATATAAATCTTCATGTCGATACCCTTAGTCTCCATACCCTGCTTTGCCATGATAGTGGCACGCTCGGCCTTGTCATGGATGGAACGGATGGCACGCACACGGGTCATCTTGCCCAACAGCGTGACGACATATCCGAAAAGGCGGAAAAACACATAAAGCAAAAGCAAACAACCGAAAACGATGGCCATCGCCATGATTGACATGGCAAACCCGTACGGGTCTTTCTCTTTAAACTCAGCCACCTTGTCTTCCACTTTACCTTGCCCCATGTTAGCTCCGCCAGGCGTCACCTCGGTTGCATCGAGTACAATCCATTCATACTCTTCAGTATCGCCATTGTAAACCCGTGCGTATGAAGCGTTTTCCGGCAGTGGCGGTACGGTCACGGAATCAAGCAGCGTTTTGCCGTTTCCATCAAAAAGCGCAATGAAATTTTCTTCTCCCGGCACCAACGTAAAATTGGTATGCAACGTACCAAGATTAGTTTTTCTGTCGGCAAAGAATACGATATGCTCTTTGGCTGCCAAATTAGTACGGGCATCACCCTTCGGGATAAGTGACATCATCTTTACGCGCTCCGGAACAGTCAGGTTTTTATCCAAAGCAGCCCGGGTCGTCGTCAGATAACAACTGCGGATATTATTGGTTCCCCAGGACGTGTTGGCAATCTCAATCCAGGCCGAACGCTCTCCATACTCGTCAACCAGCCCGTTGGTGTTTGAAACTACCACTTCGTTAATCTTAAAGCTGTAGGCTCCCTGCCCCATAGCAAAAGAAGCGGCGCACAACAGCAACAAGACATTTAAAATTCTCTTGTTCATATTTATACTGTGGTTTTTAATTACAAAGGAATATTACCATGTTTCTTCACCGGATTGGCCAGTTTCTTACTGCTCAACTGTGCCAACGCCCTGATAATACGGAAACGGGTATTGCGCGGTTCTATGACATCGTCAATATAACCATACTTAGCCGCCTGGTAAGGATTGGTGAACAACTTGTTATACTCATTCTCCTTTTCTTCAAGGAAAGCCTTTGGATCTTCAGCCTCCTTGGCGTCTTTTGCATACAACACGGCAACGGCACCTGATGCCCCCATAACCGCGATCTCAGCAGACGGCCACGCATAATTGATGTCACCACGCAACTGTTTGCAACTCATTACGATGTGAGACCCACCATAACTCTTACGCAACGTCACGGTTACTTTGGGAACCGTCGCCTCACCATAGGCATACAACAACTTCGCGCCGTGAAGGATCACCGCATTGTATTCCTGCCCTGTTCCCGGCAAAAAGCCCGGAACATCCACGAGTGTTACCAAAGGAATGTTAAACGCGTCACAGAAGCGTACAAAACGCGCACCCTTACGGCTGGCATTACAGTCAAGCACACCGGCATAATACTTAGGCTGGTTGGCAACAACACCGACACTCTGTCCGTTAAAGCGGGCAAAACCTACTATGATATTTTTAGCAAAATCCGGCTGAACCTCAAAGAACTCACCGTTGTCGACAATGGCGCCGATAACTTCATACATGTCGTATGCCTGGTTGGGATTATCCGGAATAATCTCATTCAATGAGTCAGCCAAACGGTTAATGGGGTCTGTACATTCCACGCGCGGCGCTTCTTCCATATTGTTCTGAGGAATATAGCTGATGAGCGTACGAATCATCTGCATGGCCTCTTCTTCCGTTTCTGCCGTGAAATGCGTAACGCCTGATTTTGTCGCGTGCATGCTCGCGCCTCCCAAATCCTCCTGAGAAACATCCTCTCCGGTAACGGTCTTTACGACCTTTGGGCCAGTAAGAAACATATAGGACGTACCTTCCATCATCAAAATAAAGTCTGTCAGAGCCGGCGAATAGACAGCACCGCCGGCACACGGACCGAAGATACCGGAAATCTGAGGTATGACACCCGAAGCCTCAATATTGCGCTGGAAGATGTTGGCATAGCCACCCAAAGCATTGATGCCTTCCTGAATGCGCGCGCCACCGGAATCGTTGATACCGATACACGGTGCTCCCATTTTCATGGCTTGTTCCATCACCTTGCAAATTTTCTCTGCCATCGTTTCCGAGAGCGAACCGCCATTAACGGTAAAGTCCTGTGCAAAGACATATACCAAACGCCCGTCAATGGTACCGCTTCCGGTCACCACGCCATCGCCGAGAAACTGTTTCTTTTCCATACCGAAGTTGGTACAACGATGAAGCTTGAACATATCCATCTCCTCAAAACTACCTTCATCGAGCAACATATCAATACGCTCACGCGCAGTATATTTTCCTCTTTCGTGCTGTTTATCAATGGCTTTCTCGCCTCCGCCCAAACGGGCTTTGGCTCTGAGTTCTACTAACTCCTTGATTTTCTCTAACTGGTTACTCATTTTATTTTTGATTTAAAGTCTTTGGTTTGTAAAACGGCAACGAGCCGACTGCCGACACGGCATACAAAGATACTAAAAAAGCCTCATCCACCATCTTTATTTTTTGATATTTTTTCCAGAGAAGGCGTTTAAAAAAATATTGTGCGTAACCAGCGCCTATTTCTTTATTAATTTCGTAACTTTGCAAGCAATATACAGTAACAAACAGCACCAATATGACAAACAAGACTTCTCCTTTGGATTTAGGAACTCTGGATGTCAGGAAATTGCTGGCCCAGTATGCTATCCCGGCCATCATTGCCATGACGGCGTCTTCCCTTTACAACATGGTAGACAGTATCTTCATTGGACACGGTGTGGGCCCGATGGCCATTTCCGGCTTAGCACTGACATTCCCGTTTATGAATCTTTCAGCCGCCTTCGGCGCGATGGTCGGTGTCGGAGCTTCAACACTCATCTCGGTAAAATTAGGGCAGAAAGATTACGGAACCGCAGAGAAAATATTAGGCAACGTAGTCACGTTGACCCTTATATTGGGTATCTCGTTCAGCATCATTTGCCTGCTGTTCTTAGACCCTATACTTTATTTCTTCGGCGCCAGTGAAGCCACCATCCCTTATGCACGCGATTACATGAAGATTATCCTTGCAGGCAACGTGGTTACACACTCCTATCTGACATTTAACAGCGTACTCCGCTCGGCCGGGCATCCTCAAAGTGCGATGAACGCCACTATTTTCACGGTGGTCATCAACGCCATACTCGACCCGATTTTCATTTACGGTTTGGGATGGGGTATCGAAGGTGCGGCCTATGCCACGATCCTGGCACAAATCCTGGCACTCGTATGGCAAATCATGATTCTTTCCAACAAGAAAGAAACCATCCATTTTCAGAAAGGAACCTACCGTCTTAAGAAAAACATTGTCAGGGACACTTTAGCCATCGGTCTTTCACCATTTCTGATGAACAGTTGCGCCTGTTTAGTTGTCATCATCATCAACCGCAGCCTCGGTGCTTACGGAGGCGACCTTGCCATAGGCGCCTTTGGTATTGTAAACCGTTTCTCGTTCCTGTTCATCATGATCGTCATCGGGTTGAACCAAGGCATGCAGCCGATAGCAGGGTATAACTTCGGAGCGCAAAAATACAACCGCGTATTGAAAGTACTGCGTTATACTCTTCTGTGGGGAACAGCCATCACAACCACGGGTTTCCTTGTCGGCGAACTTATGCCGGGCTTGTGTGTACGCGCTTTCACGACGGATACTGAACTGATCGACATCTCTGAAAAAGGGATGCGCATCGTCGTGATGTTCTTTCCGTTCATAGGAATGCAAATGGTAACAACCAATTTCTTCCAAAGCATCGGCTATGCCGGCAAGAGCATTTTTCTCTCGCTGACCCGTCAAATGCTTTTTCTCATTCCACTGACGTTAATCCTGCCTCATTTCTGGGGCGTCAAAGGCGTATGGCTGGCCATGCCAGCATCTGACCTCATGGCTTGCGTCGTGGCATCATTGATGTTACACAACCAATACAAGAAATTTAAAAAGTTAGCAGAAAACCATGAATAACCAAGAACCTTTCATCATCAACATAGGCCGTCAGTTGGGCAGTGGCGGGCACATCATCGGAAAACAGCTGGCACAAGACTTCGGTATCAGCTTCTATGACAAAGAATTACTTGACCTGGCAGCCCAGGAAAGCGGCTTTAACAAGAAGTTCTTCGTTCGCAAAGACGAAAGAAAAGGCTTTATGAAATTACTCGTCAGCTCTTTTGCACCGTTACTAAGCAGCAGCGAAGGGCCTTACAATAACCAGTTGAGCGACGAGTCTCTATTCAAATTCCAAAGTGATGCCATCCGCAAGGCTGCAGCGAAATCATCATGCGTTTTTGTGGGACGTTGCGCAGATTACATTTTAAGAGACAACCCGAGATGTGTTAATATCTTTATTACCGGAAACATTGAAGACCGTATAGCCCGACTTTGTGACCGTTTAAACATCTCACCAGACGAAGCAAGAAAAAAAATCATCAGCGGCGATGAAGGCAGAGCCTCATATTACAACTATTACAGTGCCAAGACATGGGGCATGGCAGACTCTTATCATTTGTGCATCAACTCATCAGCATTAGGCATCGAAGGCACAACTGAATTTGTCAAATCATTCATCATCAAAACGCTGAAACTTTGAGAAAAATCGGTATACTTTCCGATACGCACGGTTATTGGGACGAGAAATATTTAACGTACTTTGAAGCATGCGACGAGATATGGCATGCAGGCGATATCGGATCGACAGAAGTTGCAGAAAGATTAGCCGCCTTCAGGCCGCTTCACGCCGTATGCGGCAACTGCGACGGCGGTGACTTACGGCGTATGTACGGCGAGAAGTTGCGAAGAAGATGTGAAGAAGCCGACATCCTCATGACCCATATCGGCGGTTATCCCGGGAAATACGCTCCACAAATCAAACAAAGCCTTTTCAGTAATCCCCCGCAACTGTTTATCAGCGGACATTCCCATATTTTAAAGGTACAATTCGACCCAACGCTCAACCTGTTGCACATCAACCCCGGTGCCGCCGGACTTACAGGTTGGCAGAAAGTACGCACGCTGGTACGACTTACTGTCGACGGCAAACAATTCAAGGACTTGGAAGTGATTGAAATGCCATTACACGGATAATTGATAAAATTCTCTTGCCATAGCACTTTTACTATTCCTTGGCATTTATCAAAACACAACAACCATGACATTGGAAATATGTCATGGCTGTTGTGTATCCATAAAGAACAATACAAAAAACTTCTCAAAAATCAAACACTGCACATCAGCAAAACAATCAACTGGGCAGTAAGAATACGCAGGAACATCGTCAACGGATAAACCGTAGAATAACCAACAGCCGGCGCGTCGCTATTTGAAGACTGATTAGCAAAAGCCAAAGCAGGAGGGTCAGTCGTACTACCGGCAATCAGACCCATGATGGTGAAGTAGTTCAACTTATACCGTAGACGAGCTATTAATCCAATAATCAGTATAGGTATTACAGTTATTAGGAAACCAGTCCATACATATTTCAAACCATCTCCAGCTACGACCGTATTGACGAAGTTCTCTCCTGCCTTGATACCGACGCTGGCAAGGAACAAGGCCAACCCAAACTCACGCAACATGAAATTAGCACTTGTAGAGACATAAGTTACCAAATGCAACTTGTAACCAAAACGCCCTATCAAAATAGCAACAATAAGCGGACCTCCGGCCAAACCTAATTTCACAGGTGTAGGGATACCCGGAAAAGCAAAAGGTATGCTTCCGAAAACAATACCAACCAAGATTCCAACAAAAATAGTGAGAAGATTCGGATGATCAAGCCGCTTCACGGAATTACCCATCAGATTCGCAACCCTGTCAACAGCGTCCTCTGGCCCCACTACCACAATTTTGTCACCAATCTGCATGCGCAGGTTACGGTCTGCATACAGATTCATACCGGAACGAGAAATGCGTGTCACATTCACGCCATATACTGAACTGAAATGCAACTGGCCAAAGGTTTTTCCATTCATTTTCGGCTGAGTCACCAATATACTTTTTGACACCATCGGAACATCTTGCACTTCCCAGTCAACAGATTCTTCCGGCCCGATAAAAGCCTTGATAGCTTCAGCATCATCCTCAGCACAAACAATAAAAAGATTGTCTCCGACGTATAACTTCGTATCTCTATTCGGAATGCTTACATGACCTTCATGCAAAGAACGCGAACAAACGTAATCACGTCCGAGAAAATCTCTCACCTGCAGCATCGTTTTGCCATCGAGCGCCGTATTAGAAACGCGCAATGTCATTTTGTGCGGTTTAGCATGCGGATTCTCTGCCTGTTCTGCAATGATTTTATCTTCCTCATCCTTCAGAACAATACCACATAAATAACGGATGGAAATGGTGGCCGCTATGATACCTACTACACCTAAAGGATAAGCACAAGCATAACCTGATGCAATCTGAGGAATGGTTCCTTCAGCAAACACCTGCGTGAGGGCCTCTGTAGCTGCACCCAATCCCGGCGTATTCGTTACCGCCCCACAAAGAACACCCACCATCATCGGCAGGTTTTGAGGATCAGAGGTGTCAAAAAAAGCAAAATAAAGTGCCAACATCACAACGATGTTCAATGCGACAATACCACATGCTAACAAATTCATGATAATACCACCTTTCTTGAAGGATTCGAAAAAGCCCGGGCCGACCTGCAAACCGATGCAATAAACAAAAAGTATCAGCCCGAAATCCTGCAAAAAATTCAACGTGGACGTTGTCCCGGTAAATCCAAAATGCCCAGCCAGAATGCCGGCGAACAACACGAAAGTAACCCCCAGTGAAATGCCAAAGAACTTGATCTTGCCCAAGTAAATGCCCACCGAAATCACTACCGTATAAAGTAACACAATATGCGCAATTGAATCCGAGTCAAACAACAACTGATCTAACCAATTCATATTTTTAATAAAATTTAATACAAAAAGCGTTTTTCAACTGCAAATTTATACAAAAAAACGACATCTTCGCGTTTTTAAACAACTATTTTTGGGTAAGAGCAAAAGATTTGCTAATTTTGTCCGATTGATAAAACACTTTTTTAACAGTATAAGTATGGCAGATAGTAAAGAGAAACTCTTCTCTGATTTTACAGCCCCTACCAAACAGGAGTGGATAGACAAAATCATTGTCGACCTGAAAGGTGCGGACTATCAGAAGAAGATGGTTTGGAAAACCAACGAAGGGTTCAGTATGGAACCGTTCTACCAAAAAGAAGACTTGGAGGGTATGGCACAAACCAATTCACTTCCAGGTCAGTTCCCCTATCTCAGAGGCAACAAAAAAGACAGTAACAACTGGTACGTACGTCAGAACATCAAAGTAACTGACGCAAAAGAAGCCAACACCAAAGCACTTGACATTCTGAACAAGGGCGTCACCTCGCTTGGCTTTAAGATTCCTGCTAAGGACATGGACGCCGCTTATATCGAAACTTTACTCGACGGCATCCAGGCTGAAGCAGTGGAACTGAACTTCGCCACATGCCAAGGACATACCTTGGAACTGGCTAGCCTTTTGGCTAACTATTTTACGGCCAAGGGCTACGATGCGAACAAGATTACAGGCAGCGTTAACTTTGATCCCATGCAGAAGATGCTGACCAAAGGTAAAGATACCGCCGCCCTTTTGCCTAATGCCAGTACCATTATCAAAGCGCTTGAAAAGTTCCCCAAATTCCGTTGCATCAATGTTAATGCGGACACGCTTTGCAACAACGGTGCCTATGTTTACCAAGAATTAGGTTACGCTTTAGCATGGGGTAACGAATATCTCAGCCAGTTGGTTGAGGCCGGCGTACCCGTTGACCAAGCGGCTAAAAGCATCAAGTTTAATTTCGGCATCGGTGGCGTTTATTTCATGGAAATCGCAAAATTCCGTGCAGCCCGCCTATTATGGTCTCATATAGTCAAAAAATACAATCCTCAATGTGATTGCGCCTGCAAAATGTATGTCAATGCCACAACAACAACCTACAATATGACGATATTTGACAGTTATGTCAATATGCTACGTTCACAGACGGAAACAATGAGTGCCGCCCTAGCCAATGTGGACTCTATTGTTGTGACACCATTTGACGCACCGTATGAAATACCGACCGACTTTGCAGAACGCATCGCCCGTAACCAACAACTGCTATTACAAGAAGAAAGTCACTTCGACAAGATTGTAGACGTTGCCGGCGGCTCTTACTTCATTGAGAAACTAACCCAATCCTTAGCTGAAGAAGCATGGAAACTGTTCTTGTCCATTGAAGACGAAGGTGGTTTCTTGGCTGCAGCCAAAGCAGGAACAATTCAAAATGCCATCAATGAAACGAATGCAGCCCGCCATGCAAACGCAGGCAAACGCAAAGAGTTCATGCTCGGCACGAACCAGTTCCCTAACTTCAATGAAAAAAGCGAAGGCAAGACTCCGATTAAAAGTGGCAACTGTTGCGGTAGCCACAGACATGATCAGGAATGTGAAAAACCTTACGCAAAAATCGAAGCTTCACGTTTGGCATCAGACTTCGAGGATTTACGCCTGCAAACAGAACAGGCTGCTAAACAGCCGGTAGCGTTCATGTTGACCATCGGCAATCTGGCCATGCGTCAAGCCCGCGCACAGTTCAGTTGCAACTTTTTGGCTTGCGCCGGTTATAAGGTTATCGACAATTTAGGTTTTGAAACAGTAGAAGAAGGCGTAGATGCCGCATTGAAAGCCGGCGCAGACATTGTTGTGCTTTGCTCAAGCGACGATGAATACGCTGAATATGCCATTCCGGCATTCAAGGCTTTGGACGGCCGCGCCATGTTTGTAGTTGCTGGTGCCCCAGCCTGCGCTAACGAACTGAAAGCCGCCGGCATCGAAAACTTCATCCATGTACGTGTCGACCAGTTGAAGACTTTGAAAGAGTATAACGCTAAATTGGGAATCAAATGAGACAGAATTTTAAAGATATAGACATATTTGCCGGTTTTGAGACTAAGAATGGCCATGACTGGCAGAAAGAAAGCGGTATTACCGCCAACTGGAAAACACCGGAACAAATAGACATACAACCGGTATATACCAAAGAAGATCTTGAAGGGATGGAACACCTTGACTTTGCTGCCGGTATTCCTCCGTTCCTGCGCGGCCCATATAGTATGATGTACCCGTTCCGCCCGTGGACCATCCGTCAGTATGCAGGTTTTTCGACAGCAGAAGAAAGTAATGCATTCTACCGCCGTAACTTAGCGAGTGGACAGAAAGGACTATCTGTAGCATTTGACTTGCCGACCCACCGCGGATATGACCCTGATAACGAACGTGTAGTGGGCGATGTAGGCAAAGCGGGCGTTTCCATCTGCTCACTTGAAAACATGAAAGTGTTGTTTGAAGGCATTCCTTTGAACAAAATGTCTGTATCCATGACCATGAACGGTGCCGTACTGCCTATTTTGGCTTTCTACATCAACGCCGGTCTTGAACAAGGCGCCCAACTGGAAGAAATGGCAGGAACCATCCAAAACGACATTCTAAAAGAGTTCATGGTGCGTAATACTTATATATACCCACCAGCCTTCTCAATGAAAATTATTGCCGACATCTTTGAATACACATCTCAAAAGATGCCGAAGTTCAACTCTATCTCTATTTCAGGCTACCACATGCAAGAAGCCGGTGCAACGGCAGACATCGAGTTGGCTTATACGTTGGCAGACGGTATCGATTATATTCGTGCAGGCGTAAATGCCGGCATCGACATAGACGCTTTCGCACCTCGCCTATCTTTCTTCTGGGCAATCGGTATGAATCATTTCATGGAAATTGCAAAGATGCGTGCAGCCAGACTGCTATGGGCTAAGATTGTGAAGAGTTTTGGTGCAAAAAATCCGAAATCAATGGCTTTGCGTACACATTCACAAACGTCCGGATGGTCTCTCACAGAACAAGATCCTTTCAACAATGTCGGCCGCACCTGCATCGAAGCCATGGCAGCCGTTTTAGGACATACCCAATCACTGCATACCAACTCACTTGACGAGGCTATCGCCCTACCGACGGACTTCTCCGCACGTATTGCACGCAATACCCAGATTTACATCCAAAATGAAACACAGGTTTGCAAGCATATCGACCCATGGGCAGGTTCATACTATGTGGAAACGCTGACCAACGAGTTAGTACACAAGGCATGGGAACACATTCAGGAAATTGAAAAACTTGGCGGTATGGCCAAAGCCATCGAAACGGGACTACCCAAAATGCGTATTGAGGAAGCAGCAGCACGTACCCAGGCACGCATCGATTCCGGCGCCCAAACGATTGTAGGTGTGAACAAATACCGTCTTGACCACGAGGACCCGATTGACATTCTCGAAGTTGACAATACAGCCGTGCGCTTGCAACAGGAAGAAAACCTCAGACAGCTCAAGGCATCACGCAACGAAGAAGAAGTCAAGAAAGCATTGGCCGCCATTACGGCATGTGTCCGCGAATTCAACGAAGGCAAAAAAAGCGAACATAATTTGTTAGACTTAGCAGTCAAGGCAGCCGGCGTTCGCGCGACATTAGGAGAAATCTCAGATGCCTGCGAAGCTATCGTAGGTCGTTACAAAGCAGTAATCAGAACCATTTCACAAGTGTACTCATCAGAAAGTAAAGCAGATGCCGACTTCGACACAGCCTGCGAGTTGACAGAAGAATTTGCGCGCCAGGAAGGACGACGCCCACGTATCATGATAGCCAAAATGGGACAGGACGGACACGACCGTGGCGCTAAAGTATGTGCCACCGGTTATGCAGATTGTGGTTTTGATGTCGACATGGGACCGTTGTTCCAGACACCAGCCGAAGCAGCAAGACAAGCCGTTGAAAACGATGTGAATATCCTTGGCGTCAGTTCATTGGCAGCCGGTCACAAGACACTTATCCCGCAAGTTATCGATGAACTGAAGAAATTAGGCCGTGAAGATATCATGGTTATTGCCGGTGGTGTCATCCCGGCTCAAGACTATGATTTCCTTTACAAGGCCGGCGTAGCAGCCATCTTCGGCCCCGGAACGTCTGTAGCGAAAGCAGCCTGTGAAATGATGAAGATTCTTTTAGACAAAGAATAAGATTGTATTAACAGACTATACCTATATAATTAAAGGAGTCGTGTTGAAACGCAAAATTTCGACACGACTCCTTTTAATTTTGAAAAGTGCAGGGGAATGACAAGATCTGAAGAGGAAGTAAATAAACAAAATTACACTTTCACAAACGACGCCGGCCACATCCAAAGAAATGACACAACTACTTACAATAATACATTATCACTATTATTGCATAACTTCGGGTTCCGAAAGCGCTCTGATTCCAAACATTCTCACGTCCTCATGTTTTTACCTTTTTCGTTTCACACGCGGGAAAAGTTTACGAAAACGTACTAAGGCTGTCGTAACACTGCCCCCGGCAATAACTAAGGTCACCGCTACAATGATGACAATAATACCGATCATGATACGTTGCGTAAAAGGCTCGCCAAAAAGCGTAACCCCAAAGATAACGGCGACAACAGGCTCAAGCGCTCCCAGAATAGCCGTTGGAGTAGAACCGATATAATGCACCGCAAGCGTCGTACAAAAAAACGAAACAGCCGTCGGGAACAGCGCTAATGCAAAAAAATTAAACCACAAATACCATTTTTGAGGCAAAACAAGCGCCGTCCCACCGCGAGTAGTGGCTATGAATAGCAAAAAACCGAACACCAACACATAAAAGGTCAATTTAACTGTCGGAATCCGTCGCAAAGCAGGGCGGTTGGCCCCAACAATATATACTGCATAAGACAAAGCTGAAGCCATGACAAACGCAATTCCCGTTGCATCGAGAGTATCACCCTGCTCGTTCTTATAAAGCAAACCGATACCACTTAGGGCAAGAATGATACAAAGAACCGTCTGCAAAGTCAACTTCTCCTTGAAAAACGCCACCATGATAAGTGCAACAAGAATAGGATATACGAAAAGGATTGTCGAAGCAATACCAGCCGCCATGTAATGATAGCTCATAAACAGAGTCAATGATGAGAAAGCAGCCAAAAATCCCATCATAGCCAACGGCCATATTTCCTCCCGCGACAGTTTGAGACTACGCCCTCGCATCTTCGTCATGGTTCCGACAATCAATATCGCAAAAAGATAACGAAAAAAAAGAACCGAATCAGTGTCAACACCATCTTGATAAAGGGGAAGGGCAAATAGCGGATTCATTCCGTATGTAGCCGCGGCGATAATCCCTAAAAGATAACCTTTAGTCTTACCATTCATATCTACAATATTATGATTTTCGGAAATGATATGGAGAAAATGCCTTTTGCCAATACGACAAGTCCTATTGAAATTCAGCCATCGTACCCCCGCCGGGAATCGAACCCGGATTGGCGGTTTAGGAAACCGTAGTTCTATCCATTGAACTACAGGGGCGCACAAAAAGTTGTGCAAAGATAATCTTTTTCTTTTATATTAAGAACAGTCTTAAAGAAAAAAGTACAATAACAGCACATTAACTTTTAAAAGACATTAAAGGGAAACGAAAGATTTAGATTTGCTACAAAAAAGCGTCTTTTAATAACAAATATTCTGTTTAAACTGATTTTTAAAAGCAAAATATTTTGTTTTTTAGTGATTCTTTGCGAACTTTGCAACCGTTTGAGGTAAAAATAAAACAAATAAACTATATAACCTATTTAAGAATATGGCAGATGCATTAGAAGTTAAGGAGTTGGATCAGGTCGTGGTTCGCTTCTCGGGAGATTCCGGTGACGGAATGCAGTTGGCGGGAAATATTTTCTCGACAGTCTCAGCCACAGAAGGTAATGATATATGTACGTTTCCAGATTATCCGGCCGATATCCGTGCCCCGCAAGGTTCACTGACCGGCGTTTCGGGTTTTCAGGTACATATCGGTGCTGGAAAAGTTTTCACGCCGGGTGATAAATGCGATGTTTTAGTGGCCATGAATGCAGCCGCCTTAAAGACACAATACCGTTTTGCCAAACCAACGGCCTGCATCATCATTGACACCGACAGTTTCCAAGCAAAAGATTTGGAAAAAGCAGCTTTCACTACAAATGACCCCATTGCCGAAATGGGCATCAAGAACGATGTAATTGCAGCCCCCATCACCCAAATGGTAAAAGACTGTTTAGCCGATACCGGAATGGACAACAAAGCAATCCTGAAATGCCGTAACATGTTTGCATTGGGTTTAGTATGCTGGCTCTTCCAAAGAGACATCAATATCGCATTCGACATGCTACGTGAGAAGTTTGCCAAAAAGCCAGCTATCGCAGATGCCAACATCAAGGTAATCCAAGCAGGATATGACTATGGTGCTAATACGCATGCTTCTGTCGCACATACTTATAAAATCGAATCTAAAATCAAAAAACCGGGGAAATACATGGATATTATGGGTAACAAAGCAACCGCTTACGGCTTCATTGCGGCAGCAGAAAAGGCAGGATTACCCCTGTTCCTCGGTTCATACCCCATTACACCGGCTACGGATGTTCTACATGAACTGTCAAAACATAAAAGTTTAGGCGTGATGACAGTACAATGTGAAGACGAAATTGCCGGTTGCGCATCATCAGTAGGAGCTGCTTTTGCAGGCGCACTTGCAGTGACTTCCACTTCTGGTCCGGGCGTCTGCCTGAAATCGGAAGCCATGAACCTTGCTGTAATCACAGAATTGCCATTAGTCGTACTCAACGTACAACGTGGAGGACCATCCACTGGTTTACCTACCAAGAGCGAACAAACGGACTTATTACAGGCTTTATTCGGACGTAACGGCGAATCACCGATGCCTGTCATCGCTGCCACATCACCAACCAACTGCTTCGATGCAGCTTACAACGCCTGCAAAATTGCCTTAGAACACATGACACCAGTGGTTTTGTTAACTGATGCTTTCGTTGCAAACGGTTCTGGAGCATTCAAACTTCCACAGCTGGCTGATTACCCTGAAATAAAACCACCTTACGTCACACCGGAAATGGCGGGAAACTATACTCCCTACCAACGTAATCCGGAAAACCAGGTGCGGTATTGGGCTATTCCGGGACAAGAAGGTTACACTCATATCTTAGGTGGTCTTGAAAAAGACGGACGCACCGGCGCCATCAGCACTGATCCTGAAAATCATGACAAAATGTGCCGCTTGCGTGCCGAGAAAGTTGCAAAAATCCCTGTTCCAAATGTAGAAGTAGAAGGTTGTGCAGCAGATGCAGAGCTGTTAATTGTCGGATTCGGAGGAACCTACGGACATTTACACTCAGCCATGGACGAAATGATAGCCGAAGGCAAGAAAGTTGCCCTCGCACATTTCTCTTACC
Source organism: uncultured Prevotellaceae bacterium (assembly GCA_949299545.1). Taxonomy (GTDB): domain Bacteria; phylum Bacteroidota; class Bacteroidia; order Bacteroidales; family Bacteroidaceae; genus Paraprevotella. The sequence continues at coordinate 56,150 of CASGAM010000034.1, read as the reverse complement.
TAAATCCACTGCCAGCCAACACGGCAGAAGTGCTGAAACGCTATAAGAAAGTAGTAGTAGCCGAACAGAACTTAGGACAGTTTGCCGGTTATCTGCGCATGAAAGTAGATGGCTTCACCCCATACCAATTCAACCAAGTTAAAGGACAGCCATTCGTAGTAGCAGAATTAAAAACCGCTTTCGATGAGATTTATAACAAATAGTCCAACTTTTGAAACATACAAAAATGAGCGAATATACAGCAAAAGACTATAAAAAAGGGCAGCCTCGTTGGTGCCCGGGATGCGGCGACCATTTCTTTCTGGCTTCACTGCACAAAGCTATGGCCGAAATTGGCGTAGCCCCTCACGAAACAGCCGTCATTTCCGGAATCGGTTGTTCCAGCCGTCTCCCGTATTACATGAATACTTACGCCATGCAAACCATACATGGGCGTGCCGCTGCCATTTCAACGGGATTCAAAGTTGCCAACCCGGCAATCAGCGTATGGCAGATCTCAGGTGACGGCGACGGTTTAGCCATTGGTGGCAATCATTTTATCCATGCCATCCGAAGGAACGTGGATATTAACATGATCTTGCTTAATAACCGGATCTACGGCCTTACAAAAGGCCAGTACTCTCCGACTTCACCACGCGGTTTTGTCAGCAAATCATCACCATACGGAACTGTTGAGGATCCTTTTAATCCGGCAGAACTATGTTTCGGCGCACGCGGACACTTTTTTGCCCGTGCTGTAGCAACAGACGCAGCCGGAACGGTGGAAATACTTAAAGCCGCCCATGCACACAAAGGGGCATCTGTATGCGAGATCCTGCAAAACTGCGTCATTTTCAATGATGGAACACACGATTCAGTATATAGCAAAGAAGGACGGGCACGTAACGCCATTTACTTAGAGCATGGTCGTCCAATGCGCTTTGGTGAAAACAATGAGTTCGGACTTGTACAAGAAGGTTTCGGATTAAAAGTCGTAAAAATAGGTGAAAACGGCATCACAGAAAAAGACCTGTTGGTACACGACGCACACTGCGAAGACAATACGTTACATTTAAAATTAGCTCTCATGCAAGGGCCGGACTTCCCGATTGCCTTGGGTGTTATACGCGACGTAGATGCTCCGACATACGACCAGGCTGTACATGCACAAATTGATGAAATAAAGACTCAAAAGCCTTATCACAATTTTGAAGAACTTCTCTATACCAATGATATTTGGGAGGTGAAAGAGTAATGAAAACAGTCTGCATAGCTCAGGGCCGTTTGCCAAAATTGGCAAACGGCCCTGCTCGCAAAACTCCATATACAGTAGGTTGCATGCACTATAGATAATACAAGAAATGCAAAGTCCGTATTACAAATAGGTGTAATACATTTTCATTTTGCGAAAATTAACGCGGAAACCATTCATATTAAGAAAAATAATTGCTGCAAAAGTTTTATCAGCGGGCAAAACTTCGTAACTTTGTCCATGAAATTAATGGGACTATATACAACTTAAATATTAACCAATTTATTTTTTTAGGAAATGGCAAATATTGATTTGAGTAAGTACGGTATTAAGGATACCGTTGAAATCCTGCACAACCCCTCATACGATGTGTTGTTCGCAGAAGAAACAAAAGCCGGTTTGGAAGGTTATGAGAAAGGCAAAGTAACCGAACTCGGTGCGGTTAATGTGATGACAGGTATCTATACAGGTCGTTCTCCTAAGGACAAATTCTTTGTAAAGAATGAAGCCAGCGAAAACACTGTATGGTGGACAACCGATGAATATAAAAATGACAACAAGCCTTGCTCAGAAGCTGCATGGGCAGATTTGAAAGCAAAAGCTGTAAAAGAATTATCAGGCAAACGTTTGTTTGTTATCGATACATTCTGCGGTGCCAACGAAGCAACACGCCTTAAAGTGCGTTTCATTATGGAAGTAGCATGGCAGGCACATTTCGTAACCAATATGTTTATCCGTCCGACTGCTGAAGAATTAGCAAACTACGGTGAGCCCGACTTCGTTTCTTTCAACGCTGCTAAAGCAAAAGTTGACAACTACAAAGAATTAGGCTTGAACTCAGAAACAGCAACTGTCTTCAACCTCAAGACCAATGAACAGGTTATCCTGAATACTTGGTACGGCGGTGAGATGAAGAAAGGTATTTTCTCTATCATGAACTACCTGAATCCGTTGCGTGGCATTGCTTCCATGCACTGCTCTGCCAATACTGACAAAGAAGGCAAAAGCTCTGCTATCTTCTTCGGTTTGTCCGGTACTGGTAAAACTACCTTGTCAACAGATCCAAAACGTTTGTTGATTGGTGACGACGAACACGGATGGGATGATGAAGGCGTATTCAACTATGAAGGTGGTTGCTATGCAAAAGTTATCAATCTTGACAAAGAATCAGAACCCGATATCTACAACGCCATCAAACGTGATGCCCTCTTGGAGAATGTAACTGTAGCAGAAGACGGCAAAATAGATTTCGCAGATAAGAGCGTTACTGAAAACACCCGCGTTTCTTATCCTATCTACCACATTGAAAACATTGTTAAGCCTGTTTCAAAGGGTCCACATGCAAAACAGGTTATCTTCTTGTCAGCTGATGCATTCGGTGTATTGCCTCCTGTATCAATCTTGAATCCTGAACAGGCTCAGTACTATTTCTTGTCTGGATTCACCGCAAAACTGGCAGGTACAGAGCGCGGTATTACTGAACCGACTCCGACATTCTCTGCTTGCTTCGGTGCTGCCTTCTTGAGCCTGCATCCAACAAAATATGCAGAAGAATTGGTTAAGAAGATGGAAATGACCGGTGCAAAAGCATACTTGGTAAATACAGGATGGAACGGTAGCGGCAAACGTATCTCCATCAAAGATACCCGTGGCATTATTGATGCAATCCTCGACGGTTCTATCGACAAGGCTCCTACAAAGACCATTCCGTTCTTCGACTTCGTAGTTCCTACAGAATTGCCGGGTGTTGATCCTAACATCTTGGATCCGCGTGACACCTACAAGGCGGCTTCAGAATGGGAAGAAAAAGCTAAAGATCTTGCTGGACGTTTCATCAAGAACTTCGCTAAGTTCACAAGCAATGAAGCTGGTAAAGCTCTTGTAGCAGCCGGACCGAAATTGTAAGTCACATTCCGTACACATCAAGAGCGATGTGTAAGCAAATAAATTCAAACCAGCCTGCCGGCAACCTTAGTTGTTGGCAGGCATTTGCTTTCTTAAAAGCGTTAGTCATGAAAACACTTTATACACTTCTAATATGCATCGTCCTGTCATCCTTTACCTGTATAGCCCAAACTGACCGGACAACAGATATAAGCAACGTGGTAGTACACGACCCGACAATGGCCTTATGCCAAGGTTCTTATTACCTTTTTGCCACCGGCAACGGTATCTCAGTGATGTCCTCTAAAGATTTGAAGAACTGGAAAATGGAGCGTCCTGTCTTCGAGAAAGCTCCAGCTTGGGCAACCCGACTTATCCCTGAATACAAAGGACATACATGGGCACCGGACATTATATTCCATAACGGACTATACCACCTTTTCTACTCTTGTTCTTCATTCGGGAAAAACACTTCGGCCATAGGACATGCCACAAACATAACCTTAGACCCCACAGCGCCAAACTTCAAGTGGACTGACCACGGCATGATACTGCAATCAATCCAAGGCAGAGATAACTGGAATGCCATCGACCCCAACATAGTAATCGGCAACGACGGCTCACCTTGGATGGCTTTCGGTTCCTTTTGGGACGGCATAAAACTCGTAAAGTTAACCAACGATCTGATGGCACTATCACAACCGGAAGAATGGTACAGTCTGTCACGGCGAACAACAATTCCCGGCAGCCAGAAAAAAGGGAATGGAGCCGTAGAGGCACCATTTATCATGCGACATAACGGATTCTATTACTTGTTCGTTTCATTCGATTATTGCTGCAAAGGCACACAAAGCAACTACAAAGTGGCAGTAGGACGTTCAAAGGAGGTTACAGGCCCTTATCTTGATAAAAACGGCATAGACATGGCTGAGGGAGGAGGAACAATTTTAATTCAAGGCGACAGCGTATGGGCCGGCATCGGACATAATGCAGCCTACCATTTTAACGGTACGGATTATTTTGTTGCTCACGCATACTCTATTGCAGAAAACGGTACCCCAAAACTGTTGTTAAAGCCCATCACCTGGACTGACGACGGCTGGCCGGAAATAAAAGATTGACCCTATCTTTTTAGATTTCGTCCAAGTTTTTATCTCATTAATATTATTATCGGTTTTTGTTTTTATATTTTCATCATATTAACTATATTTGGCCAGACACTTTCCCTTAAATATTCAGAAAGAAGTCCCCCCAGAAAGCATTAAAAGCTCTGAAGGGGACTTTTTTTATACTGACTATATTAAGACTGAATATAAATTAGTCCATTATAAAATGAGCATGAATCATATTTTTACCTATATTTGCAACCATTATAACCAAGTTTTTTAGTCATGAAAAGATTGTTATTACTGCTTATACCATTCATTGGCATTTTACCTGCTTTGGCTCAAATGCATGACCCGGTGAAATTCACAGTCAGCCAAAATAAAATTTCTGATACAGAATTTGAAATCGTCTTTAAGGGGCAAATAGAATCCGGATGGCATGTTTACTCAACCGACAACGCAGAAAGCGGTCCGACATCAGCAACCGTCGAATTCGATGAAATAACAGGTGCAGAACCATCCGGCAAATTAATGCCAACCGGCAAAGTCATAAAAAAATATGATGAAATGTTTGGCATGGATGTCTCATACATGGAAGGTACGGCATCATTTTCGCAAAAAATACGCATAACAGGCGAAAACTACACAATAAAAGGTTACCTTACTTATGGAGCCTGCAACGATGAGAACTGCATTCCGCCTTCTCAGGTTGAATTTGAATACAGCGGCAAAGGCATTACACCTGCAAAAACAGCAACATCTGCTACAGAAAAAGTGGAATCTACGACTATTCCCATGACTAAACTTAACGAAGCGCAAAAAACGACAGATGACAGCCTTCAAACTGCTTCCCAACAAACAACGGAAAACGTCACTCAAGAAACGACTGATTACTGGACACCTGTCATTGACCAACTATCTGCGTTCGGCGAACCGGTATCGAATGCCACGTCCCAATCCTGGTGGATGATTTTCCTGTTAGGATTCCTGGGCGGTTTGGTTGCACTGCTCACACCTTGCGTCTGGCCGATTATCCCCATGACTGTCAGTTTCTTCCTGAAACGTTCCGGGGACAAGAGAAAAGGCGTGCGCGATGCGTCCATCTATGGTACGAGCATCGTCGTCATTTACGTGTTGCTCGGTTTGCTCGTAACAGCCATTTTCGGTGCAAGCGCCTTGAACGCGCTATCTACTAATGCTGTGTTTAACATTGTCTTTTGCTTGATGTTAGTCGTGTTTGCTGCCAGTTTCTTCGGAGCATTTGAAATAACCCTGCCATCATCCTGGAGCAGTGCCGTAGACAACAAAGCAGAATCGACAACGGGTCTGCTGAGCATCTTCCTCATGGCGTTTACACTTGTGCTGGTTTCTTTTTCATGTACAGGCCCCATCATAGGATTCCTTCTCGTCGAAGTTTCCTCTACAGGCAGCATTCTTGCGCCGACCATCGGCATGCTGGGTTTTGCCATAGCCTTGGCTTTACCTTTCTCCTTGTTTGCCTTATTCCCTACATGGCTGAAACAAATGCCGAAATCCGGCAACTGGATGAACTGCGTAAAAGTATGCCTCGGCTTCATTGAACTGGCTTTTGCCTTGAAGTTCCTTTCCGTGGCCGACCTCGCTTACGGCTGGCATATTCTCGACAGAGAAACATTCCTTGCCTTATGGATAGCCATCTTCGGTCTGTTAGGGCTTTACCTGCTCGGAAAAATACGTTTCCCACATGACGAAGACGAGGACGGAAAAATCGGTGTAACCCGTTTCTTCCTCGCCCTTTTCTCCATCGCTTTTGCCATTTACATGGTGCCCGGTCTTTGGGGCGCCCCTCTGAAAGCCATCAGCGCCTTTGCTCCCCCCATGAGTACTCAAGACTTCAACTTGTACGAAAATGAGGTTGAAGCCCAATTTACAGATTACGATGCAGGTATGGAATATGCAAAACGACATGGCAAACCTGTAATGCTTGATTTCACCGGTTACGGCTGCGTGAATTGCCGTAAAATGGAACTGGCGGTCTGGGCCGACCAACAGGTGGCAGACATCATGAATAATGACTATGTGCTGATTACCCTGTTTGTAGACGACAAGACACCGCTGCCTGAACATATTAAAGTAACCGAAAACGGGCAGCAACGCACCTTGCGCACGGTTGGTGACAAATGGAGCTACCTGCAACGTACCAAATTCGGAGCCAATGCCCAACCGTTCTATGTGTTGCTTGACAACGAGGGAATGCCGTTGAACAAGTCATATTCATACGATGAAGACATTGAGAAATATGTAGAGTTTCTTAAAACAGGTTTGAAAAATTACAAGTCCAAACACTAACCACGTCTCCAATAAATAGAAAGAAATTATATATGTGAAGTTGTATCCGGTTTGTGGATGCAACTTCACTTTTTTAAATCACCTGCTTACATCTCCTACCGGCAGCCATATACATTTCAAACTCTGCGAAACGAGAAACAATCTTTCGCTGAATCTTCCCGCAAAACATCCTTTTCAGGCCGAACAAACAAAAGCCAATGACACCATCTGACGAGCTGCCGGAAAACCTCCGCGTAAGCAGCTCCACAGCGTGCGGTCGCAACAAAATTTGCAAGCGGTCGCCTTGTAGAAGCGACAGGTTGCAAATTTTGTTGCGACCGCTTGTATTTTTACCGTCAAAAGAACCCTCCGGAAATGATTGATAAACAGAGACATAAGTAAAAGGCAAATTTCTTTAAAAAGCATTACCGAAAACCGGCATTGCAGGAATTTATCCCTTTCACCTGAACGACATACAAACATCTCCATATTCATTCCCGTCGCCCCGGCAAATTGCAATATTCCGTTCTTATCCATCCATATTTGACCGAGTTTTACTATCTTCGCAGATAAAAACCTTATCAGACCCGCAACATGATTGTATGTATCGCAGAAAAGCCGAGTGTAGCCAAAGACATTGCCCATGTACTGGGAGCAACAAAAAGCCACGACGGTTATTTGGAAGGAAACGGCTACCAAGTGACATGGACTTTCGGCCATCTCTGTGAACTGAAAGAACCGCACGAATACACACCATTATGGAAATCGTGGAGTCTTTCAGCACTCCCAATGATTCCCCCGCGCTTCGGCATCAAACTGAAAAACGACAGCGGCATCGAAAAGCAGTTCCAAACCATCGAACGGCTGATGCAGGCCGCCGACCTGATTATCAACTGCGGTGATGCCGGCCAAGAAGGCGAACTCATACAACGTTGGGTCATGCAAAAAGCCGGTGCCCGTTGCCCTGTCAAACGGCTATGGATTTCTTCGCTTACCGAAGAGGCCATCCGTGAAGGATTCAATACGCTCAAGGACCAAAGCGAATACCAGTCACTCTACGAGGCCGGCCTGAGCCGCGCCATAGGAGACTGGACATTGGGCATGAACGCCACCCGGCTTTACACTCTGAAATACGCTCAAGGCCGACAAGTATTGAGCATCGGCCGCGTACAAACCCCCACATTGGCACTCATCGTAAAACGGCAACAGGAAATTGAACACTTCACGCCCGAACCTTACTGGGTGCTGACAACCTTGTACCGTGACACCACGTTCACGGCTGTCATGGAGCAAGACGAAGAAGCGGAAAATGATAATACTGACGAGAAAGCTAAAGAAAACGGAAAGAACGGAACGGAATTAGCACGGAGAGGCTTCACCGACGAAGCGGAAGGAAGGCAAGCGTTAGAACAAATCAAAGAGGCGCCGTTCACCATTACGTCCGTCACCAAGAAAAATGGTACAGAAGCCCCGCCACGTTTGTTCGACCTCACCTCTTTGCAGGTGGAATGCAACAAAAAGTTCGGCTTCTCGGCAGACATGACGCTACAAACCATCCAGTCACTTTACGAAAAGAAAATCACTACATATCCACGCGTTGACACCACATTCCTGAGCGATGACATTTACCCGAAATGCAACAACATCATGAAAGGACTGGTCGGACGCTACGATGCCCTGCTCAATCCTCTGCGCGGTACACCCCTGAAAAAAAGCAAAAAGGTGTTCGACTCATCAAAAGTGACTGACCATCATGCCATCATCCCTACCGGCGTACCGCCACGTGACCTGACACAAAACGAGGAACTGGTGTTCGACCTTATTGCCCGCCGTTTCATAGCGGCCTTCTACCCCGACTGCAAATTCGCGACGACCACGGTAAACGGCGAGACGGCCAACATACCGTTCAAAGCCACCGGCAAACAGATTCTTGCAGCCGGATGGCGCGATGTCTATGCACAAGAAAAAAAGGCAGAAAATGAAACGGCAGCCCAGAAAGACGATGAACGCACACTGCCGACATTCAACAAAGGGGAAAGCGGCCCCCACAAGCCTGATCTTGCCGAGAAGTGGACCCAACCACCCAAACCATACACCGAAGCTACTTTGTTGCGCGCCATGGAGACAGCCGGACGCCTGGTAGAAGACGAGACCTTGCGCGACGCCCTGAAAGAAAACGGTATCGGGCGGCCGTCTACCCGTGCTGCGATTATCGAAACCCTCTTCAAACGCCACTATATCCGTAAGGAACGTAAGAATCTGATAGCTACCCCTACCGGAGTGGAACTCATCGGCCTCATCCGGGAAGAATTGCTCAAAAGCGCCGAACTGACCGGAATTTGGGAACGCAAGCTGCGCCAGATAGAAAAAAACACTTACGACGCCAAAACGTTTCTGGAAGAACTGAAATCCATGGTTGCCGATATTGTTCACACCGTACTGGCGGACAATACGAACCGGCGCGTAACGCTCGTAAACGACAACGCACAAGAAACCGACGGAAAAACAGGCCGTACACCGCAAAAGGGCAACGAAACAAAGAAACGAACAGTAAGGCAGAAGAAGACTGAAAAGGCTGTAGAGGACGAGGCATCCCAAAGAAAGCCGCAAGACAGCAACCTTCTTCCAGGCACCCTCGCTGAAGCAAAAGCCGATATGCCGGCAATCAGTGAAGGTTCCGTGTGCCCCCTCTGCGGAAAAGGACATATCATCAAAGGAAAAACCGCTTTCGGGTGTTCAGAATGGAAAAACGGATGTACATTCCGGCTTCCCATAAAACAATAATAAGCAAACTGCTGCGTTATATCAGCATGAAACAAAAGTTTTGCTTGCTCGCCCTTTTATTACTCCCGTTGCTGGCCGGCTGCGGGCCGGAATACAATGTCAAAAGAGGAGACAAGCATTACGCCATCGGCGAATATTTCGACGCTGCGACAGAATACCGTAAAGCCTATATGCGTACCCCACCCAAAGAACGGGACAAAAGAGGCGAACGGGCGTTCAAGGCCGCAGAATGTTTCCGCCTCATCAACTACACGACACGTGCATTAGGCTCCTATCAGAATGCGGTACGATACAACTACAAGGACAGCATAGTTTTTCTCCATCTGGCCAAGATGCAGCATAAGAATGGCGACTATAAGAACGCCATCAAAAGCTATGAAACTTACCTGGAACACGACCCCGAAAACATATTGGCGCACCACGGCTGGCAAGGCTGCCATTTAGCACAAATCTGGAAAGAAAAGCCCACGCTCTATTCCGTAAAGAAAGAAGCGCTTTTCAACGGACGCCGCAGTGATTACAGTCCGATGCTGTCGGGTGACGATTCAGAACAACTTTACCTTACTACGACCCGGCCGCAAGTGACCGGCGGTGACATCAGCGGTATCACCGGACTGGCCAACGCCGATATTTTCATGGCCAAAAAAGACGAGAACGGGAAATGGCAATCCCCCGAACTGATTGAATCGGAAATCAACAGTGAATACGACGAAGGGGCATGCGCGTTCTCCCCTGACGGCAAAACCATGTACTTCACCCGCTGCACCCACGATCCCGATTATCCCCGTTTTGCACAAATCTACACTTCCACACGGACTGACGCCTCATGGGCCGCTCCCCAACCGCTCGTCATCACCAAAGACACACTTTCATCCTATGCGCATCCGGCCATTTCGCCGGATGGGAACTGGTTATATTTTGTTTCAGACATGCCCGGCGGATTAGGCGGACTGGATTTATGGCGCATCCGCCTGAGTGATGAAGGCTTAGGAGGCGTAGAAAATTTAGGTGAACCTATCAATACGCCCGGCAACGAGATGTTTCCGACGTTCCGGCCCAACGGGGAACTTTATTTCTCATCAGACGGCCATCCGGGTATGGGCGGATTAGACCTGTTCCGTGCACAACAAGACACAACCGGCATTTGGACTGTAGAAAACCTGCAATATCCCATGAACTCACAAGGCGATGACTTTGGAATGACATTTGAAGGCTTACACAACCGGGGATATTTCAGTACCAACAGGGGAGACGCACGAGGCTGGGATCATATCATGAGCTTCACCTGCCCGGAGGTATTAATCACCGTCAAAGGATGGGTTTACGAAAAAGACGGCTATGAACTGCCCGACGGTTTGGTCTATATGGTGGGAAACGACGGTACGAACCTGAAACTAAGCGTCAGGGGAGATGGTTCTTTTGTACAGGAAATCAAACCGCACGTGGATTATGTTTTCCTCGGTACCTGCAAAGGCTATCTTAACCACAAAGAAGAATTGCGTGTCGACACAGACAGCGTCAGCAAAGAATATGTGCTGCAGTTCGCATTGGCTTCCATCACCGCTCCGGTATTGGTCAACAATGTATTCTATGAGTTTGACAGTGCGGAACTGTCTGACGCCTCAACTCTGTCACTTGACTCATTGACCGACCTGCTCAACGAAAATCCCAATGTGACGATAGAACTCAGCTCCCACTGCGACTATCGTGGCAACGATGACTATAACATCCGGCTGTCACAACGCCGGGCAGAGTCGGTTGTCAACTATCTCATCGCCCATGGCATTGCATCTGATCGCCTTACTCCAGTCGGTTACGGAGAAAGCAAGCCGAAGGTCATCAATAAGAAACTGACTGAACGTTACACTTTTCTTAACGAGAATGACACTCTTACCGAACAGTTTATCCTAAAACTGCCGGAAGAGCAGCAAGAAATCTGCAATGCACTTAACCGCCGCACAGAATTCAAGGTATTACGAACAACCTATGGACTTTTTGAAGATGTACAGGATGACAGTAAAGACAAGAACGAAAACAAAACTCCCAACTCTCCAAAAAGAAAAGACAGTGACGAGTATCCTGCCGCTGGCATTCAGTTCTGAAAATCTCAAAAGTTCCAAACATCTCGCATCATAAAAAAAGAAGGAACAATCCTAAAATCATCCCTTCTCCCTAACATCCCAAAATGAACGTTGCCAATTTGTATCTTAACTGCACTGCAACCTTTTTATATCTCCTCATCTATATCATTTTAAACGGTTGCTACCATCGCATCATCCTCTGTAGAGACAATGTGTTCTTTAATGACTGACTTCAACCAATCAATGAACTTTTGACATCCGTCGTTCACTTCTTCATTACCTGTCCTATAAGGTAGGTCACCGGTCAAATTGTCAACGACACCGACTTTCCGTTTACAATAATCCAAGAACAAATGAATCTTATTCCAGCAACTATAATCCATAAACTTCGTTAGGAAATCACGCTGTTTCTCCTCCATCACAACTATCACATCCGCATTATTCAGGACTTCGTTCGCAGTCGTATCGCACACATCACCCTCATGAGCAGTAGTACTAACACCCCATTCCGCAACATTCAAGGCTTCCACCTCCACGCCTGTCACATCTGCTTCCATTAATTTCTTCTTGAAAATACTTTCGGCAAAAGGCAATCTACAGGCACATCCGGATCCAATAAACAAGACTTTCATATCAATATCTTTTTAAAGGTTAAACTTATGCCTATGTGAGTATTGCATAGCATATTCACCTAAGCGCATTTACATATCACTCGTCCCAAATATAATGTTTTTGTGTTTCAATACAAATTCCTATCTTAAAAAAATCGTTTAGGAACCAGCATTTTATCATTATTTTACATTGTGTACGTTTCCACTTGCTGTCAATGAATATTCATTGTCATAAGTGCTTCGTATGCGCCATTCAGAAGGATAAAGATTGTTAGCCCTCATCCCGATATTTTTCACAAATCCCAACGGATGATTTTCATATTCCAACAAAACAAAACCTTTCGGCAGCGATGATGGCAACACAAAAGATTCTTTACGAAGGAAAGACACTGCTTCTTTATACGTCAATGCCAATACCGGAAACGCGTCACGATTCAAGCAGGTACTCATGGCAAGTCCATGGGATGGCAGCCAATCACGGCCTTTTTGTTCGGCAACCGCCACACCTGTACTAAGAACATTAAGTTGATCATGCAATGGCTGACACCATGACGAAAAAGCTGCCGGCAAAGCCATAATCCTTCCCTCTTCATTTTTCAACTCATATTTGATACCGGCATCAGCAATCCACTCCATACACTCCGCCGGTACTTTTAAATGAGGGTTGCCGCTGCGAACAGATTTCTGCCGAGCCTGACGTTTTACCATATATGATTCAGCTGGCTCCACATCCTCATCTTTCCGCAATACCGAGAGAAAGAAACCTTCGCCACGTGAGAAACCAGGCAATAAATGAGAGACAGGAATTCCTCCCCCTTGTTCATTCTCCGGCAGAAAGTTTGAAAGAACACCCCAACTGCATTCGGCATTTACAGGTAACACCTCTGCTCCAAGTTCGCGGACAATCCAGGCCACATTTTCCTCATCCTCATATTGGTTAAACGTGCAGGTACTGTAAACGAGCAATCCCCCGGGTTTCAGACTGGGCCATACGTCACGTATTATATCACGCTGACGATCACGACACATCAGTACGCTTTGCATGTTCCATCCGCTTATTGCCTCCTCTTCCTTACGGAACATACCTTCTCCGGAGCATGGTACATCCGCCACAATCAAATCAAAGTATGCTTGTAAACCGGAAAACGCCTCAGGGTAATTATTAGTAACCATCACTCCGGGATGCCCCCATTTAACCATATTTTCAACCAATACCTTAGCCCTCGACTTTACGGGCTCATTACAAACAAGGAAACTGCCTTCCGGCAAACACGCCCTCAGAAGCGTAGACTTTCCACCGGGCGCAGCACAAAGATCCAATGCCTTCACAGGCCGATGGACATACTGTCTTACAGCCTGCTCCAAAAACATTGATGCAGCTTCCTGCACATAATAACATCCGGCATGCAACAACGGATCAAAAGTAAATGGCGGCCGCTGTCGCAAATAAAACGCATCACTCGCCCACGGAACATTTCCGTCAAACTCGGGAACGTTTCTCCATTCATCAAAAGGAGTCTTTATTTTAAAAGGGTTAATCCGCACGCTTACCGATGGCTCTTCATCCAAAGCTTTCTCTAATCTGCCGCTGCGCAATTCACCCAAGAGATGATACATATAATCCTTAAATTCTTGTGGTACTGTCATTTGATTCCTATAACTTAATTAATGAGATAAAATTAAAGAAAAAAAACGGCATCTGCAACATGACCGTCCTATTATGACGTATTATAAGAAAGTAATAAGTAACAGTCCAATAATAACGTATTACATTCTTTACGAAACTCCAGTACATTGAATTATTCTTCCTAAATTTATGCCTATTTGAACGAGTTTGTGTATATTTGTGCAAAACAAATAAAACCAAATGAAGATGGCAAGTCCAACATGGATAATCCGACAATTTCTATTCTTGATTTTCTCATTCTTACTATTCCCGGTCTATAGCAATGGACAAGACAGTACAAACGTTGGTATCACCGCATTCTCAGACACGACCTCTCAATATTGCCCTTCATCGTCTGATACAGAAATAGACGAAACTGAAGATTGGGTGGGAGACGGTTTTTCTTCAGACAATAGCTTTTTGCGATTATTAACAAACGCGTTAAACATGACGGGCATATTATTATTTGCCACCCTTGCCTTGATTTTTTTATTCCCGCTTGCCGCCATTGTCGCCATCATCATACTGTTGTATAAGCTGGGACGCGAGAAACAAAAAGCGAAACAAGCCGGCTTCCACACGTATGACCAAAACGCCGCGAACGTTAACGCCTCAAAAATTCTAAAGTTCCAATCTGCCAACCAGATTGTCAGCGGCGTATTACTACTGCTCTTCTATGGTATTTTCGGTTGGAACATTCTGCTTATCGGCGGTACTATTTTGTTGGCGTTAGGCGCCATCAAATGGAAGCAATACAAACAACAGCAGAAAGATGAAGAAAACAACCAAAACACGAACACCCCATAAGCTACAAATAGCAAACATTCAAACATCATGAAACAATATCTCGACCTATTACAACGCATCCTTCATGAAGGTGTTGAAAAGAACGACCGTACTGGTACAGGCACCATCAGTGTCTTCGGACATCAAATGAGATTCAATTTAGATGAAGGGTTTCCACTGCTGACGACAAAAAAACTACACCTAAAATCCATCATATACGAACTACTCTGGTTCCTAAAAGGCGACACAAACGTGAAATATCTCCAGGAAAACGGTGTCAGAATCTGGAATGAATGGGCAGACGAGAGCGGAGACTTAGGTCATATATACGGTTATCAATGGAGATCATGGCCTGACTACAAAGGAGGCTTCATTGACCAAATTCAAGAAGCGATAGACACCATCAAGCATAATCCTGATTCTCGCCGCATCATTGTCAGTTCATGGAATGTCGGCGACCTTGACAACATGAACCTGCCGCCATGCCATGCCTTTTTCCAGTTTTACGTTGCCAACGGACGCCTGAGCCTGCAACTGTACCAACGAAGCGCTGATACATTCCTCGGTGTCCCGTTTAACATAGCCTCGTATGCACTTTTATTAATGATGACAGCGCAAGTTACAGGACTTAAGGTCGGTGACTTCATACATACTTTAGGCGACACTCACATCTACAAAGATCATCTTGAGCAAGTAAAATTACAACTTACCAGAGAACCGCGCCCACTACCAAAGATGAAAATAAATCCTTCTGTCAAAAACATTTTCGACTTCAAATACGAAGATTTTGAATTGACAGATTATAATCCATGGCCGCACATTGCAGGCAAAGTATCTGTTTAAAACATATCAACCATGTTATCAATCATCGCAGCCGTAGCAGAAAACAATGCCATCGGGTACCAAAACAAACTTATTTATTGGTTACCGGACGATTTAAAACGTTTCAAAACCCTCACAAGCGGACATACCATCATCATGGGACGCAATACGTTTGAATCTCTACCAAAAGGTGCGCTCCCCAACCGACGCAATATCGTATTGAGCAAACAAGAAAACATATCATTCACAGGGGCAGAACATTACAAATGTCTAAAAGATGCCCTTGACGCCTGCAAAGAAGATAAAGAAATCTTTATTATAGGAGGTGCAAGCTTATATAACGAGGCCATAACTTACGCAGACCGTCTTTATCTTACTCATGTAGCAGACATCCCGACCAATGCCGATGCTTATTTCCCTGATATAGATAATAACCAGTGGACGATTTGCAAAAGTGAAACACATGGAAGGGATGAGAAACACCAATACAAATTCTGTTTTAAAGACTACATCAGAAAATCGGAAAACACCTGATCGCTGTTTTCCCCTTTATATTATGGGTTTACAAACTTATATTTGGAAAACCCATATATTTTTTTTATTTTTGCCAACAAATCACATCAATACCAATAGAAAAACTAATTATGGAAGCTGTTTTCAGTTACATCATTGGCCTCGGCGCCGCAGTAATGATGCCAATCATATTCACGATTCTTGGCGTCTGTATAAAAATCAGTTTTAGCAAATCACTTAAAAGCGGCCTTTATGTAGGCGTCGGTTTCGTAGGTTTATCTGTCATCACAGCACTGCTAACCACGAGTTTAAGTCCTGCCTTGTCAAAAGTGGTGGACATTTACCATCTGAATCTTGAAGTATTCGACATGGGTTGGCCGGCAGCTGCTGCCGTTGCATATAATACATCAGTCGGAGCCTTTATCATTCCCGTATGCTTATTAGTCAATGTCATTATGTTGCTTACCAAAACGACCAAAACCGTAAATATTGACTTATGGAATTATTGGCATTTTGCATTCATAGGAGCTATGGTATATTATACAATGGATAACATTGCGTGGGGATTCTTTGCAGCCATTATCTGTTATATTGTCACATTGGTGGCAGCCGACTATACCGCCCCGAAGTTCCAGAAGTTCTATGAAAAAATGGACGGCATTTCCATTCCTCAACCTTTTTGCCAAGGATTTATGCCTTTCGCCATTGTGATAAACAAACTACTCGACTTGATTCCTGGTTTTGACAAGTTGAACATTGATGCCGAAGGCATGAAAAAGAAATTCGGGTTACTCGGTGAACCACTTTTCCTCGGCGTGCTTGTCGGATGCGGTATCGGAGCTTTGGCATGCAAAGATTCAAAGGAACTGATTGACGGCATTCCCGGCATTTTAGGTTTAGGTATAAAAATGGGAGCCGTCATGGAACTGATACCTCGTATTACCAGTTTGTTTATTGAAGGACTCCGCCCTATCTCAGATGCCACGCGCGAAATCATCGCCAATAAGTTTGGTGAAAAAGCAGGCTTACACATTGGCATGAGTCCCGCTTTGGTTATCGGGCATCCGGCCACATTGGTAGTTTCGCTTCTACTCATTCCGGTGACCCTGTTCTTGGCTGTTATCCTACCGGGCAACCAGTTTCTGCCGTTAGCATCCTTGGCGGGCATGTTTTATGTATTCCCATTAATACTGCCCATAACAAAAGGCAACGTTCTAAAGACCTTTATCATCGGCCTGATTATGATGACTATCGGCTTGTATTTTGTAACAAACCTTGCTCCTTATTTCACAAGCGCTGCAAAAGATGTTTATGAAATAACAAAAGATACAGCCGTACAAATTCCAGATGGCTTCAAAGGCGGTGCGCTTGATTTTGCCTCCAGCCCGCTGGCTTGGATAATTTTCCACCTCACGCACAGCATCCGTATCATAGGCCCGGCCATTCTTGTTGTATGTACGGCAGGCCTGATGTGGTGGAACAGACGTTCCATCATAAGAGGCAAATGGTAAACATCCTATTAGGTACTATACATTTATAATTATATAGCAAACAACAGAAAGACCAATCATTAAAAAATCAGATATGAAAAAAACTATTTTAACCCTGTGCCTTGGCGCGATTGCAATATCCGGCAACGCACAAGTAAACTACAAAATGCAAGTGGCTTGCAACCCTCTCGATGTCAAGACATACGACACACAACGCCTGCGCGAGGCCTTCGTTATGGAGAAAGTCATGGTTGCCGATGAAATTAATGTCACTTATTCCATGTATGACCGTTTCATCTTCGGTGGCGCCATGCCAGTCAACAAGACCTTGAAATTAGAAACCATTGACCCTCTGAAAGCACCTTATTTCTTGTTTGCGCGCGAACTTGGCGTTATTAATATCGGTGGTGACGGGATAGTAACCGTTGACGGTAAAGAATACAGTCTGAACTTTAAAGATGCCCTGTATGTAGGCAGCGGCAACAAAAAAGTAACATTCAAGAGCATTGACCCGTCAAAACCGGCTAAGTTCTATATTAACTCTGCTACAGCCCATCGCAGCTACGCCACTCAATTATTGAGTTGCAATCCCGATAACAAGAAAGCGACGCAGGCCAATCGTCTGAAAGCCGGGAAAATGGAAGAAAGCAATGATCGCGTCATCAACCAGCTGATGATAAAGCCGGTACTCGAAAAAGCGAAGAATGGCGGCACCTGCCAGTTACAAATGGGGCTGACGGAACTGAAACCGGGCAGTGTATGGAACACTATGCCGGCACATACGCATAGCCGCCGCATCGAAGCATATTTCTATTTCAACGTTCCGGAAGGCAACGCCATCTGCCACCTGATGGGTGAACCTCAGGAAGAACGTCTCGTTTGGTTACACAACGAACAAGCCATCATGTCGCCTGAATGGTCTATCCATGCCGCTGCTGGAACAAGCAACTATATGTTTATTTGGGGTATGGCCGGCGAGAATCTGGACTATGGTGATATGGACAAAGTAGAGTATTTAGACATGAAATAAAGACTCCGTTGCAATTCATTTCTCGAACCATATTAGGCTGTCTCAAACAAAAAATGAGGCAGCCTTCTTTTTTATGTGGAAAAAGAAAAATAAATTTCGTATTTTTGCATGCATGAACAAAATACGCATCATTATTCTGATTTTCCTGCTCGCCGGTTATGCCACTGCCAATGCACAACAACGTGCAAAGCCTAAAGAAGGCGATGGCATAATGAGTTTTCTCAGGCGGTACAACTGTAACACACCGGCATTGCGTAAAGAGTTTCTCAGGATAAACAAGAACAAACTGACCAAAGATGGTGGATTAGTTTTAGGGCGTACATATATACTGCCTACAGGTTCTGCGACCTTACCAGAAAGCGATTCCCCCCAAAGAAAGAAAACACAAAGAACCATAAGCGAACCTTTATTCGGGAAAGCACACCAACAAGTAAAAGTTATCTCCGACGAACTGAAAGGCGCCTGCCTGTATCTTGTGAGCGGGCATGGAGGGCCCGATCCGGGCGCTATCGGTCGGGTTGGTAAATACGAACTTCACGAAGATGAATACGCTTATGATATTATCCTGCGTTTAGGACGCAGCCTCATGCAACGTGGTGCCACGGTACATTTCATCATACAGGACGCCAAAGACGGTATCCGCAGCGACAGATATCTCAACAACAGCAAACGCGAGACCTGCATGGGTCGCCCCATACCTTTAGACCAGCTGGCAAGACTCAAACAGCGATGCGATGCCATCAACAAACTGACATGGAGAGACAAGGAACGTTACAAACGTGCCGTATTTATACACGTAGACAGTCGAGGAAAAGGCGACCGTGTGGATGTGTTCTTCTACCATTGCAAAGGCAGCAGATTCGGTAAAAGACTGGCAGACAACATTCACCGCACCTTTGACAACAAGTATGACCAGCACCAGCCCAACCGTGGCTTTTATGGTACTGTCAGCGAACGCAACCTGTATGTTCTCAAAAACACTACCCCACCGGCTGTTTTTCTTGAACTGGGAAATATCCAGAATGCCAAAGACCGCCAACGGCTGATTCTTGAAAGCAACCGACAAGCACTGGCCGACTGGATATGCCAAGGTATCGTCAAAGACTTCAAACAATAGGAACTGTTTTCCTTCCCACGAATCTTACATACAGGTATATTATCATATCCCCATCTTTCTTTCACACTTTAGAACGCACACATGAAACGACACTGCCGCAAAGTGTCATGATGCCGGCCAACAGCATGGCCTCATGCGAAGCTGTATCTCCGAGGAAATGAAAGAACAAGGCGACCAATGCAGCACCTGCTGTCTGCCCCACTAATCGCGCCATGGCCTGCATGCCACTGGCTCCCCCACTCCGATAGGCAGGAGCCGAGGTCAATATCAAATGATTATTGGGAGACTGGAACAAACCAAAGCCCAAGCCGCACAACATCATTCGCCAAACGAGCCCCGAATAATCCGTCCCGGCCGGAACGTATGCCAACAAGAAGCAACCGACACTCATTATCAGCAAACCTATCCCACCTAATATTCCAGGATGTATCTTCGCAGCAAGGATTCCCGCTATCGGTCCGACAAAAACAATCACCAGCGGCCAAGCGGTCATTAACAGTCCTGTTTCAACCGCATTCATGCCGAATGTCACATGGAACATAAAAGGCAAAGCAATCATGGCCAACATTTGAGCCATAAATGAGACGATACTGGTCGCCACAGACAAAGAAAAAACAGGAATACGCAACAAGTCAAACGGCAACATCGGATAAGTCTGACGCAACTGCGTCATAACGAACTTAGTACCGACCAATGCCAACAATATAAAGGCCATGCATATCCAGACAGGCTGTATGCCATGTGAGAACGCCTCGATACAACCGATAAACAAGCCAAAAGTAGCTGCGTTAAGACATGCCGAGCGCCAATCGAAACGACGCCCTGCAATCTTCACCGCATTTTGCGGCAAGAAACGTTTCGCCAAAATAAACGTCAGTATGCCTACAGGCAAGTTGACTGCAAAAAGCCACGGCCACGATGCGACAGAAAGGATAGCAGCCGACAATGTAGGCCCCGCTACAGACGCCAAAGCAACAATTGTGGCATTCAATCCGAAACCTTTAGTCAGATGGCGGCGCGGATAAATAAGCCGTACCAATGAACCATTGACACTCATAATCATGGCAGCTCCCAATCCTTGAAACATGCGTGCCGCTACCAAAGAAGGCAACGACCATGACAAGGCACAAAACAATGAACCAACCGTAAAGAAAACCAAGCCGCAAAGGTAGGTTTTCTTAAAGCCATACAATTCGCCCATCGAAGAAAATGGCAAGAGTGTCATCACAATGACCAACTGGAAAGCATTTACAATCCAGACCGAATCAGACGAAGAAATAGCCAATTCCGCAGCGATACTCGGAAGCGCTACATTGCAAATGGTCCCGTCAATGACAGACAGGAACAAACCGGAGAAGATTGCTATCACGGCGTATAGAAGCCTGTGCCCATGCAATCCGTCCCACTTCAAATCGCCTATGACCTGACCTTTGTTTTCTTCCTTTTTTATCATAAGACAATCTTAAAATTTCTCCAACAAAACCTTTTCAGGAAGACACTGCCGACTTATTACTTCCTATAATGTTCAAAAAACACCCGGCACGGTACAGAAACTAAACGTTCTCATACCGAACCGGGGAAAAGACAATATCTATGTGCCGAGAACACGGCACGGCATTACTTACTTCTTCACTTCCACGATATGTGTGGGCTCCTGTTCGGCATTGCGACGTTCCGTCTCTGCCACCACACGGCGCGCAAACTCCATGAACGCTTGCCCCGTCACACTGTCATCATCAAGCACCTCAGGTGTTCCCTTGTCGCCATTCTCGCAAATGCTCTGCACAATAGGAATCTGCCCTAACAACGGCACGTGCATTTCTTCCGCCAAACGTTTGACACCTTCTTTCCCGAACAAATAATATTTGTGGTCGGGCAGTTCGGCCGGCGTAAACCAAGACATATTCTCCACCAAACCGAGAATAGGCACATTAACTTTCTCGTTCTGATACATATTGATACCTTTGCGCGCATCGGCCAACGCCACATTCTGAGGCGTACTCACGATGACCGCTCCCGTAATAGGCAACGTCTGTACTAACGTCAGGTGTATATCACTCGTTCCCGGTGGTGTATCAAGGATAAAATAGTCCAGGTTGCCCCAATGAGCATCACCAATCAACTGTTTCAACGCATTGCAGGCCATTGCGCCCCGCCAAAGCGTTGCTTGGTCAGGATTGACAAAGAAACCGATGGAAAGCATCTTGATGCCATAACTTTCTATGGGAATGATGAGATCCCGCCCGTCAATACGTTCGGCATACGGATGCGCATCTTCTACCCGTAACATCTTCGGCATACTCGGACCAAAGATGTCCGTATCGAGCAGTCCGACCTTATATCCCAACCTTGCCAACGCCACAGCAAGATTTGCGGCGACCGTAGATTTGCCGACACCGCCTTTTCCGGAAGAAACAGCAATGATATTCTTCACACCGGGTAACAGTTGTCCTACTTCCGGTCGTGGAGCCTGTAATGTCTTCGTTTTGATTTCTACTTCCACCTCTTTGCCGACATAAGCGTGAATAGCCGCCTCAGCCGCTTTGATGATTGACCTCAGGAATGGATCGGTAGGTTTATCGAATATCAGAGAGAAGCTAACGTGCAGCCCGCTGATACGGAGATCATCCTCCACCATTCCGGCTTCCACAATATTTTTCCCTGTTCCGGGATAACGCACTGTTGCCAGTGCATCCATAATCATTTTAGGATATAACGTCATTGCTTATCTGTTTTTAAAGTCATTTTTCACTTGCTTACAGCCAAACCGCTGCGTTTGCTGCGATTATAGCTTCTGTAATCGTCCATTTCAATTTCCACATCCGGCTCTTCCAGCCTGCCAGCTTGCGGCAACCTGAAACGCATGTACTTGATGTTCAGTCCACGTTCTATCCACTGCTGTTCATAATAGGTTTGGATTCCCAAAATGCGTGCTTCCTCCGTATCGGGATGATCGACCAACACACTATGGTATAAATCCGTCGTGGTGAACTCAACCGGCAAATGATTACGCTCCGCCATATAAGTGGTATATGTAAAAAGGAAATTTGAATCCGTCTTCAGATGCACCAAACCACCATCCTTCAAAAAACGGCGATAACGCTCCATGAAGAAAGTCGAAGTCAGTCGTTTGGTGACTTTCTTCATCTGCGGATCACTGAAAGTCAGCCATATCTCACTGACCTCACCGGATGCAAAAAAACGGTCGATAATTTCGATGTTCGTCCGCAGGAACGCCACATTAGGCAAACCTTCACGCAAAGCCTCGGTTGCCCCTGTCCACATGCGCGCGCCTTTAATATCCACGCCAATGAAATTCTTTTCAGGATAAAGTCGTGCCAGCCCGACAGTATACTCGCCCCGTCCACAGCCTAACTCAAGAACAATGGGGTGGTTGTTCTTAAAGAAGCCTTCATGCCAGTGCCCTTTCATTTCAATAGGCGCCTGCTCCGCTACCGAAAACGGGTATTCAAACACATGCGGATAACTCGCCATGTCGGCAAACTTTGCTAACTTTCCTTTTCCCATTCTTCAATGCTTTTAATTCATCAACACAAAGATAACAACTTTGCATCAAAAAGCAAAAAGGGAGTGTCTCCAAACCGCGAAACACTCCCTCTCTTTTTGTAATAATATTTATGCAAGCTGTCGCAGGGCACTCTCATACTCAGCTTTCACATCCTCATAGAAGCAGGCAGTAGCAGTCTGCACGTATGGTATCAGCCACAAGAATCCGATGCCTAACGTCAATATGGAAAGCAACGCCCATCCTATAAACGTAAGTTGCAAATAGAACAAATCAAACTTATGCCCTTTCATCATCTCCATGCTTCGTTTTATCGCAGAATCACTCGTCAATTCCGGATAATCGTGCAAGACATAGTTTGTCATCGCATAAGAATAAGCCTTAATAATACCTGGAACAATCAGCAGCAATGTCCACAAAAAAACATAGATGCCCACCAACACATTCGCAAGCAACACACGCCAATAGTCCCTGAAGCCATCAAACAACTGTTCAAGTCGATAAACCTCACCATTACGAATATTGCACAAAAACGCCACTACAAAACCATAGACCATGGGCAGGAGAAGCAGCTGATACAAGTTTCCCAAAGCCTCCCAACTTGTAAAGCTGACAGTAATCGGCACACCACCGTAAACAAGTTCGTACACCAATGTTATAACAACAGCTCCTCCCCACTTATTGGATAAAGCAGTTCTCGCTGCCGAACGCATCTCACTCGCCGTCCTGATCATCTTTCTTTGGGATATTACGTTTGTTTATTCTATAATGACTTTTGTCCATCCATGCACATCCGGCTCTATGCCATACTGTATGTTGCGCAGATGATTATAGAGTTTCGTACAAACGGGACCCGGTTTGCCGTCCTTACTGATAATGTAGCTCTTTTTGTTCTCCAAATCGTCGATACGCTCAATCGGACTGATAACCGCTGCCGTTCCGCATGCGCCGGCCTCTTCAAACGTAGAAAGTTCTTCTTCCGGAATCTGACGGCACTCCACCTTCATACCCATATCCTCGGCCAGCTGCATCAGGCTCTTGTTGGTAATGGAAGGCAGGATGGAAGTTGATTTCGGTGTCACGTAGGTATTGTTCTTGATACCAAAGAAGTTGGCGGCTCCACACTCGTCGATGTACTTCTTCTCCTTTGCGTCGAGATAGAACTCACAAGAATAACCCAAGTCGTGTGCCATCTTGTTGGCACGCAGACTGGCTGCATAGTTACCGCCCACCTTGTATATACCGGTGCCGAGAGGCGCCGAACGGTCGTACTCACGGATGATGACATAAGGATTGGCTGCAAAACCGCCCTTGAAATACGGACCTACCGGCGTGACAAAAATCACAAACAGGTATTCATTGGCCGGATGTACACCCACCTGGGCACCCGTACCTATCAGTAACGGACGGATATATAATGTGGCGCCGCTTTCGTATGGAGGGATAAAACGCTCGTTCAGGCGCACAACCTTGCGCACCATTTCCTCGAAACGTTCTGTCGGCAATTCCGGCATCAGGATACCCCGGCAGGTACTCTGCAAACGGGCTGCATTCTCGTCCATGCGGAACACACGCACTTTGCCGTCCGGACAGCGGTATGCCTTCAATCCCTCGAACGCCTCCTGACCGTAATGAAGGCAGGTAGCTGCCATGTGTATGTTAATGGTAGCTTCTGAGCATACCTCGATCTCTCCCCATGCACCGTTGCGGTAATAGCAACGTACGTTATAGTCGGTCGGCATATAGCCGAAAGACAAATTCGACCAGTCTATTTCTTTCATATTCTTTGGATTTTTTAATTCTTACATAATGCACACAAAATTATACAAAAAAA
Organism: uncultured Prevotellaceae bacterium; assembly: GCA_949299545.1. Lineage (GTDB taxonomy): Bacteria > Bacteroidota > Bacteroidia > Bacteroidales > Bacteroidaceae > Paraprevotella. The sequence continues at coordinate 31,362 of CASGAM010000034.1, read as the reverse complement.
AACTATCTTCACAGAAACACGGCAATAATTATTTCATTCTATCACTCTTTTTCCGTTTCCTGTAATATTTTCTGTATCTCTTCGTCCGTGGCGTACAACTTCTGTTTGCAAAAAGCTATCAGCTCCTGCGCCTCGCGCAAAGCAGGCGCCAGCGAGTCGATGCCCAACTCGTTGTTCTCGACCTGTCCCACGAGCGTTTCGAGCCGTGCAACGGCTTCCTCATAAGTCATTGTTTTCTTTTTCATGTTTCGTATCTTTTACTACCGAGCAGACACTGCCTTCTGCCACATAGGTCATTATTTCATCACCGGGCTTCAACCGTGCGGCGTCCCGCACCAGATGGCCGTTGCAAAAAGTCATGCTGTAACCACGCTTGAGCAACTTACGCGGATCGACAGCCTCACAACGCTGTTCAAGCAATTTGAGACGGAACCGCTCACGGTCGAGCATTGCCGGAACGCGGGAAAAGAAACGGTCACCGGCCATTGCCAGCTTGTAGCGGCGACCAGCAAGCACCCTGTCTGCTGCATGCCGCAAACGGCCGGACAAAAGCGACAGACGATGTTCACCGCTTGTCTTGATAAACGTAAACACGGTCGGCAAACGCATGGCAGCCTGCCTGATTCTTTCCATCTCACCTTGCATGTGCAACCGGGCACCGTTGACCATACGCAACCCCAAGTCTTCCACATGCGTGGCCGCATCCAGCTGGTGCGACACCAGAAAAGCCGCAGCTGCGGTCGGTGTTTTCACACGCGTATGCGCCACTAAATCCAACACCGTGTCGTCACGCTCATGCCCGATGCCGGTAATGACAGGCAACGGGAACTGCGCACACCCCGCGGCCAGCAAATAAGTATCGAAACCGGCCAAGTCGCTGACTGCGCCGCCACCGCGTATAATAACGACGGCATCCCAGCGGTCGCGTTCGGACAACACGGCATCGAGAGCCGACAGCACAGAAGCCTCCACGTTCTCGCCCTGCATGACGGCCGGAAACAGCCGCGTCACGAAACGCAACTTGTAATCATTATGGTAAAGCTGGTCGCAGAAATCACCATAGCCGGCAGCCGTAGCCGAGGAAATCACCGCTATGCGGTTCATCATCACCGGCAGCGGCAGCGACTTATTGTCATTGAGGATACCCTCATCGGCAAGCTGCTGCAATATTTCGCGTCTGCGCCGTTCAATGTCGCCAATGGTATAAGTGGGATCTATGCCCGTCACCGTCAAAGAATAACCATATAGCTCATGGAAACTGACCTTCACCCGCACCAGCACCTTCAGCCCTGCCGAAAGCCGGCGGCCGGTCTCGCGCTCAAAAAAAGGGTTCAGCGACCTGAACACATTGCTCCATATCATACCGCGCGCCTTGGCCACCAACTGTCTGCCGTCGGCGTCTTTCTCGACAAATTCCATGTAACAATGCCCGTTATAGGCCACGCGCACCTCGCTCAGTTCTGCCTGCAGCCAGTATTCGTCAGACAGTACCGTCTCCAATGTTCCTCTGACGAGGTTATTCAGTTCATACAGTGTCAATGCCTTTTCCATGTCAAACCCGCTTAAGTGTTTCCTGAGACATGCCCGTCTCAGGACGGTTGCAAATAAGCCTGCAAACCTTTCTGGCTGGCGATATAGGCCCCTCCCACCATTTTTTCGCCGACATAGAATACAGCCGACTGGCCGGGCGTCACGGCCGAAGCCGGTGTTTTGAAATGCACCAACAGACATTCGTCGCCCTCCACCTCTTCAGGAAAAAGATTGGCGACCCTGCGGACACTGCACGGCAAGGGTGCGCTGCGATAACGGATTCTGACCGAGAGACGTTCATCGGCCAGTAATGCCTCGTCAGCCATCTGCATCTGCCCGACCAGCATATCCGTGACTTCCAGCTGTCCGGCGTCGCCAAGCATCACCGTGTTTTTCGCTGCATTCAGCCTCAACACAAAGGCCGGCTTGCCAAGCGCGATGCCTAACCCCTTGCGCTGCCCCACAGTGTAATAGGGAAATCCGCGGTGCATGCCGATAACTTTTCCTTGTGCATCGACGAACTTACCTTCTCCGACACGTGTATCGATGTCGGGAACTTGCTCACGGAGAAAATCACGATAGTCCTTGTCGATGAAACAGACCTCCATCGATTCGCCCTGACGGGCCTTCATCTCAAAACCTCGTTCGGAAAGATATTGCCGTACGTCGGTTTTTTCCATATCGCCAAGAGGGAAAATGCAGCGTTGCAACACATCTTGCCCCAGGCGCCACAGGAAATATGACTGGTCTTTGCGCCTGTCCTTACCGCAATAAATAAAATAACGGCCATCCTCCTGCCGGAGACGGACATAATGTCCCGTCGCGATATGAGCGCAGCCGAGGCGGTCGGCCCATTCCGTAAGTACTCGGAACTTGAACAGCGGATTGCACATCACACAGGGATTGGGCGTCCGGCCTGCAAGGTATTCATCCACAAAGTTTTTAACCACCACTTCCTTAAAAGCGGCACGCTCGTCCGCCACATGATGTTCAATGCCAAAGCGGGCAGCCAAAGCCTGCGCCTCGACAATAAAGTCGGGCTGCTGTTGCCCCGGCTCGCAGAACTGACGCGGCAAGTCCCATACCCTCATGGTGACTCCCACGACCTCATATCCCTGTTCCTGCAACATCATGCAAACAGCCGAACTGTCAATGCCGCCCGACATCCCGACCAATACGCGTTTCTCGCTCATCATTTCTGTTTTTACCTGCAAATATAAACGATTATTCCGATTTCCGGAATATCTTATGACGACATAACAACATAAAAGGCATGGGGCGTAAAAACAAGCTCCATGCCTTAATGACGATTGTATCAACCTTTCAATGCACGCAAAGCATTAAAAACAGCCAACACCGTGACGCCGACATCCGCAAAAACAGCCATCCACATGGTTCCTAATCCGACAGATGCAAGAATAAGAATCGCAACTTTGACACCAATGGCAAACCAAATGTTCTCGCGCGCTATCCGTATGGTGCGGCGTGCCAGCCTTATAGCCTCAGCAATCTTTGAAGGCTGATCATCCATCAGGACGATATCCGCCGCCTCGATGGCCGCGTCACTCCCCAATCCTCCCATGGCAATGCCGACATCGGCCCGCTTCAGCACCGGAGCATCATTGATGCCGTCACCCACAAATGCCAGATAGCTTCCGGCGGGTTGTTCTGCCAGCAAGCGCTCTACATGTTCCACCTTATCAGCAGGCAACAATTCTGCATGGCAGACATCTATCTTCAGCTTGTCAGCCACATCACGTGCCACCTCCTTGCGGTCGCCGGTCAGCATCACCGTCTTTTTTACGCCCAAGCGCTTCAAGGCTGTGACAGCTTCCATGCTATCTTCCTTCACACGGTCGTTAATAACGATATGTCCTGCATATTTGCCGTCGACCGCTACATGTACCACAGTCCCTACACAGTGGCAATCACGCCATTTCACGCCCTCGGCATCCATCATCTTTGAATTGCCCACAGCAACTGTCCTTCCGGCGACACAGGCCCGTATGCCATGTCCTGCGATTTCCTCCACATCAGTTATCTCACACCCGTCGGCAGCCTCATTGGGAAAAGCAGCACGAAGCGCTTCGCCAATCGGGTGTGTGGAGAAATGTTCCACATGGGCGGCAAGATGTAAAAGTTCATTCTCATCAAAGGTTTCGGGATGCACTGCTTCTACCGCAAACTCGCCATGCGTGAGTGTTCCGGTCTTATCAAACACCACGGTGTCGACCTTTGACAAGGTATCCATATAACCGCTGCCTTTCACAAGAATACCTTTACGGGATGCACCGCCAATCCCGCCAAAGAACGTAAGCGGCACACTGATAACCAACGCACAGGGGCAGGACACGACCAGAAAAATAAGCGCGCGATGAAGCCATGCCGTAAAGGCTCCGGCAAAACCGTTACCAGCAAACATAGGAGGGACGAAGGCCAGCAGTAAGGCTGCAATGACCACCACCGGCGTATATATACGTGCAAACTTCGTGATAAAAGACTCACTCCGTGATTTGTTCGCATCAGCACTCTCCACAAGACTGATAATTTTAGAAACAGTGCTTTCACCAAAATTCCTGGTGGTTCTCACGCGAATCACTCCCGTAAGGTTTATACATCCTGAAATAACGTCATCACCAACCGACAGTTCCCGCGGCACACTCTCACCTGTAAGAGCGATGGTGTTCAGCGAAGACGTACCTTCTATGACTTTTCCGTCCAACGGAATCTTCTCTCCCGGCCTGACAACGATGATTTCCCCAACCTGAATCTGCTCGGGAGCAACGGCCACCACCTGATTATTGCGTTCTGCATAAGCTACGTCCGGACGAATATCCATAAGATGCGAAATGCTGTCACGGCTTTTACCTTCCGCATAGCCCTCGAAAAGTTCGCCGACCTGAAAAAACAGCATAACAAAAACCGCTTCGGGAAATTCAGTTTCCGCGCCGGGCAGGAAACCGATAAGCAACGCTCCAATGGTAGCTATGGCCATCAAAAAATGTTCATTGAAAAAATCCCCTTCGACAATACCTTCACAGGCCTCTTTTAAGGTATCATATCCGATAAGCAAATAGGGGAAAAGATAAACAAGCAACAACGCACCTGTTGAGAGTTCACAGTTATGCTCAACATACACCGCTCCCGCCAACAGCAGAGCGGTTGAAAGGATAAGGGCAATCTTTGCCTTCAATCCACCATGTACATGATTTCTGTTATTTTCCATAACGCCATTATTTAATTTGCTGCAAAAATAGACTTATTATTATGCAACCCGGTTGCATGTATCTTAATCCGCTTGTTTTTGCAACTCAGTTGCATTACAGGAAATAGCATGTTAATTCCTTTTTTTATAAATTTGCATCTGAGCATTTAACGAAGTAATTAATTCACAAAATGGAAACTACAGACCTGCCTGCATGGTTAGAACAAAAAGGCATAAAGCCTACCGCCAACAGACTACTCGTACTAAAGGCTCTCCGAGACGCCATACGTCCGATGTGCCTTGCCGACCTGGAGGACACACTGGGCACCATGGACAAATCCAGCATATCCCGCGTGCTGGCATTACTTCTGGAACACAATATCATACATTCGTTTGAAGATGGCCGGGGGGTGTTAAACTATGAACTATGTACAAGCAAGGGATTATGCGACCAATCCGACGCACATATTCACTTTTATTGTGAGACATGTCACAAATCGTATTGCATGAAAGATATTCCGCTTTCTTCCTTGGAATTACCGGAAGGCTTTACACCTTACTCCATTTCCTTTGTCATCAAAGGTGAGTGTCCGGCATGTAAAAAATTACGTTCACAATAAAACGTCACACCAAGAATAGCAGTAAGAATCTATATAACAGAAAGTTAGATTCTAAAAACCTTACCAGGTATACAAGCAGCTTTTGCCTCCGCCACAGCGAGCGGTCGCAGCAAAAATTTCAACCTGTCGCTTCTGCAAGGCGACCGCACGCAGCAAATGCTGCGACCGCTTGCTTTTTTCAGAGTACAAAAGGGCATTGACACGAGCGGTTCTACGGCGATGAAGTTGTCGGTATGATTGATGGCAACTCCAAGAAACATATTGTAAAAAACATAGTGTTTTTTTCTTATTGTCAAAAACTTAATCTATCTTTGACATCATGTCACAGATTATTGCCTAAAAAGAAATGATCGCGCCGCACTATAACCATAAAGACTATGAAAACAATGAAACAGTTTTTTCTTCTTTTATTCTTGTTAGGAACAATCACCACTGCCAATGCCGAGGGCGTAAGTACTGCAAAGGACAAGAACGATTTTGATTTCCTGACGGACAAGGAATTCAATAACGAATATTATGTGGTCGTGTTGAATGACGGCACATTGGTAAAGTCCCTCATCGGATTTAACATGGATTCCGTTTCTATGGAGCAAACCAACTTCGTCGGGCAATTTCCGTTTGTCATACGGGACATCCATCAGCATGGCGACTCTCTTATCGTCAGCAAAGACCCGAAAGACAGTCCTCTACAGATAAACGGGAGAACCTACAAACGGATTTTCAGAATTAACTATCCTAACAACAGTCATCTCATCTCTTTGGATGACATCCGGAAAACCTATTTTCCGCAGACGGAAGATGCACCTTGTATGTATATGGTCAACAAGTTTTTCCTCATGAACGATTTGGCTTCTTACAAGTTTGACAAAGATTTCATCTTAAAGGTAGAAATGCTGGAATCGACAGACTTCGACGCATTCAAACAAGCGCCGCTGTTCCACATCATCCGCATATTTACGAAAACACGCGAAAACCTGAAAAACCAGAGAGCCTCAATGCGCCTGAGGTAATCACTTGATGTTGCAAATCTAAATTGGGAAACCGTAAAATTGCAATCACGTCCATTAGTAGCAACCACAAACGGAATAAGCATTCCGGTAATGACCATTCTTATAACATAAAATACCAGTATCATGTGTCGATATATCTTATCACTTTTTATCCTTTTTTGTTCATTTGGCATAATTTATGCCGAAACCATATTCGAGGCTTCAGGTATCGTCTATAAGATTACGTCAGATAATACGGTGAACATTGTATCTCAGAAAGCTAAACATCATTGCTGTCAGACATTTAAAGACTCCTTGTTGATAATGCCTGCACATGTAAAACATGAAGGGAAAAAATACAAGGTTCAGGCGATTGAAAGAGCATCGTTCAAAGCCTGTTGCGGCATAAAAAGTGTCATTATAAGCGAGGGCATTGAGGAAATTATGGATAAAGCGTTTGTCGGATGCGCAAATCTCGAAGCAGTACATCTCCCTTCCAGCATAAGAACTATTGGAGAAAATGTGTTTTCTTATTGCATGAGCCTGCAATCAATTACGGTTGATGGCAACAATCCTGTCTTTGATAGCAGAAATGAGTGCAATGCAATAATCAGAACCGCTGACAACACCCTTTTATGTGCTTGCAAAGCAACGGTAATTCCTTCATCAGTGGAAAACATCAACAGTTATGCGTTTGTTGGATTTACGATGAAAGCAATTGATATTCCGGTTGGAGTAAAAACAATTCGCGAATATGCGATATATAATTGTATGGATATTGAGCAGATAACAATTCCTTCATCTGTAGTATCTATTGAATATAGCGCTATCAACAGCTGCGATAATTTAAAACATCTTTCAGTTGATAACAACAATGCAACATATGATTCAAGAAACGGCTGTAACGCAATCATCGAAACAGATGCAGGCCTTCTTGTTCTTGGATGTAACACAACCACGATTCCTTCCGGTGTTTCCGTAATTGGAGAAGCAGCGTTTCAGTCTTGCAAAAAATTACGTGCGATAAAGATACCAGAAGGTGTAGAAGTCATAATGAGGAACGCGTTCTATGATTGCTTGGCTCTTAAAACAGTAGAACTACCATCCTCACTTTTAACCTTCGACGGAAGGGGCCACTTTGATTATTGTACCTCACTTGACAGCATTTATATACCACAACATGTTGATGAAATCCCATCAGGTATTTTTATGGGATGCGTCTCATTGAGAAGAGTCATTGTGGATAAGAGAAATAAAAAATACGATTCCCGAAATAACTGCAATGCCATCATAGGAAGTTCTCATAACGAACTGATTGCAGGGTGCAAATCGTCAGAAATTGTTGATGGAATAACCTCAATCAACGAGAATGCTTTCTATAAATCCGGCATAACCTCTATCCATATACCGGCCTCGGTAGAATATATTGATTCCACGGCTTTCCGTGAAAGCAAATATTGCCAAGCCATTACGGTTGATGAAAACAATCCAATATACAAATCAACAGGTTCCAATTCTATTGCGGAAACAGTTTCTGGAAAATTAGTTCTCGCGTGTTCCACTACCAATATTTTGCCCGAAGTAACAAGCATTGGGGGATATGCTTATCTCAATACTCCTGAGGATTTAGTATTACCATCAGGAATTAAAATCATCAATAATGGCGCCTTCACTAACTGTGAGAAATTGCAGACCATAATTATTCCAAAAACAGTTAATAATATTGGACGATTTGCATTCTTCGGATGTAATTAGAAGCATATAACCAACCACAAACTACCACGAGCAACCATCTGCAAGACATTGATTTTCAATGTCTTTTTCTTTTTAACACTTCACGGATGCTTTTTGGATTTCCCTGACTTTCAGTATATTTTTGCAACGTATTTCTACCGCAGAGAACATTGACCGCTTGCGGAACGCAACATATGTCTATCTTGTGACAACGGTTTACTTCCGTTTACATACGGCGACAAAACAAGGACGGACGTTTGCCTACCGCAACGCAAGCCCAATTATGTGACGACGGTTTACAGCCGTTTACGTCAGTTCACCCGTGGCAGGAATGCATGATTTTTCATGTCAAACGTCAAAAAAGCGAAGTATGAGGAAAACAAGGAAATGCGCATTCTGCGGCAGGGAGTTCACAGTGAACAGCGGGATGCAGAAGTACTGCTGCGAAAAGTGCGCCGCAGAAGCGAAACGGGCAAGGAAGAAAAAGACGCAAGACTTCATGAACGGTGTCGAGCCCTTGTCTGAGCTTCGGCAACAGGAGTATTTCACGTTCTCGAAGGCCGCCGTGCTCATGGGCTGCACACGCCAGTACATCTACAAATTAGTGGCACAGGGCAAGCTGAAAGCCTCGCGCATCAGCGGCAGGATGTCATTCGTGCGAAAAGCCGACATCGAGGCCATGCTGGAGGCAAGCCCTTATTGCAGGGTGCTTCCATTCGCCAAGCCAAGAGCGACCGACGGTGGCAAGGCAAAGGCCAAAGCCGGAAGCCATAGGACGGCACGGACGGATGAAAGCGCCGGAGTGCCCGAATACTATTCAGGCGAGGAAGTCATGGCGAAGTTCAAGGTCAAGCAGTCATGGCTTTACACGTCGGCCAAGCGCAACGCCGTTCCGATGTGCCGTATAGCCGGGAAGAACTACTACAGCCGCAGGCACGTCGAGGAACTTCTCGGCGTAGCAGTCGATACCGCCAATATCAGAGAATGGCTACTGCCGGAGGAAGTGGAGGAACGGTACGGTATGGGGCGCAGCGCGTTGAGGGCATACGCCCATCGCCACGGCATACCCACCAAACGCGAGTACGGACGCACCTACTACTCGAAAGAGCATCTCGACCGCTTGCGCAGGACAGACCTGGCATCCAACGCCGACTACTGCACCGTTGAGGACATCCAATACAAGTACGGGCTGAGCAAGGCGAACATCTGCCATATAGTGAAAGTGAAGAACATAGGGAAGGTTAAAGTCGGTGTGAAGAACCTGCTGCTCAAGACCGACGTGGAGCGCGTGATGGCGGAGCGTAGGTCACAGGAACTACAATAACCCTGTGATTGCGCTATTATCCGTGAATTACCGTGAATGACAGCTTCCACAGCCGTGCCATTCCTTTCCTTTGCGGCACAGTAACAATCAAAAACGAGAATGAACCATGAACATTTGCAAGACAGTGACATTGCGCACGCGCAAGATTAAGGACGGACGGCAGCTGTCCTTCTACCTTGACTATTACCCAGGCTACCGCGACGAGGCGACCATGAAGGTCATACGCCACGAATCGCTCGGCATCTACATCTACGCTAAACCGAAAAACCAGCGCGAGCGCGACTACAACGAGCGCATGACCGAGCGTGCGGAGGCGTTGCGCTGCCGCAGGTACGAGGCGGTGGTGAACGAGCGTTACGACTTCTTCGACAAGGAGAAGACGAAAGGCGACTTCCTCGCCTACTTCAAGGCAAAGGCCGGAAAGAAGAACAAGAAGTGGGAACACGTCTACAAGCACTTCCACCGCTTCACGGCAGGGAAATGCACTTTCGGGGAGATAGACGTGGAGCTGTGCAACCGTTTCAAGGAGTACCTGCTTGTCGCCCCGCAGTTCCTCCACACAAAAAGGAAGCTGCACATAAACTCCGTGGCCGGTTACTGGTCGACGTTCCGAGCGGTGCTGCACACCGCATACCGCGAGCGGAAGATACGGGAGAACCCAAACGGCTTCCTTGAGCGCATCGACACCATACCGACAGAGAAGGAACACCTGTCGCAGGAGGAACTGGAACGGCTCGCCGACACCCCGTGCGACGCGCCCGTCCTGAAGAACGCCTTCCTGTTCGCCTGCCTGACGGGGCTGCGCAAGAGCGACGTGAAAGCCCTCACGTGGGAAAACATACAACCATACGGCGACGGCAGGATGTACGTCACGGTGAGGATGCAGAAGACGAAAGACCTCGTGAACAACCCGATAAGCGACGAGGCTTTAGAACTTGCCGGACCGAGAGGCACGGGGCGCGTGTTCCCCGGCTTCACGGACAGCATGACGCAGGCACCGCTGAAGAAGTGGCTCAAGGCCGCAGGGATAACCAAGCGGATAAGCTTCCATTCAAGCCGCCACACCTTCGGCTCGCTGCAGGTCGAGGCGGGCACGAGCATCTACGTCGTGCAGAGGCTCCTCGCCCACAAGAACGTAAGTACGACGCAGATTTACGCGGACATGGCCGACGAGCTGAAGCGGCAGTCGGTGGACAAGATAACGCTGAAACACCATGTAACGGAACAGGAGGCAGGAACCGAAGGTAAAAGCAACCTTGCAGTATGAAAGGATTAAACCGTTGGCAGACAGAGGGGGTTACCCAAACGGCAACCCCCTCTTTGCTAATACTGCGTGCTAAAGGTGAGGGGTGACCAAAACGGTCACCCCCGGCAAATCCTTGTCGTCAAACAGTTCCTTATGCAGTTTGCCGATACCGGACAGGGAGGGGGTGGCCAAAATGGCCACCCCCTCCTATACCACTCTTTCGGACAAAACAGTTTTGCAACGTAAGCCTTTGGTACATAAGGGGGTTGTTGAAACTACAACCCCCTGTTAGAGCTTCTTCATAGGGGCGATGTTTTGTCGACCTCTGCCTGCTTTTATACGGCCTTATCCTAATGACGCTTATTATGCGGATGCAATAAAAGTCCAGGCATGGACAATACCATCCTTTTATTGCCTACCAATCCTGTTTCAAAGTATTCAAGTATGATTTTAAGTATGATTTCATGCCCAAAGCGTAAATAAACTTAACATTCAGGGATTTAGCCCACGGTTGTTCACGGATGTCTGCCAACATTCCTACCTTTGTGGAAAACAAACGACAATGGAGAATAACTATAAGAAAAAGACAAACTTGTCTACCTTCAGGGAAGCCTGCCTTGTATGGGGCCTGCCCGGCGTGGCCATTCTCGCCATATCCTTAATGGTGGCGGTACATGTGGGCAACGACTTTGGGCACGACGGAATGGTAAGAGCCGTGACATTCATCGGAAGCAACGCGCTACTGTGGCTGCTATACGCCCTGACGTTCCAGATGCTTCCTGCCGAACTGTACGTCAGCATATGCAGGAGGAAACTAAACCGACAGCCATTGTCCGAGGTTGAAACCGCTGCTTCAGGAGAAGAAATACAAGACGAAAGCCTTGTCAAGGCCGAAGCCAATACCGTGTCAGACGTTCAAACCTGTGAACAGCCCACTGCCCCATCCAGTAATCCAGACACATACGCCATGCGCTGCGAACAGCACAGGCGGCAGTGCGAGCAGGAGAAGGCCGGACTTGTAAACGCAATCATGGACTACGTGAACTACATCATGCCGCCATACATGGACGAGGAAAGCCTCGCGTTGCTGTGCGGCGAGATACGCCTGTGGGCGGAAGACAGCACGCACAGGCCAGCGGCCATACGGCTGACGGGGAAACTCACCACCGTAGACCTGCGCCACTTCGCATGGAACATCGGCGAACGGCTGGGCAAGGAGAACGGCTACGACGGCACGGCACGTGCCGTGTTCATCAAGGCCATGTTCCCCGACGTGTTCAAGGACACCGAGATAGAGAGCATAAAGAACTTCAAGCTCAACCCAAAAGCCTGCCGGATTCCGATTGACGAGCCTGAGGACTGCTGTTATGCCTTCCATTATCCCTATGCCGAATGAAGAGCATCTTAATGACTTATGGGTAAAGACAAATCCATACAGCAGGTCATGGTTACGGCCTTGGCCTGAATTTTAAGACAATACATCCGCAAGCGTCCGCTGCCATCCACGGCAACGGGCGCTTTTGTTTTGCCCTTACGCCCCGTTCACAGGCCTTTCCTTTCACGTTTGGTCGCGGAAACTCGCAGTCAGTGGAATTATTGTGCCGTGATTGCGCTGTTATTATCCTGTGGCCGCATCCAGCGCATATCCATAGCGTTCCTTTGCCGCCGTAACCAAAAAACGATTTGCGAAATGGAAAAGACGGAACTCACATTCAACGACCTGCCACGGGTGGTGGCAAGGCTGCTCGACGAAGTGTCGGGCATGAAGCTGATGCTCGCCGAGATGAAGGACGCGGACAAGCCACGCAAGGGTGACGCGCACCTTCCCATGAGCGTGGAGGAGGCTTCGGCGTACATGAAAATCCCCATCGGCACATTCTACATGAAGCTGGCCAACGGCACGATACCCGCCACGAAACCAGGAAAGCGTTACGTGCTGTACAAGGACGAGCTTGACAAGTGGCTGGAGGCCAACCGCAAGAACCCCGTGCCGCTGACCGCGGACGAGAAAAATGAGGCGATAATGTCAACGCACAGGCGCAAGCCCGGCAAGAAAAACTGGTAGCTCTATGGAAACGAAGCACAAGATAAAGAGCTTTGCCGTGTACATAGAGCACCGCGGCGCGGTGGACTGCCTCGACGACGCGATGGCCGGCAGGCTGTTCAAGGCACTGTTCGCATACGCAGCGGACGGCACGGAACCCGAATGGGATGACAAGGCGTTGACGGCGGTGTTCATGATGTTCAGGTCGCAGGTGGACAGGAACGCCGACGCCTACCGTGAGAAGTGCGCAAAGAACGCCGCCAATGCAAGCAGGCGGGCAAGTCCGTCGGCAGGTAAAACGATTGCAAGCGGAACCATGCCGACGCAGGCGACCGACAGCGGCGGCTTGCCAAAGGCAGCGGACGCAAGCGACGGGAAGCGACCGCTGACGGTCGCTAACGGACGGTTGCCAGACGGGGATAACCATAAAAATAACTATAACCATAAACTTAAAAATAGAGAAAATGAAAAAGAAGAAACTTTCAAAGAAGAAAACCCTGAAAAGGATGAGGATGCGAAAACGCTTGAAAACGGATATGCCGGAATTGGGGAACTTCATAAAGATGTTCATGTCGCCGCAAGACAAATGGAAGAAAGCGTTGCCTGCCAAAAAGAAAACATTGCCGTCAATGCGGAGACGCAAGTCAGACCGGCGTTCAGTACGGTGTGGGGCATGTACGGCAAGCCCGTCGGCGATGTTGCCGGACTGGAAAGACAGTGGAGTGCGCTGCCCGATGCGGACAAGGAGGCCATACTCAGGTACGTTCCCCTGTATGTGGCCGCAAGACCCGACCCGAAGTACCGCAAGAACTTCTGTAACTTCCTTGCCGGGCGCACATGGGAAACCGAACAAATAACGCCGGCGGCTTATGGGAAATACGGACAACATGAAAACGGTGCCGCAGCCGTCAGGGAACGGGCGTGCAGCGATGCAGCCAGCCTTACGGAAGAGCTTATCGCCAAGTGCGCTGACGGAGGAGAAAGCCGATGACAGACTGAAACGCATATACCCTACGGTCAAGGACTTCATGCTCGCCAACAGCCCCGACCGCCAGACGGAGGTGTGCGCCGACACCGACGGATGCCACTTCGGCGGTTCGCCCACGCTGTCGCAACTGAACGCCTGCTACGGAGGCACGGCAGCAGAGGCGTGGCTGGTGCCGCAGCTTTATGAACTCGGCAACTTCGAGGGGCTGAAAGGACAGGCCGACAGGCACCAGCTCGCCAAGACCGCCAAGATTATCGCCACGGAGTTCCACTACCTCAAGACCGACGAGCTGCTGCTGTTCTTCTACCGCTTCTGCACGGGCAGGTACGGCCAGTTCTACAGCTACTTCACGCCGTCGGTAATCATCCGCGGCCTGCGCTGCTTCCTCGACGAGCGTGCGAGAGTATTCAACAGGCGCGAACAAGAGTTACGCGAACAGGCTTGGGAGGAGGCAAGGCGCAACGCCGTTACATACGAGGAGTATCTTCGGAACAAGGAACGGTCGGCAAGGCAACAGGCAAATGACGTTGGGGAAGTGCGTGACGGATGAAATGGAATGGCTGTATTTTCAGGGCTGGCAAGTTAATGTTTCCGTCCACGAAAACCACGCCACCGATAACGGAGGCGACGACACGCACGGCGGCACACCAGACTTGCAGCCCTGAAAACGCCATTTAAAAACCGGTTCTTCCGACATGATGCGGCAACCGTGTAAAGCATTGCTATTCGGTACTCTGCAAAAGGCAGCCTTTCGTCTTGTAAAAGATGGCAAAACAGGCCGTAAAAGGGCATCTTTTGCAATGTGAAATACGGTTTATTACAAAACAGGAAAAGACAAAGCGTATGGAACGACAAACAGGATTGAATAAGGGAGGCCGCCCCAAGGCCGCAAAGGGCAAGGCGCGGACTAAGACCATATCCACACGGCTCACGCTGGCCGAGTGGAAAACGGTCATGAAACGGATTGCCGATGCTGGCAAGAAGCCATCGCACTTCCTGCGCGAACTGCTACTTCAAGGCAAGGTAGTGGCAGCACGGACACAGGAGGACAGGCGGCAAATCAGGATGCTGGAGGGTGGTTGCAATAACTTGAATCAACTGGCGAAGATGGCACATCAACAAGGCTTTCCGAGAACCAAAGAAAAAATCACCGTCCTGTTGGACGAGTTCAACAAAATCATCGCGAGGATATGATGGGCGACTTGAAGAAACGGGCGAGCTTCGCCAAGTTGGTGAACTACGTGAACAACCCAAAGAAAGCGCGGCTCATAGACAGCAAGGACGTGAGGCTTGACAATAATGCAACCATCGCAGCGAGTATGCAAGGACAGGCTGATGACAAGCCGGGGCGCAAGCTGAAAAATCCGGTGTACCACATCTCGCTGGACTTCGCCCACGAGGACACGCCCAAGCTGACGGACGGACTGATGGCTGAAATAGCACGTGAGTACATGAAGCGCATGGGCATTGTGAACACCCAATATATCGTATGCCGCCACACTGACAAGGAACATCAGCACTTGCACATCGTGGCCAACAGGGTGGACAATGACGGGAACACCATAAGCGACCGGAACGATGCCATACGCAACGTGGCGGTGTGCAAGGCTCTCACGAGGGAATACGGCCTGCATTTTTCCAAAGGCAAGGTGAACGTGAAGCGTGACCGTCTGCGCGGCAAGGACAAGGTGAAATACCAAATCCATGATGCCGTCAAAGCGGCTTTGCCCCATTGTAACAGTTGGTCGGAACTGTGTGACAGACTGGCCAAGCAGGGCATCGGGACAAACTTCAAGTATGATAAGCGGAATGGCAAAATCGTCGGCGTGTCGTTCACCAAAGACGGCATTTCATTCAGCGGCTCGCGGATAGACCGAAGCATGGGCTTTTACAAAATAGACAGGCTGTTGGGTGGAAATATCAGCGACGGCTTGCGTTGGCAAGCGACCGTTAACGACCGCAAGCCAAACCTTGTGACCGCAAGCGGTATCTGTCATGACTGTACATCAGTATCGTGGAATGACACGACAATCAATGAACATGGCGAGACATCGGAAAACCCGGCAAGTGACGAATATTTCAATGAAACGGACGGAAGCATAGTCCGTGTAACTATCGATACGCTCATTGAGTTGTATGTTCAGCCGCACCAAGCCAAAGTGTTATCCGGCGGAGGCGGTGGAGGAAACGACAACAGCTGGAACGACAGCGACAAGAAAAAGGACAAACTTAAACCAAGAAGGAGAAGATGATGAAAGACGAAATGCAAAACCTGACAGACCTCATAGGGGCATTGGCGGAGGACATCGAGGAAATCAAGACTACTGTGAAATCAAAGGACAACTCAGGCAAGGACGAGGCATTGAAAAGACTGGAAGTGAAGCTGGAGCCGGTCATACGTTTCTTTGGCGGCAGCACGGCGGACAACATCAACGGCATTTTCAGGAGCAAGGAAACCATTGCCTCCTACAGGAAATCGCAGGTCGACGAAATGGCCGCAAGTCTGTTGGCGAAGATGGATGCCAACGAACAGGACAAGCTCAAACATGGCATACCTACAAGGTACGGCATCCTGCTTGACATCCGTAATATGTTGGCCGGGCATATAGAAGAGAGCCGACGAATTTCAGGTAACAGCCAAAAGAGCCGACCGCAGACAAAAGGATTTTCATTTCTCCAAAAGTGCAATGCCATATCCAAGCGGATAAAATCACTTTGGCACAAACTCCCCGGCGGTTGGTACAAGAACCCTTATATCTGGGCTACCATCATCTGCACTCTTGTATTCTTCGTGCTGTTTGCCGCCAGTTGGGTGCAATGGCATGAATACCGTGAGGAAAACAGGCGGCTGAGGACGGTTGCGGACAAACACAAAGTGACCACGGTCATGCTCAAGGAGCTTTACCCAGAACTTGCCGTACCCGTCGGGGCATACGAGAAGCTGGTGGAAACTGTCGGAGTGGATTCCACTTTGACAGTGTTCTACAGGCAACTTGAAAAAGTGAGAAATGAAGAAAGCAAAAAGGACAATTAAAATTAGAGTGAATGGCATCAATCAAAGTGAAATACCGTCCTTCCACTACAGACAGCAAGGAAGGTGGAATTTATTATCAAGTAATCCACGGGCGCATAGTCCGCCAGATAAATACAGACTGCCGTCTTTTCAGGCATGAATGGGACAGCAGCGCATCTGCTGTGAAGATTTTGCCTTCCGCTACGGAAAACCGGAAGTCATACCTCCAATCTGTTGTTGAAAGAATAAAATGGGACAAGAAACGGCTGGAGGCCGTCATCGCCTTATTGGACGGCAAGGGCAAGCCTTACACGGCCGACGAGGTGGTGGAAAGATTCAAGGACAACGCCGGAACACTGTCCTTGTTCAGTTTCATGCAAGGCATTATCGTACAGTTGAAACGGTTGAACCGTATCCGCACGTCGGAAACATACGCCGCCACGCTCGCCAGTTACATGAAGTTCCGTGAGGGCAAGGATATCCTGTTGTGTGAAATGGACGGTGATTCTATGATGCTCTATGAGGCGTGGCTCAAAGGCAACGGTGCCTGTCCCAATACAATATCCTTTTATATGCGCATACTCCGCGCCGTCTATAACCGTGCCGTGGAAAAAGAGCTGACGGAGCAATGCTATCCATTCAAACACGTTTACACGGGAGTCGACAAGACGGTGAAACGCGCCGTTCCGTTGAAAACTATCAAGCGCATCAAGGAACTCGACCTGACGCTGAAGCCGCACCTGGATTATGCGAGGGATATGTTCCTTTTCTCGTTTTACACCCGTGGAATGTCGTTCATAGACATGGCCTACCTAAAAAGGTCCGACTTGAAGAACGGCATCCTCACGTACCGCAGAAGAAAGACCGGACAACTACTGACTATCAAGTGGGAGAAGTGCATGGAGAACATCATCGCCAAATACGAAGGCTGTTCCACTACCCAATACCTGTTGCCGATAATAACCAACTCAAATGCCGACGAGAGGACGCAATACCAGAACGCCCTTTACCGTATGAACGTCGCATTAAAATTCGTGGCGCGGCTCGTGAACCTTCCCATACCGCTGACGATGTACTGCGCACGCCATTCATGGGCCAGTATAGCGAAAAGCAAGAACATACCGCTTTCAGTCATAAGCGAAGGCATGGGGCACGATTCGGAGGAAACAACCCGTATCTATCTCGCCTCGCTTGACACAAGCGTAATTGATAAGGCTAACAGTCTTATATTAAAGGATTTGTAGACTGCATCGGCTTGGTGAAATCTGTTTAGCAAAACTCCGAATCTCTCCGCAAGAGATGAATGTTACGTTGCAAAGGTACGCAAAGTATTGAAAAAACCATAAAATTACTCACCCTTAATATATTAGATGCATAGGATTTTTCGATTTTGTTGAGCAAATCCAGTATTCTGAATTTATTTTTCTGCTGGTTCACAAATATTTCATGGTCGGATTTTGTCTCTTGCGGAGAGACAAATCCATATTGGCTTTCAGCTCCGTAGGGGGATTTTGCTGAAACCAATGAGTAAAAAATTCTTCAATAACGGAACAGGGCATACGCTTTTCGACAAGTTGAAAGGCATAGCGGCGGAAATGGCGACATTCGACAGGTTTCTTGCCGTGGTAGGATTTTTCCGTTCGTCAGGCTACTTCAAACTGAGGAAAGAACTCGGAAACGTTTCCGAAATAAAGATATTGGTCGGTATAAACATCGACGACATCTTCCGCCGCCATAACAAGGCCATGCTTATGCTCGGCAAGGAGGGCGAGGCAAAGGAAAAGTATTTCAAGGAGTTCAAGCAGGACATTATCGATGCCAAGTACGCCCCTGATGTGGAAGCCGGCATATTGCAGATGTGCGACGACCTTGCGAACGGACGGCTTGAAATGAGGATACACGCCACAAAAAATCTGCACGCCAAGTTCTATCTCTGCCTTCCCAAGAACCACAATGAAAACAGCGACGGATGGGTAATCATGGGGTCATCCAACATATCCGAATCAGGCTTGGGCATAACACAGTCGCCACGCTATGAGCTTAACGTGGCCATGAAGGACTATGACGACGTGAAATATTGCCTCGACGAGTTCAATACCTTGTGGAACGAGGCCGTACCGCTCACCCCTGCGGACATCGCCGAGTACAAGAAGCAGACCTACCTCGGCTACCAGCCTACGCCTTACGAGATTTACATCAAGGTGCTGATTGACACTTTCGGCGACCAAGTGGAGGACGACTTCACGCTTGAACTGCCCGACGGCGTGAAAGAGCTGAAATACCAAAAGGACGCCGTAATACAGGGCTACCAAATGCTGATGCAACACAACGGCCTGTTTCTTGCAGACGTGGTGGGTTTGGGCAAGACCATGATTGCAACGATGATAGCAAAGCGGTTCATCGAAGCCAACGGAAGAAACACCAACATCTTGGTCATCTATCCGCCTGCCCTTGAAGACAACTGGAAAAAGACATTCAAACAATTCGGAATATACAAAAAGGCGCAGTTCATCACCAACGGGAGCCTCTCAAAAGTGCTTGACGGGCGCGACCAATACAAGGACAAGGAGGAGTTCGACCTCATAATAGTGGACGAGGCTCACGGCTTCCGCAGCGACAGTTCGGGAAAATACGACGAATTGCAGAAGATTTGCAAGTCGCCATGTGCCAACATCGGCTTGTTGTGCAGCACCCACAAAAAAGTCATGCTGCTGTCCGCCACGCCCTTGAACAACCGCCCCGATGACCTGCAAAACCTTTTGCTGCTGTTCCAGAACAGCCAGAGCTGCACTATCAACGGCATCCCCAACCTCAAGGGCTTTTTCTCACCTATTATCCAAGCTTATAACAAGCTGATGCGTGAACGTGACAGCCGTGACGTAACGGAGGACGTGGACAAGATTTACGACAAGATAAGGAATAATGTGATTGACAAGGTGACCATACGGCGCACGAGGAACAACATCCTCAACGACCCAGACTACAAGCATGACATAGAATTGCAAGGAATAGTGTTCCCGAACATCCTGCCGCCGAAGGAGGTCATATACAAAATGGGAACGGAAACGAGTGCCCGGTTTTATGAAACCCTTGCGTCATTGTCCGACGAGCAATATAAGAACCACCTTCATTACGCCCGTTACCGTGCCGTTGAGTTTTTGAAAGATGAGTACAAGAAAAGATACAAGAACGCCGAACACATCGGACAGACATTGGCGGGAATCTACCGTGTCCACATGGTGAAACGCCTCGAAAGCAGCTTCTGTGCTTTCAAAAAAACGCTTGACACGCTCCTGCGCATCACCAACGATATGATACGCATGTTCGATGAGAATAAGGTTATCATCGCACCTGAACTGAACGTGAAAGACCTGTTGGCAAATGGGTGGGAACTTGATGAAATCATCGAGTATGCCATTGAAAAGAAAAAATATTCAAGAGAAGACATCCTTTATACGGCTGATGCCTTCAATCCTGAATTTAAGGATATGCTGCTAAGTGACCGTACGGTTCTTGAACGGCTCAACGCTGAGTGGAAGGAAGAACACGGAGACCCGAAGTTTGACGAGTTCATGAAAAGGCTTGATACGGAGCTTTTCGACAAGTCCATCAACCCTACTGGCAAGCTCGTGCTTTTCTCTGAAAGTGTTGATACACTGAATTACCTGTACGACAGACTGACAAAAGAGATTGGCAGGAACGATATACTCAAGGTGACGGCGGCAAATCGCGACCGCCTCGACTGCGTGATAAAGAACAATTTTGATGCCAACGCTCCGCATGACGAGGGGCGTTACAACATCATCCTCACTTCCGACGTGCTGGCCGAGGGTGTCAACCTGCACCGCGCCAACGTGATTGTGAATTATGATTCGCCGTGGAACGCGACAAGGTTGATGCAACGCATAGGCCGCGTGAACCGTATCGGTTCCACCGCCCCGAACATATACAATTATATGTTCTACCCCTCGCAGCAGGGCGACCACGAGATACAGTTGTACAAAAACGCCCTCATCAAGCTGCAAGGCTTCCATTCCGCCTTTGGCGAAGATGCGCAAATCTATTCTCGTGAGGAGATTGTGCGCCAGTTTACCCTTTTCGACAGCAACGTGAAAGACAGCTTGGACAAGAAAATAGCCTTGCTCCGTGAATTGCGTGAGCTGTATAACAACGACCGTGAGCTTTACCATAAGATAAAGGAATTGCCGATGAAAAGCCGTGTCCTGCGCAAAACAGGCAATCATGCAGGCAAAACCGTAGCGTTCATCTCATCGGAGGTAAAAACCGAGTTCTACCTTGTAAACGACCGCAAGGCGGAGGTGATAGATTTCCTTGAAGCCGTGAAATACCTGAGGGCTAAACCTGAAGAATGTCCCATACCCTTTACCGCCGAAACCGACACTCCGCACTATGGCCATGTCAATGCGGCTATAAACAAATACCAGTCGGAATATTCGCGCGTCAAGGACACCGACGGGGCAAAAAGAACAGACCTTGATAATACGTCTCGTGAAGCGAATAACTTTCTCCGCCATGTCAAGCAAATTACGTCCGATAGCAAGCTGCATGAATGGTGCGACATCCTTACCGCTTATATCAACGATGGCATATATGCCCGGTTGCCGCGTGAGCTGAAAGCCATCTCCCGTGAATACAAAGGCGACCGTGTCAAGATGAAGACGGACAAATTCCAGATACAGAAGAAAATTGGCAAACTGCTCGAAGAATACCAGGTAAAAGCCTCTGAAAAGGAACGTGAGGCAAAAGAACTGTCCGACCCTAAAATAATCATTTCCGAAACTTTCATTTAACACTGAATACTTATGGCAGCATATACCGACACCCAATTAAGAAACATATTCCAGTCACCATTTAGCTCTGACGAATGGCAGAATCTTTTGCAAAACTTCTTCGGTGCAACCGAATTGAGGCGCATACCCGAAGAACTTGATACGCAGGATATAGGACAAGGTTATTACCTCGGCAACATTGATACAACCGACAGTTTCCGCATCGGCTTGTTCCGTTACGACATAGCAAAAGGTTCGGTGGCAAACAAGCGTGTCGGGCTGAGAAACCTTGTACGCACATACATCAACCAGCGTTACGGAAGTTTCGACGCCGCCCTTGCCGTGTTCGATAGTGGCGACCATTGGCGACTGTCGTTTATCTGCGACATCAAGGACGAGGCAACATCGCCCAAGCGTTTCACCTATGTTTTCGGCAACAGTGAACTGCTTTACAAGACTGCGGTCGAGCGTTTTAGTTATATGCAGAAAGTAGGAATCTCTTTCAAGAACATGAAGACAGCATTTTCCGTGGAAGCCTTGTCTGATGAGTTCTTCGACCGTTACCGAGAGCAATACGCTGACTTCATACAGTTCATCACGGGCAAGCGGTTTGAGAAGTCGGGCAACAAGTGGGTCGAAAAGGTGAAAGGCGAGCCGGACAAGGCCATGATGGAGGCTTTTGGAGGCGATGAAAAGAAGATACGCGACTATGTGAAGAAGATGATGGGGCGCATCACGTTCCTGCACTTCCTGCAACGCAAGGGCTGGATGAACGGCGACCTCAACTATATGCAGCATATGTTCGAGCGTTCCCCGTATCAGGACGATTACCTTGATTCCGTGCTTGAACCGCTCTTCTTTGGTATACTCAACACCAAGCCTGAGGAACGTGAGGCCGTGTTTGAGAAATTCGGTTGGGACAAGGCATTACTTACCGAATGGAAAGACATTCCTTACCTCAATGGCGGACTGTTTGAACGTGATGCTGACGACGAACCAAAGAGTGTGTTCCCTGCCGGATATTTCAGGCGGCTGTTCCAGTTTTTCAGTGAATATAACTTCACCGTCGATGAGAACGAACCCAACGATGCAGTCATCGGCGTTGACCCAGAGATGCTCGGCAAAATTTTCGAGAACCTGCTTGAGGACAACAAGGACAAAGGCGCGTTCTACACCCCGAAGGAGATTGTGCGTTATATGTGCCAGGAATCGCTAATTGCCTATCTTGACAATGCGACCTCGATACCCGAAGAGAAAATCCGCCGTTTCGTGTTGTCGCCTGAAGACGGAGCTACCGTCATACCGGACAACAAACGTGCGAAACTGCTTGCCGCATTGGAGAATGTCAAGATATGCGACCCTGCCATTGGTTCGGGTGCATTTCCTATGGGATTGCTCAACGAGTTGCTGCGTTGCCGTGAGGCGTTGGCAGACGAGCATTACGACCGTGTGGCCATTAAGAAAAGCATTATTTACAACAACATTTACGGCGTGGATATTGAAAAAGGTGCAGTGGACATCGCACGGCTGCGCTTTTGGCTCTCCATCGTCGTGGATGAGGAAACACCGTCACCGTTGCCCAACCTCGATTACAAAATCATGCAAGGCAATTCCCTTTTGGAGAGCTTCCACGGCGTTGACCTGAGCAAATTGACCTATGAGAAAGACGGCAAAAAGGACAAAGGTGAGATTTCGTTGTTCGACAGCGAAACGAACAAGCTCCAGAAGACCGTGTCGCAACTCCTTTCCGCCTATTATTCATGTTCCGACCATAACAGAAAAGCGGCTTTGCAGCAACGGATTTCAGACACTATCAACAAGCAACTTGAAGTGCAGGCCATTGATGAGAATATCCTCGTGCAACTGCGCCAAATCAACCTTGCAGGCAATGACCAGTTTTTCCTTTGGCATACATGGTTCAGCGATGTGTTCAACCGCGAGGACGGTAAAAGTGGATTTGACATTGTGATTGGAAATCCGCCGTATGGAGCTAATATAGACAGGTTAATTCTTGTGTATGAAAAACTATATCCTAATACTTCGCATGGATATAAAGATATCTATAAATATTTTTATGATTTCAGCTTTTCCATTTGCAATGAGAATGGAATAATCTGTTTTATAACACCTAATACGTTCCTTAGACAACCACGCTATAGCGATTTAAGAAAAGTCTTGTTAAAGTCAAGTATAATAAAGATTGTGGATTTAGGAGAGAATATATTTAATGAAGCTGTTGTTCCTGTTGCTATATGTTTTTCTAAACACATAACAGAAATCAATAATACTATATTATTTACAGATTTGACTTCATGCATTACAGCCTTGAATGCAAAAGATGTGTTAAGTCAAGCTAAATATGATGCCATCCCGCAACAATATTGGAACAAAACAAGAAATAATGTATTTATAAACGAATATAAACAATCATCAGGTAACATAGTTGAACTTGACTTTATTCTACGTTTTAAAGATGCTGGCATTAATTATCAACGTGTAAAAGTCGGATTATCCCAAAAAGGTAAATCAGATTTAAGTTTAAGACTATTATATGAAGGAGAGAAAGAATCTGATATAGATATTGAATACTGGAAAGGAGTAGATATAAATAGCTTTTATGTTTCAAGCCATACATCACGATATTGCCGTCCCGATATATCTCTAAGAGAAGGTGAACGGGTTATTTTGAATAAAGACTATTTTAGCATTTCCCCTAAACTCATTTGGAGACAAACAGCTCCATATCCAATATGCGCTATAGATTATCACGGAATTTGGTTTGGTCGCAGTATTCAAGCGGGGATAATTAAGCCCGAATTTGCAGGTAAAATATCATATGAGTATCTTTGTGGCTTACTTAATTCAAGTTATATTAGAAGTGTATATGAACAACAAGTAAAGGAGAGTGGTAGAGTTTTTCCACAAGTAAAATTGGAAAAGTTAAAGCCTCTTCCTATTGTTATACCTACATTTGATGAACGTAAAATTGTAGAAGATTTGGTTAATCAAATAATAGAACTAAAATCGAGATTTTTAGATGCAAGTGAACTTGAACAACGTCTTAATCAAGTTGTAAATAAACTTTATAATAATTAAACCGTTCAGAAGAAATGACAGACGAGGAGAAACTATTATTGGCAAAATTAAAGGTATTGGAAGATAAAGAAAAAGAGGCAAAAATGAAAGAAGATAGGATGGAAATACAACAAATTGCAGATACATGTGTCTTTCATTATACTAATACCGGAACATTAATCGGAATGCTTAAAGATGTCTCAGAAGATAATACATCCATGACATTTTGGGCTTCACACATTTCTTATATGAATGATCCACAAGAAAGAGAATATGGTATCAAGAAAATGTGGGAAGTTCTAAAAGATGTTGAAGATGAATTGCTCATCCCATCTAAAAAGAGAATAACAGAACTGGATAGAGAAGAGTTAGACAAATTTATTTTCGTGAGAAATACAGATAAAAACAGCCTAACAAATATGTATTCTGTTTCTTTCTCTAAATCTTTCGACTCATTACCTATGTGGGAAATGTATGGACAAAATGGGAATGGGATCTGTTTGGGTTTTGACTTGAAAAAATTGCAAGTGTTTCTCGAATCTCAGAAAATGGAACCGTTGCATGAAATTAAATACGGAATAGGCGAGAATATAGACAACCCACAAACAGTAAGGGAGGAAATGAAGTCATGGAAAGAATATGTGAGGTATGTTTATGAAAAAATTGTACACAGCATTGAGGAAAAGCATATTTTCAATGATCTTGATACCGCCATAAACAATTATATCGCATTGTTAAATTTTATACCTGGCAATACAAAACACCCTGCTTATAAATACGAAGATGAATATAGACTTTATTGTAGAGAGATTAATCGTAAAGTTTTTTTTCGTGATAGGAATGGTTCGTTACTCCCTTATGTAGAAGTTGAATTGCCTGTATCAGCCTTAAAGATAATCACAATTGGTCCTACTGCGGATAAAAATAGGCAAGTAATGTCTGTTGCAAAGCTAATGAAAGAAAAGGATATAGACATCAATCAAATAACATTCTGTTCTTCTGATATACCGTACCGACCATAAAGTAAAATAAGAATAGCCTTGGTATGCTTTATAAATCTCGCAAATTGCGTTACAATTAGGGTACTTTCAGTCAAAACTGTTAGTGCCCTTTATATTGCACCTTGATTAGCGAATGATTACCTAATGCCACATGGATTCATTCTTCCAATCTTTACAAAATCCCATAGCCACAATGTCTATTGACGGGAACTTGGATAATAAGTCTGCAATTTTTCCATTAAAGTTGTTGCTCGGAGAAACTGCGGAAAGGAAATGCCTAATAATGCACAAGCGATAGAACAATTTTTTCTTGTCTATCCCTAATATGTCGATGCAGCATATTGAATAATCTAAACATGAAACAGCTGTGTCCTAAACAAAAGAAAAGCCTTTTCTATCTTGTTTTTCAGAATAAAAGTCGTACATTCCCATGTTTATCTTGAATCAGAAACAATAGAAAAATTCCTTTTCCTGTCCGAAGCCTGCCTGTTTCCTATCTGTTCGCAAGTGTGAAAACAAGTGGGATTTTCACTAACTTATGTCAACTAAAAGCAAGATGTGCTAACGAAAATTTTGCTACCAAAAGAAGAAATAGCTTGTGGTCATTCCTCTTGTGATTGGTTTATCCCAAATCATTAGGATTTGGGTTTATCTAAGCCTTTTCTTTTTCTTCCCTTTGTTTTGACTTAATTTTAATTGGCGTATAATAATGAGTATCGGTTTAATGTAAAGTTGTCAATGTTTGAATATTAGCCACAAGTGACAAATTTAGTGCTTACCGGCAGATGGTAAAAAATAATTTAGTGGATATTGACATTTGGTGCGATGAAGATTTGGTGGAATCATTTATAAAACGTATATTTGCATATATTTTTAAGATAGATGGAAGATAATATGATTTATTTCAAACGAAAGATTTACAATACGATGCTCAAATGGAAGTCTGAACGCAACGGTGATACGGCATTGCTAATACAAGGGGCTAGGCGTATCGGAAAATCTACCATTGCGGAGGAGTTTGCGCGTCATGAATATAAATCATATATATTGATTGATTTTTCGAAAGTGTCAAAAGAGGTAAGAGACTTATTCAATGATATTTCGGACTTGAATTACCTGTTTCTCAGGTTACAGTTTATCTATCAGGTACAACTGTATGAAAGAGAGTCTGTACTTATTTTTGATGAAGTCCAACTCCAGCCTCTTGCAAGACAGGCCATCAAGCATCTGGTGAAAGATCACCGTTATGACTATATTGAGACAGGCTCCTTGATTTCGGTTCGTTCAAAGAGCCGCAATATCCTTGTTCCAAGCGAGGAAACAAAAGTAGAGATGTATCCGATGGATTATGAAGAATTTAGATGGGCACTTGGAGATACTGCTACAATTCCGTTGTTGCGTACTGCATTCGAAAAGAAGATGCCATTGGGTGATGCCGTTCATCGCAAACTCATGAGGGATTTCCGTCTATATATGCTTGTCGGAGGAATGCCGCAGGCTGTTTCAGCATACATTAGAACAAACAATTTTACAGCCGTAGATCAGACAAAACGTGACATAATAGCCCTTTATGAAGAAGACTTCAGAAAGATAGATGATTCTGGAAGAGCAAAAGCATTATACGATGCTATTCCTGCACAGCTTAGCAGAAATGCGTTACGTTATCAGGTTGGTAAAGCCATTGCGGAAGAAAGAGTGGGGAGAATAACGAATATCGTGAAAGAGATGGAGGATTCCATGACGGTCAATGTAGTATATCATTCTGATGATCCGAATGCAGGATTGGCTTTGACAAAGAATGAAGAGTACTTCAAAATGTATGCGTCTGATACCGGCTTGTTTGTAACACTAGCATTCAAAGATGCCGATGTCACTGAGAATGTTATTTATGATAAACTGCTGAATGATAAGCTCAGCACCAACATGGGATATGTTTATGAGAATGTCATAGCCCAGATGTTGAAGGCTACGGGAAAGAACTTGTTTTATCATACTATTCCATATGCCGATGGCAAGAAATATTATGAGATAGATTTTGTCATTCCCGATAAGCATAAGATATCGCCCATAGAGGTAAAGTCATCTGGATATAAAACCCATAAATCATTAGACGAGTTCTGCTCCAAATTCTCGGACAGAATAATAAACAAGTATCTGATTTATACCAAGGATTACAGGAGAGAGAATGGGATTGAGTATGTTCCGGTGTATATGACAATATTTTTGTAATTAGGCTGAGAGCGCAGAATAAATACAATAGGTGGAATTATTAAATACGCATTATATGGCAAAGTATGACACACAAGATCTCCAATATCTTCAGATGATGCAGGAGAACATTACGAGAATGGCGGGAAATAGTGCTAATGCTAAAACTTGGTTAATTACTATTGTTACAGGCTTTTTTGCTATTGGTTGCAGTATTAAGGATTTAGATTGGTGGTTGCTTCTAGCAATAATCCCAATAATTGTGTTCTGGTATATAGATGCTTATTACCTTCGTTTAGAACGTGCCTTGCGTAATAGAGAACAGAAATATATCAATCTCATGAATTCATTAGAGGGTACAAGGGGTAATTCAACAGAAGAAAAACAGAATGCTCTTTTTGACTTTCGACCATTGTTTATGGACTATGAAGATAAGGATGCGAAACTAAAAGAAACAAAATGTATGATGTTAAACAAGTCTGTATATCCTGTCTATTTAATTATGCTATTCATGATTATAGTTGCTACAGTTATTATAAATATATGTAACTAATATCCTTTTATTATGGCAAGAAACGTATTCGTATCTTACAAGTATGCAGATGAAAATGTACAACACTTGTTTGGCCATTTTCCTACCAAGGCACGTCATTATGTGGATGAGATAGAAAAACTATTAGCTGCAGAGGACCATATATTTTTTGGAGAGCATGATGGGGAGGATTTGTCTGATTGGTCAGAAGATGAGATTTGGCAAGAGTTAAAAGACAGAATTTTTCCCACGACTATTACTATTGTTCTAATTTCCCCAAATATGAAAGAGAATGGAAAGTATGACAAATCGCAATGGATTCCATGGGAGATTTGTTATTCATTAAGAAAAACGGTTCGTGGTGACAGGAAGAGTCATAGAAATGCAATACTCGCAGTTGTTCTACCTGATAAACAAGGAAATTATGAATATGCATTAAAGTCAAATACATGCTGCGAAACAGGTTGTACGACATATATCAGAGATTGGATGTTTACAATAATAAAAGAGAATTTATTTAATCGAAAACATCCGAAGATTGTTGATTGTAAAAATAATTCCAGAATTTGGTATGGCGAATATAGCTATATCCCTATGGTTAGATGGGATTACTTTAAATCTCACGTTACTTCATTAATAGAACGTGCAGAACGAATTAAAGATGATTATGAGGAAAATGATTCTTATAATCTACACCTTAGCGTTAATAAATAATTCTTTAAAATATATGTCCATCTACTACCGCAAGCAGAATTATCGAGATAGGATTTTCAGGAAAAACCTACATCTAAAGCATATTTCTGAAAAGTTGTTTGAGATTATGCCAAAGAATTTCTCTTTTAAGGATTTCTTATCTGCATTTAAAGAGTGCTATCCGTGTCAATGGGAGGACATTGTACGTTATTGTAAAGAAAAGAAAAATGATTTTCATCGAAGAAGTCGCAAAGGGCTTCGTACAGTTCCATATTATACTCCAGAACAGTATTTAAAACATGCTGTTCATATGCGCTCTTTATCTAAATATTTGAATGAACAGGATAGACGTAATAAGTATGCATCTTTAGTTTTTAAAGGGCAAGAGAAGAAAAGACGGCGTGATGATAAGCTCGCTTCAAATCTTGTTTTTGTTCAAGAGGTTTGCCCTCCATACATCAAGCAACTTGTCAAATCATATTTCGAAATACGTAAAACTTCTCCTCTTGACATCAATGCACGTTATCTGATACTTCTAGAGGCAACTCAGTTCCGATGTAATGAAACAATAGAATTCTTGAATAAGATAAATGCTTGCGAAAAAAATGATGATCTTCGTGAAATGGCCTTTTATTCCCTTCAGAGAATGGGAGAAAAACCATGGTTATCAAAAAAACGTAAAGGTAAAAGACGTCTATCAATGCTAAAACCGATTGATGTACAGAAAAATCCTACAGAATTAATTCAACTTATATACAGCAATCAACATATGTTGTATCAGGAATACGATGTTTTTCTTTCTCATAGTTCACTTGATGTTAATGAGCTTTTACAACTTAAGGTTCTCCTTAATCAGCAAGGGAAGATTGTATATATTGATTGGGTAAATGATAGAGTAATGCTGAATCGTCAAAATCAGAATCAAGATACATGGAAAGCTCTAGAACTAAGAATGGATCAATCCAAGACGTTACTTTATGTCATGACGGATAATAGTATTAAATCACCATGTACAGAAAGAGAGGTAGTGTATTTTAAGAATGCATCTAAGAGCGTAAAAGTATACATACCACATCCTATTTCATTGCCCACTCCTAGTTATTTAGATGGATGTGATTTTATAACAAAAGAACAGTTGCTTAACCTTTGAGTTTTGAGTGCTGTCGAAGGAAAGGGAAAGTTACTATTGAGCTTTGTTGATTATGTTATATCCAGTTTTAATAAAATGGAATGCCTTTTTCTGTTTTTCTATTTCGTTGAAAAGCACGATGCGCAACTTCTTGTCGAAACGGTAAAGTGTCATTACCTGTTCAAAGGTCGTGCCGCCTTTTAAAATCAAGTCGCTTTTAGGACTTTTGTAGAACGGAAAGATATAAGCTGACAGCCTGTGATAACCGATGTTCATCAGATAGTTTTCCGCTTTGCCCTCATCGCAGACGTGCGTTCCGCGGCTTTTGAGTATCTGGACAATCTCTTTTGGTGTTGAGTCTGGCTTGGGAAAACTTGTTTTCATGTACCTACAAAAAAAACGACCCGCCGATTTGAGCATCGTTGAGAGGCTTGGCAGGTTCTAATGGTGTAAAGATACAGTTTTCGCCTCAAAGCACAAAATGTTTCGTCAAAATTCTCAGCACCCTTTTTCAAAATACCTTTTCTAAAGGCTACCTTTCCTTATCCCACAGCATTAAAGCAGAACACCAAGACAAACGAATTTAAGAGAATATAAACGTGATTTTCCTACAAATAAAAGTTAAATACGTTAAATATCACCCTTTCAGAATACAGATTGAAACAATAAATCCACTTTTCTACCTTTTTAGCAGCAAAATATTGATAATCAATAAGTAATAGATACCATAATTGTACACGACTTTCAGATGTAATTCTTATGGGAAATCAGGTAAAAATTGACAAGCAGGCTTTTGACGGTTGTGTTTCGTATAAACAATAGCAAAAATGATATAAGAAAATTCGGATATCCCGTATAAAATATATGGAATATCCGAATTTTCTTATATTTACACTTAAATGAGCGTTTCATTTATTATCCAAACATCGGAATAATAAACATACGTCGTCACAAGGTTGAACGCTCATTAAACAGAAAAGACATTTTCGTTTAATAATTCAATTCACTACTGTCCCGTAAAAGTGGATAAATAGTTCTTTGAAATTATTGAAATATAGTCAATTACACGTTTTTTTGAAATGAAACGGACTTGATTTTGCGACTTTGCAGTCTAATACAAATGGCTGCTATGTTCCAAGACAAATACGTATTCTCTCAATTAACCGCTTTTCTGAACAGGACTCAGTTCAACAACTATGTTCGCAAGTATGATGGCAACAGATATGTGAAACATTTCACTT
>CASGAM010000033.1 GCA_949299545.1 uncultured Prevotellaceae bacterium | reverse complement strand
TGGTAACCTTTGTACGGATTTGGTCACTTTTGGCAGCTTTCGGTCACTTTCGGGGGTGCGGCAAACGGGGCAAGGGGCGGACGGGTGAAAGGGTCGCGCACGGACGCGCCTGCACGCTACAGCCGGTTTCAGGAAAAAAGGATTCAGGGCTTCACGGACATCATACTTCTCTGTCCGGCAATACATTACGGATGAATATTCCTAAAGGGGAAGCCGTTCCATAACGGCCGCCGGAACAGCGAGCGGTCGCAACAAAATTTCCTGCCTGTCGCTGCGGCAAGGCGACCGCACGCTGCAAAGACGGCGACCGCTTGAAAAAAGAATGCGGTTCGTTGAAAAGGGATGAAGACACGGTGAAGAACTGAGGAAGGAAGTCCTTCACCTGCAATACACTCTCATACAGCTTATTGCAGACACAGTGAAGGAGTGAACCTTTTTTGGGGGGATATTCAGTAAATATCCCTATTATATTTCTGCTGAGATTTTAAAAAAATATATTGCTGTCCGATAAAAACAGTTATTAAAATTTGTATTGATGGGGACATTGCCTGTAAACTCTGCATCGTTGATGGCGTCGCTCTTTTCTTTTCCATCCCAACGGGTGCAATAAAGACGAGACTGCCACAATGGACAATCATCGGCAAACAGCGCGCCCGCATTCATAAGGTTCCCCGTGCCAGTTACCAATCCAAACGACAAGAGGTATTTCTTGTCCCATTCTTGTTTGGTACGGTCTTTGAACGAGTTTGCCAATATCGTAAAGGAATAGTTCTCTGCTTTATAGTCTGTGTGAAGGGAATCAAAAGTTTTGTTGGATCCTTTCAGTACCAAGCGAACCATCTGTTCTGCAGTGGCAGGAAGACTTTCATCACCAACTCGGACAAATGCTACGCTGACCATCTCCGATGTAGTAATATGGGGTATAATGCCCTGCGTCGACTTTGAGTTGCAAGATATGTAAACCATCTATATCATGGGGAATCATCTCTATCTCTGGCAAGGGATCCATATAGTCACGAATCCTGCTACTGATGACCTCGCATACATACTGTACGTCGTCAAGTCCTTTGACGACGCCGTCATTATCAATGCCAAAGAAAAGGGAACCACCCAAGCCATTGGCAAAAGTACTTACGCTTTTCAGCCAACTCTTAGGTTTCTTCTCTTCAAGCATCACCTTGAAATCGTATGCGGTACATTCTGCTATCAGAGCCTTTAATTCCATTGTATATGAATACTCGTTTCTTATCTTGCAAAGGTACATATTTTTATTGAGAACAAGGCATAAAATCATTGTTTCGCGCGTATTTTAAGCAAATTTTGCCTAAAATGCAACCAAATGGGATAAAAAGTTGCGATATTTAATGATTTTTATGTATCTTTGCCACGAATATTGGCGACATGCCATCTTTGCAAGACATATTGCTCACATCCTGCCAAATTACCACACCGAAAGGATAAAAAGAGCAAACACCAATCATCGTGAAGTCGCGCTATAGGCGCAGACTTCCCCGTAGATGATTGGAGGCTGTGGTAGGCCTGGCAGGATTATGGTGGCGGTCTGCGCCATTTCTATGATTGAAAAGTCAATGAATAACAGATGTCGTGTTTTAATTATTTAAATCTTAAGCTATACATAAATATGAATAGAAAGAACTTTTAAATCGTGTTTATTCTTCTAATGATTGGCACGGATGTTAGAGGAGAACAAGTAACAGCTGTAATCAATGGATTGCGTTATTTGTTAAATGATGGCAATGCTCAAGTTGCAAGACAAGATAAATCTTTATCTGGTGATATAATTATTCCGGAAAAGGTATCCTTTGGAGGTAACGACTATATCGTAAACAGTATTGTTTATCCGTCAAATACGGCAACTTATGGAGGTTATACATCCATATCTGCCGAGGGTGGAGCTTTTCAAGGAAGTTCAATTACGTCGGTGACAATACCAAAGACAATTACCAGCCTATCCCCATGTGCATTCATCGGATGATCCGAACTACAGAAGGTGATTCTTCCAGAAACATTGACATCTATTGGCTTTGGATGTTTTGCATACTGCTCATCATTAACAGACATTGTTCTTCCTTCAAATGTGAGTAGTGTGTCGGAGTGGGCTCTTGGTGGATGTACAAGCCTTAAGACGATCAACATACCCGAGAATCTCACTACTCTTTCACGGGCGGTCTTCTACAACAGCGGATTGGAGGAAATTACTATTCCGGCAACTGTCCGTCAAATGGTAGAAGGGTGTCTATCAACAAGCACCCTGAAGAAGGTTTACATGTATATTGAAGATATTACTAAAATTAGTTATACGGAATCATGCTTTGGATCCGTTAATAATACCTCTTTATATGTACCACTCGGTTCAAAAATTGTATATCAAGAGTATTATCCGTGGATGAGCTTTAACGAAATTATAGAATCTGAAGAGATAACAGCATCGATAGAGACGGAACGATTTAAGAATAACTTCTCGTTAATTTTATCTAAAACAACAGAAACGATTTCTTCTGAAGATAAGAATGATATTGAAGTTGCTCTTGCTACCTATTATTCATTATCAGAAATGGCACAGGCTCAACTACTGCCAGAAAAGGAACACTTAGATTCTCTGAAGCAAAAGATTGACGAAATTATTTCTAGAATAGACTATGTTGCATTTGATTCTGATGAAAAGGTTTCTATCTTCACGCTGTCTGGTCAGAAAGTACAAAATGTTCAGAAAGGTCATATTTACATTATAAATGGTAAGAAAGTACTGAATAAGTAGCAATAAAATAACATTGCATGATTATCTTTTGATTTTGCTAAGGGAATCATAGATATATAACTCATCATCTTATTAGGATTGACATTATAACAAATAACCCACTGATTTTCGTCTTTTCTTCCGAAAATCGGTGGGTGCTTTTACCCCGTAAACCATGATTTAATTAGGGACACTCCGTAAATAGTGTAAAATTAGCCAACTAATTCATAGACAAAATATTGCGAATTAGTTGGCTTTTTTGTATCTTTAGATAGTCGTCCCTTAAAAAGCCGATTTTTGCGAGATATTGTTCAGACACAGTATCTCGCATATTTTTTGAAGTATGCACCAAAGAGCTTTCATGGCTCTTTTGAAGTTATAGGCCACTGCTGCCAGAAGTACCGTTCACAGTATCTCCCGCCACACCTTTATAAAAGTTGCGGCCCAATCGGTAATCTGACTTCAGGTGACCTATTGTCGGTTCTATACCTGCACGTTTGCAGAAGAGTTTATGTTTTTTCAGCCTCTGATAACGGCTGTCCGATTTCCTGGGAACATCGGGAATTATAATCTTCGTTCCGTTAATTTCCTTCTTACCTCTGTATCCTCTATCACCAGCCAGTACTTTAATCTTTCTTCCGGTTAACCGTACGACCTGCTCCAGTGAAGACACGATGGTATGACCGTCATATTCATTGCGAAAGGACATGGCTCCAAGAATAATTCCAGTAGCAGAACGTATGATGGATATTTTGTTGCCGAATTCGTATTTTTTATGTTCTTTTTCCTTGCTGATGCATTGTACTTCCGGCTCATGAATGGAATAAATCTTTTTCCGGCTGTTCCGCCTTTGAAACAGAACGGTTTCAAAGAGTCCGAGCAATTTATCATAGTCGTGATTCTCTTTAAGATTACGCTTCTGCTCCCTGACCAGTCTTCCGCCTATTGTACGTAAACGCCTGTCTGCCCTAAGAACTTTTTTCCTGTTTTTTGGATGATTCCGGAAGCGCTGGTTACGACAGATATCCTTCAGCACAAAGATGTAGCTTTGACGCAGAGGAAGCCCCTGTTTTTACACAATGTCAAGGACTTTTTTCACGATCTTCTTATGTAACTTTGCATCTGTGGGGTAAGTGATGTTCTTTTCCTGAACTGTAGAATCAATAAAGGCAGTATCATGATGATGGTCATCATCATCCTTGTTATTCACACGAATGCTTTCCTGAAAGATGAGTTCAATTCCCTCTTCACCGATACGTTTGCGGAAATGAACCAGTTCTGAAGAGGCACATGGGGCAGAGGGAGTGAACTCCTGCATGCCACAGAAATACTGATAATAAGCATTTTCGCTCCATTGTTCTACCAAAGACTCATCTGACAAGTTACGAAGGTGTTTCAGAATAAGCAAACCGCACATCAAACGGATTGGCTTGCCGGGACGACCGTTATCCTGACAATACAAAGGTTGAAAAGCTGTTTCAAATTTTCCCCAATCTATTTTGTCGGCCAACTGGTAAAGCGGGTGTGATTGGTTCAGCATGTCAGACAGGTTGCTGAATAAAGAAGGGCCATTATTCGTCTTTGTTATCATAAAATCTGCAAGTTTCTTAACCTAAAGATAAGAAAACTTGCAGATTTATCAAAGGCTTTTATAGATTAAATCACTGAATATCAGTAGATAAAGATGTTTTTAAGGGGTGACTAAATATCCCTGTATGGCGGTTTAATGACAGCAAATCCCGTTATGCCGCCGAGCAATCATCTGGTAAAACGGCTCAAGGTGAGTTTATCGAGCTTCCGCACAGCGGTTCTTTTGTTCCTGTTCTTTCATTTGCCGGTACAACCGGGTCCAGCGGTTTTCTTCTTTTTTATGCACAACTTATCACTCCAAATTTCGTAAGAACCAAAAAAAAGAGGTCACATTCCCATGTGATCTCTCAAATTTTTTGTTCGTATGTCCTGAAATTATTCAGCTTCAGGAGCAGCAACAGCGGCAGAATCAGCAGCAACTACAGAGTCACATGCTACGCTGTCAACACATTCGATAGCTACAGTGTCAACTGCTACTGTGTCAGAGTCAGATGCAGTAGCGGCCTGCTGAGTCTTGTTTCCACATGATGCGAAAGAAATAGCTGCGAAAGCTACGAACATAAATGCTAACTTTTTCATTTTTTTGCTTTTTAAATCTGTAAAACAATCAATTGCTTTTAAAACCACTGCAAAGGTATATACTTTTTTGATAAGTTGTACACTTTACAAGCATTTTTTTTCTTTTTTAAGATAGATGTTAGCTTAACTATTATAGAATCAGTTCTTTATGAAATGTTAAATTTTAGATTAAATAACTGACTTTTACGAAATCTACTGTTTTAAAACATCTTTTCCCTATAAGGTTAGTAGACTTTTGCTGTTTTCTGTCGCTTTCTGAGATTAGCTTTACCTTGTTAATAATATTATTTATGTACCTTTGCAAACGGTAAAGTATAAATTATCAGGTGCAATATTACTATATATGACAGAAACGACTATTTTTGAAGGTAAAAAGGCCGCATATTTTACTTTGGGGTGCAAGCTGAATTTTGCGGAAACCTCCGGCATCGGTAAAACATTGAAACAGTTGGGGGTAGAAACCGTAAGACCCGGTGAGGTCGCTGATATATGTATCATTAATACCTGTTCGGTGACAGAGGTTGCAGATCATAAATGTCGTCAGGCTATTCATAAAATGGTTAAACATCATCCGGGGGCGTTTGTAGTGGTGACAGGATGTTATGCACAACTTCAGCCGGAAACAGTAGGGCTGATAGATGGCGTTGACCTTGTATTGGGAGCGGAGCAGAAAGGAGACTTGGTTCATTACTTGGAAGACCGTTTGCGAAGGGTATCTCAATATAAAGATGTTGCAGCTCATGAGGTGCTTTCTTTGCCTACAAAAGATATTAAAACATTTTCGCCTTCTTGTTCAGGAGATGATCGAACCCGTTATTTTCTGAAGGTACAAGATGGGTGTGATTACTTTTGTACATACTGTACTATTCCTTACGCGCGCGGAAGAAGTCGTAACGGTTCAATCCGTTCGATTGTAGAGCAGGCAAAACAGGTGGCGGACGACGGTGGTAAGGAGATTGTACTTACGGGGGTTAACATTGGTGATTTCGGAAAGACGACGGGTGAAACCTTTTTTGAACTTATTAAGGCACTTGATGGGGTTGAGGGTATTAAACGTTATAGAATCTCATCCATAGAACCAAACCTGCTGACTGACGAGATTATTTCATTTTGTGCGTCATCAAGGGCTTTTATGCCACATTTTCATATACCGTTGCAAAGTGGCAGTGATGTTGTCCTTAAGCTTATGCACAGGCGTTATACAACAGAGCTTTTTGCAGAAAAAATAGAAAAGATAAAATCATTAATGCCCGATGCTTTTATAGGTATAGATGTAATTGTCGGAACGAGAGGGGAAACAAAAGATTTGTTTGAAGAAACCTACCGTTTCCTTGAAACTCTCGATTTTAGCCAACTTCATGTGTTCAGCTATTCGGAGCGTCCCGGAACACAAGCCTTGAAGATACCACATGAAGTAACTCCTGAAGAGAAGCATGAGCGCAGTCAGAAATTACTTTCATTGTCTGAAAGAAAACTGAAAACTTTTTATGAAAGATACATTGGCAAAGAAGCGCAGATCCTATTGGAAAAAAGTAAGATTTCAGGAGTGATTCATGGTTTTGCACCTAATTATATAAAGGCAGAGGTATGTACGGAGGAAAACATAGACAATGAACTTGTCCAAGTACGTTTTGTTGGGTTTAATTCGGATACTACAGCTTTGACGGCAATTTTGGTATAGTTGGTAATTTATTAAAAGAGGGGAGTAAGATGGAGAAAGTTGCAATAGTGATTTTGAACTGGAACGGTGTGAAGATGATGCGCCGGTTTCTACCGGGTGTTTTACGATACAGTATTGCACCGGTTTATGTGGCGGACAATGCTTCAACGGACGAGTCACTGTCTTTTCTTGCCAGTAATTTCCCGCAAGTAAGAACCATTATTCTTGATAGAAATTATGGTTTTGCCGAAGGTTATAACAGGGCTCTTTCCGAGATAGAGGCCGAGTATTATGTCCTACTGAATTCTGATGTCGAAATAACGGATGAATGGTTGTCACCATTGCTTGATTTTATGGAACAACATCCGACTGTAGCTGCATGCCAACCTAAGATTCTCAGTCAGCAGAATCATGCTATGTTTGAGTATGCCGGAGCTTCGGGAGGTTTTATAGACAGCTTGGGGTATCCTTATTGCAGGGGACGGATTTTCAATACGCTTGAAAAGGATGATGGGCAGTATGATACTGCGCTTCCTGTTTTCTGGGCGACAGGTGCTGCCATGATGGTAAGAAGTTCTGTTTATCGTGAGGTTGGAGGGCTGGATGGTCGTTTTTTTGCTCATATGGAAGAAATAGATTTCTGTTGGCGACTGAGGAGTCGGGGATATGGTGTCATGTGTGTACCTTCCAGTTGTGTGTATCATGTTGGAGGTGGTACTTTGCCCCAGAAGAATCCGCGGAAGACGTTCTTGAATTTTCGGAACAACCTGTTGATGTTGTACAAGAATCTGCCCGATGAACAATTGTTGCGTGTCATGCTATTGCGTGTCCTGCTTGATTTTATTGCAGCGCTTCAGTTTCTGTTAAAAGGTGAGAGTGATAGTTGTGCAGCCGTTTTTAAGGCTCATTATGCTTTTTACAAGATGCGTAAAAGTTTTGTCCGTTCAAGATATGAAAACCGGCGTAAAAGCGTTTTGAAAGCCATACCCGAGCAATGGCCTCAGAGCATTTTATGGGAGTATTATGCTAAAGGGAAAAAGAAATATTCTGTTTTACGACATAAATAGGCAAAAATTCACTTTTTTTAGCAAATGCTTTGGATGTAATTTACATATTTTGTATATTTGTTCTTGAATTAATATATTTATAAAGATTTGAGACGTCTGCCCATTATATTAATAAGTATATTGTTTTTCTTTTCTTCATGCGACTGGCAATATGAATCCCGTCCGGCGAAAGAAAAGATACATCGTTTTGACCGTCTCGTAGATGAATATGTTTCTTTGAATAGTTTTTCAGCCTTGCAAAGAATGAATACGGAATATCCTCAAGCAACCCGTTTGTTGATAGAAGATGTTCTTGAAATAGGGAAAGTGCAGGAGCCGCGGATAGAGCAGCGCCTTAGGACTTATTACCTTGACTCGACGATGCAAGTTCTCTTGGATGCCGTTCATAAGGAATATCCCGATTTGGACGATGAGGAGAAAGAACTGGGAGAAGTCTTCAGCAAGTTGAAAGAGATTGATCCGGATTTTCGTATTCCGGAGATGTATGCCCAGATTTCGGGATTGAACCAGAGTATCGTTGTAGGCGATGGCGTGTTGGGTATTAGCCTGGACAAGTATCTGGGACAGGACTTTGATTTATATAAGAAGTATTATTATTTATACCAACGCAGCCAGTTCAACCGTAACCGTATTGTTCCGGATGCGTTGTACTATTATTTGAGCAGTTCATATCCATTATATGATGCCAAGCCGCATACATTGTTGGATTTCATGCTGGATTATGGAAAGTTTACGTGTGTCATCGCCCGTTTACGGAATGTTAGTCCTTATGAACAAGCGGGAATTGATAAGAAACGTATGCAGGTGTATAAAAAGTACGAGACGGCAATATGGAACAGTATGCTTAAAAGCGGTACACTTGAAACAAAGGACCTGTCTGTGATTAGAAAATTCATGATACCTCAGGAGCTGTCTGACGTGCTGACTGAAAACGAACCAGCTCAAATTGGTATTTGGATTGGCATCAGAATCATGGAGAGTTACATGAAGAACAATCCGGATGTTGGATTGAAAGAGTTGTTAAGGATGCATGATTACTCTAACATTCTGGAGCAATCGGGTTATACACCTTCTTGATAGAGTTTATGGATTCACCAGCATTATATTTGATTCCGGTACCTCTTGGCGATACGCCCGTAGCGAATGTCTTGCCGGCATATAACCATGACGTTATTATGTCGTTAAGGCATTTTATTGTAGAGGACGTGAGGTCAGCCCGGCGTTTTCTTAAGAAAGTAGACAAGTCGATTGATATTGACGGACTGGTGTTTTATCCTATGGGTAAACATGTTTCGGCAGACGTGTTTGCAAGTTACTTGCAGCCGATGGAGCACGGGCTTTCTGTTGGTGTCATTTCTGAAGCCGGTTGCCCGGCTGTGGCAGATCCGGGAGCGGATGTCGTGACTATAGCCCAAAGAAAAGGTTTTCGTGTAGTTCCGCTTGTTGGACCGTCATCAATCCTGTTGGCCGTGATGGCCTCCGGTTTTAACGGGCAGAGTTTTGCTTTCAATGGTTATTTGCCGATTGATGCGGCGGATCGTTTCAAAAAAATAAAGATGCTCGAACAGCGTGCTTATGCGGAAAGTCAAACCCAGATTTTTATTGAAACCCCATACCGCAACGCAAAAATGTTTGACGAGATTCTTCGTGCTTGTCGTCCGCAAACGCGTTTGTGTGTAGCAGCCGGAATAACCTGCGAAAACGAATATATCCGTACGCATACGATTCAAGAATGGAAGAAGAAGACGTTGCCGGAATTGTCAAAAACACCGGCCATATTTTTGATTTATAAATGATGGCTTTTATGAGAAGCGCGCGTTACACATTGTTCTTTTTGTTTGTTTGGATATTGAGTTCATATTGCGGAGCGAAAGGCCGCATAGAGTTCCGTACGATGCCTTGTAAAATGTTGCAGGGGATTTCCGAGCGTGAATACACGGTATATCTTCCGGATGGTTATGATGATTCTCCGAATACATATTATCCGGTATGTTATCTTTTGCACGGCGGTAATTGTTCAAATACGGATTGGGAAACTTTTGGCCGGTTATCGTCCGTGTCGGATAGCCTGATACAGGCCGGCGTGATGGAAAGTATGATTGTTGTATGTGCGGAAGGCAACAAAAATAATATGATATGGTTTAATGCTCCTCATTGGAAATACGAAGATTTCTTTTTTGAAGAGTTCATACCATATATTGAATCCTGTTTTAGGGTGAAGAAGGGTAAGCAGTACCGTTCTGTTGCCGGTTATTCAATGGGAGGTGGTGCTTCGGTGGTTTATGGCTTGCGGCATCCTGACATGTTTTCAGTGGTCTATGCCATGAGTGCATACTTGCGTCGCCAGACATTGGATTTTCTAAAAAATGACCCTACTGCGGAGTGGCGGCAGCAGATAGTAGAGGATCATAATCCGATGGTCACAATCCGGAATTCTGACGCAGCCCGTCAATCTGCCTGGCGGCAAGTTGACTGGTTTATAGACTGTGGCGACAAGGATTTTACTTTTGATGCGAATATCGATTTGGTACAAGCATTACGTGAAAAGGAAATCCCCTACCAGTTGCGCATATATGGCGGTGGTCATGATTGGGATTATTGGCGGCCGTCTTTGTGCAGGGCGTTGATATACATTTCACAACGGATGAAGTAGATTCTTTGTGTGAGTGTGGGAATAAGGCAAGCGTATAATCAAAAAGGATTACTACAGCCGAGAGAGTTTGTCTTCTCATTTAATATATTATCGTTTTGTATCCGAGAACTGCTTGCTGTACATTGTTTTTATCCCAGGCCCTCTTTTTCTTATTTTGCGTAAATTGTTGTTTCACTGAAAGTTACAGGTGGTTGCTTGCGCTTGTCCTGTCAATGTCGTTTCTTGCTGAAAATGCAAGCGGTTGCAGCAAAATTTGCGACCTGTCGCTTCTGCAAGGCGACAGGTCGTGTTGTAGAAGCGACAGGTCGCTGTGACGGGCCGTTGCGTATGCCAATAAAATGCCGCAAGATTGTGCGGCCTGCCGCTGTTGCAATGCCTGTCACATGTTTGTTTCTTTATGTTCATATACCTGTCGAAACGATGAAGAGGTATAGGGAACATATTTTGTTTAATGATGTGTATATAGAAAACAGCTCCGAAAGCAGATTTGTTATCAGGCAGTTCTGCTTTCGGAGCTGTTTGTAGAATGTTTTGTTTACCTCGCTTGAAACTACTCCATCAAGTGGTCAATGAAGAAATTGGTGATGGCGGTGAACAAGTGGTTGCGTGTGTTGCCGCCGTATATACTATGATTGCGGTTGTTGTAAGGCAGCATCATGAATGGTTTGTTTGCTTGCACAAGTGCCTCGGCGTATTCCATTGAGTTGCGGAAATGTACATTGTCGTCTGCCGTGCCATGACAAATCAACAGGCTGCCGTGTAATTTATCTGCGCGGCTGATAGGGCTCAGCGCATAACCTGTCGGATTTTCCTTCGGAGTCCGCATGAACCGTTCCGTATAAACCGTGTCGTAGTATCGCCAGCACGTTGGCGGAGCAACGGCGACACCGGCAGCAAAGACGGGGCGACCTTCGCTCATGCTCATCAGCGTGTTGAAACCACCATAACTCCAACCCCAGATTCCGATGTGCTTGCTGTCGACGTAAGGTTGTTGTGACAGGTAGATGGCTGTTTCAACCTGGTCTTTTGATTCCAGGTCACCTAAGTTCAGGTATGTGCATTTTTCAAATTCTGCACCTCTGCCTCCGGTTCCACGTCCGTCGACACACACCGTGATGAAGCCTTGTTGCGCAAGATATTGTTCGTACATCGTGCCGCCCATGTTGCCTGCGTTCCATGAGTCGATGACCTGTTGGGCACCCGGTCCGCTGTATTGGAAAAGGATAACCGGATATTTCTTTTGAGGGTTGAAATCGTGCGGTTTGACCATGTAACCGTAAAGTTTGATGCCTTCACCGGTCGTGAAACTGAAAAACTCTCTTGTACCTAACTGTGCGCTGGCCAGCTTCTGGTTTAGTGCTGCATTGTCTTCCAGCACTTTCAGTGTTTTCCCTTTGTTGTTACAAAGTGTTGTGATGAATGGCGTGTTGATGTTTGAATAAACATTCATATAATATTTCATCCCTTTGCTGAAAATGGCGCTGTTTTGCCCCACCTTGTCAGAAAGTTTTGTGGTTTTGCCTTTCTTGTCTGTGCGGTAAATGGCAGTCCTTGATGGGTCATCAACCATTGTCGCGGAATAGTAATAGCTGCCGTCTGCCGAAGCGTAGCCATAGAAATCGTTGACGACCATTTTGTCCTGTGCTATTTTGTCAATCAAGCTGCCGTTCAGGCTATAGA
Source organism: uncultured Prevotellaceae bacterium (assembly GCA_949299545.1). Lineage (GTDB taxonomy): Bacteria > Bacteroidota > Bacteroidia > Bacteroidales > Bacteroidaceae > Paraprevotella. The sequence continues at coordinate 18,126 of CASGAM010000033.1, read as the reverse complement.
CGTAAAGGTGGTTATAACCGTCCCGTTCGCTCATGAGGACAAAACGGTCTGGGTAGAACTTCAGGTTCGTGTAGACTTTCTCGGAAATATATTTGTCAACATTGTCCCGTACGACTTTCTTGCAAACTGTCGAACGCGGGTCGCCCATGAATATTTCAAGGCAATCCTGATGGCGGTTAATGGTAAAGATGGCCAATTTGTTGGGGTCGTCTGTAAACTTGATGCGTGGGATATAGCCTTCTTCGGGTAACGGCAGTTTCATATCCCGTATGACGCGGGTCTTTATGTCGAAGGTGTGGACACTGACCGTAGCGTTGGTCGTACCCGCCATAGGATATTTGTATTCATATCGGCCAGGATATTCCGCATATTCCTCTTTGGCCGGATGGCTGCCTTGGTACCAGGGGAAGGAGAATAAAGACACCTTGCTTTCGTCGTACCGTATCCATGCCAGCATTGTGTTGTCGGCATTGAATTCAAAAGAGCAGTCGGTGGCAAATTCTTCTTCGTTCACCCAGTCGGGAATACCGTTGATGACTTTGTTGAAGACGCCGTCTTCCGTTATTTGGCTTTCGCTGTTGTTAAAGAGCAGTTTTACAAGGAACAGGTTGTTGTCGCGCACAAACGCCACCATGTTCCCGTCGTTTGAGAATTTGGGTGATTGTTGTGGCCCGTTGTCCGAAAGGGGTTCCAATGTACGGTTGTTGATGTCGTAAATGTAATAGACAGCCGCGTATGAATGGCGGTAAATGGGGCGTGTGTTAGTTCTGATGAGCATCTTTTTTTCATCGGGCGACATGATGTAGCCGTCGATGTTTTCCAACGTGACGTTTCTTGCTGTCGACACATCGAACAGGATGCTTTTTTGCGCTCCGTTCTTGAATGAGTAACTGATGATTTGTTTGCGGTCGGCGCTCAGTTGCGAGTAGCTTTCTCCGTCGTTGAGAGGTTTGACGCCTTGTATGCGGATGGCCGCATACTGGCCGTTGCAGATGTCCTTCAGTGAAAGGTTGCCAGCCTGCATCTGGGTCATGAAGAATGCGAATCCGCAGAGCAGGATACTTGTGATTTTTCTCATATTTGTAGTGTTGTTGTTAATGAATCTCTTTTAATAGTGGCATGTTTGTGTGCAAAGATAATCTTTTTTCATTATCTTTGAATCCGAAGAGATATGAAATACATGGAAATACCCTTTTTGTATAATGAAATAGGTTCATATTTTCGTGAACAGTTAGGGTGCAAGGTGCAGAAGATTTCAGTGAATGCCGGCTTTACCTGTCCCAACCGTAACGGTGAAAAAGGGTGGGGAGGCTGTACCTATTGCAATAACCAGACATTCAACCCCGATTATTGTGCAACGGAAAAAAGCGTGGCGCAGCAGTTGGAAGAAGGTAAACGCTTCTTCGCGCGCAAATATCCCGAAATGAAATACCTCGCCTATTTTCAGGCCTATACCAATACTTATGCACCGTTAGACGAGTTGGTGTCGAAGTATGAAGAGGCGCTGACGGTTCCCGGTGTGGTCGGTATAGTCATCGGGACGCGCCCCGATTGTATGCCCGATGCTTTACTCGACTATCTTGCCCGGCTCAACCGCCGCACGTTTCTGATGGTGGAATATGGCATCGAGAGTACCGATGACGAAACGTTGCGGCGAATCAACCGGGGCCATACTTTTTCTGAGAGCAAGGCCGCCATAGAGCGGACCGCCGCAGCCGGGATACGTACAGGCGGACATGTCATTCTGGGGTTGCCCGGTGAAGGACGTGAGTCCGTTTTGCAGCAAGCTACCATTATTTCTTCCCTGCCGTTGACAACGCTTAAACTTCACCAACTCCAGTTAATCCGTGGCACTCGCATGGCGCATGAGTTCGAGTCGCATCCCGAGTCTTTCCATCTTTATACGTCGGATGAATACATTGACCTTGTGATAGATTATGTTCAGCGGTTGAGGCGCGACCTTGTGTTGGAGCGTTTCGTCTCTTCTTCACCAAAAGAACTTTTGATAGCGCCCGATTGGGGACTGAAAAACTATGAGTTTACCGAGAAAGTGAAGGCCAGGATGCGCCAGCTTGGCGTTTGGCAAGGCAAGTTGTTAGAAACTTGATGTGGTAATATTTTTGTATTTTTCGGCTTTTTCCTTATTTTTGCCTTTAATATTATGGAAAAACAATCATAAACTAATTTTATATGAAAAGATTAAAGAACACACTCTTTGCATTATTCGCATTGTGTATGGTCGGTGCAAATTATGTCGTTGCACAAGACACCCGTTCGTCGGCGGAGATACTGAAACAGATTGAGACAGTTAACGATTATTGGCAGGCACATAATACGCCTTATTGTCGTGCATTTTGGGACAATGCCGCCTATTTTACCGGCAACATGGAGGCTTACAAGATGACGGGAAAGGCGGCTTACCTTGATTACAGCAGCAAATGGTGTTACCATAACCAGTGGAAAGGGGCGCAAAGTGACGACAAGCGTAACTGGAAATATAAGACCTATGGCGAAGGTCATGATTTCGTTTTGTTTGGTGATTGGCAGATTTGTTTCCAGACTTATATCGACATGTACATGTTGAACCCGGATGAATTTAAAGTGGCACGTGCCAAAGAGGTGATGAGCTATGCCTGTCACATGGATGAAAACAAGTTTTGGTGGTGGAGCGATGCGTTGTACATGGTCATGCCGGTGATGACTAAAATGTATAAATTGACGGGCGATGAGATGTATCTCGACAGATTATACGAAAACTTCCTTTGGAGCGACAGCCTGATGTTCGATGCCGAAGCCCAATTATATTATCGTGACGCAAAGTATATTTATCCTAAGGTAAAAACAGCCTGTGGCGGCAAGAGTTTTTGGGCGCGTGGCGACGGCTGGGTGTTGGCCGGATTGGCCAAGGTTTTGGCAGATATGCCGAAAGATTACCGTCATCGTGACATCTTTGTGGAGCGTTTCCGTCAGTTGGCGCAGGGCGTGGCACGTTGCCAGCAGGATGCGGGTTACTGGAGCCGCAGCATGCTTTGCGAGAAAGATGCGCCGGGACCTGAAACCAGCGGGACGGCATTTTTTACTTATGGTTTCTTGTGGGGTGTGAACAATGGACTGCTTGACCGTGCCACTTACGCACCGGTCATAGAGAACGCATGGCGTTATTTGCAGAATGTGGCATTGCAGCCTGATGGCAGTATCGGTTATGTGCAGCCCATCGGCGAGAAGCCGGATCCGACAAAGACCGTCAATGCTCAGAGTCAAGCACCTTTCGGTACAGGTGCATGGTTGCTTGCGGCCTGCGAGATGGTGCGTTATCTTGACGGAACAGTAGGTGACTTTAAATCAGCCATGACGGTTGAAATCAGTAATCCCACTGCTCGCATGCGTCGTGAAGTGATAGAAATAGACGCCGCGACGGTCTTCGGTAAACTTGGTATCGGTGGCGGCCGTCAGTTCATTGTGCGCGATGCGTACGGCATGGAACAGCCCTATCAGCTGACTTACGATGGCAAAGTGCTTGTGGAAGTTAATGTGCGCCCGGGCGCGACATCGACCATCACGTTTGAGAAAGGCAGTCCCTCCGTCTTTCGCAATGTGGCTTACGGCCGTATTTATCCCAACCGTCTTGATGACTTGGCATGGGAAAATGACAAAACCGCTTTCAGAGCCTATGGGCCACAGCTTCAAAAGCAGAACCAGCAGGCATTCGGCTTTGACGTTTTCGCAAAGAACCAGCCTTATACGGTGTTAGAACAACTTTATGACAATGAACTCCGTTCGTATGCCATTCATGACCGCTTGCGTAAACAAGGGCGTGGCAATGAATGTGATGGCATAACTCGTTTGATGAGTTACCATTTGGATCATGGCCATGGTATGGATGCTTATACTGTAGGTGCGACGCTGGGAGCCGGTACGCCGGCCTTGATGGAAGGCGATAAGTTTATAATGCCGTGGTGCTGGAAAGAGGCACAAATCCTCGACAACGGCCCGTTGCGTTTTACGGCTCGTCTGGTTTATCATCCCATGAAGGTCGGTAATGATACAAATGTTGTGGAAACACGCGTTATCAGCCTTGATAAAGGTTCTCACATGAACAAGTGTGAGGTAACGTATGAGGGGCTTTCCGTACCGGCCAAAGCCGCAGCAGGAATCGTGGTGCATGGCAGCGACGCCAAGTCATACGCATTGAACAAGAAAAAAGGTTATGTGGCTTATGCCGATGCGATGGACCATCCGGAGATGATGAACGGACAACTTTATGTCGGTTGTCTCTTTCCAACAGCCCAATCGGTCAAGTACATACCACTTGAGAAAGAGACTGCCGGTGGAATAGGACATGTTGCCGGGATAGAGAAATATGAGCCGGGAAGTACGTTTGCCTATTATTTCGGGACGGCATGGAGCAAGTACGATGTACCCGACTTTGGTGTATGGCAGCAGTTGCTGACCAATTACTCCGATGACCTGAAGACGCCTTTGAAAGTGATAGTAAAATAAGCGATTGTAGTTATAAAAATATTCATCCGTAACAAAGTGCCCTTGTTCACTTGTTGCGGATGATGTTTTTGTGGCTTATTCCAAATTTTTGTTAAGGGTTGCCAGTAGGCATAAAGGCCTTAATAGTTCAGGAGTTTACGCATTCTGCGGTAACCGATGTGGTAGATTTCCCGTGCGCTGCCTAAGTCAAACAAGTTAAACGATTCCATATCGTTGACTTCTACTAACAGGTCGCATAGTTTGCGATCTACTGACGAGTTCGCATTAAAAATGTATTGGAATGATTTTGCGGCTATATGTATGATATTATCCTTTTTATCGTCAATAAGGAATGGGCTGACGTTGACACCAATGATTGTTTTGCAAAGGGGGCGGAGCGGTGTGACGGGCAGGTTCATGAAGAGTCCTCCGTCTACATAATGTTTCCCTTCAATCTCAATGGGCGAGAATATGATGGGAATTGTACAAGAGGCAAGTATTCGTGGAATCAGTTCGCCTTCGGTGAACACCTCATATTCGCCGCTATCGAAGTTTGAAGCCACAACGTGCAGAGGAATTTTCAAATCTTCGAAACGTTTGACCGGCAAATGTTTGTCGAGAAACCGGGCGAAGCCATCGTATCTCAAGAAACTTTTTCCGTTAAAGCTGATGCCTAAAAAATCCTTCAGGTTCTCTCTGACAAGCAGTCTGATGATTTTTTCCGGTGCAACGCCGGCCGCAAAAAAAGCACCAACGACGGCACCTGCACTGGTACCTGATATGATGTCCGGGCAGATGCCTTTTTCGCAAAGAGCCTTGAGAACTCCGATGTGGGCAATGCCCTTTGCACCGCCGCCGCTGAGAGCCACGCCGAGTTGATAAGTGGCTTGGTTTTGGGGATGAAAGTCCATGATGTGTTGTTTCTGGTTATCTGGTTATATTGCAAAGAAACAAATTTGTTTTTAATATCTCGTATTTGTTCATATCTTTTTTACTAAAGAATTTCTTTGAAATATTTTATGAGATGTATGTTTTTCAATGTCGGAATCTTGTTTTGCTGTGACTTTGAATGATTTTACGTTTTGTTTTTTCTCGTATAAGAAACTTATTGTACATTTGTACATGTTTGATGAAACACAAATAAGGGGATAGACGTATTATGTAAATGAGACTTCTTGTTGTGGACGCAGGCAGGCGCAAATCGTCCGGCGCGAACCGGGGCGTTTTTATATAAAAAAGAATTAATATGAAACTGAAGCAAATGATGATTGGAATGGCGACTGCCATGATCTGTCATGTTGTACCCTCGGCTGCATGTACAGGTATCACTTTGAAAACGGCGTCCGGCACACCTGTACTGGCCCGTACTATTGAATGGGGAGGCAGTGATTTGAATAGTCGGTATGTAATAGTACCGCGTGGATATCAGCAGCAATCTTATGTTCCTGGAGGCGAAAAAGCCGGGATGACTTTTACTGCCAAATACGGTTTTGTTGGTTTTGCCGTAGAACAAGATGAATTTGTTGCCGAAGGTTTGAATGAGGCCGGTCTGTCTGCGGGGTTATTCTATTTCCCCGGATATGGTAAGTATGAAGACTATAACAAAGAGACTGCAACTGTCAGCATAGCTGATTTGCAGCTTGTATCTTATTTGCTTGGCTCTTGTTCAACCATTGAAGAAGTTAAGGATGCGCTAGATGAGGTACGTGTGGTGGCTATCGATCCGCGTGCGTCTACAGTTCATTGGCGTTTCTCGGACAAAAGTGGGCAACAGGTTGTTTTGGAGATTGTTGACGGACAAGTGAAGTTTTATGATAACAAATTGGGGGTTTTGACCAATTCACCGGGATTTGAATGGCAGATGACCAATCTCAACAACTATGTCAATTTATATCCCGGGACGGCTGAAGCGAAGGATTTCGGTGACGTGAAAATCGCTTCGTTTGGTGCGGGTAGCGGTTTCCTTGGTATTCCCGGAGACGTGACGCCGCCGTCACGTTTTGTACGAGCCGCTTTTTACCAGACAACTGCACCTAAAATGTCAACCACAGAACAAACCGTCTTGCAGTGTTTTCAGATTCTGAATAATTTTGATATACCGGTGGGGGTTGAATTTGCAGAAGGCAAGATTCCTGCTGATATACCGAGTGCTACGCAATGGACTTCTGCTACAGATCTTACAATTGGGAAAATTTATTATCGTACAATGTATAACAGCGCGATTCGCTGCATAGACCTGAATGCCATAAATTTTGATAAAGTGAAATATCAGGTTGTCATGTTGGACAAAGTAAAACAGCAACCGGTAACGCACGTAAAAATCAGGTAATTATTATAAGCCTTTATGAATAACATTTTATGTTTTGTCTTTGCTGTGTTTGCAATGTTCCCGATGGTTGGAGTAAATGCTCAGGTATTGGCCGACACTAATATTGTCAAAAGTCAGAGTTATTGTGAGAGGAAGTTCATGAATACGCCGGGATACAATATATTAAAATGTGCATTACCAATGTTTGCGGCCAGTGCCATGTCCATAAGCTTTGATAAACGATTGAAAGAGACAAGGGATTTCGGATGGCCGACATACAAATATAAATATGATGATTACTTGCAATACGCGCCTTTGATTACTAAATACGGGATGAAAATAGGGGGCGTTGATGGCAAGGCAACGTGGGGCCAAATGTTAACAGCTGATGTTATCTCAGCTGCGACGATGGCGGCGATTGTCAATGGTCTGAAGTATTCTGTAAAAAGGATGCGACCGGATAACAGTAAAAGAAACTCTTTCCCATCCGGACATTCTGCAACAGCTTTTATGGCCGCGACGATGTTGCAGAAAGAGTATGGACATATCAGTCCGTGGGTTTCATTTGCAGCATATACTCCTGCGACTTTGGTGGCTGTCAGCCGAATGCTTAATAATCGCCATTGGATGTCTGATGTCCTTTTTGGTGCCGGTGTGGGTATTGCATCTGTAGAGTTGGGATGTTACCTTTCCGATCTGATTTTTAAGAATCATACTTATGGTGTGGTCTCTGATAATAAAGTGGATTACTCGGCAGTTTCTTCTTATATAGAATATTCCGTGGCTTATTCAGCTTTAATGGCGCCGAATTATAATGTTGATGGTGTTGCTGCGAGGGGATATTATGGCATTAGTTCTTCTGTTTCGGGTGCATATCTGTTTAATTCCGGATGGGGAATCGGTGGTACGGTTAATATGATGTCCGCCCTTTTGACAAAAGATGCGGGAATGGTTGGTGGAACCCAGTTTGTGGCTGGGCCGGAGTATTCAAAACCATTGATTCCAAGATTGTTCTGGAATGCAAAAGTCCATGTCGGTGTCGGAACGAATCTTTTTAACCAGGAGCCTGAGGAGTTGGTATTTGCATCTTTGGCCGGGACTTCTCTGTTATGGAAAGTATCCGGAACGTTTGGTGTGAGGGCGTATGCTAATTTTGTGTTGACCCCCTATCAAGTGAGAAGAAACACTAATTATTTCAGTTCCGGCCTGTCTGTGTGCATGTTGATTGATTAATTTTATATGAACTAAATATGAAAAGATTCATTTTTCTATTGTCATTGTTTTTTTCTTTATTTATTAGTGCAGAAAATGACTTGGCGGAAAAATCCTGGAAAAACGTTGTCAGGCGAATGCCGGATGAATGGTACGGGAGCGATACGGCACAGGCTATAGCCGACCAGTTAGTGATGAGGCAGATGGATAATGGCGGTTGGCAGAAGAATGTTCCCTATCATAAATTATTGGACGATGATGAATTGGCAAAAGTCCGTCGCACGGGGGTGGGTGCAACCATTGACAATGGTGCAACGACACTCGAGATGCAGTTCTTGGCAAAAGTTTACGGCCGGACGGCAAACAGTGATTATAAAGCGTCATTCCTGAAGGCTTTGGATTATTTGTTGGAAGCTCAGTACGACAACGGCGGTTGGCCGCAATTCTATCCTCCGCGCGGCAACGTGTCTTATTCGGCTCGCATCACCTATAATGACGATGCTTTTGTCAATGTGATGTATATGCTGCGTGACATATATGAGGAACGTCAGCCATACGATGCTTTTAAATTGTCGGTTGAAGAAAAGACAAAAGCCCGTCGTGCGTTTGACAATGGCGTTGAGTGCATACTGAAAACTCAAATCAGGCAGAACGGCGTTCCGACGGTTTGGTGCGCCCAGCACGACGAGCATGATTTACGTCCGGCTCCGGCACGTTCCTATGAGTTGGCCTCGTTTAGCGGTTCCGAATCGGTGGGCGTTGTTCGTTTGTTGATGTCGTTGCCTGATCCGTCGCCCGAAGTCATAGCGGCTGTTGACGGTGCCGTGGCCTGGTTTGAGGCTCATGCCATAAAAGGTTATAAAACGGAGAAAGTGAAGGATGCGGCCGGTAAGACAGACATAAAAGTTGTTCCGAGCGCAGGGCATGTGATGTGGGCACGGTTTTATGATCTTGAGACGGGACAGCCTTTTTTCTGCGACCGCGATGGCGTGAAGAAAACGTCCCTTTCCGAGATTGGTTATGAGCGCCGCAACGGTTATTCCTGGTATACAACGGCGCCGCAACGCATCATAGATGCCTATCCACAATGGAAGGCAGATATACAGAAATGATGAAGCACAGAACAGACGAGGCATAAAAGCAGTTCCCGAAAAACCGCATATGGTTTTTCGGGAACTGTCGTTTTTATTCTGTTTTTTAATGAAGTGCGTCAGCGTCCGGCTGACTTGTTTTTCCAGAGGCGTGTCATGTCTTCCAGTGTCTTTCCCTTTGTTTCGGGAACAAGTCTCCACACGAAGATGGCGGCTGCAACGCAAATAATACCGTACAGACTATAAACAAACATGTGGCCGAACTTCTCGCCCATGTCGCCTGCACTCATATTGTACATCGGCAGGAAGGTGGAGGATACGATGAAGTTGAAAATCCATTGGAAGGCAACTGCAATGGCTACAGCTGCGCCACGTATCGTGTTCGGGAATATCTCGGCAATGAGGACCCAGCATATTGGTCCCCAGCTGAACATGAACGAAGCACTGTAGACCATGATGCTGACAACCGGTACGATGGGGGGAATGCCTGTAACGGCATTGCTGAGTGCCACACCGAAAGCACCGATGGCCATACCGGCTGAACCGTAAATCAGCAGCGGTTTACGACCCCATTTCTCAACCGTGAATACAGCCAGAAGCGTAAACAGAATATTGACCACACCCATAAATACTGTCTGCACCATTGGGTTGCCCATACCCATGCTTTCGAAGATGCGCGGTGCGAAATACAACACGGCATTGATGCCGACAGCTTGCTGGAATACGCTCAGCATGATACCCACGAAGATGACCAGCCAACCGTAAGTGAACAGTTTCTCTGTCTTTTCTTCGGCTGTTGCCTTGATGTCGCTCAGGATTTCTTTTGCCTTGGCGCTGCCGTTGATGCGGCTCAACACGTAGAGGGCGTTTTCGTCGCGTCCCATCATGGCTAAGTAACGCGGAGTCTCAGGAACGAACAACACTAAAAGTGTGAACAGTCCGGCTGGTACTGCTTCGCTGACAAACATCAGTCGCCAACCTGTCTCGACCGTCCATGCGGCTGCCTCCGGATTCATGATTTTGTTGACGCCTTCCACAATCTGAATGACCGGATTTACATTGTCGCCAAGGATGAGGAAGTTGACGAAATAGACCACCAGCTGGCCGAAGATGATGGCAAACTGGTTCCAGGAAACCAATGTACCGCGGATGTTGCTCGGTGCCACCTCGGCGATGTACATGGGGCAGATGGCTGAGGCCAAACCAACACCGATACCGCCGATGACACGGTAGATGTTAAATGCCAGCAATAATGAGTAAGACGGGTCGCCGTACGGAAAGAACAGGAATTCCGGATAATAGGAACCCAATGCGGAAATGAAAAACAGGATGCCGGCAATGAATAACGACGTCTTGCGGCCATAGCGCGATGCGCAGAAGCCTGAGATGGCGCTACCGATGATGCAGCCTATCAGGGCGCTCGAAGATGTCACGCCGTGCCAAGTGTCGGTATAAACGAAATCATTTGCGCCCATAAAAAAGGCCTGTAAACCCTTTTCGGCACCGCTGATGACAGCCGTGTCATATCCGAACAAGAGCCCTCCAAGTACAGCGATAAGCACGATGGAGAAAAGGTAGGTTTTGCTTCCTTTGTCTGTTTGATTCATGGTAATGTTTTTTTAGATGGTTTAAAAAATATAAATGTTATTGATTCAGTCGTTTCCTTTTTCGGGGCGCCTCGCCCGGTGCCCGGTAGTTGTTTTATCGTCTCAACTTGTTATAGGCTTTTCGGTCAAAGCGGTAATACCTGGCCGCTCTGTGTGAGACGCCCTGCTGGAACTCGTTGAGCGGGATAATGTATTCGGCCTGCGAAATCTTTTTATGAAAGTTGCGTACATCGAACTTCCTGTCAAACACCAGTTCGTATAACACACGTAGTTGGTGAGCTGTGAACTTGCGTGGCAAGAGATCGAACAAATATGACGGGTTGAACGTGACAAGGCGGCGGATAACTTCCATGGCGTCGGCTATGATGAGGTTATGGTCGAAAGCCAGCTCCCTGACATCTTCCAAAGCTACCCATTCGGCCTGGAGTTTGTCCAAACTGCGGTTCAGGGCACGGTCTATCTTTACCAGTGAAAGGTAAGCCACGGTCACGATGCGTTCTACTTTGGCATGTTCTGCCCGTTCCAACCAATGAATGTCTTTAGGGTTCTTGGTGCGGTTTTTCGAGCCGAAAGCCTTGAACTGCATGAGTGGCATATTCTTCAGGCCGGTCAGTTCGTTGAGGACTCTTTTTGCTGCGTCATCAAGGTCTTCGTCCATGTAGATGAGGCTGCCGGGGAGTTTCATGTCATGGAATACTTCTCCTTCTTCTTCTCCGGCCCGCCGTACAAGCAGTACTTTCAAGTGTTCGCCGTCAAAACCGATGACGACGCAGTCCACTGAAATATGGTTGTTTGCCAGCTGCATGTGTTTTTCTTGATAACAGGTTTTGGGTTTCCTGAGTACAAATAAAGATATTTTTCTTGATAAAAACAAACTTTTCTTGTGTTTATTGTGGTGTTAATTTATTAATTGACAAAATAATAAATATCATACTTTATACAATATGTGATTTTTACATATTGTATCTGTTACATTATGTATGGGTGCTGTTTTTTTTTGTCTGTTGTCCGTATGATTGCCGATTTTTTTAAATGCTTTTTTATACGCCTGTTTTTGAGAGTTTTACGAGGCGGCTTTTTGTGGCTTCGCTGCGACCGCTCGCAGTGCGCACGGCGAGCGGTCGCCTTGCAGAAGCGACAGGTCGCAAATTTTGTTGCAAGCGCTCGCAGTGGAGGGCTTTGGCGCACCTGATTTTAATAATAAAGCATCGCTGTTTTAAATTGCTGAATATCTTTTGTTTATTGGCTTTTTAAACGGATTGTTCCAAAAGTGAATAACTTTGCGTGGAATTATTTGCTCGGTTCTCGGGTCAGGTCGGGACACAAACTGTTTCAATATAGCTGTTAAGCTGATGGCAAAAAACAGTTACGCATTGAATAATGGCAACCAAATTTTTCAGATTGTTTTTATAAATTCCTATATTTACGGTTGTATATTTTATGATGATAAATGGCGGTTACGTTTGGGAGTCGGAAAATATACATTATAATATGGTTGTTGATGTGCGTTGCGGCGTCCGGACGTTTTCAGTTTGCGACGGGTAGTGCAAATACATGATGATGGTTAGTATTTATTATAATATAATATAAGAAATGTATACGATCAATCAGGAGCGGGTTTTGCAAGACAGGATAACGGACTTGCGTCCCGGTGAGATTTTTGTTTTCGGCAGTAACCTTGAAGGGGCGCACGGAGGTGGCGCAGCCTTATTGGCCTACCGCAAGTGGGGTGCCGTTTGGGGGCAGGGAGCCGGCCTGCAGGGACAGACTTACGGCATACCGACCATGCACGGAGGACCGGAGAAGATACGTCCTTATGTGGATGAGTTTATCGGTTTTGCGCGTTTGCATCCGGAGCTGAAATTTCTTGTCACGGAAATAGGATGTGGCATTGCTGGCTTCACCCCTGAAGAAATAGCGCCGCTTTTCAAGGCTGCCGTCGGGATGGAGAACATTTGCCTGCCGCGACGTTTCTGGGACGTGCTGTCGCGGAACATCTGAGGCCGGTTTTTAACTGCGAGGTGAAATGGAGAATTTTGCGGCCATAGATTTTGAGACGGCCAACAGCGAGCGGACGAGCGTTTGCAGTGTGGGAGTGGTTGTCGTGCGTGGGGGTGAGATTGTGGATTCATTTTATTCGCTCATACAGCCGGAACCTAATTATTACAGCTACTGGTGTTCGCGGGTTCACGGGCTTTGCCGCGCGGATACCGACGAAGCGCTGGTCTTTCCGAAGGTGTGGGCGCAGGTGGAACCGTTGATAGCGGGTTTGCCGTTGGTGGCGCATAACAAGGCTTTTGACGAAGGTTGTCTCAAGGCGGTTTTCCACTGTTACCGGATGGATTATCCCGATTATGAGTTTTATGATACGCTGCGGGCGGCGCGACGAGCTTTTCCGCACGCTGATAATCATCGTTTGGAAACGGTGGCGGCGTTGTGCGGTTTTGACTTGCAACGCCATCATCATGCTTTGGCCGATGCCGAGGCTTGTGCATGGATAGCAAGGGCTATTCTTTCGGATGAAAAGAAAATATAAAAAATAAGCTTGAATTATTTTTAAATATGGAATAATTACTATCTTTGCAATTGAGAGAAGGGATTGCCCGTAACGATATGAATTTTTAAAAAGCATGATTATGGAAAAGTCAATTAAAGGAACAAGAACAGAGAAGAATCTGTTGACCTCTTTTGCAGGTGAGTCACAGGCAAGAATGCGTTATACTTATTTCGCAAGTGTTGCCAAGAAGGAAGGTTATGAGCAAATAGCAGCCATCTTCCAGGAAACGGCCGACCAGGAGAAGGAACATGCCAAGAAAATGTTTAAGTGGTTGGAAGGTGGAACGGTGGAAATCACGGCTTCTTATCCGGCTGGTATTATTTCAACGACCGCCGAGAATCTGAAGGCTGCCGCAGCCGGCGAGCATGAGGAGTGGTCGGCAGATTACCCGATGTTCGCGCAGATTGCCGACGAAGAAGGTTTTCCGGCCATTGCAACGATGTATCGCATGATTTCCGTTGCAGAGAAAGGTCATGAGGAGCGTTACCGCGCATTGTTGAAGAATATCGAGGATGGAACGGTGTTCAGCAAGGATAAAGAGACCGTATGGCAGTGCCGCAACTGTGGTTATATCCACGTGGGTACGGATGCTCCCGAGACTTGTCCGGCATGTGCCCATCCGCAGGCTTATTTCGAGGTGAAGAAGGAGAATTATTAAGAGTTTGCTGCCGGCTTACCTGTTACCGGTTGTTTTTGAACGGACTTTACCGTCACAGGAAAAACGGAAGGTAATGGTGGTGGGGTAAAGCCGAATGTAACTTAAGGTTAGCGAGTCTGTTTCTTGTCAGTAGAAACAGACTCGCCGTTTTTTATTGGTTGTATTCTTTGATGTGACATTGCGTTTTAATGTTATCCCAAACCGGATGCGTCGGGAATCCATGGCTTTCTTTCCAGCCCGCGTGGCGGATGTAGAGTTTCCCACCGTCTTGACGGAAAGATGAGTGGCGGGTCCCGTGGAAAAACACGCTTTCTGCTCCGGAGGCTTCATCAACGACATACCACCATACAGGGAAGTCTTCGTATTCGTGCAGGTTTTCTACTTGTGTGTTGAACAGTACCACTGAATTTCTTAGTTTACGCTGTTGCGGGTTTTCGGGTACGGAGGTGAAGAATGTCGGGTCGGCCTTTAGCATCAGTTGCTTGATTTGGCTGTTTTCGATGCGGAGGGCACGCCCGTCGAACGAAAGCGTTTCCATGCGCCAGTTCACCAGTGTGGGTACGGTGTGCATGCTGTTTCTGAGAGAAAGCAGCGAGTCGGTACGGATGATACAGCCGTTAGCCGAAACATGCAAGACACGGAGAGAACGGTCGCCCAGCGTCATTTTTTCTTTTGCCGGATAATCGAAGAATACATGCAGGGTGTCTCCTTTACTTTGGAATTTCATATAGGCATACAGTTCCGGCGAGATTTTTATGCCATGTTTCAGAGTGTCTTCTGCAGACGGGCGATCGATGATGATGCCTAAGTCGAGTTCTATGCCACTGCCGATTTCTGTTCGCGTGGTGAGGGTGCCGGAGGCATATCCTTCATAAATGACGGTGTCTTCTTTGTAAATAGCCAGACTGTCTTCAAGAATGAGGTGCCTGAATGCCGGCAGGGGATACCACACCGCTTTTTGTGAATAGTGCTGATACGCGTTTGGCCACGTGAAATGATGGGCTGCATACCATGGAAGTGCCGCAGATCCGATAATGAACAATCCTATGACGGCTATCACAAATTTGCTGCTGCGGCGTATGTCGGTATAGGCGATTTCCATTTCACACATTTGCCGGTAAACAAGCCACCATGTCAACAACGTGAGGCCTGCCGGTATCCATGTGAGGGTGGCTACGACAAACGAATGTGGCCAGATGAGCCTGAAATCCCATGTGCCTAAGTCGTTGTAGACGGGAATGTTGGTGGCGATGATGACCATTATTCCGAATAAGACTAACAAGATGCCGGCTGTTTTTAACATGCTGTTTTTTCCCCAATAGGTACTGCCCAACATGAAGAAGGACTGGACGCACAAAATGGGGATGAAGCTGAACTTGATGAAGTAGTTGTAAAATGTTTCATGAAATCCCGTGATGCAGATGGTTTCAAAATCAGGGTTAACAGCCGCAAGAATGACATAACGCACCACGTTGGCTAAAAAATAACAGGCGATGAAAAGCAAGACGGTGAAAGGTACGGTGTAAAGCCACTTGACAAGGAACTTTTCACCGACCGAGGCCGGGAGCGTCAGAAAAGAGGTCGTGCCTTGACGTCCCATGCAGCTGTTCATCATGTCGGAGCCCCGGCTGATGGTTGCCAAGAAAAACAGGAAGACGGCCATGAGGGTAATATGTTCTTCGCGAGGGTCGACATCTTTCCCGAAAGGATCTATCACATTGCTCATATATATTAATGAGTCCACGGAGAATAAGATCGCCATACAGCCGAGATAGACTAACGCGAGCATGCAATAATGCTTCCGGCGTTCGGCCCATTCCTTTGCTATCAGGCTTTTTATGCGAAATAAGTTAAGTTCCATAATATTAAAGTTTGGTTGGTTTGTTTTCATTGTTGTTGTCTTTGTTTTTCTTCTCTGCGGCGTATTGTCTGTACCGTTCGTCAATTTCATCCATGGAGATACCCAACGTATGGATTTCATGAAAGAACGTGTAAACGGTTTCGTTAAGGAATTGTGTCCTCCGAAGTTGCAATAACCGTTGTCTGGCACCGTTGCTGACAAAATAGCCGATACCGCGTTTCATATAAATGACATCCATTCCTTGCAGAAACTCATACGCCCGCATGGTGGTGTTGGCATTGACTTCGACCATGGCGGCATATTCGCGTACGGAGGGTATGCGCCCTTCTTCAGCGTAATTGCCGCACAGAATCTCGTCGCCGATATGGTCGGCTATTTGCACGTAAATAGGTTTTCCTTCTTTAAATATCATACGGCTTCTATTATTTGTTCGGATAATATCTTCTGAATATCATACTTGTTCTCGATAATCATGCGCTTGCTTGTCTTGATTATTCTCCGGTCTCGGTAAGCAGGGCGTTTATTTCCGCGCCTTTTTCCATCAGCGCCTGGAAAAGCAGTTCTATATATAGTTGCGATTCTGAGTCGCCGCTGTTTTTGAGTAGGGCGCAGTTGCCCTGAAATGTCGGCATGACATAAAATGCCTGATGAAGCAGTTCCGGGTCATCGGTAAAGACAAAGCGCATTTTGGAGCAGATATTGGAGACTGAGGCCTGTAGAAGGACTTTTCCGTTGTCAATGACGAGCAATTCATCGAGCAGTTGATTGACATCCTGTACCTGATGGGTGGAGATAACAACGCTGCGTTCATCAGACATTTCGCTGACGATGATTTTTCGGAACTGGCTTTTCCCGGGTATGTCTAACCCGTTGGTGGGTTCGTCAAGGAGAAGCCATTCTGTATTGGCTGCCAATGCAAAGCTGATGAATACTTTTTTCTTTTGGCCCATGGACAGTTCACCAAGGTGAAGATCGGCTGTGAGGTTGAAGGCGTCTAAATTGCGCCGTAAACTTTCGTCGCTGAATTTCGGATAGAAAGGTGCCAGACGTTTCACGTAGTCCTGTAGCTTGATGGCAGGCAGCATAAATTCTTCGGGAACGAGGAAGAACTTGTTCAAGGTGTCAGGTTCCCGCAGGTGAATGTCTGTACCGTTTAATCGTATTTCACCGGATTGTGGGTGGATAAGACCCGCCATCATGGACAGCAAAGTGGATTTGCCTGCGCCGTTTTTCCCGAGCAACCCGTATATCTTGCCGAGATGCAAGTCGACAGTGAACTGGCTGAACACTTCATTGTGCCTTTTCCTGTAGTTAAATGTGATGTTTCTGATGTTGTACATAACTTTTTAAATTGTTTTAGTTTGCTGGTGTAATAGTCAACTAATACACTGCAAAAATAGTGATAGCAGGAAACGTGCGCAAGCAAATGGCATGGAACTTGTCACATGTTAACTCTTGTTAACAAATAAGCTAGCCGATGTCATATTCATAGGCCAAATAGAAATCACTTTCGTTGATTGTTTTTAAGCGTGTTGGCATATATGGCCGGATAGCGTCTTCTTACCCCGAATCATTTCCTTGTGAACTGTTCTAAAAACAAATGTTCGTCATAAAAAGTTGGTATTTTTATTGGTATATGTACCAAATATTCATTATTTTTGCATCAGAATTGAGAAAAAGGGATTTATCGAATCTCATTAAATTACCTATAATAAATAATGTAATTATGGTTTATTCACACGAAGTAGAAAACATGTGTTGTGTTGCCAAAGGTCCTAATCATGGACCGGCCCCAATTCCAGAAGAAGGCAAATGGGTACAGGCAAAAGAGATCAAGGACATCTCAGGTTTGACTCACGGTATTGGTTGGTGCGCTCCCCAGCAGGGTGCCTGCAAACTGACCCTGAACGTTAAGGAAGGTGTCATTCAGGAGTGTTTGGTAGAAACCATCGGCTGTTCAGGTATGACCCACTCAGCTGCCATGGCTTCTGAAATTCTGCCGGGAAAGACAATCCTTGAGGCTTTGAACACAGACTTGGTATGTGATGCGATTAATACAGCTATGCGTGAATTGTTCCTCCAAATTGTTTACGGTCGTACACAGTCTGCTTTCTCTGAAGGCGGTTTGATGATCGGTGCCGGATTGGAAGACCTTGGTAAGGGACTGCGTTCACAGGTAGGTACACTTTACGGTACATTGGCTAAGGGCTCTCGCTATTTGGAAATGGCAGAAGGTTATATTAAGACTATCGCATTGGATAAAGACAATCAGATTTGCGGTTATGAGTTCGTTCACCTTGGCAAGTTCATGTATGAAATCAAGAACGGACCCGACGCTAACGAAGCATTGAAG
>CASGAM010000032.1 GCA_949299545.1 uncultured Prevotellaceae bacterium | reverse complement strand
ATATATGGGTCTTTATGCATAACGGTCTGAAAATTACCACAAAAGTAAATCCAAATCCGTTCTCCCCAAAATCTACTATAACAAATTGAATTTCAATTATTTCAAAGATCTTCTATGATTTTTTTAGTGGACACTAATGATCAAAGATGTATGATAAAATAAGTTTGAAGGTCTTTCGAAAGAAGACAAGTTTTATTGATTCTATACCATTATAAAAAACAGTTATGTGCTACTTGATGTTGTAGGGTGGTATTAACTGTCTAATAATAATTATTAACAAAACAATTTTATTACAATGAAAACATTAAGATTTTTTGGAATGACCTTATTAATGGTCTTGTGTGCAGTAAATTTTACAGCGTGTAGTGATGATGATGAAGAGTCACTTGATTTAAACTCGTTAGAAGGAACTTGGATGCTTGTTCACTCAAAAGGTTGGGAGTTTTGCAGTAATACCGCAGAAAAGGAAGAGTGGGATGAAGATTATGATCCAAATAATCTCAACGGTGATAGTGAGAGAATTATAATTACAAAGATAGTGGATAATAAATATTCTTTTTCTTTTGGTTATTATTCAGGCGCAAACTGGTACGATGAACCAAGTTCCATAGGAATAGTTAATGGCAAAACTGTTGAGCTGCAAGATTCACCTATGTGTTATTCAAATATAGTTATTGAAAGTTTGACATCAGATAAAATGGTAGTACGGATGGTGTATAATGAAGTTTCTACGGGTGAAGAGGGACATTATCATAGTGGAGATATAACAAACACTTATATAAAGAATTAGTCAAAGCAGAATTGATAAAGACAGCATTTGAGATTGAAAACTCTTATGCTGTCTTTATTTTGGAACTGCTATATAGTGATATTTTTTTATATAATTACCCTAACTATTCTCGGACGACTCTTGTCTGAACCTTTACAGATGAATTGGGTTTCGGGGGCTATTGTGATGTAGCCCCAAAGCAATACTCTTATGCAACAAGTTTCGTGCAAAAAGCCTTCACTCCTTCACCATGGTACTTAATAAGCATATTACCAACTGTTTACGGGTGAAGGGCTTTTTGCTATGTTTCTTCAAGGTGCTGTCATGTGGCGTGTCACCCCGGAGTAGGTTTACTTATAAATGTTTATTCCTGATACAGGCTTGCCGACTCTTTCATAACCCTGAAAGAATGTTGTTTCTGTTGTAATAGATTTTGTTTGCCGTATTGAAGTGCGTATTTTCTTGTTTAAGATACGACTTATGAACTTCTATTTTTTTTACGGCTGATGCCGGTCGAATGAGGCGGAAACTGCGAGCGGTACAAACCAAATTTGCGACAGGTCGCTTCCGGAAGGCGACAGGTTACAAATTTAGTTTGTACCGCTCGCAATTTTCAGTGAAATCGGATGCAGAGTTTGAAGTCGGGAGTGAAAGTTGAAAATCTAAAGTCCTTCACCCATAAATGGTTGGTAATATGCTCATTAGGCACCCCGGTGAAGGAGTGAAGGCTTTTTGCATGAAACTTGTTGTATAGGGAGGTGGAGGGCTGGGTCGTCGGATGAATAACTCTTTATCTCGGTTGCAGGGATTATTTTCTATGAAAAAAGTTTCCTGATGTCTCGGTTTTCACTGACTCGGAATACCCGCTGACCCGGCTTCCTGCCTGGTGGAACTTGTAAAACAAAAAAAGACATCGGATAGTTTCCAATGTCTTCCTGCCTGTCGGGATGACTGGATTCGAACCAGCGACCACTCGCCCCCCAGACGAGTACTCTAACCGGACTGAGCTACATCCCGTTTTGCGGTTGCAAAAGTAGCATATATTTTTGAATTGTGCAAATTAATCGTTATTTTTGTGGCATAAAAAGGTGTTTAAAAATCATGCAAATAAAGATTACCGCTCCGTTGGAATTGCGACAAAAAATCGTGCTGCCATCGAGCAAGAGTATCAGCAACAGAGCACTGCTGATTCATGCACTCAGTGGCGGCCATGAGGCGATTGAGAATGTTTCGGATTGCGATGACACGTTCGTGATGCAGCGTGCGCTTACGCAGGACTGTGATACGGTGGACATCATGGCGGCCGGGACGGCTATGCGTTTCCTCACGGCGTACTATGCGGCGACACATGGCGAGAAGACCATCACAGGTACGGCACGTATGAAACAGCGGCCTATCCGGATTCTGGTGGATGCCTTACGTGCTTTGGGGGCAGACATCAGTTATGTGGAAAACGAAGGTTTCCCTCCCCTGCACATCATCGGCGGGCGGATGAACGGCGGTGCGGTGTCTATTCCCGGCAGCGTGAGTTCGCAGTATATTTCGGCGTTGCTCATGATCGGGCCGGTCCTGGATGGCGGGCTGTGCCTGGAACTGACGGGTGACATCATCTCCCGGCCATACATCGACATGACATTGTCGCTGATGCGTTCTTTCGGTGCGGAGGCTGCCTGGCAGGATGAGCGAAGGATTACGGTTTCGTCTGTACCTTACGCTGACCGGCCGTACTATGTGGAAAGCGACTGGAGTGCGGCTTCGTATTGGTATGAGATGCTGGTGTTGTCGCAGGATGCCGGTGCGGAGTTTGTGCTGCCCGGCTTGTTTGAAGAGAGTTTGCAGGGCGATGCGGCGGTACGCCACATATTTGCCATGCTGGGTGTGGAGACATCTTTTTTTACGGGTGATGATGGATTGCCGTGTGCCCGCATCTGTAAAAGGAAAGGTTTCAGTCTGCCTGGGCGCATCGAATATGATTTCGTAAACCAGCCCGATTTGGCGCAGACGGTAGTCGTGGCTTGTGCCATGCTGGGTGTGCCTTTCCGTTTTACCGGCTTGCAGAGTCTTAAAATCAAGGAGACTGACCGTATGGCTGCGTTGATTTGCGAACTCGGTAAGTTGGGTTACAAATTGGAAGATCGTGATGGCGCGACACTGGTTTGGGATGGCGGGCGTATGCCGGTAAACAGTGACACGGTGGCTATCGATACTTATGAAGACCACCGCATGGCGATGGCTTTTGCGCCATGTGCGCTTCGTTTGCCGTATGTCCGGGTGAACGACCCCGGCGTGGTGAGCAAGTCTTACCCCGGATATTGGGCACATTTGGAACAGGCCGGTTTTAAGATTGTTGGATTATGATAGTCGTTGTTTACATATTGCTTGCTTTGGTGGCTGTGGCGCTGGTAGCCTTGGTGGCCGGGTATGTCCGTAACCGCAGACTGGAGAAACAACTGGAGTCCGGCGAGATCAGCGAGATGCCGCAGACCGTCATACCCGATACGGAGTGTTGCGGACAGCATGAGATCTGCGAGAAAGAGAGCCTGCTGGCCGCCGTAAGCAAGGGGGTTGAATATTACAATGATGAAGAGTTAGACCGTTTCAGGGGGCGCGATGGTTCGGATTTCAACCAGCAAGAGGTGGATGAGTTCCGTGAAGTGCTTTATACGATGCGCGACGACGAGGTAGCCGGATGGGTGCGGAGCCTGCAACTGCGTGGCGTAGCCTTGCCCGATGCCCTGAAGGACGAAGTTTTTTTGATTGTCGGAGAACGAAGGACAGACCACTGATGGCAGAACTTTTTTCATATACTTTTTTTCAGCATGCACTGATTGGCAGCCTGTTGGCCAGTATTTTGTGCGGACTTGTAGGCACATATATCGTGACCCGCCGCTTGGTGTTTATCAGTGGCGGCATCACCCATGCCTCGTTTGGCGGTGTGGGCTTGGGCGTTTATCTCGGCCTTCCCCCGGTAGGGTTCGCAGCGTTGTTTGCCGTGCTTTCCGCCTGCGGCATCCAATGGTTCAGTCGCCGGCGCGACATGCGCGAGGATTCTGCCATTGCCATATTCTGGACGCTGGGTATGAGCATCGGCATCATTTGCAGTTTCCTGACACCGGGCTTCACGTCGGAACTGTCGTCTTACCTGTTTGGCAATATCCTGACGGTGACGCGGTCTGACCTCTATTTCCTGGCCATCCTGACGGCTGTCGTTGCGGTTGTTTTTTCCCTGTTCCTGCGCCCTTTGTTGTCGGTTGCTTTCGATCCGGTCTTTGCCCGTTCCCAGCATTTGCCGGTGGATGTCATTGAGTATGTAATGATGGGATTCATTGCGTTGTCCATTGTGGCGTGTCTGCGCATTGTGGGCGTGGTGCTGGTCATTTCCATGTTGACGATTCCGCAAGTCACGGCCAACTTGTTCACCAGTTCATTCCGCCACATGCTGTGTTTGTCGATGCCTATCGGTTACGCCGGTTGTCTTGGCGGTTTTGCCCTGTCTTATCATTACAATATCCCGTCGGGAGCCTCTATCATCTTTGTGTCAACCATGCTATATCTCGTTTGTAAGGGCGGCTGTGTGCTTTTTGCCGTTTTGAAACACAATAAACGCCCGAAATGACAGTTAATTATAAATACTGACAATCAAAGTTTTGCAAAGGATATTCCGATATATTGCCCTGTTGGCCGGCTGTTTGTTCCTGCTGGTGGCTTGTTCGACCAAAAAGAACACGTCTGGAACCCGTTTCTACCATGCGATGACGGCCCGTTTCAATATCTATTTCAATGGCGAGCAAGCCTTTCTGGCCGGTTTGGAGGAGCAGGAAGCCGGCCATAAGGACAATTATACGGAACTGTTGCCTTTTTTCAATGTCAGCAGCAAAGCGACTGCCGACCTTGGCAAAAGCAATTTTGAGACAGCCATAACGAAAAGCGAAAAAGCCATAAAGTTACACTCCATAACGGCCAAACCGAAAAGCGACCCGCGCAAACAGCGTTCTGACGCGGAGAAGGCTTTCCGCGCCCGCAAGGAGTTCAATCCGTTCTTGAAGCATGCGTGGCTGTTGATGGGGAAATCACAGTTCCAGCGAGGGGAGTTTATAGAGGCTGCGTCCACTTTCAACTACATTACCGGGCTTTATGCGGGGCAACCTGACGTCGTTTCGGTGGCGCGCGCTTATCTGGCGCGTTGCTACGTGGCGCTCGAATGGCCGTACGATGCGGAAGATGTCTTTGGAAAGATAAGCCGCGACAGCATCACGACGCAGGGGATTGTGGAGCGAGACCGCTCTTATGCCGCTTATCTTATTCTGACACAACGATACGAAGAGGCCATCCCTTATGTGAAAAAGAGCATAAAGAAAGAGAAACGCAAGTTGCAGAAAGCGCGCCTGAACTACCTGCTCGGGCAGTTGTACCACACAATAGGGCATAATACGGACGCTTACAAGGCTTTTGGCAAGGTCATCAAGAGCAATCCGCCCTATGAACTGGCATTCAACGCCCGTATAGCGCAAACGGAAGTGATGGAGACCGGTAACCACCAGAAGACCATCAAGAAGTTGATGAGGTTGGCCAAGAACAAAAAGAATAAAAATTACCAGGATCTTATCTATTACGCCATCGGTAATATTTATTGGGCAGACAAGGATACGGCGCACTGCATCGGCGCTTATGAGAAAGGTATCAAGGAGAGTACGCAAAACGGTACGGCCAAGGCGACGCTCATGTTGCGCCTCGGTCAGATTTATTGGGATAGGGAAGATTATATCAACGCCCAGCGTATTTACGCCGGTTTGGTCGGCATCATGGACAAAGAGCATGACGATTACGACGAGACGGAACATCGCTCGACGGTGCTGACCGAGATAGAACCGCATTTGTCGGCCATCAAATTACAGGATAGCTTGCAATGGCTTGCCAAACTGCCGGAAGCGGAACGCAACGCAGCCATCGACCGGGTGATAGAAGAATTGAAACGCCAGGAAAAGGAGGCTGAAAAAGAGGCTATTAATGCCAAGATGGACGAAAAGGTCGCCGAACAGATGGCCGCCAACAAACCGGCACAGCCTGCGGCGGGGCGTGGTGCAAACACCCAGGCTTCTGCATTGTGGTATTTTTATAACCCTTCGGTCGTCGCGCAGGGCAAGCGTCAGTTCATGCGTGTGTGGGGAAAACGGGCGTTGGAGGATAACTGGCGATGGAGCCATAAACGGACTGACATGACCGGTGATTTCGAGGAATATGACTACAGTGAAGCGGCAGACAGCCTGTCGGGAGCAGTATCCGACAGCCTTGCCCTGGCCGACAGCCTTGCCTTGGAACAAGAATTACTGGCCGATTCCTTTGCTCAGGATCCTCACCGCCGGGAGTATTACATGCAGCAGATTCCTTTCACTGAAGACCAGCTGGCGGCCTCCAACGAAGTGTTGCGCACGTCGCTTTATGAGGCGGGTATCCTGGAAATGGAGCGTATTGAGAATTTCCCTTTGGCCAACCGTACGTTGATGAGGCTGATTAGTGACTTTCCGGACACCGACCGGAAGGACGTTGTGTATTATCATTTGTTCCTTGTCAACGGCCGTCTGCAACGGCCGGACACCGCCGAAGTGTACAGGCAACGGCTGATTGAAGAGTTTCCGAACAGCAAATATGCCAAGATGTTGTCTAATCCGCGCTACTCGCTTTATGCCCGATACGGGCGGCACATAGAAGATTCGCTGTATGCCGCGACTTACGAAGCCTATACCCGGGATGATTATGACGAGGTGATGGATAACTGCCGCTTGTCGGAAACAGATTTCCCCGAAGGGGCGCATCGTGCCAAATTCATGTTCATCAAGGCCATGAGTCAGCTTTACGGCGGTGAGCGTGACAGTTTCTTGGTGACGCTCCGTCAGGTTATCAGCAAATATCCGGAGGATGAGATAACTGCCCTGGCGCAGGCCATCTCGAAAGGCATAGATGAAGGGCGCGCCCTTGAAGGCGGAAAGTATGTTGTCAGTGACATTTGGGGGCAGCGGACAGTCGATGCTGCGGCAGATTCATCGGCGCAGGCTCAGACGCTGAGCGAAGACCGCCTGGTGCCTTTTGTCTTTTTGCTGGCTTACCCTGAGAAAAGTCTTGACGAGAACCAGCTGCTGTATGAAATGGCGCGTTATAATTTCACCAGTTTCATGGTGCGTAACTTTGAAATGGAGTTTGTGCCGCAGAATGGTATCATGCAGTTCCGCATTAAAGGTTTCAACAACTTTGACGAGGTACATTATTACGTGCAGAAACTTTACGCAGATCCTCACATGGGCGCAGTATTGGACGGCATCCGTTCAGTCATCATCTCGGAACAGAACCTGCCGCTGCTGGGGACGTCGTTCAGTTTCGACGATTACAAGGCGTTTTATGACCAGAAGCTGGCGCCGATAGCGGTACCTGAGGACTTGATATTCGATGATGTGCCGACCTCGGAAATCCGGACGGCCGATGAATTGCCGGACGAAAGTGCAGACGGTTACGATGATGATAGCGAGTTTGATGAAGAGGAAAGCGGTATCATATTTTAATTAAAAACAGAGAAAGGAAGCAGACCATGAGCTATGGGAAATTACTTTGGGTAGACGATGAGATAGAACTGTTGAAAGGCCATATCCTGTTTCTTGAGAAGAAAGGATATGAAGTGGAAACCGTTACCAACGGACAGGATGCCATCGACCAGTGTGGGGCGCAGGCTTATGACTTGATTCTCCTGGACGAAAACATGCCCGGATTGAGCGGACTGGAAACACTTTCGCGTATCAAGGAGGTATTGCCCAACACGCCCGTCGTGATGGTGACAAAGAGTGAAGAAGAAAACATTATGGATCAGGCGATAGGCTCAAAAATAGCGGATTATCTCATCAAACCCGTCAACCCGACACAGATTCTTCTTTCTCTGAAAAAGAACATCCATAAGAAAGAGATTGTCACAGAGGTGGCGCAAAGCGCTTATCAACAGAATTTCGGGAAGATTGGCATGCAGATTAATGATTCGCTGACCTTCCGGGATTGGGTGGAGGTGTACAAGCGCCTTGTTTTCTGGGAACTGGAGCTGACCGACGCGGAAAGCAGCATGAATGAGATGCTTGTCATGCAGAAAAGCGAGGCCAACCAGGCTTTCTCGAAATTCATACGGAAGAATTATGTCCGCTGGATGGAGCAGCCGGAACAGCGGCCGGTAATGAGTCCCGACATATTTAAGACGAAGATATTTCCTTTGCTGGGCCAAGGTGACAAAGTGTTCCTTATTGTTATAGATAATTTCCGTTATGACCAGTGGCGGACGGTGGCCGCTGAGATTGCCGACGCCTTCCTTATTGAAGAAGACCTGTATTGCAGTATTCTGCCAACGGTGACACAGTATGCCCGTAATGCCATCTTTTCCGGGCTCATGCCCAAACAGATTTCCGAGATGTTTCCCGGCTTGTGGATTGACGAGGAGGAAGAAGAAGGCAAGAACATCAACGAGGCGCCGCTCATACAGACGCAGTTGGACCGTTACCGGAAGAAGCATACCTTCAGTTATCACAAGATTAATGATTCTCAGAGTGCAGAGAAGTTGGTCGGCCAGTTCCGTCAGCTGTTACGTTACGACTTGAATGTGATCGTCCTGAATTTCATAGACATGCTCTCGCATGCGCGTACCGAACTGAAAATGGTACGCGAACTGGCTTCCAACGAAGCGGCTTATCGCAGCATCACCCAAAGCTGGTTCCGCCATTCTGCCGTTAAAGATCTTTTCAAGGCGCTGGCTTCGGAAGATTGCAAGGTCGTGGTTACGACCGACCATGGCAGCATCCGGGTGAAGAATCCTTTGAAGATTGTGGGCGACAGGAATACCAATACGAACCTGCGTTACAAGTTAGGCAAGTCATTGAAATACAATCCGAAGGAGGTATTTGAGATAACGCAGCCGCAAAAAATAGGCTTGCCGGCGCCCGGTATTACCACTGCTTATGTTTTTGCCGACTGCGACCGCTTCTTTGCCTACCCCAACAATTATAACTACTACGTGTCTTATTATAAGGATACTTTCCAGCACGGGGGCATCTCAATGGAAGAGATGCTGGTGCCGCTCATAACCTTACAAGGAAAGAAACGGAACTAACAAATAAAGGATATAAATTATGGAAATAAAGATTGAATCATTGGACGGGCTTGCAGAGGCAGCCCGCACTTTCATTGAAAACATGGGGGATCATTCGGTTTTCGCCATGTACGGGAAGATGGGAGCAGGCAAGACGACGTTTACAAAAGCCGTCTGCGAACAGCTCGGCGTTGAGGATGTCATTAACTCACCGACATTTGCCATTGTGAACGAGTACCGTTCAGCTACGACCGGTGAGCTAATCTACCATTTCGATTTTTACCGCATCAAGAAACTGGAAGAAGTGTACGATATGGGATACGAGGATTATTTCTACAGTGGTGCCTTGTGTTTCATTGAGTGGCCGGAACTGGTAGAGGAACTGTTGCCGGAGGATGCTGTCAGGGTGTATATCGAGGAGGCAGAGGACGGCAGCCGTTCCATAAAGTGGTGATTCACCTGCAATAAAAAAAGAACCCTGTCAAGTTCCATTCCGGCTCAGGATAGGGTTCTTTTGTGTTTACTCCTTTAATGTCTGACCTTTTAGAATGCAGGAGTCTGTTGTTCGAGAAGGCCGTTTGATTTGGAATGTACCGGCATTCCTGATGTATGGCTTGTCATTTCTTTTTTTTCAGAGATACAATGATGGCTCCGTGTTTGGCCTTCTCACCAAACTTCTTGACGGCTGTTTTGCCCATCATCATATCCACGTAGTCAATATCGCTCTCAATTAGTTTTCTAAATTCATCTATGGTTGCAATCTTACCGTCGATGATACAGAGCGGTTCATTATCCAGAAACTTGTTATAATCAGATTCTATCTTTTTTTGTTTCTGGATGTCCCGGTTTCCTGTAACGACCATGTCTTTTGTAATCGTGAGTTCATTATCCGGTTTGGCTTGCTGGTCATTGTCTTCCAATCTGAAAAGCGTGCTGAAAGATACAGTGGACGGTACGGCCTTTCCGTCTTGCATGGCCGGTTGCCAGGCCGGCATTGATTTCATGACGCGTATGACTTCTGCGTTTAATACCGAATCGGCACTCATGGTGATTCTTACATCGCCTACTTTTCCGTCTGCACCGATTGTTATTTCACAGGCCACACGTCCTTCGGCTGTGGTGGGCGGATATTTGAGATTGTCTGCAATGAATTGGTCGAAAGCTTTTTCTCCGCCGGGAAAAAGCGGCTTGTTTTCCGGATGATTTTCTTGTCCGGATGACCATAAATCAGTAACTTTGACCATTGAAAGGTCATTTGACACTTTGTTCGCTGCCGGACTGGCTAATGCCATCACGGACAGGGCGGCTAACGGAAGTATACATACATACTTCGCACGAGCCCACGGACTGGATTTTTCTTTTAACATCATAGTGATACGTTTTTTAAGTGAACTGTGATTTAGGCTGCTGGCCAAAGTGTAGCGACTGGAGCCGGCAGCTTTTTCTATTAGCAGTAATTGGTAGGACTTGGCATTAAAGCCTGAGGATAGGACGGCCTGGTCTGCTTCGTACTCGTGAACGGCTTGCAATTCCCTTTTCAGCAACCAGGCAGATGGATTGAACCATTGCAGAATGAGAAACATGTCGGTCAGCAACAAGTCGAAGGAATGCCGTTTGTGTAAATGTGCTTCTTCGTGGACGATGATTTCCGGACGGTTTTCAGGAATGTCTTTCCCCGGAATGATGATGTAGTTCAGCCAGTTGAAAGGTATCGGACAGTTTTTGTTGACAATCAGGTATCCGCCGCCGGCGAGCCTTTTACGTTGTCCTTTATGGACGATGTGAAATAATTGCCAATAGGTTATGAGCAGTTTCACGCCCATGACGGCCACACCTGCGAAATACATGATGCAGAAGATTCCCGCAATGGTGTTGAACAGCCCGGTAGAATCCGTGGCGGATAATCCGTAGCTGAAATTATCGTTCGTGAGTTGGCTGTCCGGATGGAATCCCAATATTGCTTCTTCGCCGGTGTCGGACAATTCCGGTAGAGGAATGAATGTCAGAATCAAGGCCGTCGGCCAGATGCCTGTAAGGTACGCCCTGTTCAACCGGAAGAATGTTTCACCGGCCAGTAACCATTTATACAGCAGGTAAAACAGTAACAGGCATACACCAAATTTAAGCATATATGTGACGATGATTCCCATAACGTAGGATTTAGGATTGAGTGTTTGATTTGGACTGCTCTACTTCTCTAATGAGCTGTTTAAGCTCTTCCACGGATATATTTTCTTCCTTTATAAGTGTGGATACTGCACTTAGGTAAGAGTTGTCGAAATATTTGCTGATGACGCCCTTCAGGGTTCTTTCGCGAAATTCCTTTTGGGAGACGACGGCATAGTAACGGTAGGTGTTGCCGTACGCTTCATGGCTGAGGTAGCCCTTTTCCTCTAATCCTCTCACGATGGTGGAAAGGGTGTTGAAATGAGGTTTAGGGTCTGTGTAGAAAGCCAGTATTTCCTTTACGAACAGGGGGCCTTTATCCCAGAAGAAATTCATGATTTCTTCTTCTTTTGCGGTCAGTCTTTTCATGTCGTTCCTTTTTTTACAAATAACGATAAATTATAGTTTGCTGCAAAATATTTATAGTTAATATAACTAAAAACTATAGTTTATTTGGGCTGAAACTACTGATGAGAAAGGGAAAAAGAGAAAAAAAGACAATCCGGGTAGTAGGTTCCGTATAAAATCTTGAGGCTGCATCGTTACATTGCGACACAGCCTCATGGATGATTATAACCATAAAAAAAAAGGAACTGCATTCTGCGTTATGCACGAAGAATATGGATGCAGTTCCTTTAGATTTATGAAAAAAGTCGTGTTTCCGCTTTATTTCTTGCAAACAGGCCACGGCTTGATTTGCTTGAAGAAGTCGTTGCCTTTATTGTCTACCAGGATGAATGCCGGGAAGTCGACCACCTCGATTTTCCAGATAGCTTCCATTCCCAGTTCAGGATATTCCACGCATTCGATGCTCTTGATGTTGTTCTGAGCCAGGATGGCAGCCGGTCCGCCGATAGAACCGAGATAGAAACCGCCGTGCTTCTTGCAAGCGTCCGTAACGGCTTGGCTGCGGTTGCCTTTGGCCAACATAATCATGCTGCCGCCGTGGCTTTGGAACAGGTCAACATAAGGATCCATACGGCCGGCTGTTGTCGGGCCCATGGAGCCGCAGGCCATGCCTGCCGGTGTCTTTGCCGGGCCGGCGTAATAGATGGGATGATCCTTTATGTATTGCGGCAGGTCTTCACCCTTGTCAAGGCGTTCCTTCAGTTTGGCGTGTGCGATGTCACGGCCAACGATGATGGTACCGTTGAGTGACAGGCGGGTTGCAACAGGATATTTGTCTAACTCTGCCAGAACCTCATTCATCGGGCGGTTCAAGTCAATCTTTACGGCATTGCCTTCGCCGGCCTGGCGGAGTTCCTCTGGAATCAGTTCACCCGGGTTGCTGTCGAGTTTCTCAATCCAGATACCGTCTTTATTGATTTTACACTTGATGTTACGGTCGGCCGAGCAGGATACGCCGAGTCCGACGGGGCATGAAGCACCGTGGCGGGGAAGGCGTACGATACGCACGTCGTGAGCCATGTATTTGCCGCCGAATTGGGCGCCGAGTCCGATTTTGTGTGCTTCCTCCAATACCTGTTTTTCTAATTCGATGTCGCGGAAGGCACGACCTGTTTCGTCGCCCGTGGTTGGCAGGTTGTCATAATAATGCGTAGAGGCCAGTTTTACCGTGAGCAGGTTCTTTTCGGCCGACGTGCCGCCGATGACAAATGCGATGTGGTAAGGCGGACAGGCGGCTGTTCCGAGGCTTTTCATCTTCTCGATCATGAACGGAACGAGCGTTGCCGGGTTGAGGATGGCTTTCGTTTCCTGATACAAATAAGTCTTGTTGGCCGAACCGCCGCCCTTGGTGACACAGAGGAAGTGATATTCCATGCCTTCTGTTGCTTCGATGTCAATCTGTGCCGGCAGGTTGCACTTGGTGTTCACTTCTTCATACATGCTCAACGGGGCGTTCTGGCTATAGCGCAGGTTCTCTTCAGTATAAGTCTTGTATACGCCTTTGGACAGTGCTTCTTCATCGCAGAATCCCGTCCAGACCTGTTGTCCTTTTTCGCCGTGGATGATGGCCGTACCGGTGTCTTGGCAGAGCGGCAATTTCCCTTTGACTGAGATTTCCGCGTTGCGTAGGAACGTAAGCGCCACATACTTGTCGTTGTCGCTTGCTTCCGGGTCGTTCAGGATCTTGGCTACTTGTTCGTTGTGTGAACGGCGCAGCATGAAAGAAACGTCGCGGAATGCGGCATTGGCCATGGCGGTCAGTCCTTCAGGAGCGATTTTCAGGATAGGATGTCCCTCAAACTCGCTGACAGATACATAGTCTTTTGTCAGCAGATAATATTCCGTATCGTCTTTGCCCAACTGGAACATCGGCGCATACTTAAATTCTGGTACGTTAGCCATAATCGTTATAATTTATTTATAGGTTGTTGAACTATTGCAAAGTTAAGGAAATTCTCCGGAAATACCGAATAAATCGTGAGAAATGACGTTAATCGGTTTAATGCCGATATTCTGACCGTAAAAACGCTGTTTGGCATAAACGTGACAGGGAACCGCCGGAAAAGGCGGACTCTTCGACATGCTTTCTTTTTGAAAGGTCTGTTTTTGAAATGAAAGATTGCAGTTGTTGTAAAATCGCCGCAGCAGAATCTCCGATGAATATTAACTCTGAAAAAGTGTGCATCAGCTTTTGACAACTTATTTTCATCGTTGTCCAATTAAGATGTAAACCGTCATAAAACTTTATAACAAAGCTATTTTTATATAAAACAAGCTTTGTTATAAATATAAGAAACTTTCTTTTATATAAAATAAGTCTTGTTATAAAGAATCCAAAGGCGCCATGAAACTTGCTTATTGCATGAAAGGAAATAATAAGTATCGCAAGAAGATGGATTTATAAAACCATTGTTCAAAGAAAAAGCCGTATAAAATCCATGTTGAATGGGAGTGTTGTGGATTTTACGTAATTTTGTAAGAGATTTGAAAACATCATTAAAGATTTAGGTGATGTTTTTATGAGAACTTTATAATAAAAAATTAATGGAAATGTTGCAAAGATTAAGAGAGGCTCTTGAAAGTTTCTCACCTGCTAATACGGTAAATGAACTCACAGCGCAATTTAAAGATATAGCTCAGATAGTATTTAATGGACGTTTTATTGTAAATGGAGAATACGAAATATATCCGATAGAGATCGAATTTTATTTCCATGATGAGGAGAATGGTATAATTAAAGAGCCTCAAATGTATCATGTAAATGGGCTGCCGTATTTCCCTATAGGAAGTGTCTGTCCAAACAGGTCTGGCGTGGATGTGACTTTTGAACGTGAGGGAAAGTATCGAGCAT
This sequence comes from uncultured Prevotellaceae bacterium, assembly GCA_949299545.1. Classification (GTDB taxonomy): domain Bacteria; phylum Bacteroidota; class Bacteroidia; order Bacteroidales; family Bacteroidaceae; genus Paraprevotella. The sequence continues at coordinate 16,393 of CASGAM010000032.1, read as the reverse complement.
CATTCCTTATAAGGGGGTACAAGTACAAATCTTTGGTAGATGGGGAAACCTATATTAATAGAGATTCTCAAAAAAGACCGACGGGTTTTAAACCGCAGTACTTGTGGGAAGACATGTTTGGTAATGCTTCAGTTTTTGGAAAAGGATTGTCTATAGTTTGGGTAGATAATGAGGATTATAAAGAGGTGCGCATGCAATCTTCGGCCAGAATAAATGTTCGTAAGATTGACGGAGAAGATACTGACCGTATGTGGCGTTTCACGAATCTCGAAGCAGAATGATATGAAAGTTGTAAAACGATTGATAGATTATGTGTTTTTCTCAGACAACCTAAAAAGGTATTATCCAAAAATATACCATGAGTTAACAGAAATATTGTCGAAGCATGAAGTGAGGCATGGTATTCTGAATGGCACCTCAGATTATTGGTGTAGAGATTATATGCCAATACAAGTTTGTGGTAATTCTTTCGTGCAGTTCCGGTATCATCCCGACTATTTGGAAGGACTTCGTGATTATGAGACACCAACGGAAGTATCAATTAAACTGACGAGGACGCTAATCCGATCTTCTTCAGTAACAAGTTCTCCAATTATTGCAGACGGAGGTAATTTTACTTTTGGGACTATAAAAAAGGGAAGAGGATGTACTTTTGTCATTGTAATGACAGAGAAAATCTTTTTTGAGAATCCCGATATGGATAGAGAAGAGGTTGTCTCTCAGTTGGGAAAATTGTTTCCAAATCATAAGTTCCTGTTTCTGCCATGGGATAAAAATGATGCCTGTGGTCACACTGATGGAATTTTGCATGCAGTTGGAAACAATAAGGTATTAGTGAATCTTAAAGTTTACCCTGATGACATTGCCACTAAGATGAGAAACGTATTAGAATCTTGCTTTAAGGTAATAGATTTAGAGTTAAGCGATTATCATGATATGAGTTGGGCATATATAAATATGATTCATACTCAGGAAGTAATCATTGTTCCGGGCTTAGGTCTTCCTGCGGATGAGGAGGCTTTGGCGCATATACGGAAACTTTTCCCTGAGTATAAAGATAGAATCTATCAAGTGCAAATGCCGTCGATTGTCAAAAGAGGTGGAGGCGCATTGAATTGCCTTTCCTGGACTTTTACCCTGTAGGAACGAGCCTGAACATTTGTGTGGTGGACTGTAGTCCGGTATAAAAGTAGCCAAATCCTTTGTTGAATATGGATTTGGCTACTTTTATTATAATTGAATCGGATTAAAGCAATTAAGGGCGAAACGCAGCAAATAATACGTTACTGAGTCCGTTGCTTTAGAATTATGTGGTTTCCGGTTCTTCCTCGTCGTACTTCTGGAAAAGGAAGTCATTATAGGGATACTTCTGTACGTGCAGTTCTCTGACTTTCAGGTATAGCAGTTGCTTTAACTCGTCGATATTCGTCTTTTCCCGTGCGGAGATGAAAATGCAGTTGTCGTTGAGGCGTGCCATCCAGGTCTTCATAAGGTCGGCCAGCGGGATGTTCTCTTTGGCCGAGGGTGTCAGGTCGTCAGCGTCTTTTTCCACCCATTTGTAGGCGTCAATCTTGTTGAAAACGATTATGGCCGGTTTGTCGCTGCATTTCAGGTCGCAAAGTGTTTTCTCTACCACTTGTATTTGTTCCTCGAAATCGGGATGGGAGAGGTCGACGACATGTACCAGCAGGTCAGCCTCGCGCACCTCGTCGAGCGTACTTTTGAAGGAGTCGACAAGGTCTGTCGGCAACTTGCGGATGAAACCGACCGTGTCGGATAGCAGGAAGGGAAGGTTGTCGATAATCACTTTACGTACGGTGGTGTCGAGCGTGGCAAAGAGTTTGTTTTCTGCGAAGACGTCGCTTTTCGACAGCAGGTTCATGAGGGTACTTTTCCCTACGTTGGTATAACCCACCAGTGCCACGCGGATCATGCGGCCGCGATTGCTGCGCTGGGTTGTTTTCTGCCGGTCGATGTCGGCCAAACGTTGTTTGAGGAGCGACATGCGGTTGAGAATGATACGACGGTCCATTTCCAACTGGGTTTCACCCGGTCCGCGCAAACCTACCGAACCCTTCCCGCCGCCGGAACCAGAGCCGCCGCCCTGTCGCTCGAGGTGCGTCCATAGGCGTTGCAGCCGCGGCAGCATGTAGCGGTATTGTGCCAGTTCGACCTGCGTCTTTGCGTTGGATGTCTGTGCGCGCATGGCAAAGATATCGAGGATCAGCGAGGTGCGGTCGAGGATTTTCACCTTCAGTTCCTTCTCGATGTTGCGTATTTGTTTGGCCGAGAGTTCATCATCGAATATGACCATGCCGATTTCCCGTTCGGCTTCCTCTTCGGCTTCAATATATTGGCGTATCTCTTCCAGTTTTCCCGTACCGACGTAAGTGGTAGCATTTGGTCCGTTGACACGTTGTGTAAAGCGCTTGACGGTAACGGCTCCGGCCGTATGGGCCAAGAATTCCAGTTCGTCAAGGTATTCATTTGTTTTGCGTTCGTCCTGGGCAGGTGTGATAAGGCCGACCAATACGGCTGTTTCCGCTTGCGCTTCGGAGAGGACAAATTCTTTCATGATGCTTTCTTATAATCAGAAGTTTGTAATCAGGTTCGCCCCTTTTCCTTTTGCTTGTTGTGTGGGCAGTCGTGTCGGGGCTTGTGGTCTATAATCCGCCAAAAGTACAAATATATTTTCATAACGGCAAGGCGCGTTTCAAAATATCGCTCTTCCGGTCAATGGAATTTGTCCGGATTTATCTTCCTTTCTTCAGAAAAACATTATATTTGTAGCGCATTAACCTAAAAACCGGTATGAATATGAGGATGTTCTGTATCATCGCTTGCATGGCATTTTGCTGTTTGGAAGTGCAGGGCCAGCAGGCTCAGGAAGAGGAAACAAGTCCTATCCCTTATGCTTTCCCACGCTATCGCGAGGCTACGGTGACAATGATGTTTGGCAGTAAGAAACAGGTTCTCGGTAATATTTATCTGGATGGCAGCAAGTTCTATTTTTTGCAGGACAGTGTACCTATTGAGGCGAGTTTGGGTAATATCCACAGGGTGGCGTTCGGCGATACGCTGTATATGCCGGTTGATAACATGTTGGCGCGGATTGTGGCGGAAGACAGCGCCAAGATGTTGGTATGTGTCCGTACGATAGACAAGTATAAGATGAAGGGCAGCAATGACGGTATATCAGGTGAAGACAAACGCGGTGAGGGGATGCCTTTTTTCCAGTTGGACATGGTTGGTTCGATGGGGTTCATCGAACTCGGCGGAGATCAAACAATGAAAACATCTTTTCCCCTAAAGCGGGAATATTATTTTATCCTTTCCGGTGAAGTCGTTCCGGCTAAGGAACGTCCCGTTATGCGGCGTTATACGAAAGCGCGGCGCAAGGTACTCAAAGGCATGACTGAAAACCGTTGGTGGAGCTGGAAAGACGAGAACTCGCTGGTGCAGTTGCTGCAATTGCTTTGACAGAATGCCGGCATATTTTCTCTTTACGGGGTCGTGTAAGGTCCTTTTTCGGTTTTTGGCGTTGTGGCTCCGGTGGACGGAGATACTTTTTCCGTCGTTTGCAGTGTCATAGCGGGTCGGCGTCAAAATAGATGACCGCTGCATGGAAAGCCGTGTAGGCGGTTATTTCCTTTTTCAACGAGAGCAAATACGAACGGACTTTGGCCAAATCGGTTTGCGGCTTTATCTTCAGGACTATTTTCCGGATGTAAAGCGCTTGCATGCGGGCTATGGGAGGAATGTCCGGGCCTAAGACCGCCGTTCCGAACATCTTTCTCAGTTGGTTCCCAAGGGTCGTTGCCAGTTGGTCGAGTACGTGATTGTCACGGTGTTTCATGTAAATATATATCAGTCGGACAAAAGGCGGAAACTCAAACATCTCCCTTTCTGCGAGTTGTTCCTCATAGAGTTCTCGGTAATTATGTTCCACTACATTCCGGATAACCGGGGCATCAGGGCTTTTAGTCTGCAGTACCACCAAACCTTGTGCCTGCCGTCGCCCGGCACGTCCGGCTACTTGTGTCATCATCTGGAATGCCTTTTCATAACTTCTGAAATCAGGCTGGTTAAGCATGGTGTCTGCGTTCAGGATGCCCACTACCGACACGTTTTCAAAGTCAAGTCCTTTCGTTACCATCTGCGTGCCGACGAGAATGTCTGTCCGGCCATTTTGAAAGTTGCCAATCAACTGTTCATAGCTGCTGCGGCTGCGAGTGGTGTCCAGATCCATCCTGGCTATCCGTGCTTCCGGGAACAGCAGCCTTAATTCGTCTTCAATTTTTTCCGTTCCGAAGCCTTTGTCTGTCAGTTCTGTTCCGTTGCAGGCCGGACAACGAGCCGGGAAGGGCGACACGAAGCCGCAATAGTGACATGTAAGTTGGTTCAGCCCCTTGTGAAAAGTCAGGCTCACATCGCAGTTCGGGCATTTGGGGACCCAGCCGCAGGTGTGGCATTCCGTTACCGGTGCATAGCCTCGTCTGTTTTGGAACAAGATGACTTGCTTGCGGTTCTCAAGCGCCTGTCGGATTTCTGATAGGAGGTGGGGCGAGAACAAGCCTGTCATGCGGCGTTTGCGTTGAAGCTCCTTGATGTCTTCCACTTCGATCTGTGGTAACAAGACCTGCCCGAACCTTTCTTTAAGTTCTACGAGGCCGTATTTCCCGTTGCCGGCATTGTAATAAGTTTCTATCGAGGGTGTTGCTGTTCCCAAAAGGGTTTTTGCACCGCACATCTGTGCCAATACGATGGCTGTGTTGCGGGCATGGTAACGGGGTGCAGGTTCTTGTTGTTTGTAGCTTTGTTCATGCTCTTCGTCGACTATGACCAGCCCTAAATTACGGAATGGCAGGAAAACAGACGACCGCACGCCCAGAATCACTTCGTAAGGCTTTTCCGACAGTTGTTTCTGCCAGATCTCTACTCGTTCGGCATCCGAGAACTTGGAGTGGTACACGCCCATCCTGTCACCGAATACTTTATAAAGGCGTTCTGTCAGTTGTGTGGTAAGGGCAATTTCAGGCACTAAGTAAAGCACTTGTTTGCCTTTGCCGATTATTTGGCTGATCAGATGGATGTACACCTCTGTTTTGCCGCTGGAGGTGACGCCATGCAGCAGTGTGACGTTATGTGAATGGAAGGATGTGCAGATGTCTTTCAGGGCTTTTTCCTGTGCGCCGCTTAATGGCGACAACCCCAGTACGTGGTGTATGTTTTCTTTCGGAAGGCGGGTTTCTTCTCGCCGGACGGTTTGGAGAACGCCACGAGACGTCAGTGTTGACAAAATTGCTGCACCTGAACCACTTGCCTCTAACAACGTTTTTCGCTCAACCTCTTTCAGTAACTGCCTGTTTTGTAAGTGCAGGGCGGCAGGCAGTTCTGCCAGTTCGATATATTTTGTTAACAAGGCCACCTGTTTGGGCGCACGCTTGAGTTCGTTGAAAAGACGGTTGAGAGCCTCCTCCGAGAAGTAAGTTCCGGCCAGTTCCACCAGTAGTTTTGTCTTTGGCTTGTAACTGCGTTTTACCTCTTCTTTTACATGGATGGCGCCTTTGCCCAACAGACTATTGACGGTTCTCAGTATTTGGCTGATGCCGGTTTCCCGTTGCAGTTGCTGCACGCTTTTTTCTTTTCCGGCTGTCAGGCAGTCCAATAACTTTTGTTCATTCTCCGTCAGTTTTGTTTCTGCTTCAAAATCATCGTCAGCCACGACCCTACTTTCGCTTTCCAGTTTCATGCCGGAGGGAATGGCAGCTTTGAAGACTTCGCCTGCCGGGCACATGTAATAATCAGCGACCCATTGCCATAGTTGCATCTGTACCGGAAGCAGTATCGGTTGAGCATCGGGACGTTCCAACACATGTTTAAACGTAAGGTCTGCGGGAGCGGTATCGCTGACACGTGTAATGATACCCGTATAAATTTTTTTGTTGCCGAAGGGGACGATGACACGGCAGCCCGGTTGGGCATCCTCACACATTCCGTCGGGCAGCACGTATGTATAGGTTGCCGCGAGAGGTAAGGGAAGTATCACGTCTATATATTTCATAAGGTCGGCTTTTCGTTAAACGGTTATATTATAAAGACAGAGGGTATGCCAAACTTTTTGACACACCCTCCTTTTATCAATATGCTTTTGGATGTTCTCAGAACATGTATGCTAAACGCACCTGCCACATGTTGTTCTTGATATCTGTGGCATCGTAAACGTCTTTGATGCCGTTCAAATGGCCTGTTTCGCCTATGGCAATATTATACGTAACACCCAACTGGATATGGCTGAGCATGTTCAAACCTACACCGAAGTTCCAACTGAAAGTTGAGGTGTTCAGTGTTCCGAGGTTATTGATGCCATCGGACAGGTTGCCGCCACCAAGATACCAGCTGTATTGTGGCCCTGTAGCGATATAGGCACCGATAAGGCTGCTGAAACCAATGTTCCATTTCACGTTGACAGGAATATCGATGTACGGCATGTCTTTTGAGATGGAACCGACCTTTGATGGGTCGTCGGATGAAAGTTTCAAGTACTTTTGTGAGTACAGTATAGCACCGTCAATGCCCAAACCTAAAATGGGTACTGTGAACTGTGCTTTTGGACCAATAAACCAACCAGTACGGTTGGAAGCATCAAATGCATTTCCTGATATACAAGCCTTATTCAGATTGACACCACCTTCAACACCCCATTTGAATTGGGCGTTGGCCGGAACTGTCATAAAAAACAGGGCACCTAATAACAGTGCGATTGAGAATCGTTTCATTTGTTCGTCATTTTGGTTATCAATGCTGCAAATATAATAACAGTTTTGATAAAAGTCAACTTTTCCGGCCATTATCTGCGTTGGCGGCGTACTGTTACACGAGGTGTTGAGGATGACGATGACTTGAAGAAACTGTTTTCCGTTTTCTCTGTTTTGGGCTCATCGGTGTTTTCAGCACGGCGTGAATTCGTGCTTGAACGTCGACTGCTCTTTTTCTCTTTATCGGATTCTTCAGCGACAGTTGTTACAGAATCTGTCGCTTCAGTATCATTACCCCATATATGTTTTTCAAAGTCGGATAATTCCTTCTCGATCCGTTGCTGCTCTTTTACCAAAGCACTGTCGGTTTTGCAGTAATTGGCCAATACCTTGCCTTGCATGTTGTTTGTCTTGTATATTTTCCCGTCGTAGCGGTTCAGCGTAAAGTAGTCGGCAGCCGACATGTTGCTGGTGTTGTTATAATTGCTTGACATCATGGCGTGTTTTTGCAGGTAAGGGCTGATTTCATCATATTTCAGCCAGAACAAAGGGTATGGTGTCGATTCGCCGCCGAAGTCATCGCCGCGCATCAGCACAGGACATAAAGCCGTGACTTTTACGTGATAAGTGGATGTACGTTGGTCGAAATATGCCGTTTCTTTGATATAATACCTTAACACTTCAGCTGACGGTATATCACTTGCGTTTACTTGAAGTCGTCCGTTGTTTTCTTCATAATATATATGGTAGCGTGACATAATGTCTTTCATATCTACTTTGTCGCGGGCAGAGAACGATTCGTTGCCGTCTAATTTGTACTCGTATGCTGAGATTTTGCCTGTCAGCAGCAAGTCAAACAGATAGGTGAACAGGTTCATTTGTCCGTTGGATGGTTCCACCGGGTAATACAAGGGTGCATTTCTGTCTGTTGTCAGGTCGAGTTGCCTGTATATGTCACGACGCCAAACGACGTCTTCCGGCATTTCTGATGCAATTGGGAATTGCAAGCTGGCCCTGTCGGTTGCCTGTGTGGCAGACTCTTTGGTGGCTACCCGCCGGCGTGCCGGTTGGGCTTGCGCCATGAGACAAAAACCGACGATAAGACTCAGTAAAGTCAGGCGTTTCATTTTATAACTGTTCATATTGTATTGCATGTTATTCTCGTTAGTTGATAATTACTTCCATGGAGCCGTCGAGTGTTCGTTCGATACCGTCGGGACCAATCGCGCGGATACGTGATATGTAGAAACGCTTACCGCGTCCGAGAGAGCGGAACAAGTTGCGCTGTCGTTCCGTAAAGTCTGCACTTTGCGATACTTCCGGCACGGCGTTGCCCATGTTGTCGAAGAATACTGTTTCGAAGCCTAATACGCGGAATCCGATGTTCAATAACCCGTCATCGATGGCTGCCCCGATCCCTTTGGTACCCATCAGGATCTGTTTTGAAAGTCTGCCGCCGCGGAAACGGTTCGTACCGCCGTCTGCCGCATATTCGATGTAAGCCGCAGGGTCGGGCAGTTTGCGTACGCGGAATGTGAACTGTCCCATCTGTTGGATATGTCCGTCCATGTTTGCACTTACGGTGATGACCGCATCCTTTCCAACTTCTGTCGGTCGAAGGATGTATTTCCCAGCTCCGGTGGGTTGCAACCGTCCGTTGCTTGCAGATGCTACGATTTTGTTTGCTGCCACGCCGGGGATGGAGACACTTATCGGATTGTCATAACCTGCGTACAGTACGTTCATCAGGTCGGCAGAAACGGTTGCCGAAGGCGCTACAACTGTGTAAGGTTGTGAAAATTCCCGTTTTACCAACTGCCCTTCGCCGTTCAGCATTTCGATGTATCCTTTCAGCGTGAAATCACCTGTGGTACGGCATACTGTCTCGTACAGTCCGTCGGGTGAATTGAAAGGTTTGCCGCCGATGTAGATGTTGGGGCGATTGGTCGTATCTACGGCTGCCATGATGATTTGTGCGCTTAGTTTGCCGCCTTGTACGATGGTGCGAGAGTTTGGGATGACGTATGCGTTCAGTTGGTTGACGCGGATATCTTTGATGTCGATATTGGCAACCAGTGTATGCAACACTTCGCTTTCAGCATATCGCACGTCGCTTTGCAACTTCGACAGCAGGGTGATGGCAGCTGCTACCGGGATATTTTCAAACATGTATTCCGGCCAACTTTTTCCTAACAGGCGGCTTTCTTCCGGTACTTCCGTACTCAGATTGCTGGAGATGATGTTTTTCTGCGCCTCGTCTGTCAGCATGGAGACGATCCGCTCACGGAAATGATTGATGTGCTCATAAAGTTGTTGGCCTTCTCCGCGCCGGGGTGCCAGCATCACGTTGGATGCGGCTTCCAGGTCTTTTTTGTTTTCGATGTCGTGTATATCACCGTCTTCGCCATCCGCTTGCTTGACGATGCGCACTTTCAGCGTCTCGGCATAGTCATAGAGCGAGTCTGACATCTGCTTTACTTCTTGTGCTTTGAGGTACCATTCTTTTACTTTCGAAGGATTTTGTTTCATTTGCGTCTCGAAGTTCGCATAAATGGCCCTATTGGCTTCAGAAGCGTTGGCGGTTGTACGGTTCAGGCTGTCTTCCACTAACGAGAAACCGTTCAGCACCTCTGATGAGACATTGAGAGCCAGCATGGCCATCAATACCACATACATCAGGTTGATCATTTTCTGGCGTGGTGAGACACGTTGTTTTTGAGCGCCCATATTTTGCCCTTGTTAATTTTAGTTTTTAAAATTGGTCGGATGGCACATTGCCTCCGGCGTTCTTCATATTGACGGTCAGTGCTTTTATCATGCGACTGTAGATGCCGTTCAGTTCTTCTATTTGGTGAGCCATCTTGCGCGTTTGTTCGTTAATCTGATCGATGGTGCCGATTTGCGTGCTGATGCTCTTGAGCTGAACCTCGTAAATGGAGTTGATACCGATGAGTACTCGGTTCAGGTTGTCCATTTCCTTTGAGTCGCGTGTGAGACTTTCAGCTTGCAAAGAAACGCGTGAAAGTGTCTCTGTCAGTTTTTTCAGTTCTTCGATGTAGGCTTCTGCTGCTTCTTCCATTTCCGGCGTACAACTTTGCCGCGCCGCTTTCAGTAATTCGGCATTGCTGGTGTTAACGATTTCTGCCAGCAGTTTGGCGTCGATGCCTCCTATGCTTCCATTTGTCATGGATTGACCTGTCGCAGCTGGTGTGCCATTGCTTTCAGCGGTTGTTTCGCCGCTTGTCATGTTCATGCCGCTTGTCGGCGTACCGGCTGTAGGCTGTATGCTGCCGATGATGACGGGGCCTTGTTGAACGAATGGCTGACCGCTTGAAACTGCTGCCGGTTGTCCGATATATGATTCCGGTTGTTGTGTTTGTGGTTGCGGCATGTTTTCCTCGATGGTTTCTCTTTCTTCTTCTGATTTGAAGTTTTCTTCCTCGTCTTCTTCCTCATCCTCTTCACTCCTTTTCAGTCCGGCCGGCCGGTCAAATCCTGAAATAATAAAGACAAGTACCTCTGTACCCATGCCGATGAACAGCATGGCATTCGCTCCTGGCAGGTAGGTCAGTTTGAACAGCGTGCCGAGGATGACAATGGCTGCACCCCAGCTGTAAGCATAGTTCATGAACATTTGTCCTGGAACGGAATCCATCCATTCTTGCAGACGGACAATCAGATTTCTTTTATTGTTTGCCATATCTTGATAGTCTTTTTGTTATCGTTTGCTTGTGGTGCCCGAGATAGAGCGTACGCAACGGAATCCGATGTAGGAACGTGGCTGGTTCTGGTACTCGTATGAACGCCATACGGAACGTATCATTGATTCAGGATCTTTCCATGAACCGCCTCTGACGGATTTCTTTTTCAGCCGGTAGGGGTCTTCCTTTGCTGCGTTGTATTCAAGTTCCGGATTCATGTCGCTCATACCCTGTACGCCGGCTTCGGTGTATACGGTGCTGGTCCATTCTGCCACATTGCCGGCCATGTCGTACAATCCGTTCGAGTTGGCTGAATAGGTCCTTACCTTGGAGGTGATCAGGCTTCCGTCCTCCGTATAGTCGCCGCGGTCGGGCTTGAAGTTGGCGAAATAGCACCCCTTCTCACTTTTAACTTCGCCAGATTGCCAAGGGAAAAGACTGCCCGATGCGCCTCGTGCCGCATATTCCCATTCCACTTCTGTCGGCAACCGGTAAGGCTGTATGTTTGCCCCGGCTGCGCCCAGTCCTTTCTTTAGGAACAGTGTGCGCCAGTTGCAGAAGGCATTGGCCTGTTCCCATGTCACACCTACTACCGGATAGTCGTTATAGGCCGGATTGGAGAAATATTGTATCATATACCGTGCATTCTGTGAGTTGGGAAAGTCGTTTACCCAGCAAGTCGTGTCGGGGTAAATGTTTACGATGTATGTGTTGAGGAAATCAAACGGGTTTGAGAGTGGCCGTGCGACGGTCTCCCGTACGATACGTCCTTCTTCGTCGATGTAAGCTGTGTCTTTTGAAATCATCACCACTTCGTCTTCATTAACGGCGATGTCCGTGTTCAGGTTCCGCTCGGCGGGGTTAAGCCGGTTTTTCCGCAGGGCCGCACTCACATAATCGTACACTTCATATTTGTAGTTCATCTGTTTTGGATCCAGCATGCGTGTTCCGTTCACAGGATGGGTGATATAGACACTTTCAATGGCACGCAACTCATCCTCGTTAGGGCGTTTCCATGGGATAGGTTTTTTCCAGTTCAGGTGTGGTGTGACCGGGTTGCCGTATTCGTCCTCCTCGATTTTGTATGTTTCGTCACCGCCATAAGCCGGGTCGGCCAGTCGCTCGCGGATGATGGAGTCTCTCACCCAAAACAAGAATTGTCTGTATTTGGCATTGGTCACTTCCGTCTCGTCCATCCAGAAACCGTCCACGGAAATCTCTTTTGTCGGTATCATGTTACCCCAAAGGCTGTCCGTCTCTTCTGTTCCTATTTTCAGTGATCCTTTCTTTACCAGCACCATGCCGTAGGGAGTGGGCTCACTGTAAGCGATTCCGCCGACACCGGTGACTTCGCCGCCGGTAGCCGTCGCTGAGGTGCCCGGACCGATGCAGGCGTAGAGTATGATGCAGCAAGCTATGCCGAATATTGGCAATAATGTTTTCATCTTCATTATAATATTCTTACACTTTTATGTTTATTCTTTCCTTTCTTAAATAGGTTTAGCTCCGTCTGGTAGCTGATGATTAGTTCATGACTGCCGTTTAAAGCACCGATGCCAGAGGTGTATAACTCATAGGCATAGCCTATGTTTAACCCGTGGAAGTTTCCACCGAGAAGGAAACTGACCGAAATGGTAGGACTGTATGACAACCCTCCATAAAACTTCAGTTTGCTACCCTCGTATGCCAATCGTCCGGTGATATCGCCGCGCCAGCCGGTGATGTCTGTCCGTAACATGGCGGTAGTATGCACCTTATACAACGGGTTTTTAAACTGAATATTGTATCCTCCCATCAAATAATATGACGGATAGATGTCTATTTGGTTAACTTTTTCGTCACCTAATTCAACGGTTGGCGCGGTACAATGCATCATTGAAAAACCAGCGAACCATTCTTTCTGCGCGTATTGCAGTCCGAAGCCGAGATCAAATCCCGAACCATTGACTTCTGAAGTAGGAAAGGCAGGGTCGCCACTTTCTTCCAAATCTAGCCCGCTTCCGTCGAAACCTTCGCTCAATAGGCCGATATGGATGCCGCCGCTCAGTTCTCCTCCCCAAAGAGCCTGATGGTAAGCATAATGTAGGTAAAACTGTTGATGTTTGAACAAGCCTATTTGGTCGTTCATGAAACCTGCACCTACACCATGTTTCGTCTGACCAATGGCCAACGGCATTTCTGCACCTGCCAGCATCACGGCCGGAGCGTTCTCGAATCCGGTCATCTGCATGGCATAAGCACCCTGTATATTTAATAAGCCGCTCTGCCCTGTCGATGCGGGATTGTAAAAGGATTGCATCGCCCAGTAGTTCGTAAATGACGGATCGTACTGTGCCCGCATGCACTGTATGCAGGCGTGGAAAAACAATATATATAATATGAGACGATGTTTGCTGTCCATAACCGTTTGTGGCGGCTCTTTTTCTATTAATTAACAGCTTTCAGACATTTTTATTGTCTTGCGATACGATAATTTATTGTGATGCGAAAATTAGTAGTAGGTAATGTCGTCAGAAAAGACTGTGGATGAAGCATGAAATACTGTTTATAACTTGTCTGAAAGTTATTTATATCCTCTTTCACTAAAAATTTCATATTGAACAGATTGGCAAGAGTTTCATGGATGTTGAGCCAAATGAATCAAATATTGGAGATAGTCTGAGACGATTGTAGTAGATGTTGGATAAACAATTCTATAACACAGGCTAGGTATTCATCTCCGTTTTATACGAATTTGAAGAAATATTGCACATATATTATACTTATTTGCTTATCATATACGGATAAAATAATCTAATTTTGCACATATTAAAATAACGGAAATATGGATAAGAAAAAAGAATATCAGAATTCAAAGAAAACGGAACAGAATCCATATATAGGCATCTTAATCGGTCTTTTATTGGTATTGTTGCTTAACGGGTTGCTCTTCCCTAATATAGGAAGTAATCGAGTAATAGCTACAGATTATATTTCATTCATAGAAAAGGTTGATGAAGGAAAGGTAAAAGATGTTGTCATAAAAGATAATGAGATTTTTTTTACTGTAGATGATAATGGCAAAATAGTTGCCTACAAGACAGGGGAGACAAATGACCCTGAATTAGTAAAGAGACTTTTAAATGCTCAAAGTCCCAATGAAAGTAATAAAATAACTTTTAATAAAGTCGTGCCGCAGGAAAATTCCCCAATTCTTAACTTTTTCTTGTTCTGGGTTTTGCCTGGAATCATCTTTTTCCTTATATGGAAACAGGCCAGCAAAGTTATGCAATCCCGTTTAGGGACTGGAGGCAACTTTATGTCAATCGGAAACAGTGGGGCAAAAATATATGCAGAATCTGATATTAAAACAACATTTGCAGATGTCGCGGGACAGGATGAGGCCAAGGAAACATTGACAGAAATTGTTGATTTCCTTCATAACTCCTCAAAATATACGGAAGTTGGTGCATCTCTTCCAAAAGGAGCACTGTTAGTAGGACCTCCGGGAACAGGAAAGACTTTGATTGCACGTGCCGTAGCAGGTGAAGCCAAAGTGCCGTTTTTTGCCATATCGGGTTCAGAATTTGTCCAAATGTTTGTCGGGATGGGTGCTGCTAAGGTTCGAGATCTTTTCAAACAAGCCAACGAGAAGGCTCCATGCATCATCTTCATAGATGAAATCGATGCCATAGGCAAACGCCGGGACATAGGGATGGGTAACGATGAAAGGGAACAGACCTTAAATCAGTTATTGACTGAAATGGATGGTTTTGACGGACGGAAAGGTGTCGTTATTCTTGCAGCAACCAATCGTCCCGAAAGTTTGGATAAAGCGCTGCTACGTCCTGGCCGTTTCGACCGCCGTGTACAAATGGAATTGCCTGATCTGGAGGGACGCAAGGCTATTCTGTCAGTTCATTTGAAGAAAGTAAAGCATGATAACATAGATATGGATATCGTGGCAAGAGCCACTGCTGGTTCTTCCGGTGCGGAACTCGCAAATATCGTGAACGAGGCTGCTTTGCGGGCTGTCCGCATGGGGCGCAAATCCGTAACCACATCTGATCTGGAAGAAAGCGTCGAGGTGGTGCTTGCCGGCGCACAAAAGAAGAACGCCGTACTGTCAATACAGAGAAAAACTTGTGGCATATCATGAGATCGGGCATGCATTGGTTGCAGCCATGCAGACTCATTCAGCTCCGGTACACAAGATAACAATCATTCCGCGTACTTCAGGAGCTTTGGGATATACAATGCAAGTTGATAGCGGAGAACATTACTTAATGGATAGAAATGAACTATTCAACCGTATTGCAACACTTACAGGAGGACGTTCTGCTGAAGAGATTGTGTTCGGAACCGTTACTACAGGAGCATCGAATGATATAGAACAAGCAACGAAACTGGCCCGGGCAATGGTAACCCGTTACGGAATGAGTGATAAGTATGACATGATGGGGCTTGAGACCGTGAACAATGCCTATTTAGGTGGAGACAGTTCTCTTACATGTTCAACCGTTACCGCGTCAGATATAGACAATGAAGTCCTTAATGTAATTAAGAAAGCTCATGAGAAGGCTAAACATATCATAACCGAAAATATAGACATCATGCATAAAGCTGCTGAGTTTCTAATCGAAAGAGAAACGATTACAGGAGATGAATTTATAAAAATTGTAAACGAAAATACTGATAATGGAAGTTATAAACTCTGATTCATTCTCTTCCTATATTCTAATGGAGAGCATCCCGTGTGAATCCGGAAAAACCTAACAAAGGAAGAGGCAGTCAAAAAATGAAGTGAGTCTGCTATTTGATGTATGGTCATGTCTGTTGTCATAATATAACGTTTAGCACTGATAAGGACAGCTTCGTTGATCCATTTCTGGGCTGGAAGGTTTGAGGCAGATTTGATCACTGTGGTTAGGTATTTCGGAGTAACACAAAGTTTATCTGCATAATATGATACACTTCTTTTAGCTTCGCATGAATGAATTAAAATGTCAAAGAAATTTCTGACAAGAGTTTCCTGACGGGAAAATATATGTTCCGGATTTAATGAGAGATTCCCAAATGACGAAGCAATTATCAGAA
Organism: uncultured Prevotellaceae bacterium; assembly: GCA_949299545.1. Lineage (GTDB taxonomy): Bacteria > Bacteroidota > Bacteroidia > Bacteroidales > Bacteroidaceae > Paraprevotella. The sequence goes on along the minus strand of CASGAM010000032.1, from coordinate 858 downwards.
TCATTGAATGAATCAATGTGTCCTGAATTTGTCTGGTTAGTTTATCATCAGAGTTGTATCTGTTTATTAGAGTATGAATTTTCAACAAATCATCCAGTTTCCTTTCATTCAATTTCACGCATGGCCGAATTATCATGCTTTTTAGCAGATCGAAATCAGGCGTTATCGGTAGATGACACAAGAAATCGGAGGATACCAATACCATTCTTATATTCAAATCACTTGAACAGTCTCTGATAGAACATATATGCTTCGGCAATATGACAATCAGGCTATTGGCATCAATCAGATACTCTTTATAATTAATTGTAATTTTTGCCTTTCCTTTAATACAAATGGTCAATAGAAGACCATCAAAAACAAATGGTTGGTTTTGAAAATCCTTTCCAAGAAATTCTGAAATGGATTTGAAAGCAAAATTTCTTCCGCTTATATTCAATGATTCTATTTCATATATATTCATTTCTTTTGTTTTTATTGGAGATAACACAAAGATACGAAATCCTGCATATATTATTTAACGTGAGTTCAAAATAAGGATAAATATATTTCATTGATAATTAGAAATATAGCGATAAAAGTATTAAATTTATAGTGACCAATATAACATTTAAATGATTATCACTATGTTCTCAGAGTCTAAAGTTACAGAGATTTATTGTATGGCCGATGATTTTTGCAAGGAATTTACATTGCAACAGGAAAAATATATGATTGCATTAGTGTCCACTAAAAAAATCATAGAAGATCTTTGAAATAATTGAAATTCAATTTGTTATAGTAGATTTTGGGGAGAACGGATTTGGATTTACTTTTGTGGTAATTTTCAGACCGTTATGCATAAAGACCCATATATTT